>JAVBMR010000019.1:0-17804 GCA_031552235.1 Tidjanibacter sp. | reverse complement strand
GGAAGTCTTTGAATATATCGAAATCTGGTATAATAAGATCAGACGCCATAAAGCGCTGAACAATATGACTATCGACGAGTTCTGGAAACTAAACGCAAAAAGTGCTTAACTTTTTGTGCAGAATAAGTTGGGAAATCCAATGTATATTGAGCAACGATATTGCCCTTGTTATATACAAGTTCCAACGGCGAATTTATCTTACGGGCAGGAGTCTTTGAAGTGGTTTTCGAGGTCATATCTTTCTCTGCGTTTTTCTCTGCGTTTTCAAAGATAAAACAAATACCAAAGATTATCAAACAATCCTAAATTATCCTAATCATTTTGTAACAGTCTGATTTATTTGATATATGCAAATTTTAATTAAGACGGATTAGGAGCAAATAATAGGACATAGTAGTACGTTCGAATCTTGTCACCCCGACTTAATAAACAGGCCACGGATATTCCGTGGCCTGTTTTCGTTTTCAACATGGCAGGCGATGGGCTGTCCACCCGGCCTCGACACCCTACTCTATCGGCCGCCCGGCCTTGAAGTCATAGAACGTCTGGCGCGTAAGGTCGGTAATCGACAATTGGTAGCTGATGAACGCGTCCAGATGCGACGTGTACGCGTTATTGAGTCGGTTACGCTCCAGCGCCAGGGCCTGGCTGTCGATATCGCCGTCGGAGAACCGTTTGAGTGTAATATCGAAACTCTTTTCGGCCACGGTTACGCTCTTTTCGAGTATCTGCAAACGCCGCAGGTTACTGCTGATGCTGGAAACGAGGCTGCGTACCTGGCTTTCGATCTCGCGTTCGGTTTGATCCTGCCTCAAAAGCGATTGTTCCAGTCTCGCCTGGCTAATCTTCACGCGTGCCCTGTTTTTCCCCCAGTCGATAATGGGTATCCCGACAACAAAACCGACACGGTATGTCTGCCTGTCCAGCATATTGTCGTACAGGTCTGAGAAAGCGTCTGAGAAAGGCAGGCCGAGAAGATATTTATTGGTTCCCGCTTTCCCGTAATAGGCTGTCAGGTTGGCGGTTGGCAACCCGGCGGCTTTTTGCTGTTTGAGGTTCAGGCGCTGTTGTTCGACATTTATCTCCTGCTCCCGCACTTCGAGCCTGTTTCTCAGTGCCAACTGCACCGCCTGTTCTGGATCTATCCCGACCACCTCGTATGAAAGGTCGCTCACAAGGACAATGCTGTCTTGTGCGTTTAGCCCGAGCAGGTCTTTAAACGAGTTGGTCTGTTCGTATATATTAAGCACCGACTGATCGTAACTGCTTTCGGCGCTTGCGAGATCGACCTCCATCTGGAGCGCGTCGACCTCACGGATAAGCCCGGCGCTGTATTTCTGCTGCGATATATTGGAGGCTTCGCGTTGGCGCTCCAGGTCGAGCTTGGCTATTTCCATCCTTTTCTGAAGCAGTAGCATACGGTAATACGACTGGCTCACAGCGTAATTAAGGTCGAGTTCTTCCCTTTTATATTGTTTGGTCGCCTGCTCGTAATCCAGTTTCGCGCGTATAATAGCCGCCCTCGAAGCGTTAAAACCATATATCGCGTCGAGAGGCTGCACCAAGCCGATCCCAAAGCCCATATCCCCGTCGCGTATATCCGAATTATAGTTATTCACATTACTGTAATTCGCATCGGCATATATCCTACCGTTAGTCGGCAGGGGTTGGTTGACAGTCAGGTTTCCTCCGAGCCTGAGGGTTTCCGTAGTATAGTTCCTCTTGATACCATTCTCATCGGTGGTACTTCCGACACCCTGATAATAGTTCGGCAATGTCAGGTCCATATTCACACTCAATCTCTGGTTGGCCACCGCCACTTTAAAATTTTGGGTGGCTATGTCGAGCGTATACCTTAGGTTCTGCATCCTGTAACTCTGCTCTTTGGCGATGTCGATGCTTCGGTCGAGCGAGAGGTGGTAGACCTCCTGCCCCGAAACGGCCGCGCATGAAACGGCAAAAAGCGCTGCTGTAATTATCTTTTTCATATTTGTCTCTATTTCGCTATCGTGGGGTTGGGGTTGATCGTATCCGAGGATATCAGCCCGTCCTTTATAAAAATGGTACGGTTGGCGTAGTTGGCGATATCCTGCTCGTGCGTGATGACGATTATGGTGTTTCCCTCGCTGTGGAGGTCGTGGAACAGGCGCATCATCTCCTCGCCCGTCTTCGAGTCGAGGGCGCCGGTGGGTTCGTCGGCAAGGAGTATCCCCGGGTTGGTCACAAGCGCGCGCGCTACGGCCACCCTCTGCCGCTGGCCGCCGCTCAACTCACTGGGCTTGTGGTCCATTCGGTCGGCGAGCTTTACCCTTTCAAGCGCCTGTTTAGCGCGTTCGCGGCGTTCCTGGGGCGAAACCCCGGCGTACACCAGCGGAAGCTCCACGTTCTGCAGCGCGTTGAGCTTGGGCAGCAGGTTGAAGTTCTGGAATATGAACCCTATCTCCTTGTTGCGCATGGTCGAGAGCTCGTCGTCGTTGAACACGCTCACATCGGTATTCCGGAAATAATAGTTCCCGCTCGTGGGCGTGTCGAGGCATCCGAGGACATTCATCAGCGTCGACTTGCCCGAGCCGGAGGGCCCCATTATGGCCACGTACTCGTTCTTGTCTATGGTCAGGTTTATACCCTTGAGCGCCGGCACCACTATATTATTCCCGAGGGAATAATCCTTTGTCATATTTTTTATTTCGATCAGCATATCCTCCGGGGTTTATTCGTAACGTATCGAGTCTACGGGTTTGAGGTTTGCGGCGTTCTTGGCCGGGAGCCATCCGAAGCTGATGCCGACGATGACCGAGAACGTAAATGCGATGATTATGGAGTAAGCCCTTATGTAGGTACTCACGTCGGTGAACGACGACACGACCAGCGAGAGCGTCAGCCCGAGTATGACGCCTATCAGCCCCCCGACGATGCTTATCACGACCGCTTCCGTGACGAACTGGCTCATGATATCGGCTTTGCGTGCGCCGATGGCGCGGCGGATACCGATCTCGCGTGTACGCTCCGTGACGGTCGCCAACATGATGTTCATGATGCCGATACCGCCCACGATCAACGAAATGGCGGCAATGGCGCCGAGCAGCAGGTTGAATATCTGGCGTTCCTTTTCCTCCTGTTTAAGCAATTCGTATGGGATGACTATATTGTAGTCCTCCTGCTTCCAGTGGTGGCGCTTGAGTATCTCGTCTATGAGCTTCGAGCTTTCGAGCAGCTTGCCCGACCCTTCCATCTGCACCGTTATCTGCTGTATCTGGCTTTTGAGGGCGTTGTCGGGCTGGAAGCGGTTGAGGTATGTAGTCAGCGGCACATAGACGTCGGTGTTCATGTCGCGCGCGGCCAATTCGCCCACCGTTTCCGTGAACAGCGCCTTCGACTGCAGTATCCCGACCACTTCGAGCCACTGGTCTTCTATCTTTACCATCTTGCCTACGAGGTCTTCGCCCGGCGAAAGCGCGTTGGCTACACCAACCCCTATGACGCAAACCTTGAGCCTTTCGTCATACTGGCGCTGAGAGATAAGTTCGCCTTTCCCCACCTTGAAGTTCATCATGGGCAGGAAGTCGGCCGTAACGCCTATCACGGTCGATTTCACCGACTTATCCGTATACTTGACCTCGGAGCTGAACTCGGCCTGCGCCGCCACTTTATCCACTCCCGGCACCACATCCTTTATAACCGCGGCGTCGTTCAGCGAAAGTCCCGGCGAGAACCTCGCCCTCACCTCTTCCAATTCGGCGTCCGACAGGCTTTTCTCCCGCACGATGATGTTGTTCACCCCCAGATCCTGGTATTTTGCAATGGCCTCGCGCTTGGCCCCCTCGCCTATCGAGAGCATGGCGATCACCGAGGCCACCCCGAAAATAATGCCGAGCATGGTCAGGAACGACCGCATTTTATGGTCTGCGAGCGCGCGTACCGCAAGCGTTATATTTTCCGAATACTGCATACTTCCCTGCTATAAGAATTCACAACTCACTGTCATGCCGGGCTTCAGCCTCTCGTCCGACACCAACAGCTTCACTTCCACGTCGAACACCATCTGTTTGAGGTCCGACCCGGGTTTCTGGCGGCACAGTTTGCCGAGGTACGACACCTCGCCGTCGAACACCACATCGTTCATGGCGTCGAGCCTCACAGCGACCTTCTGCCCCACATGCAGCTTCAGGTAGTCTATCTCGTTGACGAACGTTTCGACTTTCATCCAGCGCAGGTCGGGCACGACGCCTATCCGGTTTCCCGAATAGACCTGGTCGCCGACCTTCACCAGCGAGCGGTTCCTCCTGTTGTACTCTATCTGGAACACTCCGGGTATAGGCGTGCGGAAAGTGAGCTGGTCGAGCAGCGCGGTCGTTTCGGCTATCTCCTCTTTCGTGCGTTCTATCCTGACCTGCTGCCGCTTGAGGTCTATATCGTCTATTATCCTGCTCAGCTCGATCTTCCGCATCTGCTTCTTGAGGTCGATCTCGGCCTGCTGGAATTCGAGTTCCTTGATGCGCCTCGTGCGTTCCGATTCGAAGCGCGAAGCCTCGTATTCCATTTTTTTAAGCTCGAACGAAGCCAACTGGCTCTTGCGCGTGGCTTCGCGCGAACTCCGGCTGTTGGCCTGGTTCAGTTTGAGTTTCTCCAACGCCCCGAGCTGTGCATCCAGGTCCGCTTCCTGATCGGAGATGTATTTCAATATATCGGTAGGGTCGAGCTGCAGCACCGAGTCGCCTTCGCTCACGACAGTCCCGTGTTCGATAAGCCCCGTGATCTTCAGGCTGCTCCACCGGCCAAGGCGCGGCATGATGAACGACTGCGAGTTCACGGCCACCAGGAAGCCGGTTTCTATTATGGTTTCTCCCGTAGCGTTTTCGGCCTCGCCTTTCTCGCCCGCGCCCCCGCAGGCATAAAACGCCGCGACGACGCAGAATAACGCAACCTTATGAACGAATATCCTTTTCATGGCCTATGCTTCCTGTGGTTTTTGTTCCTCTTCCGGCGTTTCTTCCGCCGCGAACGGGTCTGTAAGCGCCACCTCGTCCTTTTCCGACAGCCCGTCGGTAATAACGACGTAATCATTATTGCGCTGTCCGATCTCGACATCCACCCTTTCGTATCCGGAGGCGCGTTTGCGGTATACGAAGTTCACGCCGGCTTCGGTCATAAGCGCTTCGGCGGGGATGAACAGCACGTCGTCGAGCTTGTCTATCAGTATGCGGCAGCTTACCGTGTTTCCCGGCGACAGCCTCTTGTCCGTTTCGTCCAGCGTTATCACCACCGGGAACACCTTCGCCTTATTGGTCCTCGACTTATCCACCGCAAGGTTCGCCACGCTGGTAACATGTCCCTTGAACATGCTTTCAGAGAATGCGTCGGGCCTTATCTCGACCTCAAGCCCTTTTTGTATCTTGGCGATGTCCACTTCGTTGATGTTCACGGTGGCCTTGAGTTTCGAAAGGTCGGGCAGTTTCATCAACGGCACTCCTCCCCATGTCTGGTCGCCTATCTGGTATTTGGCCCCGGTACTCCAGTTGTTCTCGATGATCACGAGTCCCGGCGACGGCGTCACGACATAAAGCATTTCCAGCGATTGCTTCGCCTGCGCGAGGTATTCCTTCGACTCTTCGATCTGGACGTTCTTCTGCTTCAGGTCTTCCTTCTGTATCTTGCGCTGGTTCTCGACCTGCTCCCTCGACCTTTTGAGCGATATGTCGGCCTTTTCGAGCGCGATCTTTATCTCTTCCTGCCTTACCTTCGACTCGTACCCGGCCTGCTCGCCCCTGATCTTCGCGATTTCGTGCGATATTTCGGCTATCCTAAGGTCGGCGGTCATCTCTTCCATCTCCGACTCCTGCTGCGCGATGAGTTTTTCGAGTTCGGCAAGGTTCAGCTGGAGGCGCTCCTGATAATCGCGGATCGATTTCTCGACGCCAGAGGGGTCGAACACGATCACGGTATCGCCGGCCTGCACTTCGGCGCCGTCGCCGATCATATGCGATATCTTGAGGTTGCCGTTTATATATCGGTACTGGATTTGCGGCGACGAGATGGTTATCGCGTTGACCGCGTCTATCTGCCCCTCTTCGTAAAGGTCTATGTAAAACGTCCCTTGCTGTACCTTCGAATACGGCACCACCTTTTCGTTCTTATCCTTGCAGGCGGCCAGTGCCAGCACCAGCGACAGCATTACGAATAAGCTCCCGGCTTTCCCTGTATAAAATTTACGCATGCCCCTCTATTTATTGTTCAATTAATGGTTAAAGACCCGCAATTTGATTGCGGCTACTTTCAGTTTCTATAGTTTTCTGTTTTCTGTACCAGGCCTTTTTTTTCATCGCCGCCCTCCGCCCCAAGGAGCGGCGATGCGAGTCGCAAGGCGACTCGGGAATAGAAATCTATTCCTCTCTCCAAACCCATACACTTTGAGTGCATGGTAGTTTATTTAGTTGTTTATCGTTCTGTTCGCATTGCTCCTGTTTCCTCTCGCGCCGCCGTTAGTGCCACCGTCCGGCCCGCCACCGGTTCTACCGCCCGTGTTGCCGGTGTTAGCGTTGCCGGAGCCGGAGTCCCGGCCGCCGACTGCGGCGCTTCCGTCGCCACCCCGGCCGTTGCCGTGGCCGCCGTTTACACCGCCGTTACCGCTTTTGATACTGTCTTTCTTTTCCTGTTGCGCGGCGCTGTCGCCCACGCCTTTCTCGTACTTCCGCACGACAGAGTCCGGAAGGAGGACGCGGTCGGTCACCTGCGACTCTTTCGGCCGGATGAACGCTATCTCCTCGCCGCCCGACAGTCCGGCGGCGATCACGACCTCTTTATTGGACGAAAGCCCCGTAACGACCTGGCGCATCTCGAACCCTTTTTTATCTTTGACATAAACCGCCTTGATGCTGTCCTCGCTGAACAGGGCGATCTGCGGAATGAACACGGTATCTTTCAACTCCCGCAGCAATATGTTGCATGTGACCGTGAAACCCGGGTCGGGCATGGCCGTCAGGCTGTCGAGCGAAGCCTCGATATCGTAGACCTTCACATTCGAGCCCCGTGCTATTGGCTTCCATGTCTTGCTCTTTTTTGTGATCCTGCCGAACGCCCTGCTGTCCGGCATAGCGTCGAAAATATATGTCACGGAATCTTTTTCGTTAATGGCGTTAAAGTCGCTTTCAGGCGCGAATATCTTCACTTTCATCTTTTCCATGTCGGGCATTATGATCACGGACAGGCCGTTCCATACGTTATCCCCGACTTTGAGCTTCTCCGAAGAGAACACGGATTCGGCCCTCATCGCCAGCCCTTTCCTGGGAGCAAGGATCGTCAGGCTCGCCAACATCTCCTCCCCTTCCTCCAAATGCCTTTTTATGTATTGTATCTGGGCATTCAACCTGCTTACCTCGGTCCTTTGGATGACAGGGGTAACCTTCAGTTTTTGTTCGAGCTTCTTCCTTTGCAGCGCGACCACCTCCAATTCAAGCTCCCGGATCTTCCGTTGGGCGGGCGGCATGTACTTCAACTGAAGCGAGTCCAGGCTGGCTATTTTGTTTTCGGCCTCGTTGGTAAGGAACTGGGACTCAAGCAGCGCATTATTCATTTTATTCGAGGCCAGGAGTTTGACAAGCTCCATCTCGTATTGCTGCAAAATCAGAAGCCCGTTTTCATATTCGGACTGCAGGCCGACCGACTCCAACACGCAAAGCGTATCGCCTTCTTCCACCCACGTGCCTTCGTCCACAAGAAAAGTAATAAGCCCCTCGACACGCTGCGGACAGGCAACCGTCGTCACCTTTACAGGCTCGACCACCCCGTCCACACGCAGAACATGCTGGAAATTACCGCGTTCGACTATATATGTAGGGATATCTCCGTCGCCCGTGGAACAGGCGTGGAACAAGATGCAAAGCAACGATATCAGAATGACAATTCTCCGATTCAAGTTTATTGCGGTTTAATTTCAAGGCGCGGCGGACAGTCCGCCACACCTCCGTTTTGCCTTATGGATTAGCGACATGCAAGGTAGCGAATAAAATGCGAACTCCAAGAGTCCCGGGGACATTATATTTTCTTTTTGACCATTTTATACCAATTTTTATTCCCGTAAACGAACATATCTCCCAAGCAACATGACATTTCACTTGCCCGCCAAAGAAGAACAAATTAACCAAAATAAAAAAATATGTTCACAAAGACATATTATGATCTTTTTGCAAAAAGTCTTGGGAATAATGGTTTTTACTTATATCTTTGTATGATCTATTGCGTGAAATATATAACACTGAACAGGCAATACACTGACAGTCAGGTATAAACAACCTATAAAGACCTGTGCGCAATATGCGGCATTTCAACTAAAACATAACAAACATGACAATCGGGCAATCAATTTTACCCTGTTCGCTTCTCGGGGCATTGGGAATTTTGTCATCTTGCGGAGAAACGAAGGCGGCCGACCGTCCGAACATCCTTGTGATCCTCGCCGACGACCTCGGGTACTCCGACATGGGCTGTTACGGCGGCGAGATCGACACCCCGAACCTCGACGCGCTCGCCGAAAACGGTATGCGCTTCACATCGTTCTACAACACCAGCCGCAGCTGCCCCACACGCGCCTCGTTGCTCACGGGACTATACCAACACCAGGCCGGCATCGGGCGCATGACCTTTAACGACCACCTTCGCGGATACGAAGGCACGCTTTCGCACAACGCCGTGACCATCGCGGAAGTTCTCGACGGGGCCGGATACAACACTGGGATGATAGGCAAATGGCACGTAGCGGAAACGCCCCTCAAGCCCGACCAGCGCAAGTGGCTCGCCCACCAGGTATACTACCCCGAATTTGCCGACAAAGCCAACTACCCAACCCACAGGGGATTCCGTGATTTCTACGGAACGATATACGGCGTCGTGGACTATTTCGACCCCTTCAGCCTCGTCAGTGGAGAAGAACCCGTGCGCGAAGTCCCAAAGGACTATTATATAACAAATGCGCTGTCCGACTCCGCGGCTACATACATAGACCGCTACGCCAAATCGGGCAAGCCGTTCTTCATGTACCTATCCTACACCGCCCCCCACTGGCCGTTGCACGCGCTGCCGGAAGACATCGCCAAATATGAGGACGCCTACAAAGGCGGCTGGGAAGAAGTACGCAACAAGCGTTATGAACGCATGAAGAAACGGGGGATATTCCCCGGGCAAGGCGACTACCTGAGCCCGCGCCAGTTCGACGACAAATGGGAGGACAACCCTACCCAAGAGTGGGACGCACGTGCGATGGCGGTACACGCCGCGATGGTAGACCGTATGGACAAGGGCATAGGGGAAGTCATCGAATCGCTCCGCAGGAACGGGATGCTCGACAATACGCTCATCGTCTTCATGTCCGACAACGGCTGCAGCAACGAGGATGCCCAGAACTACACGCCCGGGGACAACGACCGCGGCGACATGACGCGCGACGGGCAGCAAGTCGTATATCCTAAACTCAAGAGGGTGCTTCCCGGCCCGCAGACCACCTACGCCTCGATAGGGGCGAAATGGGCCAACGTGGCCAACACGCCCTTCCGCTTCTGGAAAGCAAGGCAGTACGAGGGCGGCATCTGCACACCAATGATAGCGCACTGGCCCAAAGGCATGGCGAAAAAGTACAAGGGAACGATAAACGCCTCCGCCGGGCACGTAATGGACATCATGGCCACCTGCGTAGACCTCGCCAAGGCCGACTATCCGGAAGAGTACAACGGCAACGTGATAATCCCCATGGAAGGCAAAAGCCTCGCGCCCGTATTCAGGAAAGGTTCCCGCCCGGGGCACGATTACCTCGGGTTCGAGCATTTCAACCAGCGGGCCTTCCTTTCTCGCGACGGCTGGAAGATCGTAGGTCCCGGAATACAGGCAAAATGGGAACTATACAACCTTAACGACGACCGCACCGAGATGCGCGACGTGGCCGACCAGCATCCGAAGAAAGTCGCCGAAATGGCCAAAGCCTACGAGGAATGGGCCGAAAGGTGTTTCGTAGTACCCTATCCGGGACAGAAGAACTAAAAACCAACGAACAACATACACCTAAACAATTAATTAATCTTGAACATGAAAAAAACAGTTTTCGGCATTATGCTCGCCGCCTTCGCGGTAGTAGGCGCGGCTAACGCAAGCGCCCAGTGGGCGCCCGCAGGCGACAAGATCAAAACCCCTTGGGCGGAGAAGATCGACCCCAAAAACGTACTCCCCGAGTACCCGCGCCCGCAAATGACCCGTGCGGAGTGGAAAAACCTCAACGGCCTCTGGGATTATGCCATCCGCGAAAAAGGCCAGGTGGAACCCACCTCTTACGACGGCAAGATACTCGTTCCGTTCGCAGTGGAATCGTCGCTCTCGGGCGTAATGAAAATGGTGAACAACAACCAGGAACTGTGGTACAACACCTCTTTCGACCTGCCTAAAAACTGGGCCGGCAAAGACCTGATCCTCCACTTCGGAGCTGTGGACTGGAAAGCGGACGTGTTCGTGAACGACATGTTCGTCGGCACGCACACCAACGGCTACGTTCCGTTCTGGTTCAACGTCACTCCTTTCCTCAATGCCAAAGGCAGCCAGAAACTTACAGTACGCGTTTGGGACCCGACAGACCGCGGCTATCAGGCCCGCGGCAAGCAGATACACAACCCGCACGGCATATGGTACACACCGGTAAGCGGCATCTGGCAGACAGTATGGATGGAACCCGTAGCTAAAACTCACATTACCAACATCAAGACCATCCCGAACCTCGACGCCAACAGTTGGGCCGTTACGGTAGACGTGGACAACGCCAAAGCGGGCGACATGGTCGAAGTGTCGATCATGGACGGTGCAAACCGCGTAGCGTTCGGCCGCGGCGTTGCCGGCAGCGAAATGCTGCTCAGCGTGCGCAATCCGAAACTCTGGTCGCCGGATTCCCCTTTCCTCTACGACATGAAAGTCGCCGTGGTTAACGCCGGCAAAAAAATGGACGAAGTGGGTTCCTACACCGCAATGCGCAAGATCTCGAAAAAACGCGACGCGAAAGGCATCTACCGCATGGAGATCAACAACAAGCCGCTCTTCCAGTTCGGCCCGCTCGACCAGGGCTGGTGGCCCGACGGGCTCTACACACAGCCCACAGAAGAAGCTCTCGTATACGACATCCAGAAAACCCTCGACTTCGGCTACAACATGATCCGCAAGCACGTCAAGGTCGAATGCGCACGCTGGTACTACCTCTGCGACAAGATGGGTATGCTCGTATGGCAGGACATGCCGAGCGGCAGTTCCAAAAGGGATTCGCGCTGGGACAAAAACACCTTCATGGGCGGCAAGGACGCGGACCGCACTCCTGAGGGAGAAGCAATCTACCACAAAGAATGGAAAGAGATCATGGACTTCTGCATGTCGTTCCCGTCGATCGTGGTTTGGGTTCCGTTCAACGAGGCATGGGGCCAGTTCGACACAGAACCGGTTGCTGCATGGACTAAAACATACGACCCGTCGCGCCTGGTGAACCCCGCGAGCGGCGGCAACCATACCAACGCCGACGACATCCTCGACACACACGAATACCCGAACCCGCGCATGGTGCTCTTTAATGGCGAGAAGGTTAACGTGCTGGGCGAATACGGCGGTATCGGTTACGCGCTCGAAGGCCACACATGGGTAGACAGCAAGAACAACTGGGGCTACTCTGGCCTTAAGAAAGACAGCGCCGAGCTCATGGACGAGTACTCAAGGTACGCCGACATGCTGAAAGACTTCATCAAGGTCGCTTACGCGGGAGCTGTTTACACGCAGACCACAGACGTAGAGGTTGAAGTAAACGGCCTTATCACATACGACCGCAAGATCGTTAAGGTTGACGAAGCCAAGTTCAAAGCCATCAACCAGAGCGTGATCAAATCGATGAACGAATAAGCCTCGGGCTTATGATATACGAAGGCCGCCGGGAATATTCCCGGCGGCCTTGTTTTTTGTGCTTATACTCAAAGACACCCTGTGTACGGGAAATTGCGCATATTGTAACGGCCGCGCTCCACGCGCGGCCCTGTGGCTCGCTCCGCTCGCCCTGCGGGGGGGGGGGGGAGTTAGGGATAATAATCCCGAACAACCATTGAGTAATCGGCCTTATAGGCCGATTACCAGCCCCCCATTTTTTTCAAAGGGAGGGCTGGGGGGATTTTCAGTGCCAAACATTCGAGTCAAGCTACTCGTATCGCGAAACGATCTGCCTGCCGACTGTCAGTTTCCCGGCACTATTGGTCGCCGGAAGCGTGATCTCCAGCATTCCCGGGTAGGCCGAGCGCACCGGTACGGAACGGCCGTTGAAACTGACGGCGTATTCATGCGCCGGGTTCATTATCACGATCATCGTGCGCTCGTGCGGCTTCGTGGCATCATCGAACGAAAGGTCGGCCCTGTACTCCGAGAAATCCCCGTTGAAACTGTCGTAGTCGATCCATATCTCGAAGCCGGCGGACACCTTGCCAATCTTGTAATACGCTGCGTACCAATTCAGCAGGTTCGATGAAAGCCCCGAGAACTGGTGCCACCCGGCCCCGCGCTCGGACGAGATGATGAAGTGTTCGAACGTGTGGTAACTGGCGGCACACTCCTTTTCCCATGTCTTCAGTGCGGTCTGTGCGACCCTGAACGCCTCTTCGCCACGACCGTTGTCGAGTAGCGCCTTCCACATCACCCACTGGTGCGGGAACCACACGGCGCCGTTCCAATAGCCGTCCTCCCTGTAATAAGGCGCCGACTGGTCTACGGTCGATATGCCGACGTTGGTCCACATTTCTTCGGACGAGAAAATATGCTTGGCGAGGGTTTCTGTCTGCTCCGGGGTGCAGATGCCCGAGGCGAGGGGCGAAACGCCGTCGAGTCCCATGTTGAAGTTCGTGCCGTCGCCGTAACGGTATATGCCTGTTGGGTTTCCGTCTCCATCGTGCATGACGTAGCTGAAGTAGCCCGCATCGGCGTCCCACGAATATTTTTGCAGGGCGTCGCCGAGGCTACGGATAATGCCGTCGTAGTATTTTATGTCGGCCTTGACGCCCAACTCCTTGGCCGCCAGCCTCAATATCTTGGCGGCACGCAGGTAGTAGGCCGAGGTCACGACCGGAGTGACGTCACGGGTCTTGCGGGCTTTCTGTGGCGGATAGTCGTCCCAACCGCCCGAGTTGTAGAAATAATCCCACGTCCGCAACAAGCCCGAGCCTTTCATCCGCGTAGATGATCCCGGCGCATTGCCTGTCATGTAATCGAAGAACTGCTTCAGCCTCGGATAAAGCACAGCCAGCGAATCCTTCGGCAGGTCGTTGTTCCACAGGTCGAGGCAAGCGAACATCTGGATCGGGAGCGGTGTGCCGTGGTGTATGAACGCCGACTCGCTGCCAACCGGCGTCGTGTAGGCCTTCACTGTTTCGTATGCCTTGGTCTTGTCGATGTCTATAAGCCCCAGCGAAATAAATCCCAGATCCCACGTATACAGACTGTTCCAGTTCTTCCCCGGCGTAAAGTGCCTTATGAATTGACGCTGGGTGTAGACAGGGTAGACTATATTCGACAGGACTGCCGCCTGGAGCAACTGGTTACCGAATTTATACGCCTGAGCCTCGGGCAGGTAGGTATTCTTGGAGTCGGCGGGCTTTTTCACCTGCGCGACGAACGTTTCCTGCGATGCGTGGAAAGCCTGCATATCGGCGGCAACCTGTTCTTTCGTCCCGGTCGAAAGCAGCGTGTAAAGCACCTCCTCGGACTTCGGCGCAAGGACTATCGGGCGCAGGAAAGCGTTGGTGTAATGCCACTGGCGGTCGCCCCACAGGGTGCTGGAAACATGGTCGTGCACCTTACGGCGCAGGAACGACTCCAATTCGCCGTTCTGTATCTCGCGTATCTCCGACATGCGGAAATTCCATGCGACACCGTAATAGTTCGCGACATCGGCATACTTCAGGATAAAGTCCAGACGATCTTTGCCCCTTTCTATAGCCGGCACGAACGGAATATCGCGCGGCACGACCCTGAGCGCCCCGAAATCGTCCGTGAGGCCCACGAAGAATCCGTCCAGTTGCATCCCCTTGCCGCCTTCCGAAACAAGTTCGAAAGTGTATCTCCCGTCCGACGGCACATTATAAGGCACTTCGAGGAAAGCGAAATCTTCCGTACCCTCGAAGTTAATTTGCCCGTTGACAAGGCCCTTCGCATTGTAAGTTACCTTGTCCCCCTTGTGCATTTTATAGCGGAACGCTATCGTGCCGCTCTCCTGCCCCTTCGGGATATCTACCTTATACACAAGCCGATGCCCCTTATCTTTACCCAAGTCTTTCGCAAGCACGGAACCGTCGAGCGACTGCGACGTACGTTCCTCGTTGCGGCTCCAGCCGTCGTAGACCAGGCCGTACTGCGGCGATTTATTCACCGGTTCGTTAACCGAGTAATGCACGGCGTTGTACCACCTGAGCTTCTCCGCACCCTCCGCTTTCACGGCAGGCTCACCCTCCGGATAGGCGATATAGGCCATGTTGTTCAGCACCAGGTTCTGATTCAGGTCGGTATTATTCACGCACCGCATCTCGACCAGAGTCCGCTGATCGTCAAGCATATGATAGGTCACATCGACATAGACACGGTCTTTCCATTCCAACTCGTATCGGTAAGTTACGCGCTCCATCCCGGGGCTGATCTCCCAAGGGTAGTAGGACGACTCGAAAAGTACGTGAGGCACCAACTGGCGGTTGCGGTAGTAGCCCGGCATGACCGAGAAATCGAAGCGCATCCCACGCTGCATATCCGGGATGTGGGATATCCCGGCGTAGAGCTTGGTGTACGGCCCCCACGGGCGCAGCGAACGTATATCGTGGTTGTTATCGGCATCGGGTTTCACCTGGCTGAAAGCAGGCATGGCGAACAACGCAAACAGTAAGGTCAGGCAAAATCTCTTCATGGCCATCGGATTTATCGGTTTAGGCTGTGAAAGATACGAAAAATTCGCTGAAAATGCCGCCCTACTGGGTAAAGATAACCTGAAGTTGGGCTATTGCCATCCATTTGCCTATGCCGTCGGGGCGGACAACATTGCCGAAGCCCTGCGCCGACGCGCTGTAGTAGAACCGCCCCATTTTGAATGTCTTGCCGATTCCTCCGCCAAGGGGAACCATCCATTTGTTGTCTGCGGCGGCCAGCCAATTGGCCGTCACCGTAGCGTTGCTTTCCAGGTACCAACCTTTCGGGAAGTTATAATAGGCCACGTATTGCGCACTGAACATATTTACCTTATTGATCCCCGTACCGCCCAACGACCAGAAATTCTGAGCCACCACGCCGCCGGAAAAAACGCTCCCGTTATAGTAGAGCAAAGCCGCGGGCCCCACGCTCAGGCGATTGCTGCCCAGTTCCGGTGCGGTGCGCGTGGGTATCTGCATGGTCGGGCCCACGCCCCACACCCAAGGGCCTTTCGGCTTGGCGGCCGGGCGCAGGAAAGCGTTGAACAGGACGTTGCCAAGCCCGGCCGCCTTGTCGCCGCCGGGCTGCATGGCCGGAAGCCACTGTACGGGGACGATCGTGTAGGTATTGATTTTGACCTTGCCCACCGTAAACGGCATGACAGGCTGGACGGAAAGCGAATTGGCATTGCCCTCGCCCACCGGCACAGTGACATTTTGGAGGAAAACGCTCTTGAAACCGCTCATCGGATTTTGTTTCTCCCTGGTTACCTCTTCCAGTGTGAGTTCGCCGCTTTTCTGCTCCTGGGCCACGCCGGGGACCGCAAGGCATGCGGCAAGCAGCACCATATGTAATTTTCTCGTTTTCATGAATTTATCCTTTTAAAAAAGCCTGACCGAAATGAATTTCAGTCAGGCTTGAGTTCTGATTATCGCCCGAAACCGCGGAGACGGAAAGCCGTAGCGGCAGAGGGCGGGGCTGTTTTCCGGCGCGTTACTTCACTTCCTCGAAGTCGCCTGGCTTCCAACTGCCGTCGAATGCGGGAGCTTCGGGGCCGTAGATGCGGAAGTATGTAAACCAACCCTTGTTGGGCAGGGTTTGTATCCATACATTCTCTTTGCCTGCCGGGGCTTTCGGGCCGAAATACAAATCGACAGTAGCACCTTTCTGGTCTTTCAGTTCGAACATCGAACGCAGGGCCGCTTTGTTCTGTTCTGTGGCGATCTCACTGCGGGTTTCGTTGTCATAGACGGTTACCGACCAGAACAGTTTGCCAGGAACGGGCTGAGGCACGGTCAGTTTATAGGTCTTCGACCCGTCGAGATAAGCCCCTGTGTTGTCTTTCAGGCCAAGCCAGTAGAGCGAACCTGCACCCGGGGCGCGGTTGAACATGGCCGGCGATTCGATTTGGGCCTGATAGAACCATTTTTCGCGTGCATAGAGGTCGACGTAGTTCTCGGTATTGAACTTCCCGTCGCCTGCGTAGCGAAGCACGGCCCATTCCCACTGGCGGTCGTTCCACACAATACGGTCGGGACTACGGTCGGCGAAGGACTGTACGCGCATGATGGCATTGGCCGTTACGGCAGCCTTTTCAAGAATAGCTTTCATGCGGGCGTCGGGATTGAACGGCTTCCCTTTTTCAATACCCAACTGGGCCAGTTCGCCATACCATGTGCGGTATTCGGGATTGGCAGGCTCGTCGTTGATGAATTTCGCGAGACGCTCCCAATAGCCGATATTGTTTTCCCAGCGGACAGGCGTAAAATCGCCCGGTTTATCGTTCAACTTTATCCAGTTAAGCTCCGTGGCCTGTTTACCAAGCGGGTATACCTTGACCGAGCGCATCAGTTTTTCGCCCGTTTCGGGGTTGTTGTCGGCCGGGATGGCACGCAGCAACACCAGCACCTGGTTGGTAGTCGATTTTCCCACATAATAACCTGAAGGAACCTCGCCGATGTAGTTCGGCGGCAGGATGATGTGTTTGCCGCCTTTACCTTTGTCGGGGCCTGGCATGCCGATATCCATAATCCACAGCTGGTTCATGTCGTTCACAGCCGACATGATCGGGCCTGCGGGAACCTCCATCACGATGGGGCCGTTGCTCAGGTCGAGCGGCAGGCCCGCATAACGCGTATCGGAATTAGGCGTAAAAACAATTTGTGCGGGCGCACCATCCATAATGGCGAACGTCTGGTTGGGGACACAGCCGGCTGCTATGTTTCCGTCCCATGTAGCCAGAATGGATACGGTCGGATAGAAGAAACGGTAGGTCTGGATAGCACGGTTCAAATCGGCATCGTCATACGCCTTTTGAATGGTCGCCTCGGTCGGGTAACCGTTCACGAATTCATAGGCGGTTTCGGTCGCCGTTTGTGCTGGCTGCTTGCATTGTTTGGATTGGTCGCAGCAGGAGGCGACCGAGAGGGGAACTGCCAAAAGCAAAATCCCGATCTTAAGATTTTTAATCGTTCTCATTTGTCTACTTTTTTAAAAAAATTTTGGACTATATTTTAATGATAATGCCGTCATGCAATTTTCGTTCCATAGTCGGCGCAAAACGGCATTTGAACGATAAACGAAACTGCATGCCGTGCAAATCGATGCCGACAGATGAGTGAACCTGAAATTGTTGGTGATGTAGCGGAGACTTACGGTTATTTGGGTGGACTCTATTCAGCGGAGGCTTGCCGCGTCGCCTGCGCCCACTGCAGGCCTTGGTATGCGGCATTCAGCCCCGGGAAGGCGGCCTGCGGGATGTAGGTGGTCAGGCCGCTGTGGCGGGCGATGGCGAAGCCGTTGTAGCCACCCGTCTGGTTCATAAAGCCGGGTGTGGCGGCTTTCCAGATCACGCAGTCGGAGGTGAG
>JAVBMR010000008.1:0-168315 GCA_031552235.1 Tidjanibacter sp. | reverse complement strand
CCCCCCCACCTGGGTCCCCGGCGCGGACTCCCCCAACCCCCCCCCCAAAACCCGGCGGGCCGGGTTTTTTTCCCAGTTCCCCCGCCACGGCCGCAAATTGTCGGATTAAGATTATCCGCAAAAACACCCTATGTTTTTATTCATTGGAAGGCATAGCATTATTGGGGTCGCTTCAGCGACCCCCGGCAGCCCGTGGCCGCCGGCAAATCGGGTCGCAGAGGTGTTTTCATAATAAAACACCACGGCATCCATGGGATGCGTGTCGCGAAAAAGCCGCAAGCGGCGTGAAATTTAATTTCAGAGAGAATCCAAGCCCGCTTATACCATCAGGAAGAAGACCACGATCTGGAGTATGTTCCTGAGGTCGTTCTTGGCCGCCGCAAGATGCTGGGACACGGCCCCTTCGCTAATGCCGAGTTCCATGGCTATCTCCTTGTTCGATTTGCCCTCCTTGCGGTACATCTCTACGACCTGCCGGCGGCGTTCCGGCATATTCAGGATCGCCATTTCGATGATTAGGGCTATCTCCTCGGTAATGATCGCCTCCTCGTGCGCCGGCTCGCTGTCGTGGTCGAGGCCGGGCATGACCTGATACCGCTCCAGCGCCTTCCGGCGCTTTATGTAGTTGATCACCTTGTTCTTGGTGCACTTATACAGATACCCCTTGATACCCCTCGAAAAGTCTATGTAATGCCGGTTGACCAGGATATACTCGAACGTATCGTGGACGATATTCTCGGCCTCGGCCGCGTCGTTCAGCATCCTGTTGACGAAGTCGTAAAGCGGCCGCGAAAAATGCTTGTACAATTTTTCGAAAGCATCTACGTCCCCGTTCTTCAGTGATTCTGCGAGGGCGGGCGGTATGTCCGTAATGCTGCCGTACTTCCTCTTGCTCGATTCTACCAGTTCACTGTCGACCGAGCCTAATTTTTCCGTATCGCTTGAGATTTTCATAATTTGATGCAATTTATAACGCGCCTGCGCATCTCTTTACTACTATATCAGATTGCCTTAAAGTTACTATTTTATTTCTATAATCCGCATTTTTTCAGTATTTACGTAATTATTTTCCCGTACGGACAAAAAAAGCGTGGCAATCGCACACTCCCGGCGAACCCTCTGGCTAAGGCATAAGCGGCAGCTAACGACACCACGCTATGCAGTCGCATAGTATGATACGTATTTCACTGCCGATCGCCGCTTGGTATAAATCAGCCAGATTTTCGCCGGGCACCGGTCTGTTCGTCCGTCGGTAAAATCTCCCCGGACACCGCAAAGGTAGTGAATAATTTAGTTTTACCCTCGAAGTTGTCAGGTTTTCGGTTGCATACCTACGAACAGGCGTTTATATTTGTAGCAATAACAATACCACACTGAAATTATGGCCGGCTACTTCCAATACGGGGAAAAAGAACTCGAACACCTGCGCAAGGCGGACAAACGGCTGGCGGCCGTGATCGACCGGGTGGGCATGATAGAACGGGCGGTCATCCCCGACCTTTTCGCCGCGCTGGTAAATTCCATTATCGGCCAGCAGATCTCGACAAAAGCCCACCGGACCATCTGGGAGCGGGTGCGGGCGCATCTTGGCGAGGTAACGCCCCATGCTGTCGACAGCCTGCCGGCAGAGGAACTTAAAGGATTGGGCATGACGTTCAAAAAAGCGGGATATATCAAATCGGCCGCGCGGAAAATTATTGACGGCGAGTTCGACATCGGGGCCCTGCATTCGATGTCGGACGAAGAGATCCGCGCCAAGCTCTCCGGACTGGACGGCATCGGCGTATGGACGGCCGAGATGCTGATGATATTCTCCATGCAGCGGCCCAATGTGTTGAGCTACGGCGACCTGGGCATTATCCGGGGCCTGCGCATGGTATACCACCACCGGAAGATAGACAAAGCCAGGTTCAACAAATACCGGAAGCGCTACACCCCTTACGCCTCGGTCGCGAGCATGTATTTATGGGCCGTAGCCGGGGGTGCGGTCGAGGGAATGAAGGATTACGCGCCCAAAAAATCAAAATAACGGATATGGAATCGGAACGGGACATATTTTACAAAGCGCTGATCGAAAGGGACAGCTCTTTCGAGGGGGTATTCGTGGTCGGAGTAAAAACGACGGGCATATTCTGCCGCCCGACCTGCCCGGCGAAGCCCAAGGCGGAGAACTGCGAATTTTTCCACTCCGCGGCGGAGGCCATGCAGTGCGGCTACAGGCCGTGCAAAGTGTGCAAACCGCTGGAAAAGATGGGCAATCCCCCGCCGGGTATCAAACGGTTGCTGGAGTACATGGACGAAAACCCCGCGGTCAAAATAACGGACGCCAAACTGACCGATATGGGACTGGAACCCAACGGTGTGCGCCGGTGGTTTTTGAAGAACTACGGACAGACCTTCCACGCCTGCCAGCGGATGTTCCGGGCGAACAGCGCGTTCCAGCGCATGCGGACGAACGGGAGCGTGACGGACGTCGCCGCGGATTCGGGCTACGAATCGCTGAGCGGGTTTGGCAGCATGTTCAAAGGCGTTATAGGCGCTTCTCCGCTGAAAAGCAAGGACAAGCGCATCGTCAACGTCACCCGCATCGAAACCGACCTCGGCGTGATGATAGCCGCAGCGACCGACCGGGGCATCTGCATGTTCGAGTTCGCCGACTACAAGTTGCTCGATCTGGAACTGAGGCAGTTGGCCGAATCGTTCAAAGCCCCGCTGGTGCAGGGCGAGAACCCTCATTTCGACACGTTGCGTGAACAGTTGGCGCAATATTTCAATGGGGATTGCCGCGAATTCGACCTCCCGCTCGATCTGGTCGGCACGGAATTCCAGAAACAGGTATGGCTCGGCCTGCGTCAGATTCCCTACGGCCACACGACGACATACGCCAGGCAGGCCGAGCTGATAGGCAGGCCCTCTTCGGTACGTGCCGTCGCGAACGCCAACGGCAGGAACAAGATATCAATCATTCTGCCGTGCCACAGAGTCATCGGGGCCGACGGCACGCTCACGGGCTACGGCGGCGGCATCTGGCGCAAGAAAAAACTGCTGGAGTTCGAACAGAAAAACCTTGCGGCAAAGCCATAGCATATCCGATCTGATTCGATTACCGTTTGATTTCTATTGCGGTGTTTTTTTCTTTGCTACCTTTGCAAAAAAATACCCGCATGGATTATCTTGCTTTTCTGGGATTTATAGTATTGATTGCTCTTATTATAGTTCCGATCATCGTATTGGTCAAAGTCTCGTCTATCGACAGCCGCCTCAGGCGGATGGAGGATAAACTTTCGGAGCATCCTTCACCTGTTGCCCCGCGGCCCCGGGAAGCAGCCGCGCCTCAACAGGCGGCAACTGTGAAACCCGCGCCGGCCACACCTGCTCCGGCCATTGCCGCCACTGTCGCGCAGCCCGTGCGGAAAACGACGGCCCCGGCGGCAGATAACCCGGCGGCAGATAACCCGGCGGTATCGCCCACAGCCGGGAAACCGGCAGCGCCACAGGCGGCGCAGGCGGTCAGCGCAGAAAAAGAAGCGGCGCCAGCTACCACGGAGAAAATTTCCGCCGCAACCCCGGAAAAGGCCTCAGCAGCCACAACTGCAAAGACTTCTCCTGTCTCACCGGGCACATCCGCCGCACCCATCGCAAAAACCCCGGCACAGACCCGTCCAGCAAGCACCAAAGAAAGCAAACCGTCCGCACTGAAAGCCCTCTTCACAGAGAACTGGCTCAGCAAGGTGGGGATCATCACGCTCGTACTGGGTGTGGCGTTCTTCGTCAAATACGCCATAGACCAGAACTGGATCAACGAAATCGGCCGCGTGGGGATAGGCATCCTCGCCGGGGCGGCTATACTGCTGGTAGGCCATAAACTGCGCAAGAATTACCACCTGCTCTCCTCCCTGCTGGTCGGGGGCGGGATAGCCGTGTTCTACATCACGATAGCGATAGCTTTCAGGGAGTACCAACTTTTCGGGCAGACGGCCGCGTTCTCCATTTTTGTCGGGATTACGGTCGTCGCGGTGTGCCTCTCACTGCTCTATAACAGACAGGAACTGGCACTGCTCTCGCTGCTGGGAGGTTACGCCTCGCCGCTGCTGGCCAGCTCGGGCACAGGCAACTACGCGGTGCTTTTCACGTTCCTGCTGATCCTCAACACAGGCATGCTCGCCGTGGCGATGCTCAGGCGCTGGAACCTGGTCGGGATCGTGAGCTACATATGCACTACCCTGTTCTTCTGGGGATGGCTCTTCACCGGGTTCAAAGACCAGTACGCCGGGGCGACGCTCTTCGCCGCGCTGTTTTTCGTACAGTTCTACCTGCTGGCGCTTCTGGAGTACTTCCGCGACAAAAAGATCACTGCGTTCCAGGTGGTGGTCATCCTTTCCAATAACCTGTCGTTGCTGTTGGCCTGCACGCTCATATTCAAGAACTACCCGCTGCACATCATGGGCCTCGTGACGATGCTCATCGGCGTGGCCAACGCCGTGGTGCTGGGCGTGCTTATGCGCGTGCGGCAGATCGACCGCAGGATGCTCTATCTTGTGATCGCCGTGGTGCTGAGCTTCGTGTCGCTGGCCGTACCGGTACAGCTCAAGGGACACGCCATCACGATGTTCTGGGCTGCCGAGGCAGTTATTCTGCTCGGGCTGTGGCAGCGCTCGCGCATCAGGGTGTTCCAGGGCGGGTTCCTGCTTATCTGCGGCCTGATGCTGATCTCGTACTTCATGGACGTGGCGAAAACATACGCCTATGACTACTCGGACGGAGCGATAAATTCCATTCTGCCGGTCGTATTCAACCGCGTCTTCATCACAGGGTTGGTTGTGGTGGCCTCGCTGGGCATCTGCCGTTGGCTTGCCGGACGCGACCGCGATTACGAAGGCGGGCTGCTGTCGGGGAATTTCCTTACCCGCATGCTGAGCCTCGCGGTCGTGATTATGGGCTGGCTCGTCCCTCTGTTCGAAATATCATACCAGTTGGGGGCGCAGGAAAGCCCTCTTTGGAATTTCCGCTTCAGCGCCATCGGCATCTGGTCTATGACCTACGCCGCAGCCCTTGCCGCCGTCTACCGAAAGGAACTGCCGCGCAGGCAATGGATAATGTGGATGCTCTTCGGCACTGCGGCGATGTTCGCCATTACGGTGCTTCCCAGCCTGGCAAAGTTCCGATGGGAGGTCTACATAGGCGTCGACGGGCAAAATACGGGTTCGCTCTTCCTGCTCCATTACCTGATGTGGCCGGGCATGGCTTACATTTTCTACGCCCTGCTCCGCAACCTGAAATCGCTGCCCAAACGGACGATGAGCGTATTCGCCTGGCTGCTTACGGCGGTCGGGGTGGCCCTGCTGAGCACCGAGGCTGACAACACGACCATCCAGCTGGCCGGCAACGCCGAAAACTACTATACTCTGCTCCACGACGTGCACACGTTCGGCTACCCGATCCTGTGGGGCGTCGTGGCCGCGGGCCTCATGCTGTGGGGCGTGCGGCGCAGGGAAGTACTGCCGCGTCAGATAGCACTGGTGTTCTTCGGGCTGATCGTGCTCAAATTCTATGTGTTCGACGTGTGGCGCATGTCGCAGGCCGGCCGCATAATATCTTTCGTGGCACTGGGAGTTATCCTGCTTGGGGTATCGTTCCTCCAGCAGCGGATCAAGACGCTTGTGCGCGAGGACGGGAAGCTGCCGCCCGCCGCGCAGGATTAAACCACCCCGCAGCAAGCAGTGGGGCATTGTAATGTGGTGATTGCCTGCGGCAGTCGCCACATTAAGTTCCTTTTTGTTGCTGACGCTCGGAAAAACCCGAAAACGGCGGTGAATTAACACTTAGAGATTAAAAAACACAGGATTATTCCTCTTGATGCCGCTGCAACGTAAAAATTATTAAGCGGCCCGCCGCAAGTAACTGGGTATTGCTAAAGGCCGCGCCTGCCGCCGGAAATGAATACAAAACGCCGCAAGCGACGGGGAATTTAACTCTTAGAGATAAAAAACCTGCAATATGAAGAAAGCATTGATACTGGCCCTTTCGCTCGCCTCCGCCATCACAGCGGCGGCAGTGCCGGCAGACACCCCAACAGGGCAGGAGCGCTGGGAAGCGGCCATCGACACGGTCGAAACCGACGGCTACTACAATATCCGCCTCAACCCGGAACTTATCGGCCTTTCGGGCGGGAACGGCTTCGAAGACGTGCGCATCCTCGACGGGGACGGCGCCGAAGTGCCATATATGGTTCGCGAGAGCGCCCCTGAACAGCATGTCAGCCGGATGGAGATGTACCCGCTCCTGAAAAATACGGGCAGCGACAGCACCAACGTGCTGGTGGTCGACAACGCCGTCCGGGAACGGATCGGGCGCTTTTATGTCGTTATGCGCGCTGCCGAAGTGGACAAATATGTGAGTGTGCGCGGCAGCGACGACCTTGGACAATGGTATGTCGTGCGGCAGCGCACGACACTCAACATCGAGCGCGGAACTGACGGCAACGAGGTGGCGGTACTCGATATCCCCGAGGGCGATTACCGTTACTACGAAATTACCATAATCAACTCGCAGGGCAGCCCCCTTTCGGTTGTCGGCGTGGGCAAAGTGGGCAGCCGGAGCATTTATGGGCAATACCTGCCGGTAGAAACGGACGACATCGCGGTCAGTGAGGATTCCCTGCGGCAGACCGTCATAGCTTTCCCGGCTTTGCATGCCCCATACCTGATCGACCGCCTGGAAATTGTCGTCGTCGCGAACAAAAGTCTTTACCACCGCAACGCGGAACTCATTACCGGCAGGCATGCCCGATACCTGACCCTCTCGTCGAAAGGAAGCAATATATTCCAGTTGGACGGCTTTCCCATGGACAGCACAACCCGGATCGTTATCGGCAATGGGAATAATCCGCCACTGGCGATTGCGGAGGTGCGGACGTGGACGCTTGCGCGTTACCTGTGCGCCCGGCTCGAAGCAGGCAAGCGATATACGCTTATGACCGGAGTCGAAGGATGCGGCAACTACGACCTGGAATATTTCCGGGACGAACTGAACGAGGAATTGCCAGTTGTCGGCATAGGGCTGCCTGTACGCGAGAATATCGTCGCCGCACATGTCCCCGGGCCGCGGTTCTTCGAAAGGCCGTGGTTCCTTTGGGCCGTCATGGGATTGGTCGGGGCGATCCTCGTGGGCGCATGTCTCCAGGCGCTGCGCGCTGCAAGGAAACGTTAGGGCAACCCGTTAATAGCATTAAATAATCTATCCGAAAATATCTCTGCGGCGCAACCAGCCGTGCGTGGCGGCGGATTCGCTACGCATCCTGCGCGGCGTCAATATATTTTCGGGGCCCATGCCCCACACATTGGGGGCGCCTGACGGCCTTCTTTGAAGACCAAATAAACCATCATGCACTAAAGTACATGGGTTTGGCGAGAGGAATAAATTCCCTTTCCCGGGTTGCAAAGCAACCCGCATCGCCGCCCCTTGTGGCGGAGGGCGGCGATGAAGAAACGACTAAAAGACTTTTTATAAAATAGAAATATAGTAGCTACAATAAAATTGCGGGATTTTAACCATTAACCGCAAACAATAAAGCCAAAAGAGAGCACTCCGTTTTTACCGCCCCAGCACATGCCTGAGCGCGGCGAGCGGAGCGTATAGGACAAGCCTCGGCCCGGAGTAGCGCATTACCCGTCGGATCCGCTCCCGCATAGCCGGTTTATAGCAGTGGGCCGCGCACTTTTTGCAAGCTGGTTTACCGTTCCCGAAAGGACAGTTGTCAAGGCGCGAAAGGGCGTAGCCGAGCAATTCACGGCAAGCGGGACACAACCCGGAGTTGCCCTCCGCTCGGCGGCAGTACAGGCGTATCATCAGTTCCACCGTGCGTTTCTCGCGCCCGATCCTGTCCATATCAATAACCTATGAGCCACCCGAGCAGCAGCACTACCGCGAGAGTAAAGGCCACATTGAACGTCTGCGCCACGAGGAACGCCACGGTGGCTTTGCGGTTCGAGGCCGTGACGAAGCTTCGGAAATCGGTTTCCAGCCCTATCGAAGTGAACCCGAGGGCGAACCACAGCCCCTGTGCTTTTTTGAGCACATCGGTCATCGGTGCGTTCTGCGCCGGGTCGATAAAGAACGAGAACACGAGCGAGGCGGCCATGAAACCCAGCACGAACTTCGGGAAGCGCTCCCAAAGCAATTTCAGCCCCGGGCGGTCGGCGTAACGCGCATCGGGCGTCTTCCCTCCGCGGCCGTGAGACCAGGCCCAGTATATCGAGATGCAAAAGGCGGCAATGCCAAGCAGTACGTTCTGCGATGATTTGATTATCACGCTCGCATCCATGGCCTCGTTGCCGCAGATGGCCCCGGTGGCCACCACAGCCCCGGTCGTATCGACCGTCCCGCCTATCCACGCTCCGGCCATCGCCCCTCCCAGACCTATCAGTTTGGCCAGTGCGGGCATAAGGAATATCATCGGCACGGCCACCACCATCACCAGCGACACCACATAAGAGAGTTTGGTTTTGTCGCCCTTTATCGCCCCTGCGGTTGCCACGGCGGCCGACACGCCGCATATCGACACGGCGCTCGAAAGCATCATGCTCATCTCCTCGTCTATCTTCATCTTCCGGCAAAGCCACCACGCGAAATACCACACGCCCAACACCACCACGACCGATTGCAGGATACCCACGGCGCCCATCTGCAACAGTTTGTCGAACAATACAGTCGTACCCAGCAGCACGAGGCCTATCTTGACATACATCTCCGAGTTGAGCGCCCCTTTGATCCACTCCGGCACGCCGAACACATTGCGGATGAACAGCCCCAGCAGCAGGCTGAATATGACGGTTTCGATGCCCCAGTCCTTCATGAAGACGTTCCCGGCGAGGGTCATGGCGATGAACGTCAGTACGAACAGCACCGCGAAGCCCATATTATCGCGCCACCGCTTGCCAGACAGCGCATTGGCTATCACGACCATAGCGAATGAGGAGACGAACACTATCAGCGAATGCCCGAGATTGTCCAGCGCGAACACTTTATCCACAAGCTCGTCGGTGTTCGACCAGCTGAACGATGGCCAGGACATGCCGACCTGTATGGAATAGATCAGGATAACGAGCAGTATTATAAGGCCGCCGGTGAGGGTCGAGGCCCAATCCTCGCTCATGGTGAATTTTGTTGTTTTCATAATGGGATGTCGGATTTTTGCAAAGATAAACATCCCGCCCATTTCCGAAACCGGCGGGATGAAATTTGGGTATTTATACCACGCGCCCAGCAATTAATTGGTTTAACATATTTATCCGGGGCACTATGGCCGTTTCGCCCTGCCGCCCAAGGCGATTTTCGCCCGGGAGAGAGGGCGGCAGGGTGATTGGCCAAATCAAAATCGGATTAAATCCAATCCTCGCTTATTACCTCGCCGCGGACGGAAAGCACGATCACTTTCAGGGGAACGTTGCGTTGCGCTTTTTCTCGCGCTGCCTCGGCGATGCGCACCAGTCCGCCACAACACGGCACTTCCATGATAACCACGGTCAGCGTGTTGATCCTCGCCTGGTCGATCATCCCGGCGAGTTTGTCGATATACGACTGTATGTTGCTGTCGAGTTTCGGGCAGGCGATGGCGAGCATCCGGCCTTTCAGGAAGCGGCTGTGGAAATCGCCTGCGGCGAAAGCCGTGCAGTCGGCAGCCAACAGCAGGTCGGCCCCCGCAAAGAACGGCGCGGCAGGATTCAGCAGGTGGAGCTGCACGGGAAACTGGCGAAGTTCCGAAGGCTGCGGCGCAACCGGTGTGAACCCTCCCGCCGCGCCGCCCGGGAAGCCCCCTGCAACAGCATAACCGCGGCCGGCGGCCGGGGCGGCCTCACTGCGCAAATCCCGCATCATCGACCCCGGACACCCGCACGGAAGCGGTTTTTCATTTTCATTCGGTTGTCCACCCTGCCCTTGCGGGCGCTCCCCAGTCGCCGTAGAGCATGCGGCAGGTTGAGGTGCAACCCCTGCCGCCATATTGACAGCAATGCCGTGTTCTTCAAGCCATTCCATGCCCTGCCGCAGCAATTCGGCCTCGCCATGGTCTTTCAGGTGGTTGAGGTGTGCGGCGATGACCGCCTCGCCTTTCGGGGCGATGCGTTCCATTACGGCACGTTCGTCATACGGCTCGGCCTCGCGCTCTTCGAGCGTGATCGCGCCAACCGGGCACTCGCCTATACAGGCACCCAAGCCGTCGCAATAAAGTTCGCTGACCATCACGGCCTTGCCGTCGATCAGTTGCAGCGCCCCCTCGTGGCATCCGCTCACGCACGCCCCGCAACCGTTGCAAAGCGCCTCGTCTATTTTGATTATCGTTCGTTTCATATCGCAAAACTACAACTATAAGGACTCTGGATTTTGACACCTTTGTTGCATTTGCAAAAATAATTATTCCTAATTTTACCGAAAAATCCGCAGATATGGATTACACCGCATTGTCCCGCACCGCCCTGTTCGCCGGAATAGGCGGGGAAGAACTGAGAACTCTGCTGGACGAGTTCTCCCTCACCGGGATCGAAGTCAAAAAAGGGGATGTTCTGGCCCGGCAGGGCGAGCCGTGCAACCGCCTGATCGTGCTTCTGACCGGTGCGGCCAAGGGCGAGATGACCGACGCATCGGGCAAGGTGGTCAAGGTGGACGACATCGCCGCGCCCAACCCGCTGGCGATCCTCTTCCTGTTCGGCCCGGAGAACCGTTTCCCGGTGACGGCCACCGCCACCGAGGACGGCACGGCCATCGTCATCCCGAAGCAGGTGGTGCTGCGGATGCTCTCGCGCAGCGAGCGCCTGCTGGAGAATTACCTGAACATCTCGGCCGGGTTCGCGGCCCGGCTCAGCCGGAAGCTTCATTTCATGTCGTTCCGCACCATCCGGCAAAAGCTGGCCATGTACCTGCTCGACCTGTCGGCGAAAGCCGGCTCGGACATGGTATGCCTCGACCGCACACACACCTCGCTGGCGGAATATTTCGGTGTGTCGCGCCAGGCCCTCGAACGCGAGATCAAAGCGATGGCAGCCGACGGACTGATAGCAGTGGAAAAGAAACAGATAACGCTGGATGACAAGCCCAAACTGGCTCGCCTGGTCAGTTTTTGATAGCGTATATAACAAAACATAATTATCCCTTGGGGGCTTGTTGTTATGGTTTAGGCTTGCAGCCAGCAGAGGCTGAGTCGAGCCGCAAGCGAGGTGCTTCCCAGCACACGGAAAGAGCAGTGACGCCAGTTCGCACCGGAACGCTGGGAAGTGAAATAACCATAACACTCTATCGGAGTCGCCGAAGCGACCAGCCTGCGGCAAGCCTCCCAACAGGCCGCGCTCCACGCGCGGCCTATATAATTCGCTCAACTCGCCGTACAGGGAACATTTCGCGGATAAATATATCTATTATTACGGATCGGGCCGCGCCCTGTCAGCTAAAAAATGTAGGAGATCGCGCCCACGATACGGTGGTTCGTGACGTTATGCGAGCCGGGATAGCGGCCCGAAGATAGGTTCATATCGCCGTCGCCGTAGGCCGCCGTGGTCATCTCGTATTCCGCGCCCAGCATAAAGTGGGGGATATTGTAGGAGAACGTACCCACAAGGCGGTAGAGACAGTCTACCCTCGGCCCGTCCACATACAGCGGCGCACCCGGATCCAACGCCTTGTCCGATCCGAGGTTCTTGCTGTATCCGGCAAACACGCCACCCTTGTATTTGCTCCCATAGGTAGCGTTGATCCATGTGGTGGTGTTTGTAAAGTTGGTGTATTCCCGCTCCCCTGTCAGGGCGTCCGTACTTCTCACGCCGTAGCCGCCGAGCATGGTCTGACTGGCGAGATTCTGGCCATAGATCGTCTTGGCTCCCACCGAAAACAGGCCCGATGTAAATTTGGCGTAGGCCACCGCCGAAAACGACCCGAGGCTTTCGTCCACTTTATACGTATTGTTATCCACGGTCGATTGGGTGCGCGGTTTGATCGTCAGGTAATCGACCCCGGCCCCGGCAAGGAAGCCACCTGACGCGAAGGTCGCTCCTGCGTAAAACTCGGGCAGCAAGGCATTACGCTGATAGACCGGGCTTTTACCGGCCGGGCCCTGCGATGCGAACTGGAACTGCCAGATAGCCGCGGCTGACAACTGCACCGGCCCAACCTGGCGGTCGTAGCGCAGCTGGGGGCTGCGGTTGAAAGGGTTGAACGGCGCACCCACAGAGATCGAAATGACGTCGGGGGTCACAGGCCCGAAGAACGGATGCCATGCCTGCCCGGCGGTAAGCGCCGACCGTTCCCAGTCCATCTTGATATACGCCAGCCGGATGCGCAGAACGCTGTAATTCGCCCCGAACGAACCGCTGAAACCCGCGAAGTCGGCCTCCAGTTTACCCGTTACGCTGGCCTGGCGCAGTTTCAGTCCGCCGACGTTTACCCCCAGGCGGCTGTTGAAACTGTAGAATCCGCCGTTGGCCAGCTTGTTGAGGTCGTTGCCGTTCGCATCCCTGACCACGTCCTGCGGATAGAGGAGGAAAAGCCCCTCGAAAGCCGAAACGTTCTGGCGCGAATCGACTGCGGCGTCGCCGCGCACGAAACCGTAAATATTTGCTGTGATCCTGGCCTGTTCCTGTGCCGCGAGCGGAAACGGCGCCGCCGCACAGGCGAACAGCGCGATTCGAAGTATGGTTTTCTTCATGTGTGCTTTGTTTGGTTTGAGTTGCGAAAATAGCACAATGCTTCCGCAATGCTATTTTCCGGCCTGCGCCGCCACACGATGCCCAACCGCGCTTTTCGTTATTCTTTATACCTGTGCATCAGGCCTGTAGGCCCAATTACACGTACGCAAAAATCCGGTTACCTTCTCTCGAAATAGAGCAGCCTGTCGATCGGTATGTCGAATCGGTATTCCTTTCCGCCGTTATACTTCACGCCTTTGTCATCCACCCACCTGCCCTTCGGGAGCCTGACGGTACGGCTGTTTTCCTGCGTGAGGATCGGCGCAACAAGGTATTTGTCGCCCAGCATGAACTGGTCTTTACATTGCTCGAAACCCTGGCCTGGGAACGAGTACTCCATGTGGCGCACTATCGGTTCGCCGGTTTTGGCAGCGTTTTCGGCCAGCTCCAGGATGTAACCGCCCATCCTCTCATGCAGGAGGGCCGTTTCGCGCACTATCGCAAGGTTTTCCTTATCCAGCACTCTCCACGGGGCTACCGAGAATTGCATCATGGGCATCATTGCATGCACCTGCGCCGAGCGGATAAGGAGGTTTTGCTGGAACGGTTCCCCCTGGCGTTCGAGGAATGTCGTGTACAGCCCGCCCCCGATCATATCCGGGCAGGTATAGGCCCAGCCCAGCAACCCTGCCGCAAGCATGTCGGGAATCAGTTGTTTTACCGCCCCCCAGTCGTACCCTTTGTCGCCCAGGCGCTGTACGAGTGGCTGGCCCTGCATACCGAAGCAAGCCCTGTATTCGTTGAAGGCGAATTCCGTCCCGAGTTTGGCCCACAGCATGCTGTGGTCGGCCGCCACGGCGTTCTTGTCGTGGAAACTTTGCGAGCCGGGACGGTAATATGCCACGTCGCCGGCGTCGAACTTGAACCCGTCGATGCCGTATTTGGCCTGGGCTTCCCTGAGCTGCGCGGCCAGGTAGGCATACGCTTCGGGGTTCGTAAGGTCGTAGGTTGCGCTCTGTCCGTTCCACCAACCGGTTATCGAGGGGTTGTTGGAGTTCTTGTCTTTTATCAGGTATCCTTTATCCCTGAGCACCCTGTATTCGGGGCTGTCGGGGCTGACGAACGGGCAGATCCAAACCATTACCTTGAAACCCATCTCGTGCAGTTTGGCGATCATCCCCACCGGATCGGGGAATTTTTCGGCACGGAAGTCGAAGTTACCATAGTACCTCTGCCAGTTGTCGTCGATCATCAGCACCCCGGTCGGAAAACCGTTATCGACTATGGCGTTGGCGTATTTCATGATATCCTCCTGGTTCTGGTCGTACATCAACTCTATCCAGGTATTATACTGCGGCCTGGAGAAGAACAGCGGATCGGGCAGCGTCCCCGTAGGCGGGAAATGCGTACGGCAGGCCGTGAGGTAGGCGTCGCGCAGGGTTTTGCCGCCCGTTTGCACCTCGACCTTTTCGAACTGCGATTTCACCGTAATCGCATTGTCTTTTATAGAAAACACGAAAGGCCTGGCGCTCCAGATATAGCGCCCCTTGTTCGACAGGAAGAACGGGACGGACTGGTTGCCCTTGTTGTCCCTGTCGAGGTTTTGTTCTATGGGGCTGATGTAAGGCATACTGCGCCCCGCTTGCGTGAATGCACCCCACCAATACTCGTCAGGCAGGAACTTGACGGTCGTTTCATTCATTTCCTGAGAATATGCCGGCGATGCGATGCCCGCGGCAAAGGCGAAAAACAGGGCGACAAGCAGAAGTTTTTTCATAATGTGCAATTTTTTATAAAAGTAGTGAATTTAATTTTATCCGCAACACCGCCCCTGCCGCACAGACATAGATAGGAAACCGGCCCCGGAGGTCATAAAAAGACTTCCGGGAGCCGGTCTGTTTTCCCTCTGCCGCTTCGGGCTATTTGTTATAGTTGATCGTGAACTTGTAGGTGTCGTATACGGCCGGGTAGCTGTTCGTCGTGGTTTGAATCTTGAACCAGGGGCCGGGGCCGTATTCATGTTCCCACTGCATCCTCTCTCCTTCATGGCGTGGCTCTACAGGTATGCGCTGGCCACCATAGATTACCTCTGTTTTTATCACCCCTATCCTTTGATTGAACGTAAGGGGATAATTATTCGCATCGAACGTGTACCATGCGTCGCCGGAAAACGCCATATCGTAATTGATGGCAATCACGCCCTGTGCAGGCTCGGTCGCAGCGGCGTATACTCTCTCTATGGGCGAAGGATAGAAGAGATTGAGATTCTGGCGCACCACATAGTTTTTGCTGCGCTTGCCGATCCGATCTATCAAGGCGAACAGGCTGTAATTGTCGTAATTATATCCGGATAGTTCATATCCATTACTGAAATCCAGCATGTCGAAGAAGACCGTATTCATATCTATATTCGTTTTGTCGTTCAGGCCGGCCGAATACGTGCGGGTTTCCCTCGGTTCGTCATCCGCATCGTATTGCCCCCTGACCGATATCATGTTTCCCTGATTTCATGTATAGGTGTAGTGGCCGTTATAAGAATTCGGGGTGTACCTTGCCAGGTACCCGTCGGTGTAGGTAAACGAAGGGGATTCGAACTCGCCAGGAATCGAATACACATACCCCTGGCCGTTGAGCTCGCCGGCCCATTGGTTGCCGCCATCGCCGGCTTCCGTTATGCGTATTTCGCCGAGGATGCTATAGTCATAGGTATAAGAGTAGTCGTTCCATCTGTCACTGACTTTCAACTCTTTCAGCCTGTAGGTGCTCGCTTCGTATTTGAATTCTAATTCGACGGGATTGTACGTTCTGCCCGAACCGCTGCCATAGTAGTCGCTGTTGAAAACGGCCGATTCCACGATCCCGGTAACGAGTCTGGGTATTTCTGGCACGACACCCTCTACTGTCGTGGGTTGTTGGGTAATAGTAATTTTGATCGTCTGGCCGCCGCAGTTTATGCTGATGGTGGCCGTGCGCTGTTCGCCGGTGTAGTTGGCTTCGAGCGCGATGTTGATGGTGTAGGTCCCTGCCGCGTCGCCATGGTCGGGGTCGATGGATATCCACGAAACACCCCCTCCGGCACGCCCTGTGATATCTTCGATAGACGATGTCCACGCTCCGGTGGTTCTGAACGAAACCCCGCCGCTGCCCGAGGTGTTATCGGCGTATACGGTCTGGTTTGTCTGGCCGTCGGTAACGTTGATGGACCCCGACCCGCCGTCGCCTTTGGAGCAGGACGCGAATGCCATGGCAGCGATTGAGAAGAATAGAAACAGTTTTTTCATACGTGTGATTTGTTAGATTAAACAAATGCGAAAGAATTGTTCGGCACGTATGAAAGACGTGGACTAAATCCGCCGGCAGGGAGGTACGACCAAGCACCTTGACACCAAACAGACAAGCCCACGCCAAGCGTGAGCGTTCTGCTGTTGTTTGCGGTGTCGTGAATTTTGGTCGTTTCCCCTACCCTAAACAATAGCTTACGCTATAAATATGTCCTGCAAAGTTATGAAACTTTAATGAAATTCAGGCCATTAAGCCGAAAACAATATAATATTATCTTTTTTCATCAACCTTTTTCGCCGCAATACCCGAAAATCTGGCGGCACAATCGCAAACAATTCCGTATAAAATGGCGTTTATCGAAACTTCAGGCATTGCCTGTTATACCATAAGGCGGTTATTAATATATTTGTTGCGGATCATATATTTAAATGCATTTTTTCGTATTTGAAAAATAATCCGGGAGGCGCAAATTCATACAAGGGGCTTTATGGACGCAACCATCTTAATCCTGCTCAGTACCGTCATGGTCACTGTGATGCTGCTCAGCAGTATTTTCATACTCGCCCTGCGCGGGACCAAACGCCCTACTATCTTCATGTCGGCCTGCCGGCTGCTCTCGGCGGTACTCGTGCTGGTCAATACGTTCCAGACCATCGGCACTCCGGCCTACGGGCATGTGTTGTGGAACCCCATGCATATCCTGACCATGCTGCTGTGCTATCCGCTGCTGTTCGCATATATGTTCAGCCTGATGCGCCCGCAAAGCATAGGACGCTCCTATTGGATAATATGCTACGCACCTGTCATCCTGCTGGCCGCCATCCATGGTGCGATCTGCCTCATGCGCGGCCCGCTGCCCCTGATGACCGATTACGGCCAGATCGGGTTTTATCTGGACGATCCAAGGATGCGGTTGCGGTTCATTGGGATGCTGCTGTTCCTGACGGAAATGACCTTATTCGCGGTATTGAGTTGGCGCATGCAGCGCGAACATATGCGCAACCTGAAATCTGAATTCTCCTTTACCGAAGGCGGCACGCTGGTCTGGGTGCGCTGGAATATTGTCCTCAATCTGATGAAAGGCATCCTCGCCGTTATGCTGATCGCCATGGAAGGCCGGTGGGGCAAAGGGGTCAACGGCATGTTCTACATCATCGAATCCATCCTGACGACGATCTGGGTACTGAGGCAGGAAGACCTCTACCGCCAGCCCGAAAAAGGCGTGCGGTCCGTTGCCGAAGCGCAGGGAGAATGTCCGCATAAAGAGCGGCGGCTCCGGGAGCAACTGCTGACGCTGCTCGAACACGAAGAGATCTTCACAGACCCCGAGCTGAGCAGCGAGAAAGTCAGGGCGCTGCTCCACACCAACCGCACATACCTCTCACGGGTCATCAATCAGGAGTTGGGGACCAATTTCTACAACCTTATCAACGATTACCGCCTCAAAAAGGCGGCGGTCATGATGAAAGCGCCGATGCACAGGAGCACGCCTCTCAAAGATATCGCCGGAATCTGCGGCTTCAAGAGCCTCGCGGCTTTCAGCACCTTTTTCAGGAACACCTACGGGAAAACACCCACTGAATGGCGCGACGAGAACTCCGCCGGGAAACAGCCCTCCCCGCACGGCGATACCCGTCTCAAAGAGATCGGCATTCTTAGATAAAAGCCTATCCGCAAGTACTCCCGTCTTTCTATTCGCCTGTTTACGTCACCATTTCTTTGTTGGCGTCGCTTCCGGCGACACCTGCAGCCCGCCGCTGCCCCACGCGGCGGTTGCTCCACCGGCCTTCGGCTTGCTTACATCCATGCCACCGGCATGCAGACTACGGGGTATTACTGAGTATACGCATTTTAAATAATCCCTTTCAAACGACAGGATAGTCCTTGCTTTCCATCTGTGTCACAGCCCGGGAATAGGGCGGATTTTATTCGTATCCAACCGCCTTTCCCCTCCCCGGCGCAGGAATACACGCAGGCACAAATAGTTTTTACGCGGACAAAAGCCTCGTTTACGCAGGCGAAAATAGTTTTTACGCAGGCGAAAATGAAATCCGGCGGATTATGCTAACATTGCATAAGGTTATTCCCCAACTGCCGACGTTGACGCCCGACCTTATATTCACGAAACGATTTTGGTCTTTTTGAACATTGTTACCTTATATATAAAACGAGTTTACCTTATATAATAAACAAGATGACAACCAAAAACCGCTCATGCACCATCACTGACACAACATAAGGCCATAGCCTGGCTGCTGTCGCCGAAGCTATCGCCTTATGTTGTGTTTCCCAATAGAAAGTCATCGGAGAGGAGACAAAATGATCCTCTTAATATTTTTATAGAATCTTTTTATCTAATCAAAAACCTATCCAAGATTATGAAAACTAATTTTATTAAATCGGCGTTATTTTCCGCCATGTGCATCGCGGCCCTTTCGCTCGCAGGATGCTCCAAGGACTATGATGGTGACATCAAACAGATCGAGGCAGAACTCAATGCGGGCGAAGCCGCCCGTTTGGCGTTCGCCGACGAACTCGTTCTGATGAACGAACAGATCACTCTTTTGGACGAAGTGCTCCGCCTGGAGATAGACGCCCAGATATCCGGAGCATTAAGCATCCTGCGCAGCGAATTGGGCGAACTGCAGACCCTGTTGCAGGGCCAGCTCGAAGTGCTGGACAACACGAAAGCTTCCAAACAGGAGTTGAACGATGCGATAGGCTTGCTGCAGGCCTATGTAGACGCAGAGCTGTATGATATAGGTATCCGCCTCGACGGTGTAGACACCCGTATCGACGGTGTGGACGTGAAGCTCAACCGCCTTATCTCAAAGGTGCAGGAGATCAATGGCAGAGTAGGCGCATTGGAATCTTATGACGCATTCCTTCTTGGCCTTACAGAGGACCTGCAGGCCGAGGACGGCAGGCTCGACGGCCTGATCGCCGACCTGCGCTCCGAATTCGAAACAGCCGACGCCGCCCGCCAGGCGGATCTGGCCGCCCAGCTTGCCTTGATAGAGGGCAACCAAACGTCCATCCGGGAAAACGCAGGCAACATCCAGAGGCTTGCCGCGGCTATGAGGAATAGCGTGACCGCTATCAACAACAGCATCGCGAACGCCGCACAAGCCGCGGCCGCCAACCTTGAGGCGGAATGCCAGACCCTGCAAGGCCAACTGGACGGCCACAACACCATTCTGACCGACCTTCAGGGCAAAATGGCTACGGCGATAACAAAAATCAGAGCCATTCAGGATAACGTGAGGGATAACGGCATCCAGATAGGCCTCAACACCGGCGACATCGCCGCCATCAACGCCCGCCTGAATACCGAACTGGCCCAGGCACTGACAGATATCGTCACACTCACCAACCGTGTGGACGTACTCGACGGCCGCATGACCGACGCCGAAACCAGTATAGGCACCCTGCGCACCAATCTCAACAATAAGATCCAGACGTTGCGCAACGACTTCACCGCCGCGAACGCCGACCTCGGCATGCTGCTCAATATGTTGGTAGCCCCTGTCGACGGCACCGCCTATGCCGACGTACTGGTTCGCCTCGCCACGGCCGAGACGGACATCGCCGCACTGGAAACTTCGCTGGCAAACTATTACACCAAGGCCCAGGTCGACAGCAAACTCTCGACACACCGCACGTTGATGACCGAGCTCGAAGCCCGGGTGATGCTGGCCATCTCAAACGCCATGACCGACCTGCAGGCCAATGTCCTGGATCCGATGGATACCCGTCTCCAAAGCGTAGAAACCCTGCTTAATGACGCTGTCACAGGCGTCGTTGCCAGAGTGGCCGACCTCGAAACCGACATGCTCGACGTATTGTCCCGCCTGTCCACCGCAGAGGGCACACTGTTGACACTGGACGGCAAGTTCGCCGACTACTACACCAAGGCCCAGATCGACAACAAACTCTCGACACACCGCAGCCTGATCAACACACTCGAAAACACGACGATGCCTGCCGCCATTGACAATGCCATCGCGGCATTGCAGTCCGGCACGCTGGACGACATGGAAACCCGCCTGGCGGCAGCCGAGACTGCCATCGGCGACGCAGCCTCCGGCCTCGTCAAGCAGGTTAACGACCTCGAAACGGCACTCGGCACACTCGAAACCGAAGTCCTCGCCCTGCGAGCCGACGTCGACAAACTGCTCGCCCGCATACAGAGCATCTACTATGTACCCGAATACTCGGACGGCAAAGCCACAATAGGTTACACCCTTGCAGGCGGCACGATAATCAATGTCAACGACGTGACGCTTACCTATGTCGTTTCGCCAGCCGCAGCCGCACAGGAAATCGCCGACGCATTCGCTATCGCTCCAGCAAACTTCGGCCTGGCGGTTAACAAGACCATTACCCGCGCACTTGACAACAGCGTGCTTTCGTTCGCTATCGACGGCATCGCCGCCAACCCGGCTGCCGGTACGATAACCGTGACCGCCACTCCGACCATCCTCAACGTCGCGGAATTCCTTGCCGCCACGAATGCCTTACAGGTATCTTTCGGCCTCAAGACCGTTAACGGCGACGAACTCCAGACCCAATTCGCAGACATATACAAAGCGAGCGCGGCCATCTCCGCAAACCTGACATTGCAAACCGCAGGAACGCCTGTCTTCTCGACACTCGTTTCCGCCGGCGAACCCGACGGCACCGCAGGCCTATGGGCAAATGCAGGCAATTACATCATCCTTCCCTACCAGGTCGGCGGCCTCTTTGCATCGCCATATTACGACGGTCTGGCCAAGGCAAACCTGCAAGTGTTCGAAGGTGGCGACAATATCGTGGCCAAATACGGCCTGGACGACTCGAAGATCACCTTCTCCCGTTCGGTCTTCAAATGCTACAACTCCGCCAATGCGCTCTACGGAACCTCTCCCCTCGCCGTCAATGCCGACACCGTGCATCCCAGGGCAGGATATGCCAACCACAACTTCATAGGCGACTATGCTTTCCTGCAGATCGACGTCAGATACAACGGATCGATCCTGACGTCGCTGTACGTAGGCGTTTATTTCCAATAATCCAATACCGGTTATGAAGAGATTATTTTTTATAATGGCATTGCCGGCTTTCGTTATTCTGGCTCCCGGTCGGTCTGCAGCGCAGACCGGCCCCGAGCAGGCCGAATTCCGCCGGCAGTTCTACGGCGACTACTCCCGTTGGAGTGTGGGCGCTACAGCAGGCATTTCAGTCGTATGGGGAGACTTCAGGTCGTTTGCCGACGAAAAGACCTATATCGGCTCCGCTTTCGGACTGGACGCCGCCTACCAGATTTCCCCGACCTTCGGGTTGAGGCTGGGCGGCATATACAGCATGAACAAGGCAGGCGCTACGGACGATAACAAAGACTACATCCTCGAACGCGACGGCTTTACATACTATGGCGTCACCCCACCGGCCGACGCGCTTACCTACGGCGAACTTTATTCCAAGATCGACTCGTGGCAGGTGGGACTGAACGTGGATGTCAACGTCTCGAACCTCTTGCGCCCCAATGACGGTCTGCGCGACCGCCGCTGGACGGTACTCGCTTCGCCGGGCTTTTACATGCAGTATTTCCGCCCGAAAGTTTACGTCAAAGGCGGCGGCCGCTATACCACCGGCGACCTATACTACGCATGGAAACCGGGCGTGGGCGGCGACGCGACACTGATCTACAAGGCCAGCCAAACCGTCGACCTCAAGCTGCGCGCAACCGGCATTTGGATATCCAACGAAAAGTTCGACGGAGTAGCCTCCGGCTCCTCGCGAAAACAGAACGGTTATTCCAACCTCACGGCGGGCATTTCGTTCAAGTTTGGCGCCAGGGCCAAAGCCGACCACCTGATGTATGCGCCGGCACGCAAATACGTACGTGCCCCGCAGCGCGAGGTTGTCAATATCGTCAATGAAAGGATCACAGTCGAACAGCCAGTCGATGTGGGCAGGATAGTCGACGAAGTCACAAAGGCTATAGGCGAGAATTCCGCCTGCTGCCTCGAAGACCTGCCTTCGGTCTATTTCAAACGCGGAAGCACCGTCATCGACGAGGTCAAATACGCCCGCGAACTGCACGACATCCTCTCGGTTCTGGCTGCCAATCCCGACCTGAAATTCCAGATCTGGGGGTATGCCGACCATACGGGCGGCGAGGAAATCAACGACAGCATATCGTATGGCCGCGCCGAGTCGCTGCGCGATTACCTGCTGCGCAACGGCGTCGCCGCTTCGCGGATAGTCAAGATCGCGGGCATGGGCAAAGACCCGCGCAAAGAGGGCGAAACGGCCCTTTCCGAAGTGGCCCGCAGCGCGGAAATAGTCAAAGAGTAAACCTTTTCTTTTTTTCGAACATTCCCCGGTACAGGCCTGTACCGGGGAATGTTTTTACACATATCCGCAACAATGCCCACGCACGGCGGGCGGAGCGGGCTGTACGGCCCGCGTTCCACGCGCGGCCGCATACCGCATGGCCGGTGCCGTTGGGAGACTTACGGCAGGCTGTACGACGAAGGTATTATTGCGGATAAGCGTTAAAATAATATCTTTGTGGCATACGGACAAAAACATATCGTGCCTGCATGAAAAAATGGAAACTCAGCATTATTGCCACGCTGCTCGCATTCGGATTCTGCTATCTGTTCTATATCGTCCTTGATGTGAACGTTCTTGACCATCTGTCGAAACAGGACAGCGAGTCGGATGTCATCAATTACTATTACCGTATCTACAACAGGAACAGCGACGACCGACCCTATACCTGCTTTTATGATAACGATGTCGCCGTTTTCGACCTGAAAGGGGAAAAGTCGCGCAGGGAAATCGCCGACGCGATGAAAAAGATCGGACGCCTGTCGCCAGAAGCCATATTCCTTGACGTCATCTTTCCCGAGAACTCGACAACAGATCCGCAGGACGACATCTACCTGCAGCACGCCGTCGATTCGCTCGAAAATATATACGCGGCCGTCCGGCTCGACAACGGGAGGCTGGAGGAGTCGTTTTTCATGAAAAACATCGATGTGAACAGGGGGCTCGTAAATAAAAGTTCGCATTGCCGGCCATACGAAATATTCGAGGGGGATACGCTTTGGTACATGCCGTATATGGAATCCGGCAAATACATGCCTGAGAACGCCCGCCGACTGGTCGACTACCGCGATAAGGCGTTCGACGTCATTTCCATAACCGATACGCTGACGGCCGAAGACATCGCATCCCGCATCGTATTGGTGGGCGACATGGAAGACCTGCGCGATAAATACGACATGCCGTTCCAACTCGACGGGGAGTGGCGCGTGTCCGGAGTGAAGCTGCTGGCGCACCATACTTCGACCGTCATACACGGCTCGTGGGTCAAACTCACGCCGCGCTGGATCGAATTGATGATCGCGCTGCTCGTGTGTTTCCCATTTACCTGGTTCTGCTACCGGCTGCAGGAAAGGAGTGAAAGCAACCCATGGAACAATTTCATCGAAACAGGGTCGCGGCTCCTGCTGATCCTCGTTTTCCTGCTGGCGGGGTATCTGTTTTTTGTGAAGTGGAACCTGATCGTCAATATGGTATATGTAATATTGACCACGGCTTTTACCGGCTTTGCCATGAATATAATAGACGTTGTAATCTATACCTGCAAAAAAAAGAGAAAAAATGAATAAGGCGCTTATATACCTGCTGTTGCTCTTCCCGTTCGCCCTGCACGGGCAGACCTACCAGGTCGCCTCGGTCAACGGACAGGCCTTCCGCGTGGCTGACGGAGTGAAAAGCGAACTCACTCCCCGAACGGTACTCAAAGGCGGCGATTACGTTATGATCGCGGCCAATTCGTCGCTTGCGGTCATTGACAAACAGGCCGGGAAACTCCATGCCCTGAAACCCGGAAAAAATACTGTTACGCTGTCGGAACTGATACGTGAGCAGCGACAGTCCGCAATAGGTTCCTTTGCGGGCCGGATCGTCGAGGCCCTTATGCGCGGGGACACCGAGAAGATCAGCCACGAAGCCAATGTCGTCTACAAAGACATGGGGCAGGATATGAGCGTATACGCAGCGCTGATCGCTCCCGATCCGGCGTCGGCCTTCCCCGTATACCTGACAGTCATCGATGAAACGACAGGCTCGGTAATAACGGGGGAAGCGAGCATCGGGCAGCGCATCTTTTTCCGGGTGGAGAACCGGTCGGGCCGTCCGCTGTTTATCAACGTGCTGAACATCTCTTCGGACGGGAGCCTTTTCGACTGCTACCCGATGGACCAGGGAGGAACGATGCTGCACCTCCTCACGCCGGCCAACAGTATTGTCGATTTCCGGCAGTATCCGCTGGTGGCGGCCGAACCGGCCGGGAATGACAGGTTCATACTTATAGCCTCCGAAGTCCCGTTCGACCTGCGCAACGTCATCGCCGCGATGGAAGAAAATAGGCCGGCACCGCAGCGGCCCGCAGCGGTCGGCATGCAAACACTTAATGTCGCAATAAAAAGATAAAGACCATGAAAAAAGCATTACTGTTGTTTCTTTTTGTAGCCGCCGCCCACATTGCCTTCGGACAGAGGTTGGTAAAGGCGGAGGACGATGCCACCGGGAAACTCGGCTATATGAATACGAAAGGGGAGTGGGCGATAGCCCCTGTTTTCGACGAGATATACTCCGAATTTCCTGCCAATGACAGCAGGGACGGATATTCTGTGGTAAAAATAAACGGCAAATGGGGTACCATAAACAAGAAAGGAGAGTTTGTTTCCCGTCCGGTTTTCGAATCGCAGAAGAATGCCTCTTGGGCACGCGACTGGATACAGCAGGGTTCGGCTGTTGGGAAATATACGCATCCTATAGAGGATCCGCAAACCGGCTTATACGGCTTTGTGAACATATTGGGTAACTGGACTATCCCGCCCAGGTATGACGATTTTTACAACAGTGAATTAGGCATTTGGGGCGGCATACACCGTAATTTCTGCACGGTTAAAACAAACGGCAAATGGGGTTGCATAAACAGGAAAGGGGAATTTGTCATAGCCCCGATCTTCAAAGAAGCCATTGATGCCCATGAGGCTGGATATGCATGGGAGAATTCGTCCGATTTCATGGAAGTTCGCCCGTCACAGGTGGCGAATATTACGCCCGAAGAGCTGCAGTCCATGAAAGCGGGACAGTCCGGCACAGGTGAGGCAGGCGTGCAGGCAGGCCAGACAGTTGCCTCGGCAGCCCCGCAGCCGCAGGCACTGCCATTGCAGCAAGCCACGGCAGGCGGCAACACAACACCACCGGTGTTAACGGTAAAAAACCCGAAAGGCACTTACAATACGAACGAGTACATAGTCGACTACGATGCCAAAACTTTCGACGGCAGCACCCCTAAGATTCTGGTTACGATCAACGGCAAGCCCTACGATATCAACACCAAAGGCATGCAACGGGGATTCAACGAGCCTTTTGTCCTGCCGCTCCCGGCATCGGGGAAATCATACGTGCAGTTGATGGCACGCGATGGGAACGGACTTCTGAGCGAGCCGGTTTACCTCGACCTGGAATATGTCGGCGACAGGATCAAACCGGCACTCCATGTTCTCTCGATCGGGATCAGCGACTATGCCGACCCGGCGATCGGCAACCTGCTTTTCGGGGCCAAAGATGCCGAAGATTTCGCCCGGGCCATAGGCGGAAGCGCCTCGGAAATGTACAGGAAGATCAACACCCCCGTCGTCCTGACCAACGGTGACGCAACAGCGATAAAGATCAAAACCGAACTGAACAACCTGACCCGCGGAGTCAGCCAGGACGATGTGGTAATGCTCTTCTTTTCGGGCCACGGGGCCGATGAAAACGGGGATAAATATTTTCTCTCGTCCGATGCCGTCATGGACAACCTGTACTCCACGGCCGTCAATTTTGACGATATCCAGCGGGTCATGCGCATATTGAAAGACAAACTATGCAAAGTCATTATATTTGTGGACGCATGCCATTCCGGGGCTTTGTACGGAACCAAGGATATCGAAAACAAAGTATACGAGGTACCCCCCGGAATCATAGGCTTCTTTTCGAGTACTAACGATCAAAAATCGCTGGAGAAAAAAGAATGGGGGAACGGGATCTTTACCCGCGCGCTTCTCGACGGCATGAGCGGCAATGCGAAGGACAAGAACGGGAATATCAATACGCTGGACCTGGGCGGGTACATAACAAAAACCGTAATCTCGGAAACAAAGAACGTGCAATCCCCGCTGATACAGAACGCCGTCGGCGATTTTATTTTGTTCTGACCTCAAGTTACATTATTATGTTTTCAACTCGGCAAAGGTCTGCCCTGTATTGGATGCCGGTCCCGGTCAAATCATCATCATTTCGGAATTGTTAATTCGGGACTTGTAATCGTAATGTTTGCCGGCAAATATTTTCCGGTGCCACTGTCCAACTCGGGAGCGTCCGACTGCTTTTCGTTTTCGTGTATATCACAGGCATCCCGGAATTGATAGTCCGCATTTTCAGGATAGCCAGGTTCATTATATTCAAGATTTTGCACTATGCAGCACAGGCCGGAAAGACACCTCCGGCACGATAATAAACGGGACCATCCCTTTTTGCATTACAGCATTTTCGGACTGTGGAGCGATCCGACAGCCTGCCTCAACCGCCATTTCCGGCAGCTCCGATGTGAAAAGCTTCGTTCCAGACGCCGAAGACTCCGCCGGCCCCCCTGTCGCCGGAAACAAAATTATCCAGTTTGGGCTTGCGATTATGATTTCTGCTTTCTGTAAAAGCCGCCAGCCAGACGCCACCCGGCACGGGCTGGCATCCATGCTCTTTCCGTGTGCAGGCAGGTATCTCGCTTGCGGCTCAAATCATACTCCGCTGCTGTCGGGCAAAAAATGACCCGGGAGGATATTGAGAATCTTCGACCGGAATCTGGTTGTAATCTCATGCGAATTATTATATTTGCGGAGCATACAACCTTTCGACCTATGATTACTTTTCTACTTTGCATGGCCCTGCTGGTGGCCTCGTATTTTACCTACGGCAAGTATATCGAACGCATGTTCGGCGCCGACAACGACCGCCCGACCCCCTGCTCCACCCATTTCGACGGGGTCGATTACGTACCCATGCCGGCATGGAAAACCTTCCTCATCCAACTTCTTAACATCGCGGGCCTCGGCCCCATATTCGGGGCTGTGCTCGGCGCATGCTACGGGCCGGTGGCCTTCCTGTGGATCACCTTCGGAGGTATCTTCTTCGGGGCGGTACACGACTATTTTTCGGGTATGATCTCCGTCGAACTGCGAGGCCTGAGCTTCCCCGAGATCGTGGGACGGTACCTCGGCGTAAGCGCCAAACAGGTAATGCGACTGTTCACAGTGGTGCTGATGGTGCTTGTGGGGGCTGTGTTCATGCTCGGCCCGGCGGCGTTGCTGGGCGGCCTGACAGGCCTGACGAGCCTCACTGTGGCAGGCGTCACGATCCCCAACTTCTGGGTGTGGGCCATACTGATCTACTATCTGATCGCCACCCTGCTGCCCATAGACGCCATCATAGGGCGCATCTATCCGCTTTTCGGTGCCGCGCTCATCATCATGGCCGTTGGGATATTCGGCGCCCTGGCCTTCGGCGACTACCACATCCCCGAGATCACGGAAACGGGCTTCGCCAACCTCAAGTCCAATGCCGCGGCCTTCCCCATCATTCCATCGCTGTTCATCACCATCGCCTGCGGGGCTATCTCGGGCTTCCATGCCACGCAGTCGCCCATGATGGCACGCTGCATCCGCCGCGAGCGGCAGGGGCGCGGGGTCTTCTTCGGGGCGATGATCTCCGAGAGCGTGATCGCCATGATCTGGGCCGGTATAGCGATGGCCTTTTTCGGCGGGGTGCCGCAGCTCAACGCCGCGCTGGCCGAACACGGGGGCAACGCCGCATGGGCCGTCAACACCATTTCCTATGAAACGCTCGGCAAAATAGGCGGCATGCTGGCCATCCTGGGAGTGATCGCCGCACCTATCACCACGGGCGACACGGCATTCCGCTCGGCTCGTCTGATCGTGGCCGACATGTTCGGCATAGCGCAGAAAAAATTCATGCCACGCCTGTGGATATGCATACCGCTGTTCGTAGTCGGGTTCGTCATCACGCTGCTGCCTTTCGAGGTGGTGTGGCGCTATTTCGCCTGGGCAAACCAGACCATCGCCGTAGCCGGGCTTTGGGCCTTCACGGTCTACCTGGCGCAGCGGAGGCTGAACGTATGGGTAACCCTCGTACCGGCACTCGCCATGACCTTCATCACCTCGGGATACCTGCTCACCTCGGGCGAGATGTTCGGCATCGACTATACCGTGGGCATGTGCGTGGCCGGAATCGTTACCATTACCTTGGGACTGCTTTTCGCCCGCTACGCGCGTAACCGGGCCGGTCTGGCAAAATAACAGGGAAAGCACCGTCCGGATTTGTAATTCCCATGCCCTTGCGGCTGGGAATGCAACCATCGAAGATCCAAACGACAACGGGACAATCCCGAATGACAATTATGCCGAGTAATAACAAGCCGCTGGAACAGATCGTCAAATCCCGCAGGTCGATCCGGAGTTTTTCGAAAAGAATCCCGCCGGACGGGGATTTGATGAAGATCATAGAATCGGCCGTATATGCACCCTATGGCGGAGCGACCGGCATCCCTCTCGAAGAACTGCGGAAAATATTCGTTTTCAGGCAGGATACAGAAAGCATGGAGAAGGCGAGGGAGATCCTTCTTTCCCAAATGCGGAAGAACGCGAAAAAGATCGACCGCCTGTTGGCCGCCCTGCCCTTCCTGAAGAAGAAAATGCAGGCTTTCGCAGGCAAAGTGAACGGCATTGCCAAAGGCGGCGTGCCGGCATTGAACGATGCGGCTTATTTCATCGTGCTTACCGAGAGGAAAGGATTTCCGCCTGTGGAAAAACAGTCGATGGCGCATGCGTTCGAGAACATGTGGCTTACGGCGACCGATCTGGGATTGGGTTTCCAACTGGTGTCGGCGACCGGGACATTGTCGGGCAACCGCGATTTCCTGAAATTGCTCGGCCTGAAAAAAGGCGAATATGCACTGGACGGATGCGCCGTGGGCTACCCCAAAAGCGACACCGAAAGAACGAAAGAATTCAACATCGAAAAGTTCGTGACCCTGATGCAATGATCTTCATCCCGGACAGGAGCGGCATGCAATGGCCTGCACAACAGAAAGTTTTCATCCGACAACCACCCCTTTCTTAAAAACAGTATCGGCGCAGGATTTGCTAAACCCTGCGCCGATACTGTCATTATTCTGCCGTTAACGCGGCAGTGTCGTTCTCAATTACGCCTACTTGGAATAGACGAATTCGGTACGCAGCCCGCGGTGGTCGAGATTAGTCGTCCATGACGGGAAAACCACATCGGAAGTAGCTGCGGCTTCGCCAAGTATTTCGCATTTCTTAACCGTCGTTTTGGCCCCGGCCTTATAGAGGGTCATGTCTATACGGTCCTGGATGTCGGTCGGATCGCGCGGCGCCCACGTATAGCCCGGATGCGCAACCGGATCCGGATGTATGGTCCTGTAGGCATCGCCGTTCAATCCGCCGTCGTGCAGTGCTTTTGTTGTCGGCCACTCCACGACATACTGCGTCGCACCCGAGTTCTTCACAGCCTGTGTCCAGTCGAGCCACGAAGGTTCGTTGAAGTCGCCGGAGAGCGACACGAACGGGGTTGTGGATGCGTTGAAGTCCTCAAGGATTTTGCTTACCATGCCTTGGCGGGCTGTCCAGTTGAGCGAGACTACTTCCGAGACATTGGTGTTTCCTCCGAATTCGCCGTAAGATATATTATTCAACTGGTACGGACCGTATGGCTTGTTGATCCCGTGACAGTTCATGACCAGCGCGGTAATGCCGTCGCCAAGGTCGATATACACGCCGTAATTATTGGCGGTGGTACCGGCAAACGGGTATTTAGATATGATGCTCACAGCCTGCTGTCCGTTACTTGCATGTGAATGCACATAGAGTCCCGCATTTGTCAGCGCGGTGGTACCGGCACCGACCATATTGCCGCACTCCTGCGCGCACAACACATCCACATCGATCATGTTGAAGAGGTTGAGAACAGTCGCCGCCGAAGTTATGCCGTATATATTCAACGATCCGATGACTAGTTTCTTCGGCTGGATGCGTGTGGCCCAGGCTGCCGACAATTCACCGCCGGCCTCACTTTTAATGTCGATGTAATAGGTTTTCCCTGCGTTCATGTTGAGCGACATGCCGATCGGGAATAACACGGGAATGTTTTGCACGCCCGCCGACGGAACGGTTACGTTCACTGTCGCGTTAGTCCCGGACGAGCTGCCGCACAGGTCGGGCAGGACATAGCATACCCCGTCGGCCTGGGTAGCGGCCGTATAAGTGCTTGTGCCGAACGATGCTGGCAGGTTCGCGTAATCTCCGTAATTCTTCGGCTCTATGTTCGCGAACGGTGCGGTTTGTGCCGCGTTCGTGAAGGTCACGGAGTTCACAACTATGCCTGAAGACTCGTCCACTGGCTGTGCCACCACTTTAACCGCACGCGGAGAGAGTGTGATCGGTATGCGTGAAGCCGTGGGGCCTACATAGAGTGTCCCGTCTTCGTCTCCGACGCTCACAAGCAGGCCCATAGGGTCGGCAAGCGGCAACTGGGGAGCATAAGCTTCGAGGTCCCAGTAATCGTCGCCGGTCTGCAATGCCGGCAATTCGCTTACGTCGGCCGCGCACACGAAGACCACTTTGTAAGCCACGCCTTTGGGGATCGAAGCCTTTACGGAACTAAGCCCTATCGTCCCTGTCCTTTCGAGCAGATAGTTGTAGCTTTCGTCGAAACACAATAACTTCCAGTCCATCCCGGGAAGGGATACCGAGGACCTGCCTCCTATCGAGAGTCCTCCGCCTGTGGAGTTCAGGTCGAACTGGACCTCGCGTGTATTGTCTGTGTCCGGTGCATCGCACGCCTTGTCGTTATTGCATGCGGAGAACAATAACGGTAATGCCAATACCACCCCGGACATAATCTTTTTTATCATTGTCTTATCTGATTTTATCATTAAACATGACGGACAAACGGCAGGCCGGCTTTCTTGCCTGTGAGCCGGAAAGCCCGGCCTGCCATTCGGTTATTAGTTCCATCCGGCTTTGGCACGCGCACACCTGTAAACCATACCGTAATCTACGGCGGTACCGGTTTTTACAGCCCATGTGGTCCCGTAGTTTGTGCTTCCCTTGCCCAAACCAGGCAGGTTTACCTGAGCATACATGGCGTATGGCCATGTACCGAAACAAGCCAAATCTTTGTACGTAGGGGTTGCCTGATTCCTCGCATAACCTGCCTGTATACGCAGATAGGTAGCGTCGGTAGCGTTGGCGTACCATTGGTAGGTGTATACACACAATGACGATGCCGACCCGGCAGTCTGCGTTTTAAGGTTATTTGCCGCCCTGTCTATGTAATCTTGTCCCTGGGCACTGTTCAGTGTAACCCAACCGGCGGGACAGGGGTTGTGTGCAGCAGTATTCGGCGTGCTTGAAGACAGCCTTGTACTTAATGTATACCCTGTTGCCCCGGCGAAGAAAGCGAGGTCGGTATTATTATGCGTGAGGTAGGTCGATTGATTTGCATGGGTCGGCGAGTATAAGAATCCTGACTCCGTCACCGATACCAGACACGGGAGCGGTGTGCCGGGATACGGATTCTGGAATCCGATCACAATCAGGTCCTGGTCGTTCGTCGATCCTGTGGGATAGGTAATTGCGAACATTTCCGCCGAGGGGCGTGCCGTTACCGTATACGTAACTTCGTGGCGGTAGAGGTTCGTGCCGGCCTCGGTCGTGAGTGAAGAGATAGTCAGCCACGAAGGTTTGCTTCCGTCCTGGGTGATCGAAATATCGGCGCTGTTGGCGTCCGTCTTAACGTATGAGATAGTGAAAGGGATAGGAGCTGCGGAGCCTATCTTGATATGTTTGCCTTTGATTTCGGTACCGTTGGTAACGGCAACCTTGCTGTCGTCGGTATAGTAGAAGCCGTCCCCGCCTGCTATCCAGTCCACAGACGACCCGTCTTCCCAGTCGGCCACCGTCAGGCTGAGGCTCGCAGAGGCACCCACGTTATTGACGTTGAGCTGGTACAAGTTATTGGCCGCGATATTGATGTCCGAAGCGAGTTCGAGGGATAACGTCGGGCCTGCGATATTCGTGCCGGTCAGCTTGGTCGTCACCCACAATACCGTTTTAGTCGCCTGATCTACGGTCGATGTCAACACGGTCGGATAAACGTAGAAGCTCTTGCCCTCGTTGGTCAGGCTGGCCGCGGGTATTTGCTGCGTACCGGAAGTGACGCTGCCCGCGCTACCCGAAACGTCGCCCAGGAATGCCTGGGTACGCCTGTTCTTTATGTGTATCGCATCGATATCCAATCCCGAAACGCTCGGATCGTTCACCATGTCGAAACGGGCTACGCGCCTTTTCAGTTTCACTTCGATCGGGGTCATCGTATTGAGGATGTCCGCAACGGTGATATACGGGTCGCCGTTGCTGTCTTTTGTGTTCGACATAACGAACGGCGCTGCCACCACTCCGGTTTCGGCTACGGTTAAGCTGCTAACCAGGTCGCTGATAGTATTCGACGTGGTCATGGCCGGGAAGTTGTTCTCGTCATCGCTCTGGAGAACGACGAACCTCTTCTCGCCTGTCGTCGCGCCGGAGGTGTCAAGCGTGTAGGTCGTAACGCCGTTTCCCGCAACGCCGTCCGTGCAGTCGAGGTCGTATCTCGTTTCGTAGTTGCCGGTTGCGTCGAACTGGTAAAATACGACGTTATCGGCCGCGGTTCCGTTTTCATCGCCTGTCCCGGCAGTCCTGGCGTCGATAAACGCGTTAGGTGTGGAGAATGCGAATCTTAATGACTTGTTCCGGGGCCCATTGCCAGGGGCTTTGTCGCTGTTGGCGCAACCTGCGATCAGCGCCGCCGCCATCAAACAGCAGCATGTTTTTGCCATTGAGAAATGTTTCTTCATGGATGTGTAATTTTATGGTTAGTATTTATATATAGTTCTGTTTGTGTTTTATCGCTTCACGCAATAGCCATGTTGTCGGCTTCGGCCATATTCCGGTTAAACCGGAATATGGCCGGGCCGCAGTGATTTACCTGTGGATTATTATGCCGCCGCCGTTTTCCCAGTCCTGTACGCCATCGGTGTCGTCCACTTCCGGAACATCGCTCAATATTATGTTTTGCCCGGTCAGCGCACCGCCTGCGACGGTAACGCTCAGATATTTGGCGATATAACCCGTGCGGGAGAATTCGAGGGTGTAGTTGCCGTCGGGCAGCGGGAGCGAGTAATTGCCGTCGTCGCCGCTCTGGACAGCCATATCGGCGCCTAATGCCTGCACATAATCGCCCGCGGTCACGTTGAGGCCCGAACGTACTTTTATAGATGCATACGGCAGGGGATTGTTTGTCAGCGCACTCGTCACCGTCCCCGAAACATCGTAGCCGTCAGGCCCCACTTCGATCCAGGCATTCAGTTCGGCATCCATTCCCGACACGTCGCTGTCGGCAACGGTAATATTTACGAATGCGGTAAAGAAACTGCCGTAAGTTATCGCAAGCGTATAATAGCCGTTAGGAAGGCTGAGTGAATATTCGCCCGAGGCGTCCGTAGTTGCCGAAAGCACGTTTCCGCCCGGAGCGTAAAAATCGGCGTCGATTTCGTCATGTCCGCGGCGAACTTTAATAACCGTGCCTGCGATATCGCTGCCCGAAACACTGCTGATGGTTCCTGAAACCTGATATGTTGTAGTGGAAAGCCTTTTAGCGCCTACAGCGACATTGCCTCCGCTCACCGAAACATTCGCAAACCCGGTATCGTACCCGTCGAGGTTGAATTCGAGCGTATACGGTCCGTTCGGCAATGCGAGCGAGAATTGCCCGGCCGCGTTCGTCACGGCACTTATTGTCGTTCCGCCGACAGTGAAATAATCGCCGGTTTCCACACCGGTCCCTGCACGGGCCAGAACGGTCACACCCTGCAGATTATCCGAAGTTAAAATATCCGTTACCGAGCCGGTAACCTGATAGCTTCTGTTCTGCGCATTCACCTCCTCTTCGCGGCCTGTCCAGTCCGCGATCGTTTCGAAATCGCCGAGGGAGAATTCATCGTGGACATCGACCAGCTGGGCTTCGAGGGCCATCGGGGTCTTTTTATCCGAATTGAAGGCAGCAAAACCCGTAACGTCGTGGAGGTTGCGGCTGAATGTTACCGGGTCGAGATTATCGCTGAAGGCGATCCGGCCCGACAGCACCTGTGTCGCGCCAGTAATGCCCAGCAGCCTCACCGTGGCTATCCAGTCGTTACCGTACTGCGAAAACGCCACGGCGACTTTCATGGCATTGCCCTGCGGCTGGTCGCTGTGCAGGTTCCACTGCCCGGAGACACCCGAAACGACGGCAGTAACACCCGTGATCAGATGGGCTACGTCGCCCGATGGGCGGATGATAAAAGTAAGCTCTTTTACCTGCTGGTTCATCGGCACGGTAATGTCATACTTTTTATTCCGTTCGATGGTCATGTCTTTTGTCGCCGAATAGAAGAAGGCCGGCCTTGGTGCGATGAACGTCCCGGCCTCGCCCTGCGGCGCCGTTGCGGGTGCCACGCTCGCCACCGTATTGGCGTCCACGCCGCCTACCGTGATCTTATCCGCCGCGGTGTAGAAATAACCCGTATACCTCCCCGGCAGGAGGTTCTGCTGCGACGCGGGATTTTTCTTTACGGTCGCATAGTAATCTCCCGCGACAACGATATATCCCGCGGCAGGTGCCTCGCCGAGGTTGGTATTGTCCCACGTCGTGGTAAGGGTAACGTTCCCCGTCTGGGGGCCGTCGTAGACGTTATCGCCGTCCTTGCAACCCGCAAGCGCCAGCGAGGCCGCAGCGAAAATGCCTGCGGCAAGTTTTATCGTAGTGTGTTTTTTGTTTTTCATAATTCTCGGATTAATCGAATGGCCGTACAGTTAAATTGACAAGCGGTTAGAAAGTCCGGATGGCACGGACGGAGTACTGTGTGTCTTTGGCACTGAGATGGATCTGGGAATTCCCCACGGCCACCGCGACCCCGGAAGTGTTCTCCGAGGAAGACCAATAGTAGGCGGAGTTCGAATAGGCAGTCCCGCCAATAGCCGTCAGGGCAGGGTTCAACGCCGCCTGGCTGCCGCTCAACGCCATTAACTCCGTCAGCGCCGGGAGATACCATCCGTCGCCTTTATCCGCACACCATTTGAAAGACGGGTACGAGTTGTTATCCGCCAGCCAGCTCGCCAGTGTTTTTATACTCTGCGTATTTGACATGCCGTTGATCCAATCGCCTGCCGGCGTCACCTCCTCGACCGTGCTCCACGCGAGGCTGCCGCCTTCGTCCATGTGCAACACCTTGCCCGTCACGCCGCCGACAGCCACTTCGCTGACCACGCCCGAACAGCCCGCCTTGAGGGCTTCGGTCATCATGCCGCCGGGCAGTACGAGGTCTTTGGCCGAGGGGTCGATGCTCCTGTCAGCCACATAATAGTAGTCCCCCGCCTGTGCGGCACGTTCGCCGCGGGGCAGCGACGCCGGAGGATTGATGTTGTATTTAAGATATTGTGCGGCACCGGGCGTCAGCAGTCCGGCCGGGCTGTTCCAGCCCACGAGTATGCCCAACGTTTCGTATTCGACGGAAACGGCGGCGGCAGCGGCCGGCTTCACCAGCACGCGCCATGTACCGTCCCATTCGCCCGGGGTTGTGCCCGCAACGGTGGAGTTGCCGCCGTCGAGCATTGCGTAGGGGGTATATGCCACACCGCCCACGGTTATCCCGAGGTCGGTATTCGCCGGTGCCGAGTAGACGGCAGCACCGTGGTAGGCCCATGCCGCACCGTCAGGCGCTTCGCATCCCGCGCCTCGCGGCTCTACTATCATAAGGCTCATGGCGTGTTCCAGCGCGATATCGAGCTTGGGTGCGGCGCCGGACATATTGGGCTGGCCGCTCCAAAGCATCAGGTCGCTGGCCGTGTAGGCGGCGTAAGTGCTTTGGTCGGCGAGCGGTGAGAATGCGGCAAGGACCGCCGCCTTGATACCCGCGCCCGTTTTATTGGCCGCTCCGGCTATAATCCCGCCCATCGCCTCGTCGTATGGATAATAGGCAACGTATTCCAGTCCTTCGAGGCTCCAAAGCGCTTCGTCCGCCGGAAGATGCCAGTCCCCGTCGCAGCCATAGGTAAGCGCCATGTTGTTCTGCAGGAATGTGCCGTCGGGTTTCACTACCGTCAGGCCGATCTGGTCGCCCTCGTCGAACTCGGTATAATACGCCGCATCCGTGGCACGGGACTGTCCCGCCCCCACTGCCTCGCGCGGATATACCATACCCGCGTCTTCGCAGGCAGCCGTTCCGTCGCCGTTTGCAACAGAACGTCCGTCCGCTGTGGCGACAAAGCCTCCGGCGCGTACCGTAATGGCTGAAATTTTCGTCGACGGACCGGAGAGATCACTCCCCGCATCGTTTTTCGAACAACCCGCCAGCAGCAAACCGGCCGCCGCGACTGTCATTAATGTGCTTCGTAGAATTGTCTTCATATCGTCATCTGGTATTATTTATAATGTGTTAAAATTTCGTATGATATCGGTTCGGGTTGTATGGACACATTATAATCGTCGTGTTTCCCGCAATTAACGGGAGCAAACGCCAAAGTTGTCTGCTTTCCGCAAGATGCGAGACGCATCCGATTCGCGCTCGGAGCTAAATATATGAATAAAAAACGAATAACGAAATTATGATGCGGACAAATCGTTATTTTTCAAGAATATCTTTTGTCGGACAGGCCTGTTTCGCCGCTTTGGCGATAATGCGATCGGGCCGGAAAATACTCCGCAGGAACCGGATATGCGGTTTTTGTCTCACAGGGTAAATCCAGGATGCAAATCGACCTGTTCCGGACAAAAAACGCCAAGCGTTTGTATTTTCAAGATATAAAACGGGATCTTATCCCGAACCCACGATAAACCACCGCAAGCTACGTGGTATTGTAAAGGCTGCGACTGCCCGCAGTAGTCGCCACATTCCGCGGCTCGCACCTACGGTGCGCCCCCGCAGCCGCGGAATGTGAATTTATCAAGCGCGGCAAGCGGCGGGAAATTCAACCCGCAGGGATTAAAAATAATAAGGAGGGCAGACGTTGCGTCTGCCCTCCTTTCATCAATCGGTTATCTATATATCGGAATTAATCGATAAACAGATCGGAGAAGTTGCTTCCGTACTGTGCCGTCAAAACAACATACGCCTGAAGGTTGGCCAGAAGTCTCGATTTGGACGAAGCCAGGTTGGTGCTTACGTTGTCGGCGGAATCGATAGACGTAGCGTTTCGTCCGAACATCTGGTCGTCGGCAACGAAAATCACACGGTTAACCGGGTCGATCACTATGGAAGCCCTGCTGTCATTACCTACAATGGCAACGGCAGTCGTGGAACCTGTTATATTCAGGGACTGGCTGTAAGCGTCGATGTAGAAGTCGTTCGAGCCGTCCAAACTGGCGTCATTGCCCACCGGACCGAACGGTCCTTTATTGTAGATAAAGTCGCGTATCTTCCTGTCCGAACCGCTCCGTATAGTCCATGCCGCGCTATTATAGGCATTGCCTGCCTTGGACAATCCGATTGATCTCAACGGCCAGAACAACGGGGTTGAGCTGTCCCATTGGGTTCCCGCGAAGAGAATTCCGTTGTCCGCGGCGCGCCAGTTTTCGATCGCACCCTGGCAGTCGGCCGAGGTGGACGCATTGCTGATGAAGTCCGCCATGCTGGCATGCACATAAGTAACATTGGAAGCTACCGGTGAGGTGGTGGTATTGCCTGTCGGCAATGATATGGCATTCGGCGAGTATACCCTTGTGAATGGCGTTGCGGGAGCTTCGGGATACGCAGGGGCTTCGCTGCCGGTAGTTGAGAACATCGTAGTCAGGAAAGTCCTCCAGCCCGCTGAATAGAAGGCAGTGTTTGAATACAAGTTACCGTAGTTTTCAGGTCTGCCGTGATAGTTTACGAGATTCACATTCTTGGGGCTCAGCTCATTCTGGGTAACGGTGATAGTGCGTGTGCCGACCTCGTTGGTCCCGCTCCACAGTTTGACCGTTGCCGTGGCGGTAACGGCGCCTTTCTTATGGTTGCCGTACATCAGTTTGGGGAACGCCACCTTGAAGGTCTTGCTTAACGGGAACTTGTCGCCCTGAGTAAGCTCGGTACCTGTCGCCCCGTCCACAATATATGCGTCGTGGTTTGTCAGGGTACCGGTAGCGGATGCGGTAGAGTTGATGGTTACCGACCATGTCAGCGTAGCTCCGTTCGAAGAAACCGTAACCGCGCTCGATTGGCCGCCCTTGTTCGACACAGGGGTAGTGGGCTGTGTGATGCCCATCGTGTAGCCTGTCTGCACCAGGGCTATGTCGACGCCGGTGGCGGCAGAGGTTTGCAACTGCAATCTCAGTGTCGCGTTATGGCTGCCGGCCGTGGTTTCGCCCTTGGCCTTAACTATAATGTAGTTGTCTGCGAGAGTGGTCGTGCTGTGGCCTTCGCTTACGATCTCGAAAACGTTGTCGATATCCGTGAGAACGGCTTCCCATTCATCGTATACACCCATGTCCGCTTTAACCATCACGTTGAATTTGAACTCGGTATCCGAATACTTCCCGGCGGTGGTCACCTTTCCGAGGCCGTCCCAGTCCACTTTGGTGAGGCTCGGGGAAACCGCAAGGCTTCCGAGTGCTTTCTGGGTAAGCACAACGGCCGCACTGTAGTTGTCGGGGTCGTCGTCCAGAGATATCGACACGAACGCGTTGCGCGACGAAGTCGTGGTGTTTTCGATGAAAGTATATATCGGCAGGATTACGCTTCCGCTCGCGCCGGTCTTTGTACCCGTGTACGTATTGGGTTGGGTAAACGAGAAGTTGTTGGCTTCCAGATTGTAGATGGTTGCCGTCCAATTGCCCGAAGCCTCTACTGTCAGCGTGCCGTCCATGGCCGCCCCGGCGAACCCGGGATAGGCCGGAATACCGGAGCCGCCCGAAGTGATTACTCGCAGGAATTGGCTGGCGGTACCGGTCTGGATCACACCTATCGTAGCCGTCAGGCCGGCATAGGTGATTGTGATCGAACCCGATCGCTCTGTGTTGGGCATTAGCGCGTTGGCCCTCACCGTGATGGTGTTGCCGCTTTGGGTTACGGAGATGTTGTTGCGGGCGTCGTCGTTGTCCCATGCCGTCGACACGACGATCTGCTCGTTGGGCGCGCCGCCGAAAGCGAAGATGTCATAAGAGCGTTCGTCGGCTTCGGGGCCCAGTTTGATGCGCTTGGTGGGAATACCCAGAATAATATTGCCGTTCTGCTGGATAAGTCCTTCGTCGTCCAATTCCCAGTAGTTGATCTGGTAGTTGATCTCGTTCGTGCCGCCAGTATAGGCTTCCATTTCGGTGCCTGCGCCGTCGCCGTTAACAGACTGTATGGTAATGCGGTAGACGTTGTTGCGTTTGAGGTCCTGCATCGCGTCCCGGGCGCTTATGTTTATACGGTGATAGGTGATGGCAGAGGAGCCTCTCGCCCGCAGCCCTATTATAAGGCAGGTGGTCTTGGCGTCGTTCTTTTCGGGATTGACAACCTGGTTTGGGAAAGTGTACAGTCCGCCGAAGATGTCGCCTAACTGATCGACGTTTATGACGTTACCAGTATTGTCCACTCCATAGAAGCGCTGTATGCGGCTCTTGTTGTAGTCGGTCAGGCCACCGCCGAAAAGGTTGAGTTCCGGGAAGGCATTCCAGATAGAAACGCTTGCCAGGTCATAGGATGACCTTATGTTGTTTACCACGTCGAAACGTACCGCTCCGCGTTTCAGGGCGATCTGCATGAGTTCCAGGCCTCCGGCGCCTTTCGACGCTTCGCCGGTCATGATGAGGTTCTCCGCGGAGAGCGCCTGACTGGCGTCTATGTAAGCCGTTATCTGTTTGTAGGCATAACTCTCGGTCTTGCCTTCAAGCTGGCTTAGCCACTCGTTCACCGTAACGCCCATGTAGGGAGCATACTGGTCGAGGTTGGCCACAGCCAGTATTTTGTACGCATCCGTAGCGTTCAGGCTTGGATTGGCGGACATGTTTACCTTTATGTTCTGGTTCATTACCAGCGGGCCATCCAGTTTTATATAGCTTTCGTACACACCCGACCTGTCGCCGGACGGAGCGTAAAAGAGCAGGTAGAGAGAGCCTATGTTCTCTTCTCCGGCTTCCGGATCGATGGGCATCGCACGGGAAGCGCCCGTTTCGTGGCCGGCTACGCTGAGCCTCAGTGTGAACGCGTCACCGCCGGAATCTATGCCGGTGGGTGTGTCGCGTTGACATGAAGCCGTCACCAGACCCACAAACCCCAGCATTATTAACATCAGTTTTTTCATTGTTATTCGATTTATTGTTTTTCGATTGTTGGTTAGAACCTGAAACCGGTTGCTACAGGTCGATGCCTTCATTGCCGCCGTCGTCCCAGTCTCCGTTTTCCCTTGCCGCCTGTGTGACGATGATATTGAATGACACACGCCCTACGGTAACATAGAGGGTCGACGGGTTGTCGGTAGCCGTTTCGTCATAATCCTCCAACGCCGTAAACCTGAAGCAGGTGTATTCGTCTCCCGTGCCGGCAGAGCCATCGGGATCTACGGAGAGCGCCTCGGCTTTGAACCTGTCGTTTGAAACGGTATTTGCGACAGGTGTGCCTCCGGAAGTAAACGTCATCTTTATGTCGCTGAGGGTGTAGTTGGTAGTGAATACGATCTCTTTGACATTGGGTTCGTCGGCAGTGCTTTTGAAGTACTGCAATGTGACCGCCTTGTTTTTGATAGAGAGGTATTTGCTGCCGTCGATGAATATGTCCTCGTCGTCGTTCTCGTTCCATTCGACGACCTCGTACTCCATGTTGACGTCGTCGGCGTTCTTCGCCTCGTCGAGCGTCGTCCATCCGTCTCCGTTGACACCGGTCACCGCGATCAGGTACTTATTATTCCTGGTAGCCTGTTTCTTATCGTATTCCTGCGTCGCGGAATTGTAATTGCGCAGACTGAGCGGATAGAAAGTCGTCGCGCCGCTGCCTGCCGCGTCGTTCCACACGCCTTCGAGAATGATCTTTGTCGGACGGTTGGCACCGCTCGGCGTAAGGCTCGTAGCGTTGTCATACATGTAGAAATAGTTGCAGATGTCGGTCGCGCCGGCTGCAACGGTCTTTGACCAGTCCACCGTGGTTGTCATGTCCGCAGGCGACTGCGGCCCGGTTACCTGTACTCCCGACAACAGGGTGGGGTCGTAAGCCAGATAACCTTTGTTGGCCGCATATACGAGATGCCCCTTCTCAAGAGTAAAGTTGGTTGCCACGATCGACACGTCGGCAGACGCCACCGCGCGGAGCAGGTTGACCCTGCCGAGGCTGTTGTTGGGTGCGTCCGCAATGTCCACGTCGTACTTATGCCCCCACATCGGAAGGCCTTTGTTGGCCAGGTCGAATCCTGTGGGGGTGTCGAGCGTCAGAAGTTCCCTGGCTTCGGCCCAGGTGGTCGTTCCCTCTGCGAGGTCGCCGCCGTCCACGAGATCCTTTATAAGGCCCTGGACGTTGGCTGCAAAATAGATCGTGACGTCGTCCTTAATCTGGAGGGTAGTCTTGAACTTGTTTTCGCCGGCAGAGGTTCTCCATGCATAGCGACTGTAGAGAAACGTGGAAGAAGTCGAACTGCCGTCGAATACCAGCAGTGTGATATCTTTCAACGCATCCTCGGACGCTATCGCCGCGCGCGAGGCTCCGGGTGTCAGGAAGGTCATGTCGACCTCTTTCTCCCCGTTGCCCGGCACACGCCCTCCGCGTTCCTTGGAACAGGAACCCAGGAAGAGCATCGCCGGAGCGAGCAGCAGAAAAAATTTCACTATGTTGCTTTTATTTTTCATCAAATTTTCCTCTGTTAGATTTACATGTCGGTAATAACTATGTTTAGCCTGAAGCCGTCGACGATGATTGTAAATTCAGGTTGGTTGAGCGTGTATTCCACTGTGATGAGCCCTCCGGAAACGGCTCCATGCGGCAATACCGACGAAGGGACCGTGAGGGTGGCTATCACACTGGCGCCATCTCTTATCTGCACGCTTACGAGCTGGCCTTCCGACGATGGCAAAACCCCAAAGCGACCCGTAGTGTATGTCACGGCGTCATTCGACGGACAATTCAGATCTGTATATATGGCTGCGGCATTACCCACGCCTTCGCCGTCCATATTCATAGATGCCATTGTCCCGTAAACACACACTATCGGGTCACTTCCGGGTTGAGACAGTGCATTGTTGTTATCAGTTACCCTGACTTCCATACGGCAGTCGCTGTAGTTGAGTCCCAGGTTATGCCTTGTTTCTTTATCGATAGCCTCCTCGCATGTTTCCCTTGCCACCTGCAGATCGAGCGCCGCGGGAAGGCAGTCGTCGGTACGTGTCGGCTGGAGGGTACGGTAAATGTCCGAAAGGTTATCGCCTATCGAGAGTTGCGGTATGCAAGACGGGGCTTGGCCGGCAGGAACCGCCCAGGCCACAATGTCGAGATGTCCGCTGTGGTCGTCTCCTTTGCGGATCACATAATCTTGTTTGCCGCTTATTTTGTCGTATGGTATCAAAGTAGCTGATACGACCCGCTCGTCCTTGAATATGTACAGCATAACGTCGTTTGCGATCCTGGCGTCGTAGGTGGACGGCTCATATGGATCGTTGACGTCGAATGTCAGATACATATCCGCGGGACAGCCATCCTGGTTCTGGTTGAAACAGGACGTCAGCGCTATCAGCGTAAGAAGCAGTATCAGTATCTTATTTTTCACTTAGCCTTTGTGTTTTAATAATTTTTTATTTCGCGCGGGGCAGGTTCGGGGATTCGTTTCCCTGCCCCGCGCAAATATAAAGGCGCTTCGATTACATGTCTGTATTGTACTCGTTCAGGCGCCATCCGCTTACGACGATAGTAACGTCCGCGGTGGTTTCGTCTTTGCCGGGGATGATGGGATCGCCTTCTTCGGCATCCTTCGGAGTTCCTTCTCCGGGCGTAGAGATTTTGTTGACGGTTATAGCGTAGCTTGAGTTGCGGAATACATGATAGTCGTCGTCGCGGGTGAGGTTGACTCTCCAGTAACGGGTCCTGTTCAGGCCGTTCGCATCGGCGGCGTCGCCGTCGATAACGAATGTACCTTTAACTATAAGCGCGTAGGTCGATGCCGGATCGTAACCTGTGTTCGTGCTGCCGCCGACTACCATCGTCTTTACGTCGGGTTTGTTTTCGAAAACGTATACCCTGTGTTCTCCGTTTACAGAGCCGTCGAGGAACCAGTCGGCCGCAGTGCCTTTACCCGAGTAGGTGTTGGTGTAGAAACCGCTGGCGTCGAAAGAAGAGTTGCAGACCGCTTTGTTTGTGGCAGACCAGAGGGGCCAGGCCGGTTTGTTGTAGGTTACGCCTGCTACGACCGTAGTGGTGATTTCGCGGTCGTTGCCGCTGGCGTTGCCTTTGAAGAACGCGTCGCTGTTCGAACGGCCGTTGATAACCACGTAGCCTTCGTTCACGAATTCTATGCTTTTACCCTCGATATCGGCAACGTCGGTGCCCCATATTTCGTCGTAGTGCTCCGGAAGGAGGTTGATGAAATCGGCGGCCGAGGTAGTGAACGTGGGTGCGTTTATGCGGCTTGATACGCGGGCCACATTAACACTGATGCTGTTGTTCGCAGATCCGGACACTATGGAGAATTCTCTCTCTCCGGTCATTTCAAAACCGAGCGTGCGGTTTTCCGTGCGGGCGTTGTAGCCGTCGGTCGAATTGTGGAAATATTCCCACTTCGCCATTTCGGCTTTCAGGCCTGTGTAGGTGTTTGTCGCAGGTACGCCAAGGTCCATGTTGATAACGGCCACGATAATCTTGTCGCCACCCGTCATCTTAATCTTATGGGTCTTTTCGGTGGAGGAGATCTTCACATAGCCTTCCTGGCCCGAAGTGGCGTTGGTTTCAGTGTCAGGCATGCCGGTAGTTTCGTCGAACACATAGAATTCAAGCATTTTAACGGCATTTTCCTCGTTGGTCCCGTCTACAAAACCGTCGGTGATCCCCCTGTTTTCGGCAGTAGTGATGGTAAGATATACCTCGCATGGTTCGCCGGCGCCTTTCTTGCCGCCGTTGGGGTCCGTTCCTTCTTTGTTGCATGCAAACATTGCCATTGCACACGTCACGATCGTTAGTTGTTTGATTGCTTTCATTGATTTTGGATTTTAGATTTTAAAAAAAAGGTTATCGAATTGAGTTCTATATTATTTGGAAACTTTTCTTGCCCATCCGGTCTGTTCGAGGTTCTGTTTCGCATCCTCGTTGCCCTGTTCCGCGGCACGGAGCAGGTATTTGTCCGCCTCCGCATAGTTGCCTTTCATCATGTGGCATACGCCGATGAGGTTCCACGAACGCGGGTCTTCGCTGAATTCGCCCAGAGCGACCAAAGCCTCGTCGAATTTGTGGTCGACTATCAGTTCAAGGCCTTTGTTTATCGATGTCACGGCCCTGTTGCGCGGCGAGTCCGGATCTATCCACGTCGTACGCCCCTGGTCGTCGGTAATGGCTGTGGCGACTGTGGCCTTGCGGTCGATCTCGTAATACACCTGCACATATCCGCCTGTACGGAGTTTGGGATAGAAATTGTCGAGCATATACCTGTATGGAACTCCGCCGTCGAGGTTCTTAAGGGCCGCCTTGCGCTGTTCCTGTTCCATGGTATAGGAGTCGATGATGCGGACGATCTCGTCCTTCTCCGCCATATCCGATTTCGAAACCATTTCGCGCAGTCCGTCCCAGTCTTCCCGGCCGTTGTAGAGCTCGAAAAGGTGGTTCATCGGTTCGTCCATGGTGGTTTGCAGATATTTCTTAACAGATTCGGCCCGCTGTGCCGCAAGACGGGTGTTTGTGGCAAGGGAGCCTTCGGGAGAGGCGTAGCCGGTTACCATAATATGCTTCAGTATCGCGTTAGGGTCGTTTTCTATCAGGTCGAAAGCCTTGGTTACGGCTTCAAGCACCTGGCCGTTGCCCTGGAATTCCGTGTCGATGACAGCCGACCCCACCTTGAAAATAACGGCGGCGGTTCCCTTGTCCCTGTCATTGAGCAGGATATCGTAGCGTTTGTTGTAATCCTCCATGGGGTGGAGGAACGGGTTTTCGATGTCGTACTTCTCCAACTCCGTAAGTTCGTACCTGAGAGGGGTCGCGTTGAAATGCGGAACTACTTTATAATAAAGCAGTTGAGGGTCTGATACATTCCTCATCGGTATATCTGTCTGGGAACAGCAGTCTTCCACGACCTGGTCCACCGACACCGTAACGTATTGCATCCATTCCTCGTAAGGAGTAGTCCCACTGTAATGTACCACGGGCGTTTTGCGGGTTACCAGGCGCCGGTCGCCATCGGTTTCACCGGTGCGTTTGTCGGATTTATCCCTCTTTTTGCCAACCAGCACCACAGGTTCCAGTGTGGCAAACTGGTGGTTCCCGTTATAAACTATGGGGGTAATATGTACGCGGCTGTTCGATGGGAATTTATCGCCGACCGCATCGAACGTTACTTCCAGCTTTTCCCCGTTCTTGACCACTTTTGTGTCGCGGATCTCCACTTCGTAAGGTGCGGCGGCATATGCTGCTGCGGCAGCGGCGGTCGTGATCGTCAAGAGTAATATCTTTTTCATATACAGGCCTTACTTTTTTGATTTTATAATATACACGAGGCTGATCCCCAGTTTGGTCGGGGCCACGAACGTTTTCGACAGGCCTTCTTCCAGCGTGTCGCCGCACCGGTCGCAGTCGTATTTGTCATATTCCGTCATCCCGAAGCCGATCCCGACATTGGCCTCCAGGTTCCAACTGGCGCCCAGAAGCATCTGATAGCCGTAAGAGATCCCGGCTCCGTATACATTGCCTTTGTAGCGGTAATCCTCCGAGCCTTTCTCCATGAGCAGCGGAATCCTGACGCCTTTTATATGGTAGTTGCCGCCGTAGCCGTGCAGACCGAAGAAATGGCCGTTAAAGCGTTCGCACAACCAATATCTGTATTCCACGCTTGCCGTCCAGTGGCACAGCATCTTGTCCCTGTCGTCGTCGTTGAGGCCCCAGCCGTTGTAGCTGCCCGCAACAAGGACGGTAGAGTGAGGGGAGAGCGCGATGTCGACGCCGAGGTTGGGCGTCAGTGCGCCAAAATCGTACAGCAGGTTCGTGCGCAGCGCCAGTTTCGGGAGCGAGGTCACATACGCCGGCTTGCCGGTATATGCCATTTCGATGTCGCGTTGGTTGTAATAGGCTGTAGTGTTCAAATGCGGCACGGGAGGGATCTCGGCGGGAAACTCCACCTTGCGGGCTTTCAGCGCCAGTTCGAGGCTGTCGACGTCCACCGGAGGTTTGGTCAGGTCTATTTCCGGCATCGGCGGGAGTTCGACTTCAGGCGCGACCTCTGCCGGTACTTCCGGCACTTGCGCTGTAATGGCAGGCGGTGTCGGCTCGTTCGGCGCATAGACCACTATATGGTGCCCGTATACGCCGAAGAGGCGGCCGGTGTGCGCAAGCAGCTGCTGCATCGCGTCATGTACCGTGAGGTTGTTCCTGGACAGCTTTACCTTGCGGGAGATGTCGAAACCGGTATGGTTCACGGACATCAGATAGTCTGTCTGCTTTTCGATCTCGTCGAACGCCTGCCCGATCGTAATGTTGTTTGCAGGGAAGACGACCCTGGCATTCTGGCCCTTTAAGGCTGCTGCCGGCAGTGCCATGAAAATAAGCAACATGGCTTTTCTCGTCAGGCAGACGAAAAATTTGTGTTTTGCTCTCATTTAAGTTGCGGTTATATTATTGTTCATTGTTGCGGTTGATAATTTCTCGTTGGCGTTGATCCACCAATGGCGTTATATATACTTCCTTATCGTTTATCGAGTAGGTGAATCCGCTCATATAGGACATGATCGACAGCACTTCCCTGAACTCGATCTCCCCTTCGAATTTTAGCGTCACAATGTTTTTTGCGAGTTTATCACGGCTTACCTCTGTCATGTGCATATTGTAGCCGTATATCCTGCCGATGGAATTGAGTACGTCCGACGCGGGCTGCAGGCTGAAGTCTATGATGTTGCGCATCCAGTCCGGCTTGGTGCGGGACATTTCACTTACGGATACCGTGCCGTCGAGTTTGTTGTAGCGCAGTTCATGTCCCGTGGATAGAAGATGGGAGCCCTCCGGAAGGTCGATCCGCACCAATCCTTCGTACAGGGCAACTTCCGTTGTGCCGTCGTCGATGTTTTCTATGCTGAAAACGGTCCCGAGTACGGTTACGGCCATGTCGCCCGACGTAACGCGGAATGGTTTGTCTTTGTCCCTGGTAACGTTGAAATAGGCTTCGCCGTCAAGTTCCACGACACGGTCGTCCTCGAAATTATCGTCGTAAGTTATTTCGCTGTCGCTGTTGACCCATACCGAAGATTCGTCGGGAAGCACGGTGTTCTTCCGCTCCCCTGCCGGAACCTGGAAGTGTACCTCCGAGGCGACCGGGGATTGTTCGGCGGGCATGTGGCGGTTCAGAATATAAAGGGTGGCGCCGAGCATGGCCGTTACGGGTATCAGCGCTGCCGCAACACGCGGAACCATGCGGCGCAGGGGCCTGTTATTATTTTTACTGTCGTCCTGCATTCCCTGGTCGCTGTCTTCCGTGAAGCCCAGCCTTTTGGCGATCCTTTTGTAGGCTTCTTTCGTGTCTTCACCGGGCTCAAGTTCAAAACGGATGTCGGATTTCATTATGGCTTCGAGGGCGCGTGCCTTTTCTTCGATGTGGCCTGATCCCAGGAACCACGCACGGAACTCCTGCGTCAGTTCTTCACTGACGTTTTGAGCCGATAGAAACTCTTCGATGATACTCCTGATCCTCTCTTCTTTATCCAGCGCCATATTTCAAGGCAATTATAACGTACGGAACAGCGCGTCTGAAATTACATGCGAAGACACGCCATTCCCCGTTTGTTAATACTAAAGGTTTAGTGGGCATTTATATAATTTTTTTTTGATTTTTTCATGCCTTTACCACATAACATATTTATGTTTATGGTGTTACGCCGTTGAAAATTTGCGAGGCCGTTATGCGCGGACAGAGTGGCGGGCGCAAAAACAAAAGGACGGGGATCAGTTGCGGGAATGCCGGAGGCAAACCTGCAAATGGGGGAAATGCAATATGCCGGCAGTATTAGAATTGCCGGAACATGATTTTAAAGTGTAATTTGAACGGGTAAGCCAGACCGGTGATTATGGCATCATGAAGAGGAGAAATGTTATGATAACATCTCTGATGTCTTTTCTGGCCAATGCAAGATGGTTTGCGACATTTGCCTTGCTTATGCCCAGTTTTTCGGCGATCGCCGTGTTGTCCATATCCTCGTAACGGTTGAGTTCGAATATCTGGCGCCTCATCTTGGGCATTCTCTGCACCACGAGCTTTACGAGCAGCTCGGTTTCCCTTGCAATAAGTATATCTTCGGAAGTGATATCGTCGTAGGCGGGTACATGGCCCATTTGGGAGAACCGGTCCAGGACTTTCCTCCGGTCGAACAGGTTCAGGGCCGCATTTCTGGCGATGGTGTATATGTAGCTGCGTATGCTGTGTGACGGGTCCAGCCGTTCTCTTTTTTCCCAAAGAGTCATAAAAACGTCCTGGGCGATCTCTTCCGCCTCCTCTTTTGAGCGAAGAAGCGAGAAAAGGAATTTGGAAATAGAACCGTAGTAATGAAGGTATATGGTCTTAAAAGCGTCCTGGCTGCCATCGCGAAGTCGGCATATAAGATCCGGAGTCATGATCCTGCCCTCTTCCTTTGTCATGCTCTGACTTGATCGGGAGTCTGACGTCGGTATTTTTCGTTCGTTTTTTGAGAACATCAAAATAGTTTTAAATTCACCTTTGACCGATAAGTAGCGACAGGTATTCTTGTTGATGCGATCAAAGAAAATGCAAATCTGTGTCAGTGCATTAATTTATAACATTGCAAATGTAATCATTTTTTTTGCAATTTTTACGTGTTTTGTGTGTTTTTGCAATCGTCTATTTTCATCTATGGAATTGTTGATTTTGCCCCTGATATACCGGAATATCACAATGCGCCAAATATACGCAATGATATTACGCACATAATCACTTAGTTATCTGCGAACGATCTCCGATGCTCCGCTCTAATATACATATATGTAAATATGGCAATACGAGAATACATAAGAAATAGTCCTGTGAGAATTAGCGAGAGTGAATTACATAGTTATCTTACCAAGCACAAATCCTACTCCGCAGAAGAGATTGTGGATATATGCAACAAAGTGTACCGACTACTCCAGAGGATGAAAGGAGTAGTTGCTTTGTTAGATCGAGACAGGGTGATTAGCTGTATTGTTACCTAAAATATCACTGCCTGCCAGCAGAGACAAGAGAAAACTAAATCCGGGATTGGTCCCCGGTCTGGTCCAAATCTGCGGCCCTTCCGTTTCTCTATATCAGATATAACCCCCTTTCCACGCGAGAGGTATCTCCCGGCGGGGACCACAGAACCCCGTCCGGGATGCCCCGGAGGGTATTACAGGGATATTTAGAGATATTTAAGTGGGCCCCGATTTGGTCCCCGGAAGAAAATCATCAAACAAAAATGCCGCGAGAAGTATCTCCTGCGGCATTTCTTGATGTTTCATTGAGGCCTGAAGCGGGGAGTAATCTGTTTCCTTCTCCGCACTTATATGTATCGGAGCTGACTCCGTAAATTTCGCTACCGTATATTGCCGTCTTAATTCGTGCAATTCCGTATTACAACGTAAACCTAACCGGGGCTCCATATGGGGGCTCTGCTTTTTATGGGTATCACAATAGTTTTTTAGCAACCTCTGATTAGAGTCGCCTTCAGAATACCGACAATCAGGGAGTGTGCATAAAATGTCAACCCTATACTTTTGCGCTTGTTTTACAACCTAAACCCGAAATTTAAATTATGCGCAAATTATATATTGTCACACTCTTGCTGTCGGTCGTGTTCTCAGCCCATGCTGCGGCAGCACAATCCACGGGTACAGTAAAAGGCCGCGTGGTGGATTCACACAAAAAAGGCATCGAACAGGCGACCGTCCTCGTCAAGGGAACCAATATATACTCAACGACCGACAATCAAGGCTATTTCGTGTTGAAAGACACCCCTGCCGGGAATGTCGTCCTGGCCGTATCGAGGGTCGGAGCCGAGCGAACGGAGATAAATATAGACATAAAGGCGACAGGTGAAACACAGGTGGACGATATCGTGGTAAAGAACGGCATAAAACTCCGGGATGTTTTCATAACCGGCAAAACCGAGGTCCGGGAGCAGCAGGAGCAGGCCTATGCCGTGTCGATAGTGGACCTGAGCAAGTCGTACAATACCTCCGCCGATATGGGTAAGTTGCTGAACGAGGTGGCAAGCGTGCGCATCGCCGAAGAAGGCGGCGTGGGTTCGGGCTACAAGTTCAGCATAAACGGGTTTACCGGCAACCAGGTGAAAATATTCATGGACGGGCTGCCCATAGACAATTTCGGGTCGTCGTTCGGCCTGACCGACCTGCCGGCCAACATGGCCTCGCGCATAGAGGTATACAAGGGCGTGCTGCCAGCCAACCTCGGCATGGACGCGCTCGGGGGCGCGGTGAATATCATAACCCGCAAGGATGCCAACTACCTCGACGCCTCTTACTCTTTCGGCTCCTTTAATACGCACAAAGCATCGCTCAACGGGGCTTACACCAACAAGGATAACGGCTTCACGGTGCGCCTGAACAGCTACTACAATTATTCGGACAACGATTACAAGGTCTGGGTGCCTATACTCAACCTGCAGACCAGCCAATATGAGCATTACGACTGGGTACGCCGTTTCCACGACCAGTACCAATCTGTCGGGGCGAAGCTGGAGGCCGGTGTCACAGGCAGGCGATATGCAGACAACCTGCTCTTCGGGCTATTGGTTTCCGACAACGAGAGCGAGGTGCAGAACGGCCAAACGATGACAGTGGCATACGGCGGTATCACACGGGGGAGCCGCTCGATAGTCCCAACGGTACGCTATTCTAAGGACGACCTTTTCGTGAAGGGCTTGTCATTCTCTTTTTACGGCGCTTACAATACTGTGGAAGACTCGCGTGCCGATACGCTTGCCAGAAGGTATAACTGGTATGGGGATTGGGTCCCCAACCCATCGCCCACCACGGGCGAAAATTCACGCACCCTGTCCACATCCGACGTGCGCGAATGGCTAACCACGGCCAACCTCCGTTACGCCATAAACGACCATCACGCACTGACGCTCAACAGTACGTTCTCGGACCTCACGCGCAGGAACGACAACAAGCTCGACCCTGACAACAACACCAACCGCAAGCCGCAGATGCTCGACAAGAATATCGTGAACCTGGGCTATATGGCGGAATACAGGAAATGGAATGCCACGGTCTTCTCGAAATATTACCACCTCTATAACTCCGCGTTCCGCGAGATTAAGGCCGGTACGGCCGACGCCTATATGGAAGAAGTGTCGCGCAGGAAAGGCCATCTGGGCTACGGTGGTGCAGCGATGTATTTCTTCACGCCTACATTCCAGGCCAAGGCGTCCTACGAACGCGCCTACCGCCTTCCGCAAAGCGGCGAGATCTTCGGCGACGGCATGTTCACCCGCGATAACCTCGAACTGAAACCTGAAAAAAGCGACAACGTCAACTTCGGGATTTCGTATTATAAATGGCTGACCCCCGACCATTTTCTTGACCTTTCCACAACACTGCTTTACCGCAACACCACCGATTATATCAACCAGGAACTCAACCAGTCGGGCAACAGCAACTCTTCGAGGAACGTCAACCGCGGCAAGGTGCGCACATTGGGCATCGAGGGTTCGGTCAAGTATGCCTGCCGCGGCCTGTTCCATGCCGGGGCCACGGTCACTTACCAGGATATAACCGACCAACAGAAGATGATCGACCTTACGGGGAGCTTCAACCAGGGCGTGACCGACAACCCCAACTACGGATACCGTATCGCCAATACTCCGGTCGCGTTCGGCAACTTCGACGCCGGATTCAGCTTCAGCGACGTAGTCTGGAAAAACACGACCCTCACGCTCGACTACGGGCTGTACTACATGCAGGAATACTTCCTCAACAACCCGGGGCTGGGGTCGGCCGACAGCAAGGAGGTCATACCCGAGCAGCTCTACCACAACGCCTCGATGACCTATGCCATGGCCGGCGGCAGGTATAATATCTCGCTCGAATGCCGCAATCTTACGGACGAAAAACTGTACGACAACTATATGCTTCAGAAACCCGGACGTTCGTTCAGCCTCAAAATCCGGTACTTTTTACAATAAGTTCAACTAAATCCACAATAATTACAATTATGAAGATCTTCAATCAATTTTCCAAACTGTTATTTGTAGCGGCAGCGGCCGTGAGCCTCTGCGCCTGCGAAAAAGACAACGGCGGCGGCAAACCCTCCGGCGACGGCCGATATGTGATGGCCATGATAGTGTCAGGCTCGACCGGCGGATCGGCCTACTATATTGTAGACACCGACAACCTTATGTCCGGCACCATATCGGCCGAAGGCAACGGGATAGAACACAGCGGCTACCACGAATACCAGAAATTCGACAACACCGTCCTCGCCATAGGCGGTCGCGGCGTGCTGGAGATCAGGGGTGTCGTACGCGACGCGCAGGATAAGATCCAGATGAAATCGAACAATTTCGTTTTCAATTATGCCATCAGTGAGATCGTACAGGTGGCTGACGACAAGTTCGTCGCCGTTTCGCTTCCGCTGCTCTCTTCGGGAAGCACCGTGATGACGCTCTACGAAGGACAGATCAGTACACTTTCGATACTCCAGACCAAAACGATAGACGTGAGCGATCTAATCACGCAAGCGCCTCTGGCAGAAGGCAACAACGTGTGGCCCGTAACTACCGGCATAGGTTTCAATAACGGCAAGATCTTTCTGTCGTACTACGAAGCCAACTATGTGAACAACAGCAACAGCAACACCACCCCCTGGACCGACAACGGCCAGATAGCCGTGATCTCGTACCCAGATATGGAATTCGAGAGCGTCATCAAGGACACGCGCACAGGCCCCATCGGGTCGTGGAACGCGCATGTGGGAATCATCGAGGCCGAGAACGGCGACCTCTACCTGATGTCCAACTCGTCGATGACCAACGGCTATACCCAGAATACGAAAGTACCGTCGTTCACACGCATAAAGGACGGCGAGACCACGTTCGACGATTCATATTATTTTGAGTTTAACAGCACGGTGGGCGGCGAGCGCCCGGCGCACGTAATGTATATCGGGGACGGCCTCGTATTTGCCGAGGTATGCACCAACACAAGCCCCGAATCCGGCGACAGGTGGGCCGACAAACCCCTTAAATGCTGCATCATCGACCTGAACAACAAGACCGTGACCGACGTGGCCGGAATCCCCGCGCATGACGGCAGCGGCGGACGCAACTTTACAGCCATGGTGGACGGCGGACAGGTCTACATCCCGATCCCCACGGAAAACGGTATTTATGTCTATAAAGTAGATCCGGCCACCGCCACCGCGCAGAAAGGCGCCAGGGTGTCGGCAAGCTATGCGGTAGGCCTGTTCTACCTCGACTAACATATTTATTAAAACTCATAATTTCCGGCCGGGCATTCTGTGTCCCGGCCGGATTTTAAAATATACGAAATGGGATCTTTTGCCAAGAAACTTAATTCGGCGCTGCACCTGTGGCTGGGCCTGCTGTCGGGGATCGTAGTGTTCATAGTTTGCATAACGGGGTGTATGTACGCGTTCAAGGACGAACTCACCGACCTGAGCCAGCCGTGGCGGTTCATCGAAGCGCGCGACACGACCCTGCTGGAGCCGCTCGCCCTGCTGGAAATAGCGGAAAAAGAAACAGGACTGGCCGCCTCGTCGGCTTCGGCACTGACTTATGGCTTGCCCGACGAGGCCGTGAAGCTCGATTACTCCAGCCGCCAGAGCTCGAACGAGGTATTCATAAACCCCTATTCCGGCGATGTAATAAAGGTAGCTGCCGGCAAGGGGCGCGATTCGTTCAGTTTCTTTCCGTGGGTTCTGACGGGACACCGCACCCTGTGGCTGCCGCGACATATCGGAAAACCTATTGTTGGTTTCGGGATACTTATTTTCCTCATCACGCTCATAACCGGCATGGTGCTCTGGTGGCCCAGGCGATGGAACCGGAAAACCGTAAAGAACAACTTCACGATCAATTTCAAAAGCCCGTGGCACCGCATAAACTGGAACCTGCACAACGTTCTGGGCGGATACGCTTTCATCATCCTTACCGTCTGTTCGCTGACAGGGCTGATATGGAGCTTCGGCTGGTTCAGTAAATCAGTCTATTACGTCACCTCGGGCGGAAAGCAGGAGCTGCCCTACCGTATGCCGCAGTCGGATACCACCAAAGTAGACCAGGCTATGCCTTTCGCCCTCGATTCGCTTTACCGCCTGGTGCGCGCTGAGGCCCCAGAGGCGGCCTCGTTCTACTTCGCCCTCCCCCGGCAGGGCAACAAAAAGGCCATATACCGCGTGAGCGTGGAGCACAGGCGCCATTCGTACTACCGCACCGACAACCTGTTCTACGACCAATATACGCTCGAACCTCTCAAAGGCCAAGGCCCCTATGCCGGCAGGTATAAGGACCAGAAAGGAGGCGACAAACTTCGCAAAATGAACCTCGAATTGCACGACGGGCGCATACTGGGCCTGCCCGGCAAGATCATGGCCTTCACCGGGAGCCTCATAGGGGCGTCGCTTCCGGTCACAGGGTTCATAATATGGCTCCGCAGGAAACGCAACGGCAGGAAGAAAAAACACATGGAATCGAAATAGACCCCAAATTACTTTATTGAATAATACGCATACAGACTTTATAATACTGAAGACGCCCGGAAGATATCTTCCGGGCGTCTCAATTAGTGCAAATACGTGCAATGAAGTGAACTTATATGAGGTCTGAAGCGAAATGTAAAGTAGTTGTATATCAAGATGTTGATTTTTTGACTTGGTCGTTTTCAAGGCGTTTGGTGTTGCCGATTTTTCCTGTAATTACTGCGTTTTCTCGACCTCAACAACATTGCGCCCCTATTTGCGCCCCTCTATTTCTGTTTCCGATATCTAAACTTAATGCCAAAAATCTTAAATCCGGCGCTTACCTCAACTTCATCGAGTGACATTTTCTTTTTGGGCTTCCACTTTTTCCCTTTGTAATTGTATTGGCGTTCCTGTACGACACTTGCCTTTATTTCGTCGAGTTTTGCCCTGTATCCTGGCGTGTAAGTTATCTTTCCCAAAAAATTGGCCTCAAAAGCCTCCAACCTTTCAACCAATTCCAAAGGATTGGTCTGCGTCATTTCGTGTACCACCTGCATATGCAGCCATCTGGTCAGATAGTGTAATCTGGTTTGGTAGCCTGATAATTTTAAGCTTCCATCCTCTATGGCAAGGCTTCCATTCTCAATTACCAAATCATTATCTCCCGGCTCATCAACACCGTCAAGGACATACAATATGTCCTTGTATAATGTTTTTATGAAGTTTGGATCTTGCTGTTGCAGAGGGATGAGTTTTTTATCAATATACGAGTCCAGCGAGGTCTTTTCAAGATTTCGCACCTCTTCAATTATCGTCAGATATTGGTTTCTATCTAATGTATCCATAGTGCAAATTGTGTGTAGTGTAAAAAAGAGCGAAACAATCCGTCTCGCTCTTCTCAATTCAATTACCCTTTGGGAGGGCAGGGGTCGTTACCGTAGCTATTTTTCTGTCTGATTCTCCCGTTCCCGCCATGTATGACCAGTTCGGAACCTTGATTAATAGCTATCGATCTTCCTTTGGCTATCGCCTGTCTCTGCGTCGGATAACTTCTGGTTACCTTGGAGTTGTTCGCACCGCGAACACCCCAGCCGGACGCAGTCTTAACTACGTGCTGGTTTTTGCCCATAATTCTATCCGCGATGACAGTCAGGGCAGCAGGTCTTGCACCCATCAGCAGTTAATGGATATTTCTTCTTGGCAGCCTCTACAGCCCCCCGGCAACTAATAAAGTCTCCGAGGTAGGTAGTGTCTGCGGCTTTCGAGAGCCAGTAACATCCTTCTTTGTGAACTTCGTTGTTGTTGTTTGCAGATTCTTGTCTGCGGTTGTTAACATAGTACTTCGCCATGTCTTTTTTTGTTTTAAGTTAAACGTCAAAAAAATTATGGCAACCCAGTAGGATAATTCTTAAAATCGAACTATCTTTGCAAAACGAGAATGGGCAGTTAGGTGAGTAGCCTCTCTGCACGAACACGACCAAATGTTTGTTCTCGCAAAAGGGTATCGGGCTGCGCTTGATACCTTTTTATATTATTTCATTTGTTGCTCTTTATTCTATTTCCTCGGCAAATCCCGTTTATTAAGTTTATACACCTCTTGATCTGGGTAATTGTTGTCCCGTACCAAGTCAAATATTATGCTCTTCTTTTTGTAATCGTAGTTCAAAGCATCGAACAAAGGCTTCGTATTGACCGAAAAATATGCCCCTGCTTTCATTACCTTAAACGCATCCGGAGTGTCGGGTACATTATTTATCATATATAATGTATCTTCCTCATCGTCTCTCGCAAAGGAAACACACGAGTCCTTTGTGAGCCCCAATGCGCTTGCAGTAGCTTCGGTGAAGCCCAATTTTCCAGTCGCGTGTATGCTGGCTTTCAATCTTTGCGAGTAATCTTTTGCGCTAAGTATCGTCAGTGCCATAATTCCAAATGCTCTGTAGTTTCGATACAAAAGTATGTCGTTTTATTTTACCATCCAAATATTTTCGATGCATTTTTGATAGAAAATAATTTCTATGCGCAAAAACACACAAAAAGCGTGATTTTTTGTGCGCCGCGGCAAATGCGACCTGTTGTTTTGTGGCTCAAAAATTTCTTCTGCGATATTATTTTTATATTACTTTTGATTTGTTTGTTGATTTGTTTGTTGATTTGTTTGTTGATTTGTTTGTTGATTTTTAAAATAATTATCGTAAAAATTTTATCAATCCGTCACAATTAATTTACTTAGCCCATGTGAGTTACGACAATTCCGATGGGCGAGTATTCAATCTTCAAGTGTATCCGCAATGATAAGCCGTTGAAGCGCAATGGCAAGTACCCCATTTACCTGAGGGTGCGGGTGCGTTACGAGGAGACTAAATTCCCGACCGGGTTAGAGGTTTGGCAGACACGTTGGGATAACCGGCGCAAAGAGCCAAAGGACGAGGCGTTGAGGGTGCAACTCAATAAAAAACTCATCGACCTGGATATGTTCGTCAATCGGGCGCTGGCGGACGGGCAGGAGTTATCGCTCGACCTGTTCCGCAGCTTTTACACCGGTAAGCGCGAGGTCAAGCCCGAGGATCAGTCGTTCTATCAGTATTATCTCGACTTTGTGGAGCGCAAGGCCAAAGAGGGGCTCAACAAGGAGACGATCCGGGTGTATATGACCACCTACAACGTTCTCAAGGAGTTCAAAAAAGATTTCCTCATATCCGACCTATCGCTCAAGTTGATCGAGGACTTCGACGACCATATGCGGGTCAAAAACGGTAACGCTCCCGGCGGCAGACACCCCAAGCACAAAAACCTGCGCACCGTGATCCTCGACATCCAAAAGCACAATATCCCGGTCGATAATCCATACAAGTGGTTCAAAATGCCGTCCTCGCAGGCTAAAGAGGTGTATCTCGATAAGTCGGAGTTGGCACGGTTCGCTCAGTACGCCAATAAGTTCGGCAAGGACACGACCGAGGGCAGGGTATTTCTGATGTACCTGTTCTCCTGCTACACGGGCTTGCGGTGGTCGGATGCGGTCAGCCTACACTGGAACCATATCGACACGCAAAATATGTTGGTAAAAAAGAAGATGGTTAAAACCCAGTCTGAAGTGATCGTGCCCCTGTTCCCGATGGCTTACGATATTTTGTTAGAGTTATCGCCTGATAAAGCGTTGTTCGGCAGCGATAGGCAGGTGTTTGATACCTTTTGCGGTCCTACTTACAACAACACCCTGCGCAAGCATCTAAAAGTATTGGGTATCAATAAATACGTCACGTATCACTCATCGCGCCACACGTTTGCGACCCTGTTGGTACTTGATGGCGTGGACATTTACAAAATCCAGAAGTATTTGGGGCACAAGTCGGTCAATATGACGGAGCGCTATCTAAAATATGACCTATCCATTGCCAAGGAGTCGGCGAAGGACATTAATACATTTGGGGACAGTAGCGATGATGGAGAGTAAATTACGCATGGCAACGAGCGATGGCAAGCCGTATGTGATCGCCAGCAATGAGATAATTGCGTCCGGCGAATTGATATTGGACGATTTGGTTGAGCGCTACGAATCGGAGCCCGGATTTATGTTCACTTGTCGGATATTTTCCACGGCTGGCACGAGTGCGCATTACTGTTGGTGGCTGTTTACGGATGGTGTTGCGATCCAGTATCAAACCGATGGCGCCACCAAATCTTTACTGTGTTGGGCTGCTCCGCATGAGGCTCAGCGCATAAGGCAACTGGTCGTGCGGTGCTGCCCGTTCTGATTATGGGGGATAAAATTTTGTGGTTCGGGCAAAAGCCGTTAATTTAGCATCTAAAACCAACACCCATGCGGCTGCAAATCAAATCTAAGCTATACCTGCGCACCGATAAGCCGAAGAAGGACGGGAGCCTGCCCGTCTATATTCGCTTTTCGCGCCTGGATGGTGTGGAGCAGAAGTTCCCGTTTGGAATTTCCGTGCAGCCGGATGATTGGGATGAGGCGGCCTGCCGACCCAAAGACCATGATCTGAAGATTATTGCTGACCAAAAGATAACACGTATCGACCGGCGCGTACGCGATGCCATTATAAACGGCGAACAAATCACGCACGATATGTTGAAGCGGTTTGTGAACGAGCGCAACGAGTCGGCGGCGTCCTCGTTCTACACCTACTTCAACGAGTATGTGCAAAAGCAGTCCAAACGCGGCAAGATGAGTGATAGCACCCGCGCCGGTTACGACACGACATTACGATTGTTAAAGGAATACCGCAAGGAAATCAAGCTATCAGATATCAGCACTAAGCTACTTGATGGGTTCGACCAGTTTATGATAAAGCAGGGGCAGCAAAGCGGCAAGGGCGATGTTAAGGGCTCCCGCAGCAATCGGTTAAAACATATCAACGCTGTGCTGCACTATATCGACCGGCGGGGCGTCAAAGTGGATAACCCATACAAAAGGGGCGACTTGGAGATACCGCAGGCGGATGTAAACGACGTGTTTTTAGATAACGATGAGCTGAGCCGTCTGGTAAAGTACTTTATGGATGATGATATTGTCTCCGGCAGTACCGACTACCGCGTTTTGTGCATGTTCCTGTTCTCGTGTGCCACCGGCTTGCGGTTGGGCGACACGTTGCAGTTACAATGGCAGGACATCGACGTGGAGAGCCAGCCGATGATGCTGCAAAAAGTTACCCAAAAGACCAGCAGGAAGTTGGCGACACCCGTGCCCGAGTTGGGCGTGGAGATGTTGCAGTGGGCTGCCGAGGGCAACCTGGATAATGTCGAGTACGAGAAGCCGGTGTTCCCCGGCAGCCGCTACTCATCCGTAACGATCAACAACACGCTGCGCAAGTTGGCGGCCAAGGTCGGGATCGAGAAGCGTATATCCTACCATGCTTCCCGGCGCACGTTTATCACCCTTGCCCGGATGGCGGGAGTGGACGAGTATGTACTGATGAACTACGCCGGGCACAGCAACCCAGGAATGACCCGCCGCTATATGAAGTGGGATGGGGTTTTGGCTGCCGAGTCCGCCAAGAAGATGCCGATGTTTGAACTGAAAGATATTTTAAAGAAATATAAATAGTTACAATAACCTGCGTGCAGGTTGTTTTGCAGAGGTGGGAAAAGTAGCTATCTTTGCGTTACATATTGGAAGTGCCACTTTAGTAAAAATCGCCAAATTTTAACAAAAAGTGTATGCGGCACGCTCCTGCCTCTTGAGGTGGGTTTGTTGTTCGCATATACAGGGTGTTTGGCGATACCTTACTAAAGTGGACGGCAGCCCACTTCTTTTTTGTGTAATCTCCTCATTGGCTGCGGGGAGCAATTACAATCGTCACATGAAAAAACTGTTATCCACAATGTTAGTAGCCGTAGGCATTACCGGAATATTCAATGACGTAAACGCCCAAAATGTTCGCGCACAATTCCCGGGGAGTCGTCCAGCAGAGAATACATCAGTCCCACAGTCACAGCCCTCGGCAGCCGGATCAAGTATTAACCTTGCCGGTCGTTCACCCATAGGCAGTTTACCCAAGCCGAGGTATGAGGGAAACAATGAAGGGCGCGTTATTGTTGCGATTACCGTAGATGCACGCGGCAACGTAATCAATGCAAAATACATGGCGCAAGGCTCGACAACCTCAGACAATAAGCTTATTACTGCCGCCGTGAACGCTGCCAAACAAGCCCGATTTAATGCCGACCCCTCAGCGCCCGCGTCTCAGAACGGCACGATAACTTATGTGTTTACATTTAATGCTGATCAGAAGGTATTATCGCAATCCAACAAACAGGCATTTGTCATTGCATCTGAAGCAATAACTAAATACGATGGAGCAGAGCAGCATTTACTGGACTATGGATTACGATTTGTAAGGGACGACACACAAACTCCCTACGAAACATATAAGGAGAATCCTGAATTTTGCTATATAAGAAGATCGTTTTATGCTGATGATGCTAATAGATTATGGGCTTATTCGGTAATCGGCGTTCCTGAGTCGGATCATGCTGAATGGCGAATATTCTTCCAGTTTGAATTCAGTAGTTCTGCCTCGTTAAATGCAGATATGGAATCTGCTGGATTTACGATGCAGGGGATTGACCAAGATACTAACGACATTATTTGGCGTAAGTACCTATATACAGATGAAGACGGAGATAAACATTATGTAATGTGCCGTATGTTAGTACTAAATATGAACGGGCGATATATAGGCGCTTGTACTTTTTACATATAAAATTATTGAAGCATAGTTGATTGACTAATAGCACGTAAATACAAGCAGCCCCTGTGGGGTTGCTTTTGTTTTTGTAAATCGATAGTTTTGTTATATGATCGATTGGATAAAAATAACGCTACGGGATTTTACCGGCTCTCTTGATTACTGCCAACAAGGAGACGTTGGGGTTGATAAAGAAACGGGGCTGATATATGAGAACTACCACCTACCCAATGGATATAGAGAGCCCAAGCAGCATTGGATGCACGTTGCTCGGCAGGCTGGCAGTAATAAAATATCTGTTGAGGGTAGTATCCGCAAATGGGGCAATCATCGTAATACGTTGGCAGACCTGACCGCCAAAACCTTTGAGCGGGCTCTGCACAAGTTAGCCCGTAGGCTAAATGTTCCATTTGAGGAACTATGCCGCGCCGGTTTTACCCAGTGCGAAATCGGGCTTAATGTCAAGACAGCTATCCCCGGCTATCAGATTACGCCGATGGTCGTAAAATACGGACGTCTCAAAAACAGGCGTGAAGCAGGCGATAAGTCAAAAACTATCTATTTTGAGGGGACGGCGAAAATGCTGAAGCTATATGATAAAGTGATTGAGATAGCCGATAAAGCGGGTGGAGGTACAGAGAATGCGGCTATGATGAGAAGAATATCGGATCGGTTACTGGAAGATCATCAAAATTATCTTCGCATCGAATATACATTGTTCCATCAGAAAGGCTTCGGTCAGCACGGCTTGGGGCATATAAAAACCATTGGGGATTTAATAGCCCATTACAGTGATCTTTACGAATTTTGGTGTCGGGAAACCCACGATATAGTCCTGTTTAACGATAATGCCACCCCGCCCAACCGGGAAAAACTTAACAAGTCCGAACTCCGTATAATTGATAATCTGGATATCTATGGGTTTGAAGGAGCCGTTGAACGCGAAGCCAGCGGGATTAATGAGGACGCGCCAACAGCATCGCAGATGTTATCGAGAGCCCAAAAGAAAATCTTAACCGTAATCGGAAAATATTATCGTGACGGGTACTGCACCCAAACCCTGCGCCTTGATGCCAGTCGCCACCTTTGGCGGCAGCGCTCCAGATTTAAGGTAGATATACCCCTAAATGCCTGCCTGCGGGCTTTATGGGCGGTTGAACCGGGCAAATCGGGCTCACATTAATAAGTAGCAATAATTAACTACTATGTAAGTAATGTAGTATGTATATCAGATAATATGTAATATGTAAAGGTATGGTTAAGTGCAACAACCTATCTACTCGCTGGCAAGTGGCGATTTCGCCGAGCAGCCAGTTGCTCTGCCGGTTTCCTGACCTAACGCCATCTCTTTTAATTTTCATTGTAATTACGCCCGGTTCTCGGTTTCCGTAGCCAAGTGCCGCTTTCGCCCCGTAAGTCAGCAAACCACCACTATTTTTTCAGCCATTGGCATTTATAACTTTAGCGGTTGCATTCTGCCTGACCTACGCCAGCGACTTGTATTCTTCTGTTATGGACTTTGTGCCCTTTCTCAGTTCACTCGCCGGTTGGTAAACTGCCAGTTCCTCGACGCTCGCAAATTCAACTGGTGCTCTTCACACGCCGTTCATCCCCTGCGTCTCTCAATGCACCCGTCTTGCCTCTTTCAGCCACGCATCTAAGCGAGGGGCTGCCGGGGCATTTCCGCGTCCTCAGATCGTCTTAAAATCGTTGTGGAGTTTTACGCCTGCCCTGCTTCGCCAGTCCTCATTTTCATTATCTTTGGGAACGATAGTAAATTTATGGGATATGGCAAAAGGTAAAAAGAGCGTCGAGCAAACCCTCAGGGGGTATCTTTGGTTGCTCGGCACACTATATAGCGCAAGTAAAGGTCTAACATTGGTGCAGTTGAGCGATCTTTGGCAGGATAGTACAGAGTTATCCGGCGGGGAACCATTGTCACGCGACACCTTTATTAAGCGGCGTCGTGCTATCTGGGAGACGTTTGGCATCGCAGTTATATGTAACCGGAGCAACAATAGGTATCATATCAAAATCGACTCCGATACGGGTTTGGGTACCGCACGGCGGCATATGGTTAATGCCATCGCCATAAGCAGCCTTATGACCAGCAGCCCCGAGTTGGAGCAAAAAATCCAGTTCCATGATTTCGAGAAGGAGCAGAAGTATATAATCCCTCTTTTGGAGGCCATCAGAGACCATGCAGTTATACGGATATCATATGAGCAACGTGCCGGTAAATATAAGGACTGTTTGCTTCGCCCCTATTTCCTAAAATGTGGATGGTGGACGTGGTCTGTTGTAGGATATAAGCAAGATGAAGAGAGGACGTCTGTTTTGATTGCTCTGAACAAAATAAAAAAGATCTCCCGTACCGGCGAGACGTTCGTAGATGATGGTACTAATTTTAAAGACGTTAAAAATATCGACCGGCTTATCTATTAGTGCCTGTCTGTTAGCCGGGATCAAAATCGACTAATAGTAATAAGCGAACTGTATAAAGTGGCTCTACACCAGTAGGGTCACTTTTGTTTTGCACTGATTTGAGCATGGCCGGCATACTCCAAATCAATCATAAAAAATAACTTGTTGCATATATTGGCACACAGCCCTCAAATAAAAAACACATTATCTGCTTATTTTCAGCACCATATCAAAACAACAAAAGCCATGTTATTAAAAACAGTTTTATGTGGTAGAGCGCACAACGAAGTGCCTCGTTAAAACTTTTTTACCATGGCAACAAAAATTAAAAAAGCTGCCGACGCAGCAACGACCAGGGAACAAAAAGACCTGGCTATCCTGACCAACATGGCCGCCGGACATTATGGGGCTTATAGCGGACTCCTATCCGACTCGGTGGAAGATTACTGCTGTTACGAGTGTTATATCGTGACACTCAAACAGCGGATCGGTTGGCTTATCATGGAGAACATCAAACTCCAACAAAGCAATCAGTAATTCTAAAAATGGTATCGCCCCTGAGGGTAAAAGCTCAGGGGCATACCTTAACTCCACTTAGTTGTTAAATCTAACAAGCAAAAAGTATGGAAACACAATATATACAGATAGTAAGGGCGCATGAACTGGAGGACATCATTACCGGTGAATACACCTATATGTATAAGGATCGTAAAAAGGGCTTCGGCTGGCAGCAAAAAGTTACAAGATACAAGAGTGTGCGCACCAATGTTTACTTTCCGGGTAACTTGGATGAGGACATCGTGGCAATTCTCGAAGAGATCAGCCGCACGACGATAGACCCTGACCAGCCTGTAATTTCAATCAATATTACCGTAAACGTACCGCAGGTCATTACGGTCGAGGAAGTGCCCGATGAGTTCGATTTAATCGACGATGCCGATAATTACTACTTACTGCTTGATGGTAAGGTTATTCGGCGTCAATTAGAGGGTATTCCCTGCTTACTGGCAAAAAGTGACTTTGAACTATATGACCGGGACGCATTCAGAGACTATCGTATTGCGGTGGAGAATTATGAGAACCCAGATACCACCTACTACAAAGTAAAATACAACAAATTTGACTGGGAAATGATGATGGAAATGCACGAGTAAATAATCCCGATGGCCTCCGGCGAAACAGCCGGAGGTTTTTGTTTCCCCGTTCTTCCAGTCTAAATTCTATTGTGAGCGCGTTCTTCGCCCCGGCTGCACGACTTCCCCCAGCCCTCAAATTTCTATCGTTGGGTTTGTCCTCAAAATCGTTGTTGGGATAAATGGTCTTGTGACCGGCGGGCGGCGGCACGATTGCCATTGTTGTAGATGTCTCACCACCACTGTTCTATAGCACAGATATTTGGGCTTCACGCCCCTATTTACGCCCCCGTTAAAATAATCAACCCTCCAATTTGCTGTCAATCAGCTAAATTAGAGGGTTGCTTTGAGGTCTGAAGCGGATTCGAACCGCTGTAGCAGCTTTTGCAGAGCTGTGCCTAGCCACTCGGCCATCAGACCCGGTTGTTTTCGAGTTGCAAACATAGCTATTTTTTAGATACTATCCAAAACGGGAAGCCAATACATGCTTTTTTTACTGACACTTTTTTCTACCTTTACATTTTCCAAGCACTACAAAACACCAGGTAATGATAATCGACGACATAGCACTGACCCTCCAACCGAGGATAGGCCCGCGGACGGCAGCCCACCTGTTGTCGTGCTTCGGAAGTGCGGAAGAGTTGTATGCGGCAACGGCCGGCGAGATCGTCGAAAGGGCGGAACTGAACCCCGAACTGGCCAAACAGATAGCCGGGAAGCCATGCCACAAGCAGGCTCAGGAAGAACTCGAATATTGCCGCCGCAACGGTATAACGCCCATAGCGTGGGACTCGGAGCATTATCCGGCGCTGCTCACCGAATGCAGCGATTTTCCGTCCGTCGTTTACTACAAAGGAGATATCGGGGCTTTGGGCAACAGGCGGATGCTTTCGATAGTCGGCACGCGCAGGATGACCCTTTACGGCGAGAAGGTGTGCAACCGCCTGATCGCCGAGATCGGAGAGGCATATCCGGACGTTGTGATAGTAAGCGGATTGGCCCACGGTGTGGACGGCGCCTGCCACAGGGCCGCGCTCGCACACGGACTGTCAACGGTGGCTGTGCTGCCCAATCCTGTGACCACGATATATCCGTCGCAGAACGCGACACTTGCCGAAAAGATGATCGGCTGCAAAGGGGGCGTCATGTCGGAGTACCACTCCAACATGAAAATGAAGGGCGTGACTTTCATCGCACGCAACCGCATAATCGCCGGTATGGGCGCGGGGACACTGATCGTCGAATCCCCGGCCAAGGGAGGGTCGATGATAACCGCGAGGCTGGCGCACGGCTACGGTCGCAGCGTGATGGCCGTTCCCGGGCGCATCGGCGACACATTCTCCGAGGGTACGAACAGGCTGATATCGTCCGAGGTGGCGCGCATGGTCTGCTCCGCCGAGGACATAGCGCGCGAACTCGGGTGGGACATGGCAGAAACCAGGGCGAAACAAGCGTTCGACACTTCCATACTGAGCCGGGAGGCGCAGGCGCTGCTGGCGCATATCGGCGAGGGAGAGGCGATCTCGATAGATGCCATGGCCTGCGCGGCGGGGCTGTCCATGCCGGAGCTTGCCACGCTGCTGTTCGAACTGGAATTCGAGGGCGCCATACGCATGCTGCCGGGCAAACTTTACGAGAGGGCGTAAGCAAAATACCCATCTTCCGTGTAGTTGATGTGTGAATTTATTCAGTGGCCCGCCCGCCGCCGCTTTAGGGCGGGCCGCCGGCTTTCACAGAAAGCCAAAACAGGACAATACTAAAAAGGATTATCCCTGACACAAATGACACTGATCGACACACATTCGCACATATACGACGGGGCATTCGATGCCGACCGCCGGGAGGTTGCCGGGCGGGCGCAGGCGGCGGGCGTTGCGGCGATGCTCTTGCCGGCGACTGATTCCGAAAGTCACGAGGCCCTGTTCAGGACGTGCCGCGAATATCCAGGGGTATGCTTTCCCATGATGGGCCTGCACCCTACTTCAATCAACGACAACCCGGCATGGAGGGATGAACTCGCACTGGCCGAGAAACTTCTCGCGAATCCCCCGGTCGAGCGTTTCTACGCCATAGGCGAGGTGGGCCTCGACCTCTATTGGAGCAGGGACTTCATCGGCGAACAAACCGAAGCCCTCGAACGCCAGATAGAGCTGTCGCTCGAATATGCCCTGCCGCTGGTGATCCACACCCGCGACGCGTGGGCGGAGATGACGGCGGTGCTGGAAAAACACAAAGGCCGGGGCGTGCGGGGGGTTATGCACTCCTTCTCCGGCACGATCGAAGATTACCGCGCGATACGCGACATGGGCGATTTCTCGTTCGGTATCGGCGGCCCCGTGACCTACAAAAAAAGCTCGCTGCCGGAGGTGGTCGCAGGGATCGATATCGCACATATTCTGCTGGAAACCGACTGCCCGTACCTGCCGCCCGTCCCTTTCCGTGGCAAGCGCAACGAAAGCTCATACCTCACATACATCTGCGAAAAGGTTGCCGCCGCCAAAGGCATGTCTCCGGAAAAGATCGCCGCCGCAACCACCGAAAACGCCCGGCGGGTATTCGATTTTTAACGCCCGTTTCGGCACAAAAACATTGCGTCCTCACCCTCACCGACTTAATCGCCGACGGCGGGGAATTGTGAATAAATTGTTCTTAACTCCGCCGGCATTCACCTTAATCCCATCGAAAAGTTGCGTAAACTTGTAACACAATGCCGCGGGATTCGCGAGGGCGGGACAATTTCCACGTAAACTTTAAATGCTTGTCTGACAGAGCCATACTTTAAAGTATGCTTCTGCCGGCGTTTAAGGCCGTTTGTCTGCCGGCATAAATGAATGAAAACACATAACAAAAGCAATATGCCTGAAGTTAACAAAACAAAGAAAGCGGCGCCTGCGGCCGAAGGGCTGAAGGAATACAAGTATCCCGAAGCCGTTGAAGGCGCGAGGGAATACTTCAAGGGCGACGAACTCGCCGCGACGGTATGGGTCAGCAAGTACGCACTCAAGGACTCGTTCGGAAGGATCTACGAGGGGTCGCCCGAGCAGATGCACTGGCGCATAGCCAACGAGATCGCACGTGTCGAGAAGAATTACACCAACCCCATGAGCGCCGAGGAGATCCACTCGCTGCTTCAGGACTTCAGGTACGTAATCCCGCAGGGAGGGCCCATGACCGGTATCGGCAACAATCTCCAGATAGCATCTTTGAGCAACTGTTTCGTTATCGGGCATAAAAAGCCCGCCGACTCCTACGGCGGCATCATCCGCATAGACGAGGAGCAGGTGCAGCTCATGAAGCGCCGCGGCGGCGTGGGGCATGACCTTTCGCATATCCGCCCAACCGGCAGCCCTGTCCTCAACAGCGCGCTGACCTCGACAGGTATCGTGCCGTTCATGGAGCGCTACTCCAACTCCACACGCGAGGTGGCTCAGGACGGACGCCGCGGGGCGCTGATGCTCTCGCTCTCGATAAAGCATCCCGACGCCGAGAACTTCATCGACGCCAAGACCGAGATGGGTAAAGTGACCGGGGCCAACGTTTCGATCAAGATCGACGACGAGTTCATGAACTGCGTGGCCGAGGGAAAAACCTACCACCAGCAATTCCCGATAGTTTCGGACAAACCCCTCTACGAAAAAGACATAGACGCCAAGGTGCTCTGGAACAAGATCATCCACAATGCGTGGAAGTCGGCCGAGCCGGGCATTCTTTTCTGGGACACCATCATCCGCGAGTCGGTGCCCGACTGCTATGCCGACAAGGGCTTCACGACCGTATCGACCAATCCCTGCGGCGAGATCCCGCTTTGCCCCTACGACAGCTGCCGCCTTCTGGCGCTGAACCTCTACGGCTATGTGGATAAGCCTTTCTCGAAAGAGGCCAGCTTCAATTTCGACAAGTTTAAGGCACACGTCGGCAAGGCCATGCGCATGATGGACGACATCATCGACCTGGAGCTTGAAAAGGTCGAAGCCATCATCTCCAAGATACAGGGCGACCCCGAGGATGACGATATCCGCAGCGTGGAGCGTAACCTCTGGATCAAGATCCGCGAGAAGGCGCAGCAGGGACGCCGCACCGGCCTGGGCATCACGGCCGAAGGCGACATGCTCGCCGCGCTCGGCATGCGCTACGGCACGGAGGAGGCGATAAACTTTGCCGTTGAGGTGCAAAAAACGCTTTGCCTCGAAGCCTACCGCGCGTCCGTGCAAATGGCTAAAGAACGTGGCGCGTTCCCGATCTACGATGCCAAAAAGGAGGCCAACAACCCCATGATCAACCGTATCAGGGAGGCCGACCCCGAGCTTTACAAGGAAATGGCCGCCACCGGCCGCCGCAACATAGCGATGCTCACCATCGCCCCCACCGGCACCACCAGCCTCATGTCGCAGACCACCTCGGGCATCGAACCTGTATTCCGTCCGGCCTACAAGCGCCGCCGCAAGGTAAACCCCAACGACAAGGACGTCAACATCACGTTCGTGGATGAAGTGGGCGACTCGTGGGAAGAATACCACGTGTTCCACCACAAATTCGTGACCTGGCTCGAAGCCTCTGGTTACGATACCGCGAAGCTGGAAACCATGCCCGACGAGGAACTCGACAAACTGGTGGAAGCATCGCCCTACTACAAAGCCACGGCCAACGACATCGACTGGGTGAGCAAGGTGAAGATGCAGGGCGCCATCCAGAAATGGGTGGACCACTCGATCTCCGTCACTGTGAACCTCCCGAACGACGTGACCGAGGAGCTGGTGGCGCAGGTTTATCGCACAGCGTGGGAATACGGCTGCAAGGGCGTGACGGTATATCGTGACGGTTCGCGCGCCGGAGTGCTCGTGGACAAGAAAAAACCGGAAGAGAAAGCGGCCGACGGAACCTACAAGCCTCCATTGTCACGCCCCGTCGAACTCGAAGCCGATATCGTGCGCTTCAAGAACGGCATGGAAGAGTGGATCGCTTTCGTGGGCAACTACAACGACCGCCCCTACGAAATATTCACCGGTAAGCTCGAAGAGGACGCCATGTTCATCCCACGCAAAATAACGAAAGGGACGATCATTAAGGTCATCGAGGCGGACAGTGCAAAACGCTACGACTTCCAGTACAAGGACAAGTACGGCTACACGAACACCGTGGGCGGCATATCCCGCCTCTTCGACGAGGAGTTCTGGAACTACGCCAAACTCATCTCGGGCGTACTTCGCAACGGCATGCCCATCGTCGACGTGGTTAACCTCGTGGAGGGGCTGCACTTCAACGACGAGTCGATCAACACATGGAAGAACGGGGTCGCCCGCGCACTGAAGCAATACGTGGCCGACGGCACCAAGATCGACAAGAAATGCCCGAAGTGCGGCGAAACCGAGATCGTCTACCAGGACGGATGCCAGGTCTGCATGAACTGCGGCGAATCCAAGTGCGGAGGTTCTTAAAAAATAGCGATGCCGGCACACTAAAATGCCGGCATCGCCGTTAAAAGATACATATATAAAAAGCAAAACCCATGCGCAAACCCAGAAAGTACCCCGCAATCCAGATAATCATCCTGGCCATCGCCGCACTGGCTTTGGTAATATTCCTTCTTGTGTCGTGCAAAAACAAAGGCGGCGGCGAACAGGGTGCGGAGCAGGCGGAAGCGGAAGAGGTCGAAATACCCACTTTATACGGCATCGACTACCGAGAGATGATCGTGGAGCATGGGACGGTGGGACAAGGGCAGACCGCAGGCGGGATCTTCGCGAAATACGGCCTCAGCCCGCTGATGACAGACAAAGCCGACAAGGCGTGCCGCGATGTGTTCAACCTGAAGAATATGCGAGCGGGCAACAGCTACACGGCATTCGTATCGAACGACTCCCTGTCGCTGCTCAAACACCTTGTGTACGAGCAGAACCGGACGGAATATCTCGTGATATCTTTCTTCGGCGACTCGGTGTGCGCCCACACCCACATCAAAGACGTAACTGTCAAAAGGCGGATGGGCGAGGCGACCATCAAATCCTCGCTGTGGAACGCCATGGTCGAACAGGATATGTCCCCTGCCCTGGCAATGGAGCTTTCGGACGTGTACGCCTGGTCTATCGACTTTTTCGGCCTCCAGGAGGGCGACAAGGTCAAGGTCATATACGACGAGCAGTATGTGGACAGCACGCTGATCGGCAACGGACGCATCTGGGGCGCTGTTTTCACCCACGGTGGTAAAGACCACTACGCCATCCCTTTCAAGCAGGACGGGCGCATCAGCTACTGGGATGAGAACGGGCAGAGCCTGCGCAAAAGCATGCTCAAGGCACCGCTTCAGTACAGCCGCATATCGTCCAGGTTCTCGAATTCGAGGATGCATCCGGTACTCCGGATACGCAGGCCCCACCACGGGGTCGACTACGCCGCCCCGTCCGGCACACCGGTCGTAGCTGTGGGCGACGGCACGGTCGTATCGAAAGGCTGGGACAGTAAAGGCGGCGGAAACACCCTTAAAATCAAGCATAATACGCAATACACCACTGGCTACCTCCACCTGCGCGGATTCGCCAAAGGCATATCGGCCGGGGCACGGGTCAGCCAGGGGCAGGTGATCGGATATGTAGGAAGCACCGGCACTTCGACCGGCCCGCACCTCGACTACCGCGTATGGCGCAACGGCACCCCCATCGATCCGCTGAAGATGGTTTCCGAGCCGGCCGAACCCGTTTCGAAAGAGAATATGGCGCAATTCGAGGTTGTGCGCGGACGCATAATGGCCGAACTCGCAGGGACGCTCCCCGAAGACCAGCGCATCACACAGCTCGACTCTATCGCGGTGACGGCCACTGCCGCCGACAGCATCCCCAAGCCTCATGGAAACTAATGCCCCGGACCCGCGTATCCTAAAATTCATCCGCAAGCATCACGTAATGACGATAGCCACATGCCGTGAGGGGCAGCCGTGGTGTGCCAATATGTTCTATGCCTGCATGAACGACACCGCGCGGCTGGTCTTCACGTCCGAGGAGCGCACGCGCCACATCGCCGAAGCCGCCGGGAACAGCCGCGCGGCAGGCTCGATAGTCCTCGAAACCCGCACCGTAGGACGGCTTCAGGGCCTTCAACTCACAGGCACAATCAGGAAACCCGCGGCTGACGAAGAGTCTGCCGCCCGGAAGGCATATCTGAAGCGCTTCCCCTACGCCGCCGTAGCCGACCTCAACCTCTGGATATTCGAACCCGATACCATGAAATTCACGGACAACACACTCGGCTTCGGGAAGAAACTATTCTGGGAAAAAGACGGCGGCCAACAAAAAAACGATTAACTTTGGGGAAACCGCATCTTAATATGCCTCGCATCGGGATCATAATAGTAGCCGGGGGGAACGGCAGCCGCATGGGCGCGTCCGTCCCCAAGCAATTCCTGCCGCTGGCCGGGAAACCGGTACTCGTGCATACGGTCGAGCGCCTGCTGACGGCATTGCCGGGGGCTTCGATGGTCGTAGCGCTGCCGCAGGAAGAGATGGGCAGGTGGGCCGGGATAGCCAGTACTTTCGGGCTCGAAGGTACACATACCGTATCCCGGGGCGGACAGACACGTTTCGAGTCGGTACGCAACGCCCTTGCCTTTGTCGGGGAGTGCGACATAATAGCGGTACACGACGGTGTGCGCCCGCTGGTATCCGCCGGGCTTATCGAAAGGGTCATAAACACAGCCGCGACGCACGGGGCAGCCATCCCGGCCATCACTCCCGAAGATTCGTTCCGTGAATTGACGCCCGATGGCGGTTCGCACCCCATAGACCGCTCCGTTCTGCGTGCCATACAAACGCCACAGGTTTTTTCGGCCGCGTTGCTGCGCAAGGCATACGAAACGCACTACGACCCCCGTTTTACCGATGACGCCTCGGTTGTGGAACACGCCGGGGGCCGAGTAACGCTATGCGAAGGCGACCCGGCGAATATAAAGATCACGACACCGTTCCACATGCGGCTCGCGGAAGCGCTAATGAGTATAGAGAATGGCAAGGAAATTTAAACATGACCGGAACAAGCGCACAGCCCGTCTGACGGTACTGTGGACTGTTTTCATCGTTGCCATAGTGGCCGCGGTGCTGATATTCGGGCAGGAAAGCTACCTGCAGGGATGGCTGCTCTCGATTCTTGTGGCAGTCATCGCGCTATACGTCCTCTCTATCCCTCTCGGAATAAGCGTGGACGAACACAACCTCGAAATACACTGCGTAGTCGAATTGACGCGCATCGACGTGAGGGATATACTCTCGATAAGGAAAGTGACGACGACGGAATACAAGTACCTGTTCCCCATACTCGGGAGCTACGGGTTTTTCGGATATTACGGGTATTACCTGAACCTGAAGAATTGGAATATCGTCAAGGTCTACGCGAGCGAATGGGCGCACTTTGTCGAGATTACCGACATCTACGAGCAAACCTATATCGTATCTAACCGCCGCGCCGACGAACTTTTCGAATCTGTGGAACAGGTCAAACTCCTGCACACGGGAGAGAAGACGATACAGTAAGGTTTTCCCGGCAAAGTCTGCCGGATCAAATAACTCCCACCCGGGAAGCAGGATTTCTGAAAAAAGGCGATTGCTTCACAACCGCCGCAGCCGCAGGATGTAATATAAAAGCACGGGAGGAGGGGCAAGTAATCAAAAAATGAAATCCCGCCCGCTACTCCGCCCCGAATTCCATCAGGTAGGCCTTTATGAAGTCGCCCAGATCACCGTCCAGTACGGCCACCGTGTCCGAAGTTTCGTGACTTGTGCGGTGGTCCTTGACCAGTTTATAAGGATGCAACGTGTAGCTTCGTATCTGTGAACCCCACTCGATCTTGCGCTTCTTGCCCTCCAGCTCGTTCTGCAAAGCCAGCCGCTTCTCCAATTCCTTCTGATAAAGTTTCGATTTCAGGATGCGCATGGCGTTCTCGCGGTTCATCAGCTGCGAACGGGTCTCGCTGTTCTCGATAATGAATTCTGTAACCTCGCCCGTTGCCGGATCTTTGTGGTGATAACGCAAGCGCACGGCGGTTTCCACCTTGTTCACGTTCTGCCCGCCCGCGCCGCTGCTGCGGTAGGTATCCCAGTCGATGTCGGCCGGGTTAACGACAATCTCTATCGAATCGTCCACCGCAGGCGACACGAACACCGAGGCGAACGTCGTCTGGCGCTTGTTGTTGGCATTGAACGGCGACAGGCGCACCAGGCGGTGTACCCCGTTCTCGCTCTTCAGGTAACCGTAGGCATACTCGCCCTCAAACTCCAGCGTCGCAGACTTGATCCCCGCCTCGTCGCCGTCCTGCACGTCTATCACGCGCACCCTGTAGCCGTTACGCTCGCCCCAGCGCATATACATGCGCATGAGCATCGAAGCCCAGTCGAGGCTTTCCGTCCCTCCCGCACCGGAGTTGATATCCATGATGGCCCCCAGTCTGTCTTCCGTCCCGCGAAGCATATTGCGCATTTCGAGCGCCTCCACCTTTTCGAGCGCGGCGGCATACTGCGCGTCCAATTCCGCCTCGGTGGCCACGCCCTCGCGTACAAAATCTGGCATAAGTTCGAGGTCGTCGACCGCCGAATGCACCGCGTCATACTCATCCACCCAGCTCTTGAAGCCGGCGATCTTCTTCAGCTGCACCTCGGCTGCAGCCGGGTCGTCCCAGAAATCCGGGGCCTGAGTTGCGACCTCCTCTATTTTAACTGTTTTTTTAAGCTCGTCGATGTCAAAGGTACCCCCTCAACGCATCCCGGCGCCTTACAATCTCTCTGATCTGTTCGTTAGTTGTCATTCTTAAAAATATATTTGCATTTCGGATAATTGGCACATCCGTAGAATTGTCCATATTTCCCATTCCTCAAAATCAGTTTCCCGCCGCACTTCGGGCAGATCAGCATCCGCTCCTTCTGTTTACGTTCGGACACCTGGGCCCTTACCTGGCGGACATGGCCGTCGTTCGCCTTTTTGTTATGTAAATTAGCGCCGCCCAATCTATCCGAAATAGCTTCCACCTGGTTTAAAGACAGATTGGGCGCTCCGCTCTTATACATAATTAAATTCAGGAGTTGCCCGTCATAAATAACCGGCATGGCGGATTCCAGATTCCTCAACTCGGCCCTGCCCGTAAAAACCACTATCGGATGATAGTATATGCCGCCATAATCCCCCAGGATTTCTTTCAAAGCATACACATGGGACCAATTTTGCTTTATAGGGTTTCTGAAGTTGTTTTTCGTTGTATAGAACGCCTGGATCCACTCTTCGGAATCTTCACCTCCGTAAATTTTGCCGCCATAGTTCTTGGTTTCAATGACGAAGATACCGTATACCGAAACTACGACATGGTCGATCTGACTGCTCCCCCTGTTTGTCCTGACTAAAACCTTATTAAAGACTCTATACTCTTCACTGTTAAGCCTGTTCAACTGTTTCGCAATCCTCCGCTCCCCGAAATATCCTCTGATCCGGGGCGTATATATACGGAAAATCAACTTCAGTATAAATAAGGAGCCTATTATCAGAAGAACGGTTTTCATTTTAACGAAATCTATTGTTCATACTGCGCCCTATCCCGCCACCGAACACGGGATTCCGAGCGTCTCGACCCTTGCCGCTATTTGCCTGAGTTCATCCACCGGCACTTTTGCCAGTGTTTCGCACGGCGTGTCGCGGTCGATGGTGTATATCATAACGCTCCGGGGGCGCACATCGGCGAGTATGCCGAGCCATGCCGCAACCTCTTTTTCGGTGGTGTTATCGACCGGCGTACCGTTGCACTCCCCTCTCAGGAACATCGTCTGGATTATCATTCGCCCTTCGAAAAGTTTCAGGTTCTCCACCGTCCGGGCCACGAAATACTCTCCCTGCGGGCCGTCGACAAGGCGCACCGTTTCGTCGAACGCCGAATCGAGCTTCAAGATATTGTTATCCACCTTAAGCAGCGCCCTGCGCACCTCCTCGCGGCCTATCATCGTGGCGTTGCTGAGTACCGATATTTTCGACCCGGGGCTCACCTCGTCGCGCACCTCTATAGTGTCGTCTATTATCTGCGCGAACTCGGGGTGTAGCGTGGGTTCGCCGTTCCCGGCGAACGTAATCACATCCGGCGGCGTCCCCTCGGCCACCATCTCCGTGAGTTTTTCGCGCAGCAGCCTTCTGGCGTCCTCTCGCCTGTTGAACCTCGGTTTCACGCCCTTGGTATTCCACCCGCACTCGCAATATATGCAGTTGAAATTACACAACTTGCTGTCCGCCGGCAACAGGTTCACCCCCAACGAAAGCCCCAGCCGTCGGCTGCGCACCGGCCCGAAAATTATATCCCCAAACAACGACGTCGCCATGTCTATCCCAAGATTTACACAAAGATAGTCAATTTTCTTTGTTCTCTTTTGCAAAAGAGAACCAGAAAACTCTTGGAGATACTTTCGTATCTCATGATTTTTCAACAAGTTAAAAGGACACCCCGGATCCGGGGTGTCCTTTTAACTTGTAAAGTAGCAGGAAACGAAGTTTCCAAGAAAGTTCTTTGGTTCTTTCTTACAAGAAAGAACGGGAATTAACTACTTCTTGTAGATTTTGGTATATCCGTAGATAGCTTCGTCGCCGAGTTCTTCTTCGATGCGAAGGAGCTGGTTGTATTTAGCCATACGGTCAGAGCGGCTGAGCGAGCCTGTCTTGATCTGTCCGCTGTTTGTCGCAACGGCGATGTCGGCGATGGTAGCATCTTCGGTTTCGCCCGAACGGTGCGAAGTTACCGAAGTGTAGCCTGCGCGGTGAGCCATTTCGATAGCGTCGAGTGTTTCTGTGAGTGAACCGATCTGGTTAACCTTGATGAGGATCGAGTTGCCGCAGCCCATTTCGATACCTTTCTTGAGGAACTCTACGTTGGTCACGAACAAGTCGTCGCCAACGAGCTGGCACTTGTCGCCGATCATGTCTGTGAGGAGCTTCCAGCCGTCCCAGTCGTTTTCGCCCATACCGTCTTCGATAGAGTCGATCGGGTATTTCGCAACGAGCTCGGCCATGTATTCAGCCTGCTGTTTCGAGTTGCGTTTCGCACCCTGAGCGCCTTCGAACTTGGTGTAGTCGTAGATGCCGTCTTTGAAGAACTCTGAAGCTGCGCAGTCGAGACCTATCGCAACGTCGCCGCCTTCAGCCTTGCGGCCGGGCTTGTAACCTGCTTTCTTGATAGCTTCGATGATCGACTCAAGAGCGTCTTCAGTGCCTTTGAGGGCCGGAGCGAAGCCGCCTTCGTCACCTACCGCTGTGCTGAGGCCGCGGTCGTGAAGGACTTTCTTGAGTGCGTGGAACACTTCGGCACCCATGCGGAGAGCTTCGCGGAAGCAGCATGCGCCAACCGGACGGATCATGAATTCCTGGAACGCGATGGGAGCGTCGGAGTGCGAACCGCCGTTGATGATATTCATCATCGGAACCGGAAGGGTCTTGGCGTTCGTACCGCCGATGTAGCGGTAAAGCGGCATTCCGAAGAGGTTTGCAGCAGCGTGAGCCACCGCCAGAGACACACCGAGGATAGCGTTCGCGCCAAGGTTGCTCTTCGTGGGAGTACCGTCGAGGGCGATCATCGCTTTGTCGATGCCCACCTGGTCTGTACAGGGCATGCCGAGGATTTCTTTGGCGATGATTTCGTTCACGTTCTGAACCGCTTTCAGGACGCCTTTGCCGAGGTAACGGCCTTTGTCGCCGTCGCGAAGCTCAAGGGCTTCGTTTTCGCCGGTAGAGGCACCGCTCGGAACCGCCGCACGGCCCGTTGCGCCGCTCGCTGTTACTACTTCAACTTCGATGGTGGGGTTACCCCTCGAATCGAGGATCTCCCTGCCGTGTACACTTACAATCTGACTCATGATCTTAAAATATTTTTGGGTGAATTTATCCTGATGCAAATGGGGGCGAAAAAAAACGCCACCAAAGATAAGGTTTTATGAGCGGTTTAACAAATTAAATAAACCGTTCTCTCTCGACTTCCTTGTATTTTTTCCCATCGACCGTAATGCAGTTCCTGCGCAAAAACACATCGTCGCGCATTCCCTTGAGAAATTCCTTGAGATGCAGCCTGAGTTCCGTGTACGGCGAATGCAGGCGTTCTTTACGCGGCGGACGCCACGACCCCGAATGCAGATGTATTGCGACGGTATTGTGGGTCACATACATATCCCATCGCGCCGTGCGCTGGCCCGGGAAATAATCGTATGGATATATCTGGAAATCGCCCTCTATAACCTGATGGTCCCACCATGTATCGCGCCTGAACCCGAAATCTTTGGCGACCGAGTGCAGTACGTGAGGCATGACATAGTTATTCATATTCTCCACCGCGAATTCTCGGTTTTCATAGAAATCCATAAAAGCCTTGAAAACGGGATGCCCTTTTTCGCAGCCCATAATCCCCGATTCTATGTTTATCCCGTTATTCCAGGGCATCTCGGAGCGGGAATAAAAAGGATGCTGTGCCCATTCTATGCCGCTGAAAGCGCGGTGTTTGAGGAACGGGTCGAATGATTTTATGACCCGCACGTCGGTATCGAGATATATGCCGCCAACGGTGTGTAACGCATAAAGCCTTATGTAGTCGGCAACGAAGGCCCATTTGCCGGCGGCATACGCCTGCTCGACCCATTTGACGCTGTGCATATCGAAACTCCTGTCATCCCAGCACCGGATCTCATAATCCGGCAGGACAATACGCCACGATTCGATGCAATCCTTGATCCTTTGCGGCATTTCACCGCCTCCAAACCAACAATAGTGTATGATTTTGGGGATTTTGTTTTCCGCAGACACAGTATTTTCTTTCATAAAGGTTCCTTGTTATTTCGCCAATATAGTGAAACCCCGTCATTCCCATGACACGGAATTATTTCGCCGCAACAACCCATATCCGTGTGCCGGGAGGCACCCGAGACGCATTCTGTATTTTACAAATATAAGAAAAACAACATAGTAAAGTACAAACCGAGCAAATGAAATACGAAATGCGACACATGCCTGTTGAAATTCCGTCAGGCAATGCGCACTGCAAAAAGATAAGGCCGGACTTAAAGTCCGGCCTTATCTTTTGTAACAAGGCGATACCGCCTTCACAATTCAAAACTACGCGCCTCTTTTGGCTGGCATCCTTGTCGTAGAACCAACTTTTGCGCCAGAGGTTTTCTGAGCTCCGCCTTTAGGAGCTCCGGCACCGGGAGCCGCTTTTTTAGGGGCTGCCTTCTTGGCTGAGGGTTTTTCTGCGCCTTCTGCGCCTTCAACTGCGGGTACGCCTTCTTTCTTGGCTCCGCTACGGCGTGTACGCGCCTTGCCTGCGGCCTGAACTTCCTTGCCGTAGGTTTCGTTGAAGTCCACGAGTTCGATGATACACATGTCGGCCGCATCGCCAAGACGGACACCGGTCTTGAGGATGCGCGTGTAGCCTCCCGGACGTTCGCCTACCGCCGGAGCGATAGCGCGGAACAGTTCGGTTACCGCGTTTTTGTCGCGCAGGTAGCTGAAGCATATACGGCGTGAGTGTGTCGTGTCTTCTTTTGAACGTGTGATAAGCGGTTCGACGTATCCGCGCAGGGCCTTAGCCTTCGCGAGTGTCGTGCTTATGCGCTTGTGGATGATGAGCGAGGTCGCCATGTTGGCCATGAGGGCCTTGCGGTGCGCGCTCTGCCTTCCGAGGTGGTTGACTTTTTTGTTATGTCTCATGATTAGTCTTTGTCAAGTTTATACGGTGTAACATCCATACCGAACTGGAGGTTCAGCGAGGTGAGCAGGTCGTCGAGCTCGGTGAGCGACTTCTTGCCGAAGTTGCGGAATTTGAGCAGGTCGTTGCGGTTGAAACGCACGAGGTCGCCTACGGTATCCACTTCAGCCGCCTTGAGGCAGTTGAGGGCGCGTACCGAGAGGTCCTGATCCACAAGCTTCGTTTTGAGGAGCTGGCGCATATGCAGTGCATTTTCGTCGAACTCTTCGGCTGCGTTGTTATCCTCCATGTTGAGGGTGATCTTCTCGTCAGAGAAGAGCATAAAGTGCTGGATAAGGATCTTGGCAGCTTCTTTAAGCGCTTCCTTCGGATGGATCGATCCGTCGGTCGTGATTTCGAGATTGAGCTTTTCGTAGTCGGTCTTCTGCTCCACACGGTAGTTTTCGATCGAGTACTTAACGTTCTTGATCGGAGTGTGGATAGAGTCGATCGGAAGTACTCCGAATTCCGCTTCGGCAACCGCGTTCTCTTCAGCCGGCACGTAACCGCGGCCTTTGCCTATTGTCAACTCCATCTGGAGCTTGGTTTCGGGCGTGAGGCGGCAGATTACCATGTCGGGATTGAGTACCTTGAAGCCGGTAAGGAAGTTCGAGATATATCCTGCGGTGAGTTCGCTCTGGCCGGCAACGTTGACCGTTACCTTTTCGCTGTCCGTGTTCTCCACGGTGCGGATAAAGCGAACCTGCTTGAGGCTCAGGATTATATCTATCATCCCTTCCATCACACCGGGGATGGCGGCAAACTCGTGATCGACGCCGGACACCTTGACGCTCGTGATCGCATAGCCCTCCAGCGAGGACAACAGGATACGGCGCAGGGCATTTCCGACGGTCATGCCGAAACCGGGTTCGAGCGGACGGAATTCGAATTTCCCGAACGTCGATGTGGATTCGAGCATGATAACCTTCTCAGGTTTCTGGAATGCTAATATTGCCATAGGTTTATTCGTTTGCAGTTATTTACTACTTCGAGTACAATTCGACGATGAGCTGTTCCTTGATGTTTTCAGGGATATCCTCGCGTTCGGGTTTCGCCATGAACTTACCGGTCATCGAACTTCCGTCCCACTCCAACCACGAGTAGCGGTTGCGGCGGCCCGAGAGCGATTCCTGGATAGATTCGAGGCTCCTCGATTTTTCGCGTACGGAAATAACGTCGCCGATCTTAAGGCTGTACGAAGGTACGTTGAGTACCGCTCCGTTAACCGTGATATGGCGGTGTACGACGAGCTGGCGTGCGCCGGCCCTTGTCGGGGCGAGGCCCAAACGGAACACTACGTTGTCGAGGCGTGCTTCGAGGAGTTTCAGCAGGTTTTCACCTGTGATACCGCCCATGCGCGCTGCTTCTTCGAAAGTCCTGTGAAACTGTTTTTCAAGGACGCCGTATGTCGATTTTGCTTTCTGCTTTTCGCTCAGCTGAGTACCGTATTCCGATACTTTCTTGCGTTTGCGCGCCATTCCGTGCTGTCCGGGAGGGTAGTTCTTCTTTTCGAGAACTTTATCCGTACCGAAGATCGGTTCGCCGAATTTGCGCGAGATCTTACTTTTTGGTCCAATATATCTTGCCATTGTATTTTTGCTTTATGTTTTAAAAAATTCCTACTGCCGACTCGATTACACGCGGCGGCGGTTAGGCGGACGGCATCCGTTGTGCGGCATCGGAGTTACGTCAATGATCTCGATAACTTCGATTCCTGCGCCGTGGATTGTGCGGATCGCGGATTCGCGGCCGGCACCCGGTCCTTTAACATAAACTTTTACTTTGCGCAATCCCATATCGTAAGCAACCTTTGCGCAATCCGTAGCGGCAGTCTGGGCAGCGTAGGGGGTGTTCTTTTTCGAACCCCTGAAACCCATTTTACCTGCAGAGCTCCAGCTTATCACGTCGCCGTTACCGTTGGTGATCGTAACGATAACGTTGTTGAAAGTCGAGTGAACGTGAACCTGGCCCACGCCGTCGACCTTAACGACTTTCTTTTTAACCGTATTTGTTTTTTTAGCCATAACTCTGTTTTATTACTTAGTTGCTTTTTTCTTGTTAGCGACTGTTTTCTTGCGTCCTTTGCGGGTACGCGCGTTGTTCTTGGTGCTCTGACCCCTTACCGGCAGGCCGATACGGTGGCGGATACCACGGTAGCAACCGATGTCCATAAGGCGTTTGATGTTGAGCTGTACCACCGAGCGCGCTTCGCCTTCCACTTTGATGCCGCTTTCAGCGATAGCAGAACGGATTGCGTTCACCTGGTCGTCGTTCCATTCCTGTACTTTCTGGTTCGGGTCCACCCCTGCCATTTCGAGGATCTTCTGCGACGTACTGCGTCCTATACCGTAAATATAGGTAAGGCCGATTACGCCTCGTTTGTTTTTTGGTAAATCTACACCTACTATACGTGCCATAAATCTTGTTCGTTGTTTTTGGTTTGAGGGATTAACCCTGACGCATTTTTAATTTAGGGTTCTTCTTGCAGATAACATAGAGCTTGCCTTTGCGCTTTACGATCTTGCAATCCTCGCTCCTCTTCTTGATTGACGATTTTACTTTCATTGGTTTTTTTAGTTTTTTTTTAACAAAACCCCCACGGCGACATTGTTTTCATTTTTCCGCACCGGTTCCAAATGTCATGCGGGTTGCCCCTAACATTTACAGGTCCGGCGGCTTAATGAATGTCTGCCCTGCAAGCCTTGTTTTCCCCTCTATTTGTAGCGGAACGAAATTCGTCCTTTGGACAAATCGTAAGGGGACATTTCAACTTTAACTTTATCGCCGGGGAGGATTTTGATGTAGTGCATCCTCATTTTCCCGGAGATGTGGGCGGTGATAACGTGACCGTTGTCCAGCTCGACGCGGAACATCGCGTTCGACAGCGCTTCGGTTATCGTTCCGTCCTTTTCAATAGCAGTTTGCTTTGCCATAGAGTTCCTTGGTTGTGTTACTTTGGTTTGTCCTACTCTTTTTCGATGATACCGAAATCCGTCAGTATGTCCGGGCCGTCCTTCGTGACCGCGACGGCGAATTCGAAATGCGCCGAAGGTTTGCGGTCACGCGTGCGGACTGTCCATCCATCCCTCTCGAAGACAACGTGGCGTGTCCCCATGTTGATCATCGGTTCGATGCAGATGACCATCCCCTCCTGGAGGACGGGTCCCCTGCCTTTGACCCCGAAGTTGGGGACTTCCGGTTCCTCGTGCATGTTGCACCCGAGGCCGTGTCCGGTAAGCTCCCTCACGACGGAGAAACCGTTCGATTCGGCATGGACCTGCACGGCTGCGGAAATATCGCCTACGCGGTTTCCGATTTTCGCCTGTTCGACACCTTTACGGAGGGCCTCTGTGGTCACGGCGAGAAGTTTCTGCACCTCCGGTGCGATCTCGCCTACCGCGAAAGTATACGCGGAATCACCATAAAACCCCTTCATAAGGGTACCGCAGTCCACCGAAACGATATCGCCTTCCCTGAGGGCGTAATCCGACGGTATTCCATGGACCACCTGCTCGTTGACCGAAACACAGAGTGTCGCGGGGTACGGCGGGTTTCCATAACCGAGGAAGCCGGGAACCGCTCCGTGAGCGCGGATGAACCTTTCGGCCACCGCGTCCAGCTCTTTCGTCGTCACTCCGGGCTTCACGTGTTTTTTCACTTCCGCCAGGGTTGCCGACACGAGAAGGTTATTCTCGCGGAGCAGCTCTATCTCTTCCTTGGTCTTTAAGTATATCATCGTTGGTAAGAACTCTGGGTTCGAAACTATCCGTTGCGTCCTTTGATACGTCCGGTCTTCATAAGGCCGTCGTAGTGGCGCATCAACAGATGGCTTTCGATCTGCTTGAGAGTATCAAGAACTACACCCACCAAGATCAGCAGCGACGTACCCCCGAAGAAGAGGGCGAACTGCTGGTTGATGCCGAGCTTCGATGCGAACGCGGGCATGATAGCCACGAGCGCGAGGAAGATCGACCCAGGGAGCGTGATCCTTGTCATCACGGCGTCGATATAGTCAACGGTTTTCTTGCCCGGTTTGACACCCGGGATAAATCCGCCGTTGCGTTTCATGTCTTCCGCCATCTGATTGGGGTTAACCGTAACCGCCGTATAGAAATACGTGAACGCGATCACGAGCAGCGCGAATACGAAGTTATGCCAGAAACCGTTGTGGTTCATAAACGTCGTGACGAAGCCCTGCGCCCATTCCGCTCCTGAAAAGAGCATGGGGATCATCATCAGCGCCTGGGCAAAGATGATAGGCATAACGTTGGCGGCGTTTATTTTCAGCGGTATGTACTGGCGTACACCTCCGTATTGTTTGTTTCCGACGATGCGTTTCGCATACTGCACCGGGATCTTGCGTACCGCCTGCACGAGCGCGATGCTCGCCATGAATACGAAGAACCATATCATGATCTCCACGATGAACATTATGGCACCGCCGCCTACCATGTCGGCAGCGAAACGCGAGTTGATTTCAGCCAACAGTGCGAACGGAAGACGGGCCACGATACCCACCATGATGATGAGCGACACGCCGTTACCGATACCTTTGTCGGTGATCTTTTCGCCGAGCCACATTACGAACATCGTACCTGCCATGAGCGCCATCATCGCGACCGCTATGAACAGCACGTTCTTGTGTCCCATGATGAATGCGGATTCAGGGATATTGAACGCTGTCGGCAGCGACGCTATATAGGCTATAGCCTGCGGGATGAGGATAATGATCGTCAGGTACCTTGTCATCTGGTTGATCTTGCGCCTTCCGCTCTCCCCCTCTTTCTGGAGTTTCTGGAAATAGGGCACAACGATACCGAGCAGCTGGATCACGATCGACGCGGAGATATACGGCATTACACCGAGTGCGAACACCGAAGCATTACCGAACGCGCCGCCCGAGAAGATGTTGAGCAGGCCCATCAAACCGCCGCCGCTTGTGGCGCTGGTCAGGTTCGAGAGTGCTTCCGGGTTGATACCTGGGATGACCACATGCGTACCGAACCTATATATAAGAACGAGACCGAGCGTATAGAGTATCCTCTTGCGCAGTTCCTCGATCTTAAATATGTTTTTAATTGTTTCGATTAGCCGTTTCATAAGCCTTAAGGATTATAAGGTTTACAGTTTAACGGCTTTCCCGCCTGCTGCTTCGATTGCTTCTGCGGCGCTCTTGCTGAAAGCGTGAGCGGTAACTTCGACCGATTTTGTCAGTTTGCCGTTGCCGAGTATCTTGATCTTGTCGTTCTTCGACACGATACCTGCCTCGATAAGGACTTCCGGAGAAATTGCCTTAAGCGCTTTCTTGCTTGCGAGTTCTTCGAGTTCCGCAAGGTTGATCGGTTTGAATTCCACGCGTTTGTGGTTTTTGAAACCGAATTTGGGCAAACGCCTCTGGAGGGGCATCTGACCGCCTTCGAAACCGAGCTTTTGCGAGTATCCCGAACGCGACTGGGCACCTTTGTGACCGCGCGTAGACGTACCTCCGCGGCCTGAACCCTGTCCGCGGCCGATCCTCTTTTCGCTGTGGGTCGCTCCTTTTGCGGGTTTCAGATTATTTAGTTCCATCTTTCTTCTCAGTTGCTGGTTTTACACTTTTTTTAGCTGCGGGTTTCGCGTCCGCCTTTGCAGGTGCTTTCGCTGCGGGAGCTTTCTTTGCCGGGGCTTTTTCAGCTTTCGGCGCTGCTGCCTTTGCTTCCGCCTTGGGGGCTTCGGCTTTCACTTCTGCCTTGGGAGCTTCTGCTGCCACCTCTTTAGCCGGGGCTGGAGCTGCTTTGGGCGCGCTTTTGGCTTTAGCCTCGCCCTTTGCGGGAGCGACTACCACAAGGTGTTTCACTTTCTCAACCATGCCCATGATGATCGCTGAATCGTCGTGGGTTACTGTCTGGTTGAGTTTGCGAAGCCCGAGTGCGTCGAGGTTTTTCCTCTGCCTTGCGGTGCTGCCGATGCGGCTGACCACTTGAGTAATATCTATTCTTGCCATCTCTTTCGCACTTATTAACCGTTGAACACTTTGTTGAGAGAGATACCCCTCACTTCGGCTACGCTGCGGGCGTCGCGGAGTTCGAGAAGAGCCTGAACCGTTGCTTTCACAAGGTTGTGGGGGTTCGACGAACCCTTGCTCTTCGCGAGCACGTTGTGGATGCCGACGCTTTCGAGCACGGCACGCATGGCACCGCCGGCGATAACTCCCGTACCGGGGGCTGCCGGACGGATCATAACGAGCGATCCGCTGTAACGTGCTTCCTGCTTGTGCGGGATGGTTCCGTTGAGAACCGGTATCTTCACGAGGTTTTTCTTCGCGTCTTCCACGCCTTTTGCGATAGCCGCGGTAACTTCGCTGGCTTTGCCCAGGCCGTAGCCCACAACGCCGTTTTCGTTACCGACCACCACTATAGCGGAGAAGGTGAAGGTGCGCCCCCCTTTGGTTACTTTCGTAACGCGCTGGATGCTTACGAGCCTGTCTTTGAGTTCCAGGTCGCTCGTACGTACTTTCTTTATATTCGTATTGCTCATATCCGCTTAGAATTTAAGGCCGCCTTCACGTGCGGCGTCAGCCAACTGTTTAACCCTTCCGTGGTAGAGGTATCCTCCGCGGTCGAAAGCAACTTCGCTAATACCCTTAGCCGCTGCTTTTTCCGCTGCGAATTTACCTACTACGGCCGCTGCTTCGGTTTTGGTCTTGCCTGCGAGTTTCGCAGCCACTTCCTTGTCTGTCGAAGATGCCGCCGCAAGGGTCACACCGTTAACGTCGTCAATAAACTGTATGTATATCTGCTTGTTGCTGCGAAATACGCTCATGCGGGGTTTCTCGGCGGTACCGCTTACCACCTTGCGGATCCTCATTTTGATCCTCGCCCTTCTTTCAGTCTTAGTCAATGCCATAATCTTTCCTTATTTACTATTTAGCATTTGCAGATTTACCGGCCTTGCGCCTTAACTGTTCGCCCACGAACTTGATACCCTTACCTTTGTACGGTTCCGGTTTGCGCAGTGAGCGTATCTTAGCTGCAACCTGGCCTATCAGCTGTTTATCTGTACTCTTAAGAGTGATGATAGGGTTGCTTTTCTTTTCAGAGACAGCTTCCGCCTTGATTTCGGCCGGGAGCATGAGCCATATATCGTGCGAATAGCCGAGCGACATTTTCAATATGTTGCCTTCTACTTCGGCTTTGAGACCTACACCGACGAGTTCCTGCTTTGTTTCGTAACCTTTCGACACACCCACAACCATGTTGTTGATGAGCGCGCGGTACAATCCGTGCATAGACCTGTGGCGGGGTTGGTCCGTTGGGCGTTCTACGGTGAGTACGCCATCCTCCAGCTTAACTGTGATGTCTTTATCGACTTTCTGCGACAGTTCGCCAAGAGGCCCTTTCACGCTTACCGTGTTGTCCGATGCGACCGTAACAGTCACTCCAGCCGGCAGGTTTACAGGTGCTTTTCCAATCCTTGACATTCTTTAAAATTTTGTTTGTTTGTGAGTAGCCACATTAGTAAATGTAGCAAAGTACTTCGCCGCCAACATTTTCCTGGCGCGCTTTTTTGTCGGTCATGATGCCTTTGCTTGTCGACACGATGGCGATACCGAGACCGTTCTGCACGCTCGGCATTGTTTTCACGTCGGCATACTGGCGCAAACCGGGACGGCTCACCCTCTTGAGGCCCTTGATCGCGTTGATCTTGGATTCGGGGTGATACTTGAGGGCGATTTTGATAGCAGGATGCCCTTTTTCGTCTGCTTCGAACTTGTACGCGAGAATGTAGCCCTGGTCATACAGGATTTTGGTTATTTCCTGTTTGATTTTTGAGCCGGGAGCTTCAACCACTCGGTGGTTGGCTTTCACCGCGTTTCTAATCCGTGTTAGAAAGTCCGCAATTGGATCAGTCATGTTTGTTCAGATTAAAAATTAAAAATCAATTAGTTATTAAGGTGTTGCTTTTAAATCTTGTTGTTGTTTCCCCGCCTTCTTTAGCGGTTTCTTCTCCCACGCACATTGCGGCCCTCCCTTGATTCACTCGCGGGTTTCCCCTTCGTCCATAATTACAGGCTCTCCGCCACACACATCTCTGCTCTGCACAAACATGCACATCACAGGTTTTCCCCCTCACATACGCACACATCACTCCCGGGAAAGCGGGCAAATATACGCTTTTTTTCTCAAAAACACAGACTTAGAGAGAAATAATGTTCCGAAAAACATTATTTACTCCCCAAGTCGACGTTTTGTTGGTTATGTTTCAGCGACCTCCTAAACAGATCGGATTCCCAATAATTCCCATTGCATAGCTCCGGGAGGGAACTGGTTTTCCGGCCCTGTCCGTGTCGCGGAAGCGACCTACCAGCTTGCTTTCTTCACTCCCGGGATAAGGCCGTTAGAAGCCATTTCGCGGAACTGGATACGGCTGATGCCGAACTGGCGCATGTAACCTTTCGGACGTCCGGTCACTTTGCAGCGGTTGTGCAGACGGATCGGGTTCGAGTTGCGCGGCAGTTTCGAGAGACCTTCCTGGTCGCCTGCGGCTTTGAGCGCGGCGCGTTTCTCGGCATATCTCGCAACCAGTTTCGCACGCTTCACTTCGCGGGCTTTCATCGATTCTTTTGCCATGTCTTATGCTTGTTTTTTCTTAGCGTTTTTGAACGGGAGGCCGAACTCGCGGAGGAGTGCATAGGCTTCTTTGTCACTGTCTGCCGAGGTCACGAAAGTGATCTCCATACCGAAGATCTTGGTGATCTTGTCGATGTCGATTTCCGGGAATATGATCTGTTCCGTGATACCGAGGGTGTAGTTGCCGCGGCCGTCGAACTTTTCGTTTATACCCTGGAAGTCACGCACGCGCGGCAGGGCCACGGCTACGAGCCTTTCCATGAATTCGTACATCTTTGCTCCGCGCAGCGTAACGCGCACGCCGATAGGCATGCCTTTACGCAGCTTGAAGTTCGAGATATCCTTCTTCGACTTGGTAGTCACGGCCTTCTGGCCTGTGATCCTTGAGAGTTCTTCCATTGCCACGTCGAGGAGTTTCTTGTCCGCAACGGCCTGGCCCATACCCTGGTTCACGACTATCTTTTCCAGTTTCGGAACCTGCATTACGCTTTTGTAATCGAATTCCTTCATCAGCGCGGGAACGATCTGTTCCTTGTACTGGGTCTTGTATGTAGGTACGAAATTTGCCATTACTTGATTTCCTCCCCTGACTTTTTAGAATAACGAACTAGCTTTCCGTCCTTTTCCTTGCGTCCTACTTTGGCGGCTTTCCCCGATTTGGGGTCGAGCGGCTGGAGGTTCGAAAGGTGGATCGGGGCTTCTTTCTTCTCGATTCCGCCCTGCGGGTTTTTCGAGTTGGGCTTCGTGTGTTTGCTCACGAGATTGGCTCCTTCTACGATAGCGCGGTTGTCCTTAACAAGCACTTTGAGTACTTTTCCGGTCTGGCCTTTGCTGTCGCCGGCGTTCACGTAGACGGTGTCCCCTTTTTTGATATGTAATTTCACTGACATTTTCCTAACGTGTATTAAGGATTAAAGCACTTCGGGTGCGAGGGATATTATCTTCATGTAGCCATCGCGGAGTTCGCGCGCTACGGGGCCGAAGATACGTGTTCCCCTCATTTCGCCCTGGTTATTAAGGAGTACCACTGCGTTGTCGTCGAAGCGGATGTAAGATCCGTTCTGGCGCCTGATCTCCTTTTTGGTTCTCACGACCACTGCTTTCGAAACGGTACCTTTTTTCATATCGCCCGAAGGTGTAGCGCTTTTCACAGTCACTACGACTTTGTCGCCGATGCTCGCATAACGTTTCCCGGTTCCGCCGAGTACGCGGATACAGAGAACCTCTTTTGCGCCGCTGTTGTCGGCTACGATCATTCTGCTTTCCTGTTGTATCATGACTATTTAGCTCTTTCAATGATTTCTACTAACCTCCAACGCTTCGTTTTGCTCAGCGGGCGGGTTTCCATGATTTTGATGGTGTCGCCCTCGTTGCAGGTGTTGGTGTCGTCCGCAGCCACGAATTTGGTGGTTTTGTTGACGAATTTTCCGTATTTCGGGTGCTTCACCTTACGCTTCACGGCAACTACGACGGTTTTTTCCATCTTGTTGCTAACGACAACCCCTATTCTCTCTTTTCTAAGATTTCTTTCCATGTCGGTAATTAATTAAGGGTTTCTTTCTGGCGCAGGACCGTGCTCATACGGGCGATATCCCTGCGGGCTTTTCTGATTACGTTCGAGTTTTCCACCGGCGACACAGCATGTTGCATTTTAACACGGACCAGGTCGGCCTTGGCAGCGTCGATACGTTCTTTGAGTTCTTTAACCGAGAGCTCTTTGATTTCTGTTGCTTTCATTTTTCCGTACCTGATTAGTTTGCTGTTTCTTCAAAATCGCGGCGAACGATGAACTTGGTCGTGATCGGGAGCTTCTGGGCACCGAGGCGCATTGCTTCCTTTGCCACGTCCAACGGGACGCCTTCCGCTTCGATGAGGATACGTCCGGGGGTTACGGGTGCCACGAAACCTTCGGGAGCACCTTTACCCTTACCCATACGTACTTCGGCGGGTTTCTTTGTAATCGGTTTGTCAGGGAATATCCTGATCCATATCTGTCCTTCACGTTTCATGTGGCGGACGATAGCCTGACGTGCAGCTTCTATCTGGCGGCCGGTGATCCAGGCGCATTCCTCCGCCTTGATCCCGAACGATCCGAACGCAAGTTGGTTCCCTCTCTGAGCGAGACCTTTCATGCGCCCTTTCTGCATTCTGCGGAATTTGGTCTTTTTTGGCTGTAACATTTTCTTTTCGCTTTATAAAGGGTTCCTACCTGTTGCTGTCTTTACGAGGGCCACGGCCTGCGCCGCCGCCATTACCACGGCGATCTCCGCCACGGCCGCCTCCACGACGGTCACGGTCTCCGCCGCGACGGTCGCCACGGTCACCGCGGTCGTTTCCGCGTTCTCCGCGGTCGTTACCTGCGCCCTGTGCCGATACGGGTGCTCCCGTCATTTCGAACAGGTCGCGTTTGCCGTACACTTCGCCTGTGCAGATCCACACCTTTACACCGAGGATACCCACTTTGGTAAGCGCTTCGGCAAGGGTGTAATCCACGTCCGCACGGAAAGTGTGGAGCGGGATACGTCCTTCCTTGTAAGTTTCGCTGCGTGCCATTTCGGCGCCGCCTACACGGCCCGAGATCTGGATCTTGATACCTTCGGCGCCCATACGCATCGTAGACGCGATGGATGTCTTAACCGCGCGGCGGTAAGAGATACGGCCTTCGAGCTGGCGTGCGATGTTGTTCGCAACGATCACCGCGTCGAGTTCGGGGCGTTTCACTTCGAAGATATTGATCTGGACTTCCTTGCCTGTAAGTTTCTTCAGCTCTTCCTTGAGTTTGTCTACTTCCTGACCGCCTTTGCCGATGATGATGCCCGGGCGTGCGGTTGCGATAGTAACGGTAACGAGCTTCAGCGTGCGTTCGATAAGGATCCTTGAGATGCTCGCTTTAGCAAGACGGGCTTCGAGGTATTCCCTGATCTTAGCGTCTTCAACAAGTTTCTCGGAAAAATCTTTTCCGCCGTACCAGTTCGAGTCCCAGCCCCTTATGATACCTAACCTGTTCGATATCGGATTAACTTTCTGTCCCATCTGCTATTCTTTTACTTCTTGTTTAACTTCTTTCTCCACGAGTTTGTCAACCACGATGGTCACATGGTTCGAGCGCTTGCGGATGCGGTGCGCGCGGCCTTGCGGAGCGGGTTGGATGCGTTTGAGCATGCGTGCGCTGTCTACGAAGATCTCCTTCACGCAGAGGGGGGTGTCTTCGAGGCTCAAGCCTTCGTTTTTCGCTTCCCAGTTGGCGATGGCCGAGCGGAGGAGTTTTTCCAGACGGATCGACGCTTCTTTCTTCGAGTAGCGGAGCATACCCAGCGCTTTGTTGATCTCCACGCCGCGAACCATGTCCGCCACGAGCCTCATCTTACGCGGAGATGTCGGGCAGTCACGCAGGATAGCGAATGCTTTCTGCTTCTTTTCGGCTTTTCTCTGTTCGGCCGCTATGTGTTTTCTCTGTCCCATTTCCTACCTATTTTTTACGGTTGCCCGCGTGACCACGGAAGTTACGTGTGGGTGAGAACTCGCCGAGTTTGTGACCCACCATATTTTCAGTTACATACACCGGGATGAATTTGTTCCCGTTGTGAACGGCTATCGTCTGGCCTACAAAGTCAGGCGATATCATGCTTGCACGCGACCATGTCTTAATCACGGCCTTCTTCCCGCTTTCATTCTGCGCGGTGACCCTGGCCTCGAGTTTGGGCTCGATATACGGCCCTTTCTTCAGTGAACGACTCATTATGCTATTTTTTTAATTATTTCTTCTTTTTCGAAATTATGAATTTCGAAGATGCCTTCTTCGGGCTGCGGGTCTTGTAGCCCTTAGCAAGCAGGCCTTTGCGCGAGCGCGGGTGACCACCGGACGAACGGCCTTCACCACCACCCATGGGGTGATCGACAGGGTTCATCACAACACCGCGGTTGCGCGGGCGGCGTCCGAGCCAGCGGCGGCGGCCGGCCTTACCGTGCTGCTCAAGGCTGTGGTCGGGATTCGAAACGACACCGATCGTAGCGCGGCAGGTGGTAAGCACCATGCGTGTTTCGCCTGAAGGCAGTTTAATGATCGCGTATTTGCCTTCGCGTGCAAGCAGCTGGCAATACGTACCGGCGCTGCGTGCCATCACGGCACCCTGTCCGGGGTAGAGTTCGATCGCGTGGATAACGGTACCGAGGGGTATTTCGCCCAGAAGGAGCGTGTTGCCTACTTCGGGAGCCGCACCTGCGCCGCTCACAACTTTCTGGCCCACTTTGAGGCCGTTGGGGGCGAGGATATAGCTTTTCTGACCGTCCGCGTAAGTCAGCAGCGCGATGCGTGCCGAACGGTTCGGGTCGTACTCGATGGTTTTCACAGTAGCTTCCATGCCGTCTTTGGCCCTGCGGAAGTCTATCTCGCGGTACATTTGTTTGTGACCACCGCCACGGTAGCGTACGGTCATGTGACCTGCGCTGTTACGTCCGCCTGAGCTTTTCTGCGGCGAGAGCAGTGATTTTTCGGGTTTGTCGGTCGTGATTTCGTCGAACGTACCCGCTATCTTATGTCTTGTACCCGGTGTAATGGGTTTGAATTTTTTTACTGCCATCTCGGTTAGATATTACTGTAAAAATCAATCTTATCTCCTTCTTTGAGTGTCACGATCGCTTTTTTGAAGTTATCGGCACGGCCGTTGAGCATACCTGCTTTGGTGTAGCGGCTTTTCGCCTTACCCATGCAACGGATAGTGTTCACGTCGGTGACTGTGACATCGTACAACTGCTCGATGGCAGTGCGGATCTGCGGTTTGCTGGCTTTCGGATCCACAATGAAACCGTAGCGATTCAGCTTTTCGCCCTGAATCGTCATTTTCTCGGTCAATATCGGCTTAACTAAAATTTCCATTTTCCTGTAGATTTTGTGGATTACGCTAACAGTTCGTTCAATACGTTCACGCTGCCTTCGGCCATGAGGATCCTTGTGGCGTTCATCACGTCGTAAGTGCTGACGTTGGCTGCGGGAACCACTTTCACGTTGCCCAGGTTGCGTGCCGAAAGGATAACGTTGTTGTCAGATTCGGGAAGAACCACAAGAATCCTGCGGTCGTTAAGCTTAAGGCTGTTGGCCATAGCGATGAACGACTTGGTCTTGGGTGCTTCGAAAGTGAAGTTTTCAACGACTGTGATCTTTCCGTCTTTCGCTTTGTAGCTGAGTGCGCTGCGGCGTGCGAGCTGTTTGAGCTTCTTGTTGAGTTTGAAGCCGTAGTCGCGCGGCTGCGGACCGAATACACGGCCCCCGCCTACGAATACCGGGCTGAGGATGCTGCCTGCACGCGCTCCGCCTGTACCTTTCTGGCGTTTGAGTTTGCGGGTAGAACCTGCGACTTCGTTGCGTTCTTTTGCCTTGTGCGTACCCTGGCGCTGGTTGGCGAGATACTGTTTTACATCGAGGTAGATGGCATGGTTGTTAGGTTCGATGCCGAAAACCTCTGCTTTAAGCGTAACCTTCTTGCCGGTTTCCGCTCCCGTGGTGTTGTATATGTTCAATTCCATGGCTTAGTCTTCAATTAAAAGGTAAGACCCTTTTGCTCCCGGTATTGAACCTTTCACGAGGAGAAGGTTGCTGTCGGCGATTTTCTTGAGGATCCTGAGGTTCAAAACTTTTACCTGTTCACCGCCGGTCTGTCCCGGAAGCTTCTTGCCTTTGAATACGCGGGAAGGGTAGGACGCTGCACCGAGCGAACCCGGTTTCCTCTGGCGGTTGTGCTGGCCGTGCGTCTGGCCGCCTACGCCTGCGAATCCGTGACGTTTCACAACGCCCTGGAAACCTTTACCTTTCGACACTCCGGTAACGTCGACCCAGTCGTCGTCCGCGAAGATATCGAGCGTGATCACGTCGCCGAGGTTAAGCTCTTCATCGAAGCTCTTGAATTCGGCAAGCTGACGCTTGGGAGTTGTTCCGGCCTTTTTGAAGTGGCCTAACAAACTGCTGCTGGTGTGTTTTTCGCTTGTTTCGTCATAGGCAATCTGAACCGCGGCATAGCCGTCTTTTTCCACGGTTTTGATTTGCGTAACAACACAGGGACCAGCTTCAATAACAGTGCATGGTATGTTCTTACCCTCGGCACTGAAAACGGAAGTCATTCCGATTTTTTTTCCAATTAGTCCTGACATTTTGTCAATTAGTTTGTTGTTAATGTTAGGGGCCGTGACCGTTCTGTCCTTACTCCTGCCGTCCGGGAACCGATCTCGAAGAGATTTCCCTTGCATAGCTTCAGCGACCTTTCCGATCCCTCCACCCCTTTGGTTTTATTTTGTTTTTGTTGCTTGTGCTTCAGTTTTTTTCGAGAGGCAGTCGGAGAACAAGGCGCACAATAATTTTAAAGCGGAGCGTACTGATGGTACGTGAGCATTTAAAATTTGCCGTGCAACGCTGTTATCCGGCGACTACTCGAAAAAAGATCAGACTTTGATCTCTACCTCAACCCCGCTGGGAAGTTCGAGTTTCATCAGCGCGTCGATCGTTTTGGGGGTCGACGAGTAGATGTCGAGGATCCTCTTGAACGTGCAGAACTGGAACTGTTCCCTGGCTTTCTTGTTCACGAAAGTCGAGCGGTTTACCGTAAAGATCTTCTTGTGGGTCGGGAGCGGAATAGGGCCGCTAACCACCGCGCCTGTACCTTTCACGGTTTTCACAATCTTCTCGGCCGACTTGTCAACCAGATTGTGGTCGAATGATTTGAGTTTAATTCTTATTTTCTGACTCATATCGATTTTTGCTATTTATTTTTCGTTCTGGTTGATTATTCGTCGCCGCCTCTTCTGCGTCCGCTCGATTTTTCGATGATCTCTTTTGCGAGGCTTGCGGTCACTTCGTCGAAGTAGCTGAATTCCATCGTAGAGGTCGCGCGGCCTGAAGAAATCGTACGCAGAACCGTTACGTATCCGAACATTTCCGAGAGGGGCACCTTGGCTTTCACCGCGCGGGCGTTGCCTTTCTGCTCCATACCGGCTATCTGTCCGCGGCGCTTGTTAAGGTCGCCGATAATGTCGCCCATGCTTTCTTCCGGGGTAACCACTTCAACGCTCATGATAGGTTCCATGATGATCGGGTGGGCCTTGAGGGCTGCGGCACGGAAACCGTTGCGGGCAGCGATCTCGAACGAAAGCTGGTCGGAGTCGACCGGGTGGAACGAACCGTCCTTCAGGGTGACCTTCATGCTGTCGATCTTGTAGCCTGCGAGGGCGCCGTTCGACATTGCGTTTTCGAAACCTTTCTGTACGGCCGGGATGAATTCCTTGGGAATGTTACCGCCCTTAACCTCGTCGACGAACTGGAGTCCTGTGAATTCCTTGTCGTCGGCCGGGCCGAGTTCGAAGATGATGTCGGCGAATTTACCGCGTCCACCGGTCTGTTTCTTGAACACTTCGCGGTGCTGTACGCTTCCTTTGAGTGCCTCCTTGTAGTTAACCTGCGGAGCGCCCTGGTTGATTTCGACACCGAATTCGCGCCTCAGACGGTCGACGATGATCTCAAGGTGAAGCTCACCCATACCGCTGATGATAGTCTGGCCGCTGTCCTGGTCTGTCTTAACAGTGAACGTCGGGTCTTCTTCAGCGAGTTTCGAGAGGCCTACGCCGAGTTTGTCGAGGTCTTTCTGAGTCTTGGGCTCAACCGCGAGACCGATAACGGTTTCGGGGAAGGTCATCGACTCAAGAGTGATAGGGAACTTTTCATCGCAGAGGGTATCGCCGGTGCGAACGTCTTTGAAACCTACGGCTGCACAAATGTCGCCGGCACCGACCATTTCTATCGGGTTCTGCTTGTTCGAGTGCATCTGGTACAGGCGGCTGATACGTTCCTTCTTGTCCGAACGCGAGTTGTGGACATAAGAACCTGCGTCGAGCTTACCCGAATAAACGCGGATATAAGCCAGGCGGCCTACGAACGGGTCGGTAGCGATCTTGAACGCAAGCGAGCAGAACGGTTCTTTTTCAGAAGGTTCACGCTTCACTTCCTCGCCCGTATCCGGGTTAGTACCTATCACGGCGCCGATATCGAGCGGTGAGGGCAGGAAAGCCATCACGTAGTCGAGCATTATCTGCACGCCCTTGTTCTTGAACGAAGAACCGCAGAGCATCGGCACGATCGCCATTGCGATAGTAGCCTTGCGCACGCCTGCAATCAACTCCTCGGGAGTGATCGAAGCGGGGTCTTCGAAGAATTTTTCCATCAGGGCGTCGTCCAGTGCCGCAACCTCCTCGATAAGGGTATTGCGCCATTTTTCTGCTTCGGCCTTCATGTTCGCGGGAACCTCCTCGTAAGTGTAGTTTACCAGTTCGGTCTTTTTGTCTTCGTGGTAAATTATCGCCCTATTATATATAAGGTCTACGAGGCCCTGGAATTTATCTTCGGCACCGATGGGGAGGACTACCGGGAGGGCGGTCGCTCCGAGGCGCTCTTTCACCTGCGCGCAAACGGCGAGGAAGTCGGCACCCGTACGGTCCATCTTGTTCACGTATCCGATACGCGGAACATTGTATTTGTCAGCCTGGCGCCATACGGTTTCAGACTGCGGTTCAACACCGCCCACCGCGCAGAAAGTAGCTACCGCGCCGTCGAGTACGCGGAGCGAGCGCTCCACTTCCACGGTAAAGTCAACGTGTCCGGGGGTATCGATGATATTGATCTGGTAAGTGTCGCCCTTGTAGTTCCAGAAAGCCGTGGTAGCTGCCGAGGTAATTGTGATACCGCGTTCCTGCTCCTGTGCCATCCAGTCCATCGTCGCCGTACCCTCGTGGGTTTCGCCGATCTTGTGGGTCTTACCGGTGTAGAACAATATACGTTCCGAGGTAGTAGTCTTACCGGCGTCGATGTGGGCCATGATGCCGATGTTCCTTGTGTATTTAAGATCTCTTGCCATTGTCTTAATCTCCTTCTACTACCCTATATTATGCTCTGAAATGAGCGAACGCCTTGTTGGCATCTGCCATACGGTGCATTTCCTCTTTACGCTTGTAAGCTGCGCCTTCCTGATTATAGGCAGCCATGATTTCTCCGGCCAGCTTTTCTGCCATGGAACGTCCCGCGCGCTTACGTGAATAAAGGACAAGGTTTTTCATCGAGATAGATACTTTGCGCTCGGGTCTCACTTCCATCGGAACCTGGAACGTAGCTCCACCCACGCGGCGAGATTTAACCTCGACCTGCGGTGTGATGTTTTCGATAGCTTGTTTCCAGATTTCAAGAGGAGCCTTTTCTGCGTCTTTCATCTTCTCGCCCACGATACTGAGTGCATCGTAGAAAATTGTGTAGGCGATACTCTTCTTACCATCCAGCATAAGGTTGTTGATGAACCGTGTTACCATCTGGTCACCAAACTTAGGATCTGGAAGTAGAATTCGCTTTTTAGGCTTTGCTTTTCTCATTTCTGTAAAAGTCTGTTAAAAATGTTTGTTTTGTTTGCTTGTTACTTTTTCTTTCCTTTAGCCGGTGCTGCTGCAGCTCCTGGTTTCGGGCGTTTCGCTCCGTACTTCGAGCGGCGCTGACGGCGTCCGTCCACACCTGCCGAGTCGAGTGCTCCGCGCACGAGGTGGTAGCGCACACCGGGAAGGTCTTTTACACGACCGCCGCGAACGAGCACGATCGAGTGCTCCTGCAGGTTGTGTCCTTCACCCGGGATGTAGGCATTCACCTCTTTCTGGTTGGTGAGCTTCACACGCGCCACTTTACGCATAGCCGAGTTCGGCTTCTTGGGCGTTGTTGTGTACACACGCACACAAACGCCCCTGCGCTGCGGACAAGAGTCAAGCGCCGGCGATTTGCTGTTTTCCTGCGCTGCGTCCCTTCCTTTACGTACTAACTGTTGAATAGTTGGCATTGCTTTTTGTCCTCTTAATTAGTTAATTACAACTGTATCTATCTTGTTTTTGTAGCCAAAACGGCTTGCAAAGATACGCAAAAAATCGAAACCGCAACACTTGGCTCCAACTATTTGCTGTATTTTTCAGCGTTTTACGTGTTTTTCGCGTCATATGTCGATCGTTTTTATTTATATGTTTTTGGATTTTATAAAATTCACTTATCGACATCTACGGAACAGCACCGCAACACGCTTGCTAACAGCGCGATGCGGTGCTATAAAAATTATTCGAATTGCTCCCGGAATGCCAGTAAATGTTTATCAACTCAACATTGCGGCTCCGGCGATAGCGGCAAAAAAGAACATCAGGAAAAGGAATCCTATGATGGAAATGATAAATCCGGCGATGGCCAGGCCGCGGGGGGCTTTAAACAACCCTATAAACGAAAATATGAACCCGAGAACCCCCATGATCCAGCCCAGAATCGGCACCCAGCCCAAAAAGATCGTGACAAGGGCGAGGACGAACCCGGCGGTGCCTATGGGGTTTGTCGGGCGGGGTTCCTGTTTGATGACTATGGTCTGGCGCGGTTCGCTGTTCGAGAGTGTGTTTTCTTCCATGATTTCAGTTTTTTGAGATTTTGTGGTGAAAACAAATATAAGCATAATGTTTCGCAAGTTGTCGCTTTTAGTGCTATCGGCACATGAATTTATTAAGCGGCCCACCCTACGCCCCTTTAGGGCGTGCCGCCGGCTTTCACAGAAAGCCGATAAAGAATACGGCGTCACAAGAAGGTTATTCCGTAATGTTTCGCAATAAAGGCGAGCGGCGTTGGAAACGGCTTTTTTTTCCGGAGTTTATTCGTTATTTTTGTCGCCTGTAAAATTTATAAACAAAAGGCTATGGAATACAATTTCAGGGAGATAGAGAAAAAATGGCAGAAGCTCTGGAAAGAGCGGAAAACATATAAGGTGGAAGTGGACCCTTCGCGGCCGAAATTCTACGTCCTCGACATGTTCCCCTATCCTTCGGGTGCGGGGCTTCACGTTGGCCATCCGCTGGGATACATAGCCTCGGATATATACACGCGCTACAAGCGCCTGAGCGGCTTCAACGTGCTTCACCCGATGGGCTACGACGCGTTCGGGCTTCCGGCCGAGCAGTATGCCATCCAGACCGGACAGCATCCGGCGGAAACCACCAGACAGAACATCAAGCGCTACGGCGAACAGCTCGAACTGATGGGCTTCTCGTTCGACACCGACCGCGAGATCAATACCAGTACGCCAGAATACTATCACTGGACTCAATGGGCGTTCCTGAAGATGTTCGACAGCTACTACTGCAACGACGAGAAGCAGGCGCGGCCCATCTCGGAACTCATTTCCGCTTTCGGGATATATGGCAACGAGGGCCTCAACGCCGCATGCACCAACGAAATAAGCTTCACGGCGGCGGAGTGGAACGCGATGAGCGAACACGAAAAGTCGGACGTGCTGCACAACTACCGCCTTGCCTTCCAGGGCGACACCATCGTGAACTGGTGTGAGGCGCTGGGTACGGTGCTGGCCAACGACGAGGTGGTGAACGGCTTCTCGGAGCGCGGCGGCCACCCTGTCGTGCAGAAAAAGATGAAGCAGTGGCAGCTCCGCGTGACGGCCTACGCCGAGCGCATGCTCGACGGGCTCGAAACCATAGACTGGAGCGATTCGCTCAAGGAGATTCAGCGCAACTGGATCGGCCGCAGCGAGGGCGCGCAGATGTTCTTCGGCATCGACGGCATGGACGAGAAGATGGAGATCTTCACCACACGTCCCGACACCATTTTCGGCGCCACCTTTATGGTCATCGCGCCGGAGCACGAACTCGTGGGCAAGCTCACCACTCCGGAAAACGCCGATGCGGTCGCCGCATACCTCGAAGAAACCAAGAAGCGTTCGGAGCGCGAGCGCATCGCCGACGCTAAACGCGTAAGCGGGGTCTTCACCGGCGGACACTGCATCAACCCGTTCAACGGCACGAAGATACCGGTTTACATCAGCGACTACGTACTCGCCGGCTACGGCACGGGAGCCATCATGGCCGTCCCGGCGCACGACTCGCGCGACTACGCTTTCGCGCGTCACTTCGGGCTGCCGATAATCCCGGTGGTCGAAGGCGGCGACATCTCCGTGGAAAGCTATGACGCCAAAGAGGGCAAACTCATAAACTCGGAATTCCTCGACGGCCTCGACGTGAAGGATGCAGTTAAAAAGATGTTTTCTGAGATCGAAGCTCGCGGGCTTGGGAAGAAACGCATCAACTACCGCCTGCGCGACGCCATATTCAGCCGCCAGCGCTACTGGGGCGAGCCGTTCCCCATATACTACAAGGACGGCATCGCGACCCCGCTTCGCGAAGACCAGCTGCCGCTCGAACTGCCGCAGATAGACAATTTCCGCCCCACCGAAAAGGGCGAACCTCCGTTGGCGCGCGCCAAGGACTGGTGCACCCCGGAAGGCTACCCCTACGAAACCAGTACCATGCCAGGCTTCGCGGGCTCTTCGGCATACTACCTGCGCTATATGGACCCGCATAACGGCAATGGCCTCGTGAGCAGGGAAGCCGACGAATACTGGCGCAGCGTAGACCTCTACGTGGGCGGCATTGAACACGCCACGGGACACCTCATGTACTCGCGCTTCTGGAATAAGTTCCTGTTTGACTTGGGTTATGTCGTGGAGGACGAGCCGTTCCGCAAACTCGTGAACCAGGGCATGATACAGGGCCGCTCGAATTTCGTCTACCGCATAGCCGGGACCAACAAGTTCGTTTCGCTCGGGCTGAAAGACCAATACGACACGCAGGCCATCCACGTCGACGTGAATATCGTTAAGAACGACATCCTCGACACCGACGCTTTCCGCGCCTGGAGGCCCGAGTTCGCCACCGCCGAGTTCGTACTCGAAGACGGCAAGTACGTCTGCGGCTGGGCTGTCGAAAAAATGAGCAAGTCTATGTTCAACGTCGTGAACCCCGACCAGATAATCGAGAATTACGGCGCGGACACCTTCCGCATGTACGAGATGTTCCTCGGTCCGCTCGAACAGAGCAAACCCTGGGACACCAACGGCATAGACGGCGCGCATAAATTCCTGAAGCGCTTCTGGAGGCTCTTCACCGAGCGCGACGGGGGATTCGTACTTTCGAACGAAAAGGCCACGCCCGCCGAGCTCAAGACCCTGCACAAAACGATCAAAAAAGTTACTGAGGACATCGCCAACTTCTCGTTCAACACCGCCGTGAGCGCGTTCATGATATGCCTCAACGAGCTGGGTGACTGCAACAAACGCGAGATCCTCGATCCGCTCACGCGCCTGCTCCATCCGTTCGCGCCGCACATCACCGAAGAGCTATGGGCCACCGCTCTCGGACACGACACCTCGCTGTTCGACGCCGAAATGCCGAAGTTCAACCCGGAATACCTTGTGGAAAACAGCTTCGAGTACCCGGTTTCGTTCAACGGGAAGCTCCGCTTCAAGAAGGAACTTCCGTTGGGCATCACCAACGCCGAGATCGAACAGGCCGTCCTCGCCGACGAGAACGCCGAAAAATACCTCGAAGGCAAAGCGCCCAAGAAAGTGATCATAGTCCCGGGGAAGATCATCAATATCGTGATTTAAGACCTGTTTCTCTGCCCGAAGGCGGCGGAGAGGCAAAACATTTATGTTGCAGCCTTCCGCGTGGCGCGGTAAGTTAACTGCACTTCGTTTGTTTTCCTCCTCCTTGCAAGGCATAGCCCGCAAACGGCCTCTGCTCTTGCTTCGTTCGTCGGTCCGGGCTGCCGACTTGCTCCGCAAGCCGAAACAAAATAGCCCAATAAAGAAATAGCCTCCGAATGGAGGCTATTTCTATTGTTTCATACTGCAACATCCTAAGGTTGGGGCTTGCTTTTCTTCGTTACTTTTTGTCATTGCCACAAAAAGTAACCAAAAAAGTCTAGAAAATAAGTCTCACGTAAAACTCCTCCCTTTTAGACGTGCCTTCGGACGTCTAACGGTTGTCGGACACAGTACGTCTCGACTTATTTTCGTCCCGGCAGATGCCTCTCTGACACCAGACAGGCACCTACCTGAAGAATTTATTCTTGAAGATCAGCAGGTAAAGCACCCCGATGGTTATGTAGCTGTCGGCAATGTTGAATATCGGGCTGAAGAAGACGAACCGGTCGCCGCCGATCCCCGGGAACCACGACGGGTACGTCCCCTCGATTATCGGGAAGTAGAGCATGTCGACCACCTTGCCATGCAGGAAGCCGGCGTAACCGTGCCCGGGAGCCACAAAATTCGCAGGCTCGGCCCCGGCCATGTATATCGAAGGGCTGTCGGTGAATATCAATCCGTAGAACGCACTGTCGATGATGTTTCCGAACGCCCCCACGAGTATCAAAACAAAACCCACGATCACGCCTGTCGGAGCTTTCTTACGATTCAACTTCGCGATGTACCAAGCTATCACAGCCACCGCCGCGATACGGAAAAGACTGAGTATCAACTTGCCGTAATCGCCGCCGAGCTGCATGCCGAACGCCGCGCCCGGGTTCTCTATGAACCGGATGAAGAACCAGTCGGGGAACACGGTTATACTCTCGTCGAGGCACATGTTGGTCTTGACCAGTATCTTGACTATCTGGTCGAGCAGCAGCAGCCCCGTTATCAAAAACGCTATTTTTTTCCCTGACATCGTGTCCGAATGTTTTTAGTTATGCGGGCAAAGATAAGAATTCCGCGATTATTTCTGCGATTATTTGCAAAAATACCCCTTGATGCAGTCTGCCGCCGGCGACGGGCATCGTTCCGCGGTACACGTTTCGGGCGTGCATTGACGTCTCCTTCTTTCGGTGTCGCTAAAGCGACACCGAAAGCCTGCCGCCGCCCCACGCGGCGGGCTGCTTCACTCATCTTCGATTCGTGCGCATCCACCGCCGGCGGCAAACTGCACGGCAAAGGTAATATTGCCGACAACCGTATGAATACTTACGTGTATTTCTGCATCATTTGCCAACTATTGGCAGTTCACCTCCGTTTTTCGGCGTTTCACAGCGGCAACCTGCACGCAAAACGGTAAGACTTGGTCATTTTTTGTATCTTTAAGCGCATTGAAAGGAAAGCGATGAAAAAATCCGTAAAAATTACGATAATCTCTGCGATTGTCGTGCTTGTCGCCGCGATGGCGGTTTACCCTACGATCAAGCGCCGCATGGGCGGCGAAGAAACGGCAGCCGCGCCCGGAACAGAACAGGCCCCGCAGGGTGGCAGGCGGCAGGCGGCGCTGACGGTCAACGCCGAGGTGGTCGCCCCCGAAACGCTGGACGACATCTACCGCGCCAAAGGCCGCCTGATCCCCGACGAGGAAGTCGACCTGTCGTTCGAAACCTCGGGCAAGATCACCGACATTTTCTTCAAAGAGGGCACACAGGTGCGCAAGGGCGAACTTCTGGCCAAAATCAACGACAAGCCGCTGAAAGCCGAGCTGCAAAAACTCCAGGCCCAGCTCCCCTTAGCACAGGACAGGGTCAAGCGCCAGCAAACGCTGCTTGAGAACGACGCTGTCAGCAAAGAGTCGTTCGAATCGGTTTCGACCGAGCTCGAAAAGCTGTACGCGGACATAGAACTGGTCAAAGCGAAGCTAGCCCAGACCGAGCTGAGGGCGCCGTTCGACGGCCAGATCGGGCTTCGGCAGGTGAGCGAGGGGACATACGTTTCGCCGACCACCGTGATATCCAAAATTACCCCCATCAAAGTCGAATTCTCGGTTAACGAAAGCCAGGCCTACGATATCAAACCCGGTACGCCGCTCCAATTCTCGTGGGGCAACGACCGCACGAAATACGATGCTAAAGTCTATGCCGTCGAGCCGCGAATAGACGAGAACCTCATGACAGTCATGATCCGCGCACTCTACCCCAACACCGACGGCAGGATCAAGCCCGGCCACTCGGCGGCCATCGAAATGCAGCTCGGGCGCTACGAGAACACGATTGCCGTCCCGAGCCTATCGGTCATAGCGGAACTCGGGCGCGATATTGTTTATGTTTACAAAGACGGTACGGCGCAGGCCACTGTGGTCAAAAAAGGCATCCGCACGGAATCGGCGGTACAGATCCTCGAAGGGCTTTCGGCCGGCGACACGCTCATCACCACCGGCGTCATGCAGTTGCGCGACGGGATGGCCGTCAAACTGAACGGAATAGAGGGAGGCCGGCGATGACGTTATCCGAAATAAGCATACGCAGGCCCGTCCTCTCCACGGTATTCGTGCTTGTGATCTTCCTGCTGGGGTTCATCGGCTACCGCTACCTCGGGGTCAGGGAGTACCCCAACATCGACAACCCGATCATATCCGTGTCGGCCAGCTACCCGGGCGCGAACGCCGACGTGATCCAGAACATGATAACCGAACCGCTGGAAGCGAGCCTGAACGGCATCCCGGGCATACGTTCGCTCACCAGTTCGAGCAGCCAGGGTTCGTGCCGCATCAGGGTGGAGTTCGAGCTTAACGTCGACCTCGAAACGGCAGCCAACGACGTGCGCGACCGCGTGTCGAGGGCGCAGCGCAACCTTCCGCGCGACGCCGACCCGCCCACCGTATCCAAGGCCGATGCCGACTCGCAGCCCATCATGCAGATATCCGTGCGCAGCGAAACCCGGTCGCTGATGGAGGTGAGCGAGATCGCCGAACTCACGGTTAAAGAACAGCTCCAAACCATTAATAACGTGAGCGCCATCGACATCTGGGGGCAGATGCGCTACTCGATGCGCCTGTGGCTCGACCCTATGAAGATGGCGGCCTACGGCATAACCCCGATGGAGGTCAAGAACGCCGTCGACCGCGAGAACGTGGAACTTCCGTCGGGTTCCATCGAGGGCAACCAGATCGACCTTTCGATACGCACGCTGGGGCTGATGAAGACTCCCGAGGAGTTCAACGACCTGATAATCCGCGAGGACGGCAACCGCATTATCCGCTTCCGGGACATCGGCACAGCCGAGATAAGCCCCGAGAACGTGCGCAACCTGTCGGTCGTAAACGGCCTCCCGACCGTGAACGTGGTCATAATCCCGCAGCCCGGGGCCAACCAGATCGAGATCTCGGACGAGGTGCAGCGCAGGCTGGTGCTGATGGAGAAAGACCTGCCGGACGACGTGTACCTCGACATCATCATGGACAACACCAAATTCGTCCGTGCATCCATAAACGAAGTGGAGGAAACTATTCTCATCGCCTTCATCCTCGTCGCCGTGATCATCTTCCTGTTCCTGCGCGACTGGCGCGTGACGCTTATCCCGGTGGTCGTGATCCCGGTGTCGCTCATCGGGGCGTTCTTCGTGATGTACCTGTTCGGCTTCTCGATAAACGTGCTTTCGATGCTGGCGGTGGTGCTCGCCGTGGGCCTCGTGGTAGACGACGCCATCGTGGTGACGGAGAACATATATGTCAAGATCGAACATGGCATGCGCCCTTTCGAGGCGGGCATCGAAGGCTCGAAAGAGATCTTTTTCGCCGTTATTTCGACCACCGTCACGCTCGTGGCCGTGTTCTTCCCGATCATATTCCTGAGCGGGACGACCGGGAAGCTGTTCAAGGAGTTCAGCATAGTCGTGTCGGGCGCCGTGATAATATCGGCGTTCGTGGCGATAACGTTCACCCCCATGCTCGCTACCAAACTGCTCAAACGCCGCGAACGCAAGAACTGGTTCTACCGCGTGACCGAGCCGTTCTTCGACGGCATGACCCGCGGATATGGGCGTTCGCTGTCGTTCTTCCTTAGCCACAGGTGGCTGACATGGCCGCTTATCGCCGTCACTGGCGTGGCCATCCTGTTGCTTTTCAACCGCATACCCTCGGAAATGGCTCCGCTCGAAGACCGTTCGCAGATCACGGCACGCATTACCGGCCCGGAGGGGGCGACGTTCGAATTCATCCGCGACTACTCCGAACGGATATACGACATAGTGGATTCGGTAGCGCCCGAACGCACCGTGAACGCCATGATGGCCCGAAGCGGCTCGGGGAACATTTCGATAAGCCTTCCCGACATCAAAGACCGCGAGCGCAGCCAGATGGACGTGGCGGCGGCACTCTCGGCGGCCGTAAAAGGGGAAACGGCCGCGCGCACCTTCATCCAGCAGCAATCGACCTTCGGCGGCCGCCGCGGCGGCTTCCCCGTGCAGTATGTGATCCGCGCCAACAGCATCGGCGACCTCGAAAGGATACTGCCCGTGTTCATGGACAGGGTCAACGCCAGCCCGGTGTTCCAGGTGGCGGACGTAGATCTCAAGTTCACAAAACCCGAGATACAGATAGAGATAGACCGCGAAAAGGCCAAGATGCTCGGCGTCAGCACTTCCGACATCGGGCAGACGCTGCAATACGCCCTCAGCGGCCAGCGCATGGGCTACTATTACCTCAACGGCAAGCAATACCAGATCGTGGGCGAGATCAACCGGCAGCAGCGCAACACCCCTGTAGACCTGAAATCGATCTACCTGAAGAACAGCCGCGGCGAGATGATACAGATGGACAACATCGTCCAGCTGCGTGAAACGGTGGCGCCGCCGACGCTGTACCGCTACAACCGCATGGTTTCGGCCACGGTGTCGGCAGGGCTGAACGAAGGCTACACCATCGGGCACGGCCTCGACGAAATGGACAGGATCGCCGCCGACGTCCTCGAAGACGGTTTCCAGACCACCCTCGCCGGAGAATCGAAAGAGTTCCGCGAAAGTTCGTCGAGCCTCGCGTTCGCGTTCGTGCTGGCGCTCCTGCTCATATTCCTGATCCTCGCCGCCCAGTTCGAGAGCTTCAAAGACCCGTTCGTGATAATGTTCACCGTGCCGCTCGCCGTGGCCGGGGCGCTCCTGTTCATGTGGGCCAACGGCATCACGTTCAACATATACAGCCAGATCGGGATAATCATGCTCATCGGGCTTGTGGTGAAGAACGGCATCCTGATCGTGGAATTCGCCAACCAGCGCCAGGACGCCCTGCTCACCAAACGCGAGGCCATACATGGCGCCTCGGTACAGCGCCTGCGCCCGATACTCATGACCAGTTTCTCGTCCATACTCGGGCTCGTACCCCTGGCGGTGGCAAGCGGCGAAGGAGCCAACGGCCGCATAGCGATGGGTGTGGCGGTCATAGGCGGCCTCATCTTCTCGACGCTGATAAGCCTCTACATCATCCCGGCGATGTATATGTACATCTCCACCGACCGCGGCACCAAGCGCCGGAAAGCCGAAATACTGGACAAGAAAGAAGAACTCCGCCGGGAGAAGCTAAAAACGACGAAAGCATGAAACGCGCAATAATATCCGGGGCGGCACTGCTGCTGCCCCTGCTCGCGGCCGCACAAGCGACTGAAGCGGCGACCGTACAGGCCCGGGCCGTAACCGCAACGACCGACCGCGGCACACCTCTCACATTGCAGGAGTGCCTCGCCGCGGGGCTTGAGAACAACTACGACCTGCGCATAGTGCGCCGGAGGCAGGAGATAACCGACAACAACGCCACACTCGGCAACGCGGGCTTCCTTCCCTCGGTCGGCCTTTCGGCCTCGTATGGAGGCACGCTCAACGACACGGAGCAGGAGCGGCGCGACGGGACTTCCGCAACCAACAACGGGATCAACAACAACACGGCCGACGCGGGCATCGACCTGAGCTGGACGGCCTTCAACGGCTTCAGCGTGCAGACCACCTACAAACGCCTGAAAGAACTCCAGTCCATGGGCGAACTGAACACCCGGATGACCGTGGAGAACTATGTTTCGGACCTCGCCGCAACATACTACAACTACATCAACCTGTCTATCCGCATAAACAACATGAAGCGCTCCATCGACCTTTCGCGCGAACGCTTCCGCATAGCCGAGCTGAGCTACTCGATAGGGGTTTTCTCGCGGCAGGAATACCAGCAGGCCAAACTCGACCTGAGCGCCGACGAGTCGAGGCTCGTCAAACAAAAAGAAGCCGTCCACCTGCTGCGCACACGCCTCAACGAGCTGATGGGTGCCAACGTGGGCGAGCCCGTAACGCCTGCCGACACTTCGGTTGTTTACGACACAGCCCTGAGCCACAGCGACATCAGCCAGAGCATGCTGGCCGACAATGTCTACCTCCTCGCCGCCGAGCGGCAAAAAGAGATCGGCGGACTCGATATCAAGCTGGCCAAAAGCCGCAGTTACCCCTACCTGCGCGTAAACGGCGGATACGGGTACACACAGAACCGGTACGGCAGCGGAACGAACAAGCAACAGCAGACAATGGGGCTTAATTACGGCGTTTCGCTGGGGGTGACCCTTTTCGACGGCATGAACCGCCGGCGCGAGATACGCAACGCCGAAGCAGAGGCCCGGATCAGCGAACTGTCATACGACCAAACCGAACTGGGCCTGCAAAAAGACCTTTCCGACACATGGATGGCGTACGTCAACAACATGGGGCTTGCCGAAACCGAGCGCCGGAACGTCGAACTGGCCAAAGACAACTACCGCATTACCATGGAGAACTACAAGGAAGGACAGCTTTCGGGCTACGAGCTCAGGACGGCACAGGTTTCGCTGCTGGACGCCGAGCAGCGCCTCGTTACGGCGGAGTACGACACCAAACTCTGCGAGATCACACTGCTGCAGATCGCGGGCCGGGTGCTGTCTTACCTCGAATAGAGGGGGGCATGAGCGGCAGCAGGTACAGGAACGTCGGGGAGTGAAATAACCTCACGCCACTGCCGGTGCCGCCGAAGCGGCTGACTTCGGAACGCTTTTTGCGCATGCCCTTTCACACATAAAATCGACTGACATGGATTACACCATCAAGCACAAGCCGGAAACAAGCCGTTTCGAAACCACGGTAGACGGCTATACCGGTTACATCGAATACCGCTCGGGGGACGGCAAACTGCATATCCTCCACACCATAGTACCGATGAAGATAGAGGGGCGCGGGATTGCGGCCGCCCTGACCAGGGCGGTATTCGAATACGCAAAGGAGAACGGCCTGAAGGTAGTCCCTATATGTTCCTATGCAGATACATGGTGTCGCAGACATCCGGAATACATGGACATCGTACACGAAAATTAAGTATAAATACCCATCGTCAATACGAATTCACACTACCCATGCTCTTGCGGGCATGGGTTATCTTTGCTCATGTGAAATAGTGGGCTTTTCTGCGGAAACCGACAAGAACGAACAGAAAAATGGGAAAATACTTTGACAGGCTGATGGAAGACGTGCGCATGCGCGAGGGACTGACCTCATGTATGAACTGCGGTGTCTGCACCGGCGTATGCCCGTCGGCGGAGTTCTACCACTACGACCCGCGCCAGATAGTCAGCATAGTCCAGACCAAGGACGACGACGCGATCGAAGAGCTGCTGCGCAGCGAAGCCCTGTGGTACTGCGGCGAATGCATGTCATGCCGCCCGCGCTGCCCCAGGGGGAATACCCCGGGATACGTGATCCAGGCCCTGCGCAAAGTGTCGCAGGAGTTGGGGTTCTTCGTCGAATCGGAAAAAGGACGCCAGCAGTTGGCGATAAAGAGGGTCATCGGCGGGAGCATCCTCGAAACGGGCTTCTGCATATACCCCAAGCTCATAACCCCGCAGATGCACCCCGAGCAGGGGCCTGTGTGGAAATGGATACACGAGAACGACGAAAGCGTATTCACGCAGTTCACACCGGCATACAGGACTCCAGGCACGGGCGCCCTGCGCAAAATAGACGAGGGTACGCTCGGCGAGATACACCGCATCTTCGAGGTGAGCGGCGGCAAAAGGTTCTTCGACCTCATAGAGGAACATTCCGAGCGCAAAGCCAAAGAAATGGGCCACGAAAGCGCCGACGGGGAATACTTCCTCGACACGTTTACGGCCAACTCGGGGAGCCATACGGTGCAGTAGCGGCAGGCGCAAAAAGGGGCAGGCTGGGAAATAACTGAATTATACCTTTTCGACTTACAATCCCACCGACAACGATAAAGTCTGCCGTACAAATATTTTCTGGCATCCCCGAGGGGGCAGGGGCGCCCGACAGCCTTTCTCGAAGGCCGAAAAAAGACTAAAATAGGTTATTCCGAAATAAAGGACAGAAAAGATGAAACGAAACAGCTGGCAAGAGTATCAGAAAGAGATCGCCGACGACAATTACTACTATGTCCGCAGCTGCATCCGGCAGAATTTTTTCCCGGGATCGGAGAAGGCTTTTCTCGACGTCCTGCGCAACGACGTGGGCAAGACCATTATCGAAGAAGCCACCCACACTTCTTGCACGGGCATCGGCTACCACTCGGACATAGTGCCGCTGGAAACCATCATGACCGTCGTCGCACGCCAGTTCGCCCTTATGACCGAGGCCGGGTTCGAGAACTTCACAAGCTCCTGCATCACTTCGTTCGGCATCTATACCGAAATGCTCGAAACATGGCACGAGTTCCCCGAAACCGAGGAACGCACGCGCGAATACCTCTACAAAGCCACAGGGCGCGAATTCAACAAGCCCAAGAACCTGGCGCACACCTCCGACGTTATGTTCAAGCACCGCGAGGCTATAGCCGCCAAGATGAAGACCCCGCTCGTGAACGTATTCACCGGCAGGCCGCTGCGCATCGTGGAGCATATCGGCTGCCACTACGCCAAGATATTCCCGAAAAAAGGCGTCGGCGGATCGGAATTCCCATATGTACTGGCCGGTATGGTCGAATCGTGGGGCGGCGAGGTTGTCGACTACCCCGAACGCAGGCATTGCTGCGGCTTCGGGTTCCGCAACTACCTCGTCAAGGCCAACCGCGGCTTCTCCATCGCCAATTCGCACAAGAAACTGGAATCGCTGAAACCCTACAAACCCGATTTCATCGTCACCAACTGCCCCGGATGCGCCATGTTCCTCGACAAATGGCAGTACACGATAGCCGAAATGGAAGGCAGCACATACGGGCAGGACGGCAAGGGCATCCCTGTCCTGACATACGAAGAGATGGCCGGGCTGGTACTCGGATACAACCCCTGGGCGCTCGGGATGCAAATGCACCAGGTCGACGTAGAACCGCTTCTGGACAAAATGGGCGTAACATACGACCCCTCGGCGAAATACCTCGGCCCCAACGGCAAATTCATCGGCAAGCCCGACCCGGCGGCCGTGAACCACTACTGCACGCCCACACCCACATTGCGCACGCTATGACCAAGAAAGTTATCATAATCGGCGGAGGCCCTGCGGGAATGCAGGCGGCGGCTTCGCTACTGGAGATGGGTATAAAACCCGTCATAATCGAAAAATCGGACCGCATCGGCGGCAAGCTGAACGACTGGCACCAGCTGTTTCCTTCGTTCACGCCCGCGCAGGACGTCTTGAAAGACCTGAAAGAAAAAATGAAGGACGCGCGTGTGATCACACGCACGGCGGTCGAAGCCATCGGAGGCAAGGAAGTCTCATTGAGCGACGGCAGTACGATGGAAGCCGACGCAGTAGTGGTGGCGTCCGGGTTCAACCTGTTTCGCGCCGAATTAAAGGAAGAACTCGGATACACCATCTACGACAACGTATACACCACCGTAGACATAGAGCGCATGCTAAACGAAGGCAAGGTCGCCATGAAGGACGGCCGCATCCCCCAGCGCATAGCGTTCCTGCACTGTGTGGGATCGCGCGACGAGAAGGTCAATCAGCGCCACTGCTCGAAAGTATGTTGCATCACGGGCGTCAAGCAGGCCATCGAGCTGAAAGAGATGTTCCCGAAAGCGGAGGTATATAATTTTTATATGGATATCCGCATGTTCGGGCCGGGCTACGAGGAGATGTACCGCCGCGCGCAGGAGGAATTCAACATACATTTTGTGCGAGGCCGCATCTCGGAAGCGAGCGAAACCATCGACAGGTGCGTGCAGATAAAGGCTGAGGACACACTTATCGGCCGGCCGCTAAAAATGACGGTCGACATGCTGGTGCTTATCGTGGGCATGACGGCCGGCGAAAGCAACCGCAAATTCGCCGCCACCAAAGGCATCGAGCTTCAGCCGAGCGGGTTCATCGCTCCGGCCGACAGCTTCACGCGCAATACGTGTTCCGGTGCTCCGAACATATTCTACGCCGGGGCCGTGACAGCCGCCAAGAACATCGGTGAGAGTATCAACGAAGGTGCCGCCGCCGCGCTGCGCGTCGCCCAATACCTCGGCAGGCAGTAATGGACTTCGGATACAGCATAAGCCGCCCCAGAGCGGTCGACCTCGACAAGAACGACCTGAGCGTGTCGCGCAGGGCGCTTCGGGAGATGCCCGAGTTCCAGGCGTGCATAGGCTGCGGCGGATGCACGGCCACCTGCACGGCCGGAAACCTGACGCAGTTTAATTTCCGCAAAGTGCATACCCTCGTACGAAGGGGTGACTACCAGGGCGCATACGACGAACTGAACAAGTGTATGCTGTGCGGCAAGTGCCGGCTCGTATGCCCACGCGGGATCAACACGAGGGGTGTGGTGGTGTTAATCAAACGCCTTGTGAGCGAATATTAAATTACTATGTACTTTTAGTGCATGTGGTTCTTTGGCAAATAAAATTCGCTTGATTTCCACCCATCTTCATTGAGGCGGAAATATGTTGCGGGAGGAAAATCACCCGAACCGACGCAGGAGCGAGGCCTGAGTCGAGTTTACTCGAACTCAGTCGAGCGACAAGGAGGAAAACAAGCGAAGCGCAGTTAACTCCGTATAATGAGGGAAATTTCCGGAAGCAACACTGCCGAAAATGAGGGGCGGCGGGTTTTGCTCCACTTTTGCCCGTTCAAAAGCGGAAAAGAAAAAATTATACCCTAAAGCAGCATCAATAAGTTGCGAGGATTAAACATTTACTTTATATTAAACATAACGGTAGTGAACAACATCAGTACTGAAATATTACAATATTACGCCTCCTTCGCGGTGCCTTTCATCATCGGCGTGGCGGTGCTGTTCACGGTCGTGGCATATAAATACGTGCGCTGGTTCTGGAAACTGCCGCGCACGGACAAACAACTCGTGCGCAAAGGCATATTCAGCCGAGCTACCATAGACGCCTGCGTCGAGGTCGTTTCGGAATCGCTGCTCCACCGCAAGATATTCAAGGTCAACCCACGGTTGGGCTACATGCACATGAGCCTCGCCTTCGGGTGGTTCCTGCTCATCGCGGTGGGCTGGGTCGAAGCCTCGATGCATCTCACGGGCGTAGTGCCGCTCCACGCCCATGTTTTCTATAAATTCTTCGCCGAGCCGGGCATGGCCCACGGGGTTTCGGGGCAAGTGCTGACAAACATAATGGACCTGTTGCTGCTTATGGTGCTTTCGGGCGTGGCGCTGGCATGGTTCAAACGCATGCGCTCGCGTGCCATGGGCATGAAACGCGCCACGAAACACACATTCGGCGACCGCGTGGCCCTGTTCGCGCTGTGGTTCATATTCCCCGCCCGCCTGCTCGCCGAGAGCGCTTCGAGCGGCCTCAAAGGCATAGACTCGTTCCTCACGGGCAACATTGGCAGTTGGATGGTGGACACGTTCGGGATACGGTATATCGAAACGTTCTCCGGTGTGATGTGGTGGACGTATTCCGTCCTGCTGGCCGTGTTCTTCGTCTCGATGCCGTTCTCGCGCTACATGCACATCTTCACCGAGATCCCGCTCATCTTCCTGCGGCGCTACAAACTGCGCAGCGGCGAAAAGCAAAAGTCGTTCGACCACTTCCAGATCGAGGCCTGCTCCCGCTGCGGGATATGTATCGACCCCTGCCAGCTGCAATGCGACGCCGGGATAAAAAACGTTCAGTCGGTCTACTTCCTTCGCGACCGCCGCTACCACAAGCTCTCGGGCGCTGTCGCCGAGAATTGCTTCATGTGCGGCAGGTGCGAGGCCAAATGCCCGGTGGGGATCGAACTCAACACCCTGCGCCTCAACAGCCGCGCGAAAATGTTCGACCTGCCGTCCGAAGGACGTTACTCATACGTGAAAGACACAGCTCCCTCGGCCAAGAATGAGAAAATCGGCTTCTTCGCGGGCTGCATGACGCTCCTCAACCCCAAGACCCTGCGTTCTATGGACGCCATCTTCAACGCCGCAGGGGATAACGTCTGGTGGGCGGACAAAGAGGGCGGCGTATGCTGCGGCCGGCCGCTCAAACTGTCAGGCGAGATCGGCGCGGCCGCCAAGATGATGGAGTACAACAAGTCGCTTTTCGAGAAGCAGGGCATCACAACCCTGGTCACATCGTGCCCCATCTGCCTCAAGGTTTTCAGGGAAGACTATAATCTACAAGGCATCGAGGTGCTGCACCATTCGCAATATATCGAGCGCCTTATCGTACAGGGACGCCTGCCTGTTGAATACAGCGACAAGGTGTTCACCTACCACGACCCCTGCGAACTCGGGCGCGGCAGCGGTATATACGACGAGCCTCGCGCGGTTATAAACAGCGTCGGAAAGCTTGCGGAGGTTTCCCAGACGCGCGAGAACGCCTTCTGCTGCGGCAGCGGGCTTGCGAACCTGTCCATCGGCGACCGCGGGCAGAACAGGATCAGCGCCGTGCTGGCCGACAGGTTTGCCGAGACTGGCGCCGAAACAGTGGTCACGGCATGCCCCCTGTGCAAAAAAGCGATCGCCCGCAACACGCCCGTCGAGGTTGCCGACATCGCCGAAATAGTCGCCGCGGGCCTGCGGCCACAGGCGTCTTAGGGGTGCGTTTCAGCGCTTTTTTACGTGATATTTGCACGAGCGCGGCAGAATATTTTGCATGTAACCAAATTTTGACTATCTTTGCACCACAATATCGCGGGATGGAGCAGTTGGCAGCTCGTTGGGCTCATAACCCAAAGGTCGGAGGTTCGAGTCCTTCTCCCGCTACTAAGAGGGTCTGAATTAGGTTTCAGACTCTTTTTTTGTGCCTATAAAAAAGTTAACATATTTACATTCAATATTTTGACTTTTTAGGAGATGAAGCGGAGAGGTTCGATAATGCCTCTTGTTGGTATACTTTCTGGTATACCGGCACTAATTCTGAGGATGGTATACCAATGCCATTAATACATTGTATGTCAGTGAGTTTTGTTTAATTTTCAAAACTCAACCAACTATGATTTCACAACTGAAAGTCACGTTTTTTCACTACCACTACAAGAAAAATTCAAGGGGAGAAGCCCCAATTTTCTGTAAAATAGTGTTAGACAGCCACAAGAAGCATTTCTCAACGAGCATTTACATCCTCCCAGAACTATGGGATAAGGACTCACAGAGGGCAATAGGAGCAAGTGACTCCGCAATGCTTCTGAACCGCAAATTACAGGAGATTTACTCTCAGTTTGTCCGTCTAGAGAAGCAACTCTATGACGAGGGAGAAAGCATCACTTTGCAGGCCATTTATGACCGCTACAAAGGCAAAGAAACAGAACACACCCTCTGCAACGTATTTGATGACAGACTGGCTAAAATGGATACCTTAAAGGGTGTGGAATACACCGAGGCCACCATTCAAAAATTCAGAGAGGTGTATGGCCATATCAAAAGGTATCTGCAAGCTAAATATCAAAGCCAAGATATTCCATTAAAACACCTCAATTATGCTTTTATAAAGCAATATGAGGAATATCTGGCAATCAAACACCTCAAGCCCATCACAATTAACAAGATTATTCAGAGGCTTCGCCAGATGGTTGTTTATGCTGTCAGATGTGGATATATCAAAGCAGACCCATTCGTGGAATACAAGCCTCTGAAAGAGAAGAAACAGCTTGTTTTTCTCACACAGGAAGAACTGCAAAAATTGGAGTCATACCACTTTGCACAGGAAAGACTGGAGCAGGTAAAGGACATCTATCTTTTTAGCGTCTATACCGGGCTGGCATACAATGAGGCTCACTCTCTCCAAAAGCACCACATAATAAGAGGGTTTGACGGGAAGAATTGGATCGCCATTACAAGAAAGAAAACAGAGCGAGAGGTATCCATCCCATTATTACCCCAAGCAGAGGCAATTTTAGCCCGTTTAAAGACATATTTCATAGAAGATGAGGGTTTCCTACTCCCAAGGATAAGCAATCAAAAAATCAATTCTTTTCTTAAAGAGATAGCACAAATTGTTGGGATTGATAAGAAACTTACTCATCACACAGCAAGGAAAACATTTGCCTCGACAATATTGCTTTATAACGATGTGCCAATAGAAATTGTTAGTATGCTTCTGGGGCACTCCGATATAGCAGTTACGCAGAGGTCTTATGCTCAAGTGGTCAACAGAAGTATTAGTAACCATATGGAGAAACTGGAGCAGAGATTAGGATAAATCATATGCTTCCAGTAGTGGATGTGATAAAGAATGTTAAATTTGTAGAGTAGGTGTGTAGGTCAATCTTACACACTTACTTTTATACAAACCATTAAAGTAGATGTGTATGGCTCGCAAAGGTAAAGAGGAAAAGCCCATTAACCTTTCAAAAGAAAGTGAAAAAGCACTTTTGGAAGAAATAACCCCGGAATTCATAGATGAATATAAAGCTATGATAACAGACTACAAGGATAACCCGGACAGTTATCCTGTTATAGCAGAATATGGGATTAAACAGTCATATATAACATACTTGTCAGGAAAAGATAATAAATATGAATACATCGAGTCAATCAATGGCGCTGAAGTAAAACCGGATATTAACGCTGAAATAAAATGCGAGGTATTTAAAGAAGTTTACCCCGATGGGAAAGAAAACTTATTGGGGTATAGTATTGAGTTAAATTCAGATGTTTATCTGGGAGATATATTCTCCACAACCCCCTATGGGATTATCAAGAAGAACAGGACAGGAGTAGGGGCAACTTCTTTGGAGATAAACTCCAACAGGAACAGTATTATTGTAGTTCCTACAAAAGCATTAGCATATAAAAAAGCCCTAAAAGGAGTGAATAAACAAACGGGCGAAAGCAAATATTTATATGTAGGGAGTAAGATAAAAGATGCACACACATTCCCCACACTGGAAGAATACATTAACGATGAAAGAATAGAATTTAAGAAGGTCATTGTTGTCGCAGATAGCTTAGGCAAAGTCATAACAGCAATAGGAAACAATGTTTATAAGGATTATTTTCTTATGGTTGATGAAATTGATATATACCAGTCAGATGGCATATTCAGACCGGCATTGGAAAAAGTGATGGATTATTACTTTGAGTTTGACCATACGAAAAGATGCTTGGTTTCAGCCACAATTAGGAAGTTCTCAGACTCGCTGATAACAAAAGAACCAACAATAAACATCAACTACACCAAACCACAACCAAGGCAATTAAGCCTTATCCACTCTAATAATACCGATGCTGTTGTAAAGGAAAAAATTGAGTGGCTATTTGATAATAAGCCGGATGAAAAGATAGTCATTGCCTATAATAAGGTTATGTTCATGCGGCAAATCATACAAAACCTGAAGCCTGAATGTCAAAAGGAATGTGCGATATTATGCAGTGAGGCAAGTGAAGAATATGCAGGTGCTTTTTATTCAGACTTTGAAGAAGAACAACTGCCTAAACGAATAGTCTTTATGACTAATCCTTTTTTCGCAGGGATAGACATTCCAGAGAGGTTTCACTTAATCTCTGTTTCCAATGCAGAATTTATTTATACTCTTTTATCTCCTGACAGACTACAACAAATAGCAGGAAGATGCAGGGATAAAGAAGGTCTATTTAGCGAAACAATCTTATATAATACAAGGCCTTATGAAGGAAAATTGAAGCCAGAGCCATATAAAGAGTATTTGTTGCAGTTTGCAGATGATATAATAGACTGCATGAATCATGCGACTGAGATAAAGCGAAAGTATAGTCAATATAACATTATTGACGATGCTTTTCTCGATGTTAAAAAAGACATTGTAAAACGAACAGAAAGGTACTATTACAAGGATACTAAAATGACCATAATTCGTCAAAGTGTAGTAACTGGCGAATACTTGCCTGCATATTTCAATATTGACTCCCCCTATGACACCTTAAAACTCCATATTAGCCTATACACTAATCCAGAGAAACTTATAGATGCACTCAAAGAAGATAACGAGATAATAGATTTTCAAGTTCAAGATATTGAATATACGCAAGAACAATTACTTAACAACAAGATTATTGAAGAAGAATACGATATGATTAACGAAAAAGGAATAGATAAAGTTATAGATGGTATTCTTGCCCTAAAAGCATTTGGACGGCTTAATGATTATACCTTAGGCAAACTTGTCATGTCTTCTACAAGAAAAAGCAAGCAATATGCAGAGGCATTTCAGAAACTTTATAAGTATATTCCTACGGAAAAGTTAATTAGTGATTTAAGGGAAAATTATGCCCACAAGACCATGCTCCGCACTTATAATAATTCCGTAATCTTATGGGCATTGCCAGATGATAATTTGTTTAAAATAGACATGAGGGCAAAGTTCCCAGAGGGTCTAACAATGCCAACAGAGAAAATGATAAAGAAAGTAAAGGCTGTGTATTCACATCATTTCAATATTACCCTTAAAGACAATGTTGCTATTCAGGTTTTGAATGAATTTATAGAAACAGACAAAGGCCATTCACGAAGTCTTGAGCGCACCATAAAATCACACAATCAATTTAATCTCCCCGATGAGCCTTTGATTAAAATACCCATAGATGAGAATATCAAAGATTTATTGATGTTCCGGGGAGAATAATTCAAGAGCCATGCAGAAAATACACATCTACTTTACAATAAACGCCAAAAGTAGGTGTGTATTTATTTGTGCCTATACCTATGTCAGGGGGTGCTTTGGGAATGATATGATACAGGGCTAATAATTTTATTTTTAACAAAATTTACTGGACTTTATATTTAAACACACTCTAAATACACCATCCACACCTCCCCCCTACTTTGAGAAATGGGGCAAATCCCCCGGCTAATTGCTAACTACAAAGAGGTTATGGATGAATTATTGAGCGTTATTGTTACAATCTTGTTCTGGATTGTATACTTCTTTGTGACTCCTAAGGAGTAACGCATTAGACTCTGGAGAATATCTTTTTGCACCCTCTTTTGGAAAATTAAAGCAAGAAACATACTCCCCGAAAGTGCAAAAAACAAACAATTAGGTCAATAGTGCTTTTGAAGTAAGTTAGGCCTAAATTTGCAACTGCAACAACCCCAATGAAAGAGGTTAAAAGCACTTGAAAGTGTCAGATATTTACTACATTTGTGGTAAGTCCCCTATGGGGACAAAATAGACACGTGAAAGTGTGACTTGCTCTCAAGGCTAAATCTGGTAGTTTTCTCTTGAGTAGGGACAGGTAACCTCTTTCACTGTTTTATATTCTATTGGTATCTCTGTACCTTGAATATAACAGTGGGGTTGTTGCTTTATTTCTTACTCAGGGTTTACCAGAACCTAGCCTTAGGAATAATGTCTTCAGCCTCACTTTCTTTTTGCACACTAATCATCTTCTGTGGACTGAGGGAGAGCAAATCCATTTTGTATGGGTAATGAATCTGCTCTGGCTGATGCAATCGCCAAATTAAAAATTAACCAAAATCTTGTCGCCCTTATTGTTTCATTTGTTGCTCTTGGCATAGGGGAGTATCATAACTTATGTTATCTGAAATGGTTCGGAATTATTATGTCCGGAATATCTGTGTTGTCAGTAGTATTAACACTGATCGTCTATACATATGAATATTGTAAAAGAAAATGCTCAAAAACACAAGAAAAATGAAAAGAATAACATTTACACTACTGGCAGGACTCATATTGTTAATGGGTTGTGACAACAAACATTCAGACATTAGAAATACCCCTAAAGAGGCTAAAAAATGTATCATAACTAAATATTATGAACCATTACAGCATAATGGAGAATTGATTTGTGGTAAGGAACTAGATGATGCTGCTTCCCTTCCGGACATGACATATTATGATGAATATAACAATCTTTTATTGAGGGTCATTTTAGAAAGTAATGCTGCAATAAGATATCACTATTTAGACCCTAGCAAAAAGTTAAATGATTTTATTCTAATTGAAACAGGGGATGGAGAGAGCAAAGGAAAAATAGAATACATACGAAATGAGCATAACAAATTAATTGAAATAAAACATTCTGGAGAAACATTCTCTCTCGGCTCAGACCCTGTTAAATATGTTTATAATGACAAAGGGGAGCGCAAAGAGGCTCACTATAAGAATTATTACATTCTAATGAATTCCCTCCCATCTGCAAATGGACAAGAAGTTAGGTCTTATAAAGAAATTAAGCCCTCATGTAAATATTCATATAATGGAACTTCCGGATTGACAGAAGAAGGGACGGAGATTTTTGATGATAATGATTTACTCCAGAGAAAAATCATTGAGCATTATGATTATGGACACCTTCATTCTGTTGAAGACTATATAATCACATATAATGAGAATGGGGAGCCCCTGAAAGAAGAAATGAACGGCAAAACAGCAGCTCACTATTATGGCGGATATGACGTAGGAATGAGCGAAGAAGAAATAGAGAAATGGACTATACAGAATTATTATAGCCCTCCCAAATATAAAAAAATAGGGCATATCAAAGAATGGAGATATAATGAAAAAGGGGATGTAATATCTTATATGTTTACCAGTTTGGATTGGTCTACTTATACTAAATGGGAAATCAATGAGTTTCTAAGTGAAGAGTATGAGTATGAATATAATGAAAAGGGAGATTGGATAAAGCAAATAACATATGCTCACAAGGATATAAAATATGATTCTTTGGATATAAGACAAAGAGAATACGAAGAGAGACAGCCCCGACGTATTACTATGAGGGAAATAGTTTATTATTAAGAAATTAACATCTCATAAAATTGATAACTAACGAAATATCATATAATTTTCACTCACTGGTATACAATGAACAACAGCATTTGTAATACTACCATTTTCAGTCAGTTAGAGGAGGGCATCGAGTCCTTCTCCCGCTACTAAAGAGGACAGCTTGTAAAAGTTGTCTTCTTTTTTTGTCTCACATTTTCTGTAACTACTTGACACCTTGCGGAATAACCTGAACACTTCGTTCTCTGTCGTGGTTCGATAATTATTCTGAGCCTTATCCCACAACACTCCCTCAGGGAATACCGTTTTCTGTATCTTTTGGCAGAGACTAAAATCCATCTTATTCCACAAATCTCCCAGGGTCTGAACTTTCATTCAGACCCTTTTTTATTCCTGCGAGAAATCGGGTTTGCTTTTTCGGACGCAAATCCGCATCTTTATGGTTCGAACCGACGACAAAAACGACACCCTATGAAAAAATCTCTGACAGTTGCATTTCTTACCCTTTCGCTATGCGCCGTGACGTTCGCGGTACAGGCAAAATCGAAGTCGAAAGTGGCACAGCCACAAGCGCAGGCTCAGGATTATCCGGACGTAAACCCTACCGATCTGTCGTTCCAGCGTTTGGCGGTGCGCCGGTTCATTTTTTCCAACAACATAACTCTCAATGAGTTCGTCCCGTCGGAGATAGTCGCGTTCGAGTCGATGCACCCCGCATTCGCGGTGTCTGACAATAACGAACCAAAGGTGGACGAGGGTTTCAAGGCAGTCATAAAGGACGGAAAGCTGATCCTCGCGGCCGGGTCGGGCAGTATGCAGAACAATGAAAAAGGCGGTGGGAGCGCGAGCATTTACATGGGCGGCGTAAATCCCTATGCGACATACGAGGTCGATATAGACTCGCACAAATCCGGCAGTTCGCCTTCCGAAATAGGGCTTGAGATCGCGCGGCTGGGACTGCGCGACAGGGTGCAGGTGGTCGCAAGGCTGTCGGGAAAGGACAAGGGCATCTTTCTGCGGCTGTATAAGGACGGTGCCCTTGCGAGGGAAACCAAATACGGCGACTCTGTCCCAAACGGCGCATTCCTGCTCCGGGTACAGCTTCAGGGGCGGACGCTCGCCATATTCACAACAGAGAACGGGGAAACCACCTATGTCGGACACATTCCCGTAAAAGAGCATTTCGCAGACATCCTCGATCCGAGAGATATAAAAACGGCGGCGGATTGCACGTTCAACCTCGTTTCGAACCTCCAGGGTGAAGTGGCGGTCGGCGGTGCACGGTCTTTCCTCTCGGCAGGCATCGGGCAGGCAGACATACGCCTCATCTCCCACGAAGACCTCAGTCCCTACCTCGAAGACGGACGGCTCTGGTTCACGTTCAGCTGCCGCGGGATCGACACGTCGCAGTCGGCGCAGGGCGTCCTGAGCCTCGACCCCTCGGTGTTCGACATACGGTTCGAGGGGATGATCGTCTTCGACCACGGGGACGGGCTGCTGCGCAACGACTACGCCTCGCACCTGTTCTACGACCGCAAGGAGAAAGAATGGAGGGCTTATGTGTGTGACTTCGGGGGCAGCGCGGGCAAAGAGGGGCGCACCGGCACGGGGCTGATAACCGCCGCCTCGCCCAAAGACCCGCGAAAAGGCTTCTCAGTAATGAAAGCGTCGCGCGTCGAGCCGGATTATGTAGACGGCCACAATGAAGACCCATGCATATTCTTCGACGGGGATGCGGGCAAATGGAGGCTCCTCACCTCGGCCTTCGTAAACGGCACCATTACCTCGCGCACATTCGAATCGGACACATGGAACGGTAAATTCAAGATAGTGGCGCCACCAATAACCATGAACTCCACGGGCACCTCGATCCAGCGCATAGGCGGCAAATATTACGCCCTGATGGGAGGGCTCGGCAACCTGCGCGTACACAGCTATCCCGACCTGAAAGAGATAGGCGAACTGAAACTCAAACTTCAGCCCCACTGGCCGAAACCGGCCGGGCGAGTGTGGGCGAGCGTCGTGCCGCTGCCCGAAGGCTATCCGTACAGATATGTGCTTCTGACGATGGACAGGCCCAATTTCCCGGGCATCAAGGTCAACAACTGGAGCTACGGGGCGCTGTATTTCTACGGCGCCAATCCGGACGACATTTCATCGCCGAAGTACGAGTTTTAGGCGCTTTCCAACGCTCGGATAGAGCATGGGCGCCACTTCGCGCCGGAACGTCAGGATGTGAATATGAATATCGGCTTGCGGTGCAAGCCGTCAGCCCGCAGCCACCCGGCGCGGAGGGCTGATTTTCGCCTGCGGCATAAATCCATCCTCCGCTGGCTGCGGCCTGAAAGAGAAAACCACGCCAATACCGTATGGCGCCTCATTAACATTGAACAAAAATAAGAATACAATAACGAGGCAGGCCGTCCTAATTGTGGGACGGCCTGTTTCGTTTTGCATTGCTTAAGCACCTAACTGAATATGATGGTCTTGTTCTGGTAGGCGAGCACCTTGCGGGCGATATGCTTCTCCACCGCACGCGAGAGGACGATTTTCTCCAGGTCCTTTCCTTTGCGCACGAGGTCTTCCACCGTATTTTTATGCGATATGCGGGCTATGTCCTGCCCGATTATAGGCCCGGCATCGAGGACAGGCGTCACATAATGCGCCGTCGCGCCGATAAGTTTCACTCCTCTTTCGTATGCCGCATGGTAGGGCTTCGCGCCCACGAACGCCGGCAGGAACGAGTGGTGGATGTTGATTATACGGTTTGGGAAAGCCTCGATCAAAGACTCCGGCACGATCTGCATATAACGCGCCAGCACGAGGAAATCGACTTCATTCTCGCGCAGCAGTTCGAGCATTTTGGGCGCCAGTTCCTCGCGGGTGTCTTTCGTTACGGGGAATTGGTAGTACGGTATGCCGAACATATCGGCCACGCCTTTCATGTCGGGATGGTTGCTGATTATAAGCGGTATTTTGACCTTCCACTCGCCTGCCGCGTAACGCGCCAGCAGGTCGTAGAGGCAATGCGACAACTTGGACACGAAGATGGCCATTTTCGGCACGTAGTCCGAGAAGAACAGCCTGTATGTCATTTCGTATTTCTTTCCGCAGCACTCGTCGAACTGCTCCTTGATCTCGTCCGAGGGTATCGAGAACCCGTCGAGGCTCCACTCTACCCTCATGAAGAACACCTTCTGGTCGGTGTCGGTGTGCTGGTCGAGGTAGAGGATATTGCCCCCATGGCTCGAAAGGAAGCCTGTCACGGCGTGTACTATGCCGGCCCTGTCGGGGCAGTGGATAAGCAGTATGGCGGTTTTCTGGTCTTTCATGATCCTAAAACGTATAAATTTCCGGCAAAGTTATCATTTCCCGCCGAAACTGTCAAATTAATAGAACGTCCCTTTGCGGTTGAACACTATGTAGCCGAAATTGAACGAAACGAACAGGTTGTTCTTCGAGATGTCGTACTTCGACACGGACAGGCTGGCCGCGCCGAACATGGTCTGAAAAACCAGCGTCCCGTCGAAGATGTAGCGCAGCTCCTGTTCTATGTTGTCGATCCTCTCTTTATGGCGATTGGGCAGGAACGCGTAGGCGCTGGTGCGGAAATAGAGGTTCTCGCTTATGTTGAATATGGGTATGATCCCCGCACCGGCATACATGTCGCTACGGAACTCCTTCATATACACTATCTTGCTGTGGGGGGTCGGGGTAAACGCCGGCGAGGATATGTTGGTGGCGTACACGTTTGTGAAGTCGGGCTTGTTCGTCGCCACGAGATCCACCATATAGCCCAGCGAAAGCCATTTCGCAGGCCGGGTCGAAAAGTAATGCTCCCTCGTAAACCTTGCACCCACCCACGCACGGGGATGTTCCGACGGGGGCTGCCCCAGGTTCCCGCCCGTAATGCCGGGGATATATTTTTCCCTGCCCAGGATGCCCATCGCCGAAATCTGCTGATACACCCCTTTCGTGGGGAACTGTGCGAAATTCATGCTTTTGCGTTCCAACTCCAGTTTGGCCCCCACATGGTAGAGCTGCGTGCGGTCCATCCTGTCGTCGAGGTCATAGCCCGGCTGCTGGAAGTAGAGGTATTCGGTCATCCCCGAATTGAACCTCAGGTTCAGGACGGAATGGCGCGAGAACGGCAGCCCCACGGAAGTGGTCGCGTAGTAATCGCGCAGTTTGGAATCGGTATTGTCATTCCCCTTGGTCAAAAAGCCCATGTCCGAACGGAAGTAGTTGTAGGAACTTACGGACCCCCCGTAATCTATGTAGAGCGGCGTATTGTTCTTTATGAAATCGTGGCGGCCCATGAGAGATATCGCGGAATAGAATGTACTCAGATAGCCGTCGAAGTTATAGCTGTTGTCGCTGCGGCCCATCCTGCGGTATTCCATGCCGACATATATTTGGTTGAGGGCGGTAGAGGAGAGGTTGCCGCCGAGCATCAGCTTGAAACTGGGCTTCGTTTCGAGCGGAAGGAACAGGCGGAATTTACCGGTTTCCCGGTCGAAATCGACCGTGGGAAAGTCGGCTTCGACCTCGCCCTCGGCCAGTATCTTGAAATACTCGTAACGGAACTTCTCGAAGTCGTAAGTATTTTCTTTGTCCTTCAACCCCAGCGTTCGCTTCACATACCCGGTCTGGTCTTTATTGAGTCCCTCTATGACGTAATCCTCGAAATCGAGGGGGGGCAGGCTGTTTTCGAAACGCTCCCGCCTAGTTTTCATGACCAGGCTGTCTTCAGTGCGTTTCACATTGGCCTTGATCCCGTCGATGCTCGCCAGCGCGTCCCGGTAGCCCAGTTCTATGATCTGGGGCGCCTTGTCGAAATCCATCATCGAGAAACTGTTCAGGTTGCGGGCTATCAGCACGTCGGTCTTGCGCGGAAGCTCGTAATCGGTATGCAGCGTCGTTATCGCGAAGATCTGCTCGACCATGTCGTCCACGGGCATTTCGCCGCCGCCCACCGCCTTGCTTCCGATGAGGACATCCGGCCCGAAGTCCTCCATCAGGACTTTCCACGGGAAATTGTCGAAAACGCCGCCGTCGTAATAGGCCAGCGAATCGTTGCGTATCGGCCTGAATACGAGCGGGATGGTCATCGACGCCCTCACGGCCTCGCCCAGATCGCCCTTGCGGAACACGACGGCCTTGCGGCCTACCACATCGGTGGCAATGCACCTGAACGGCACGAAAAGGCTGTCAAAATCCCCGCCGCTGGCGGCGGTGGCCTGCGCGAAGAACTCGATGAACGCCATATCCATCTGGTTCGCCGCCACCAGGCTCCACGGCATCGCTATCTTCTTGTTGCTTTTCGGATCGAACCGCAGGGTCAGCATCGCCGCGTCCTCGCGCATCTGCTTGAAATAGAACTTGTATTTATTTTCGATGCGGCCCGTAAGCCAATACCTGACCTGGTCCGACTCGAACAGCTCCTTCATCCGGTCGGGCGACATGCCGGTGGCGTACAACCCACCGATTATCGCCCCCATCGAAGTGCCGGAAACATAATCTATCGGAATGCCGTTCTCCTCCAGCGCCTTTATAACCCCTATGTGGTAAAGCCCCTTGGCCCCGCCTCCGCTGAGCACCAATCCCACACTCTGCGCCCCGGACAAACAGGGAACAAGTAAAAAGAGGGAGAGAATAGCCCATTTTATGCGTGCCATACACAAATAATTCTTAACTTTGTGGTCATGCGCCGGAATAACGGCAATAGAGTGTAAAAGTAGGCATTAAGCAATAAAATTCAAAGGATGACCGACAAAATTACCGACCTGCTGAAAAGGGTCGAAGAGTTCAGGCCCAAAGCGGAGGCGGAGATAGAAGAGTTCCGCATAAAGATGCTCGGCAAGAAAGGCGAGCTGACAGCGCTGATGGACGAGTTCAAAACTGTGTCGCCCGAGCTGAAACGCGAGTTGGGACAGAAACTCAACCAGTTGAAGACCCGTGCCATGGACCGTATAAACGAGTTGAAGGCGACGGTACAGGGTTCGTCCTCTGCCGCGGCTTCGGGTATAGGCGACATGAGCCGCCCCGGCACGAACGACGCCCTCGGGACACGCCATCCGATAGCCGTCGTGAAGAACGAGATGCTGGCAATTTTCGAACGCATGGGCTACACCGTCGCCGACGGCCCCGAGATCGAGGACGACTGGCACGTTTTCTCGGCACTCAACTTCCCGCCCGAACACCCCGCCCGCGACATGCAGGACACGTTCTTCATCCAACGCAGCCCGGACATCCTGCTGCGTACCCACACCAGCTCGATACAGGTGCGCACGATGGAAACCCAAAAACCGCCCATCCGCGTGGTTTGCCCGGGCCGCGTGTTCCGCAACGAGTCGATATCCTACCGCTCGCACTGTATGTTCCATCAGGTCGAGGGGCTTTACATAGACGAAAACGTGTCGTTCGCCGACCTCAAGCAGTCGATAGAATACTTCGCCAAGGAATTCTTCGGCGAACAGGCCGTCATACGCCTGCGCCCGAGCTACTTCCCGTTTACCGAGCCTTCGGCCGAGGTCGACGTGTCGTGCGTCTTGTGCGGCGGCAAGGGATGCCCTGTGTGCAAACACACCGGATGGCTCGAAATCATGGGCTGCGGAATGGTCGACCCCAACGTACTCGAATCGTGCGGTATCGACCCGAAGAAATACACCGGCTTCGCCTTCGGCATGGGCGTCGAGCGTAGCGCCATGCTTAAATTCGGGGTCAAGGACCTCAGGCTGTTCTTCGAGAACGACGTGAGGTTCCTCGGCCAGTTCGACTCGGCACTCTAAAACCAAAAATCGATATGACGATGCGCAGGGCCATATTTACGCTGTTGTTCGCCGGACTTGCCGCGGCAGGGTTTGCGGCGGGTAAGCGAACCCACGCGGCAGCGTCACAGCAAAGCGCACCCCTCGACACGGCCGGGATGGACGCCCGGCAGAAAGTCCGATTCCTGTACAGCGAGGGCATCAAGCAGGCTGAGATATACGGCGACACGGCCAGGGCCATGTCGTTCTTCGACGCCGCCATCGCCGCCGACCCGTCATACGCCCCGGCATTCTACCACGCCGCGTCGGCAATCGGGCAATCAAACCCCCGTCGCGCGTTGGGATACAGCCTCGCGGCCAACCGCCTCGACAGCACCAACCAATGGTACCGCACCCAGCTCGGGCGGCTATACCTGATGAACGAAGAAGTTGAAAAAGCGAGGGAAGTCTATGAGCGCGAGGTAAAACGCAACCCGAAGAACCCCGAAAATTACAGCATGCTGGCGATGATCTACGAGTTCAACCGCCAGCCCTACCGCGCCATAATGCTGCTCGACTCGGCCGAAACCTACATCGGGAAGACCGAGATGCTGGCAGGCTACAAGCGCGAGATGCTCATGGGCGTCGGCCTGTACGACCGCGCCATCGCCGAGAGCGAGGCCATGATCCGCGACAACCCCTACGACTACCGCAACTACCTGGCCCTGGCCGAGATATACTCGGCCACCAAGAAAGATTCGCTGGCCATGGCGAACTTCGAAGCGGCGGAGGCCATCGACCCCGGCAACGTGGACGTACTCAGCGCCCTCAACGAACACTACAGGGCGCAGGGCGACATCCCCAACTTCTTCGCCACAGCCAAGCAGCTGATAATGAACAACGAAGTCACACGCGATGCCAAAGTGAGGTTCTACGAGGAAATAACAGGCAACCTCAATTTCTACCGCGAGAATTTCTCGCGGGTGGACGAGCTGGCCAGCCTGCTGGCGATGAAATATCCCGGCGATTTCGAAATAATGCGCATATACGCCCAGAACAAGATAAACTCGGGCAACCTGGAAACCGCGCTGGATTTCTACAAACGCAACCTGAGCGACTCCATGCCCGATATCAGGGTGTTCAACATGATCCTCGACATGGAGGCCTACCTCAACCGGGCGGACTCCGTCGCCAAATACACCCGGATGGCGCAGGAGCATTTCCCCCGCGACCCGGAACTCTACATAAGGCAGGGGTCGCAGCTGGCCCACTACATGAAAAACAGCAAAGAGGCCGTCGCGTCATACAAGAAAGCACTGACGCTGGTGCAGACCGACTCTGCCAGGTCGGTCATCCACGGAATGATGGGCGACGTCCTCCAGTATGCAGGGGAAACCCGCAAAAGCGTCGCCTCCTACGAAAAGGCGCTGCGCCTCTGGCCCGACAACATAATGGTGCTGAACAACTACTCCTATTTCCTCAGCGAACAGGGCAAAGACCTCGCGAGGGCGCTGGAAATGTCGAAAAAGGTCATGGAGTCGGATCCCGGCAACGCAACTTATATCGACACATACGGGTGGATACTGTTCAAACTGGGGCGGTACGCCGAGGCGAAGGAGCAGATACTGCGGGCCATGTCGCTCGACGCTACCGGCAGCGACGAGATACTCCTGCACTACGGCGACGTACTGCACGCCCTTGGCGACGATTTCCTCGCCCCCATATACTGGCGCAAAGCCCTCGAAGCGGGATACGACAAAGACAAAATAGAAGAACGCCTCAAAAAGCTGGAGAAGAAATGAGAACGGCCCTGCGATACATCCTCCCTGTTTTACTGACGCTTTTCGCCTGCCCGGCCGCCGGGCAGACCATAGAGCAATGGCGAGAGATCATGCAGAAATATCAGGAAGAGAACCGCATCATAGACGAATACATCAGGACCACCCGCAAAGAGCGCGCAGTTACCGAGAGCGACCTCAAAATGACCCTCACCCGGATAAGCAACAGCCGCCAGATAGTGTCGTCGCTGGACGGGCAGATCGCCGAACGCAACCGCAGGATCGAAGTAATCAACGCCACCACAAGGCGCCTCGAAGTCGACCGAAAGAAACTCGGGACGGAATATGCCAGCATGGTCAGGGCCGCTTACAACAACTACAAACTAAACAACTTCCTGTTGTTCCTCTTCGCCGCCGACGACTTCAACGACGCCACCAGGCGTGTCTATTTCATGCGGCTGTACAACCAGCATCGGGAGAACAAAGCTGTCGAAATCAGAAGCGTAACGGACAGCCTCGGGGTAGTGAAATCCGCGCTCGACAGCGAACTGGCCGAACTCGACAAAACCAAACAAACCCGCAATACCGAAATAGCCTCGCTCAAAAAGACCGAGAACGAACACCGCGTGGCTGCCGACGAGCTTAAAAAGAAAGAGAGCAAACTCTCGACCGAAAAAAAAGCCAAGGAAAAACAGATTGCCGCCGCCCAGAAAAAAATAGCCGACCTTGTGGCCGAACAGGCACGCAAAGCACGCGGCGAGGTGCTGTCGACCGAACAGCAGGAGTACATCACGAACCTCACGGGCAGGTTCGACCAGAACCAGGGCAAACTCCCCTATCCGGCCAAGAAGGGCGTGATAATAGAGCATTTCGGGGCCTCTCCCGCGGGCAGCGTGAACAAGGGGATCAATATTGCGGCATCCCCCGGCCGTCAGGTAGACTGCGTTTTCGAGGGAACGGTCGTCACGGTTTTCCCCGCCCCGGGCGTGAACAACGGCATAATAGTGCGCCACGGGAACTACATGACGGTATACCTCAACCTCGTTTCGGTGAGCGTCAAGACCGGCGACAAAGTCGTCCTCAACCAGAAACTCGGCACGCTCCCCGCCGGGGACGACCCCGACAGCCACTACCTCCACTTCGAGATATGGCGCGAAAACAAGACCGGAAACCCCACCGCGTTGAACCCCGAGGCATGGCTCAGCAGGTAAGCCGGGTGGGGATGATTAAATAAGAAATAAAAGCACAAAAATTTGATATACAGACAATATTGCAAATTCCTTATCCCGACCCCACGTTAAAAAAGTGTTTATCCGCAATATTACCCCTACGGTGCAGTCGGCGGTGGGCGTGAACGAGCCTTCGGCGAGTTCTGCAGCCCGCCGCATGGGGCGACGGCAGGCTGCAGAGTTTGCCTGCGGCAAGCCTCCCGACACACTGCCCTTAAGGCCGCGCTCCACGCGCGCGCCATATAGCTGGTTCCTCTTGCCATATAGGGGGGGTATTCTTGCGGATAGCATAAACCACGTAGCTTGCTACGTAGTATTGTAAAGACTGCGACTGCCTTGTGCAGTCGCCACATTCCGCGGCCCGACGCTGAAAGCGTCGCCCCCGCAGCCGCAGGATGTGAATTTATCAAGCACCGTAAGCCGCGGGGAATTAACCCGTAAAGATTAAACGATCATAACCATGGCCCTACGATTCTACAACGAATACAGCAGCTACCGGCTCGGCGAAAAGCGCCGTGTACGCTCATGGATACTCGCGGCCATAGAGGAAGAAGGCTTCGAGGCAGGAAATATCACATACGTCTTCTGCTCGCCGGAACACCACATCGGCATCAACCGCCAATACCTCGGGCACGATTACAACACGGACGTGATAACGTTCGATTATTCCGACATGGATGACAAAGCGGTCGCTGGCGACATCTTCATAGACCCGGTTACGGTGGCGTCGAATGCCGCCCAATACGGCGCCACGGCACGCGAAGAGATGCTTAGGGTACTCATACACGGCGTCCTGCACCTCTGCGGCTACAAGGACAAAACCGCCGCCGAGGCAAAGCGGATGCGTGCAAAAGAAGATTATTACCTCGCCAAATACTGACGCCATGGAAAACTACACGGCATCCCCCTCCAGATACGGATCTATGGCCTACCGCCGCTGCGGCGCAAGCGGCCTGACGCTGCCCGCCATATCGCTGGGGCTGTGGCACAATTTCGGCAGCGTTGACCGATACGAAAATTACAGCAGGATAGCTTTCGCCGCGTTCGACAACGGCATAACCCACTTCGACCTTGCCAACAACTACGGCCCCGAACCGGGGAGCGCCGAGGAGAATTTCGGCCGTATCCTGCGTGGCGGACTGGGGGCCTACCGCGACGAACTCGTAATATCGACCAAAGCCGGCTACACCATGTGGCCTGGGCCATACGGCGATTGGGGAAGCCGCAAATACATGATAGCCAGCCTCGACCAGAGTCTGGGGCGCATGGGCCTCGACTATGTGGACATATTCTATTCGCACCGTCCCGATCCCAACACTCCGATAGAAGAAACCATGGGAGCGCTGTCCGACATCGTCAGGCAGGGCAAGGCGCTGTACGCCGGCATCTCGAACTACAACCCGGAGCAGTCGCGCCGCGCCATAGAGATCCTCAAGCGGAACGGAACTCCGTGCCTTATCCACCAGGCCAAGTATTCCATGTTCCAGCGCACGCCGGAAGAGGGGTTGCTCGACACGCTCGAACGGGAAAACGTAGGGCTGATAGCATTTTCGCCCCTTGCGCAGGGGATGCTTACGGACAGGTATCTGGGCGGCATACCGTCAGATTCCCGCGCGGCACGCGGTATATTTCTGAAGAAAGAGCAGATAACGGAGGGGAAACTCCGGCAGATCGGAGTGCTTAATGAAATCGCAGAATCGCGCGGACAGTCGCTGGCGCAGATGGCGCTGTCATGGCTTCTGAAAGACGAAAGGGTGACGAGCGTACTCGTTGGCGCCAGCTCGGTCGAACAGCTCACGAGCAACCTCGCAGCCCTCGAAAACACCGGCTTCCCGACAGGGCAACTGGCCGAAATAGACGCGGTATTGCGGGAGGGCTAAAAGGCCTCCCATGATAGCGGCGGAAATTACGGCATGCGGAGTAACAGGGGCCTTGACTCCAAGGCCGCTACCTGCACTCTTCCGGCGACACCTTGACCGTTTCTATGCCAACTTTACGCAGTAGTTCGAGGCCGTCCTCGGAATGGTAGTCGTCGCAGTAGACAATGCGTATGATCCCGGCCTGGATGATAAGTTTGGCGCACTCGATACACGGCGAGGCCGTCACATAGAGCGTGGCCCCCTCGCTGCTGTTGGCGCTCTTGGCCACTTTCGTAATGGCGTTCGCCTCAGCGTGCAGGACATAGGGCTTAGTCTTGCCCATGTCGTCCTCGCAGACGTTCTCGAACCCGGAAGGAGTGCCGTTGAACCCGTCCGAGATTATCATCTTGTCCTTCACTATCAGCGCGCCGACCTGCCTGCGCACGCAATAGGAGTTCTCGCTCCAGATGCGGGCCATGCGTATGTAGCGTATGTCTAACTGGCGTTGTTTTTCTTCCTTGTAACCCATAAAGATGTATGTTTTTGCCGTAGCGTCCTACTAAAAAAGCCGCAGTTGGTCTATCGCGTGGTTAAAACTGCGCCTGTGTTCGGGCGTCATCCCGTGGGCCGCTATCGCAAGCCTGTGCTCACGGGTCGGGTAGCCCTTGTTCCTGTCCCAGCCGTAACGGGGGTACTCTTCCGCCATGCGGTGCATGTATTCGTCACGGTGTGTCTTCGCAAGTACCGATGCCGCCGCAATGTTGGCGTATTTCCCGTCGCCGCCCACGATGCACTTATAAGGTATATCCAGCGTGGTTCGGAACCTGTTGCCATCGATCAGCAGCATCTGCGGCAGCACGGTAAGCGCCTCTACAGCCGCACACATAGCTTCGAACGATGCGTTGAGTATATTCACAAGGTCTATCCGTTCGGGCGGCACGCTCGCTACGGCCCAAGCCACGGCCTGCTCTTCTATTATCGGCCGCAGCACGTCCCTGTTCTTTTCGCTCATCTGCTTGGAGTCGTTCAGCAAGGGATGGTAAAACCCCGCCGGAAGGATGACCGCGGCAGCGAACACAGGCCCGGCCAGACAACCCCGCCCGGCCTCGTCGCACCCGGCCTCGGTCAATTCATCCTGAAACGAAATATCCAGCATACGGCTCGAAGTTACGCCGGAGCGCTTTTCGGGGCGCTCCGGCGTTATCGCTTATTTTACGCCTATCGAAGCGAAGTAATCGTCTATCGCCTTGGCCTGTTTTTCCTGCCCATAGGCTTCGGCCATCAGGAACAATGCGTGCAGCCATGTGAATTTCTGCTCCATTTCCGACATTACCATGTCCTGCGTTGGCCCTTGGAATAACCCTCTTTTCTGGTTGGGGTGCAGGCTCGGGAAACGCATATAATAGGTTATGTACTCCTCGCATACGCCGGCAAATTCTTCGAGCAGTGCATTCCCTTTTTCGAACGCGCCGGCCTTGTAATAGTTCTCGACCAGCGGTGCGGTATTGTAGAAAGTATATCCCAACTGCGATGACGGGAGCATCTCCAACCCTCTGTCCAGCGCCATTACCGCGCGTGTGGTGTCACCTTCGGCAAGCAGGCCTTCGGCCAGCCTCGCGAACGCCTCGCGGGAACGGGTGGAGCGCATCGTGTAGCGTGTGTAGTAGTCGCTGTAAACGCGCGGGTCTTTGAGGTTCGACCAGCGGTAGTCCTCCATAAGCCTCGGGTAGAGGTACTGCGTATCGACGCGGCCGATATCCGAGTCGTTGGATGTGACGATAGGCACGAGGCGGTATGACGACCCGTCGAACTGGAGATAATCCAGCAATCCGTAGTCCTGAAGCATATACGCCTGCGTGAAGAATATCGGGCGCTTCCAGTCGAAATTCGCCAGCAGGTCGAGGAATATGAGGTCGTTGCGCATAAGCACGTCTTTCTTGAGCGTAATGACGACAGTATCCACCATAAGGTGCGCGTCCTCGGGCCTGACGATGCCGCTCGCTATGGCATTCGCCTTGTTGACAGGCAGCAGCATTCTCTTAGTGGGGATATAATCACGGAAAGTGCCGTCATAAAGTTCGATCTGGGTTTCGCGCGAATCGCTCTTGACGAAATTTATCACATCTTTCAGGGTCGCCTGCGGGACATGTTCGGCGACATAGATATTTTCATTTGTATTGTTCACATACTTGCTGCGCGGAAGCGAGATCGGAAGCGCAGCGGCCTCATTCGACTTGATTTTCATCTGGTCGACATACCAGTCGGCACCGAGGTAGCTAATATTCATTACCTTCACGTCGGTGCGCACCCCTTCCACCTCCTGGTTGTACCATAGCGGGAAAGTATCGTTGTCGCCCGAGCATATCAGGACGGAGTTGGGCAGCGTGGCTTCGAGGTAATTGTTGCCCACGTCGCGCGCCGTATAGCGGTGCGAGCGGTCGTGGTCGTCCCAGTTCTGGGCCACGAGTATTCCCGGCACGACAGCGCACACGGCAGTAGCTATGGCCGCCGTGGCCACGTTGTCTTTCCTGGTCAGTTTCATGACGAGGTCGCGCAGCCACAGCACCCCGAACCCGAGCCAGATACAGAACGCATAGAACGATCCGGCATATACGTAATCCCTCTCGCGCGGCTCTCCAGGCGTGGTATTGAAGTACACGACAAGCGCTATACCCATCATCACGAACATCCACATGACAAGCGTGAAGCCGCGTTTATCGCGCAAAAGCTGGAATACCATGCCTATGACGCCCAACAGGAACGGCAGGAAGAAATATGTGTTGTGCCCCTTGTTGTTGGCCATTTCCGAGGGCAGGTCGTCCTGCGGCCCGAGGTACATTTTATCTATGAAGCCTATGCCCGACAGCCAGTTCCCCTCGGTTATGCCTCCCGTCGAATGCATGTCGTTCTGGCGTCCCACGAAATTCCACAGGAAATAGCGCCAGTACATGAAATTCATCTGATAGTTGAAGAAGAATGCCATGTTCTCCCCGAAAGTCGGGACCGCCACCGGTTTCCCGTCGATCATTTCCTTGCGGCCCTGTATATCGACCCAGTTTTTGTAATCCTTCTCGTGCGCCGTGGACCAGAGCCTCGGGAAGAAGTATTTATACTCGTCCGGATACTTATACGCGGTAATGATCTCAGCCTCTTTATAGCTGTCGCCGGCATCGTTCAGGTAGTATGTCTTTTTGGTCTTCGCCTCTTCGGGGGGCGAGGTGTAATACTCGCCGTAAAGCAGCGGCTTGCTGCCATACTGGTCGCGGCCGAGCAGGCGCTTCAGGCCGTAGGCATTGCTGGGGTTGTTGCTGTTCATGGGCGGATTGGCCGCAGCGCGGATAACCACCGAAGCGTATGAGCTGTACCCGATCAAGATGACTGTAGTGCACAGTATCAACATATTAGCCACCGAACGGCCTTTTTTGTGGGTATAGTATATACCCCAGGCGCAGAGCGCGAACAGGGCTACGGCGAAGAACGCGAGGCCCGAGTTTACCGGCAGGCCCATCCCGTTTACGAACCAGCGGTCGAAGAAAGCCCCGATGGATACCGATAACGGAATTATGATAGAGTTTATCGCTATAAGAATAGCGCCGGAAACGAGCGTTGCCCCAATGACGCCTTTGGCGGTGACCTGCGGATATTTGCGGAAATAATAGACGAAAACGAGGGCCGGTATCGTCAGCAGGTTGAGGATATGGATGCCTATCGAAAGCCCCATAAGGTAGGCGATGAATATCAGCCAGCGGTTGGAGTGCGGCTGGTCGGCGACGTTCTCCCATTGCAGCATGGCCCAGAAGACCATCGCCGTGAACATCGACGACATGGAGTACACCTCTCCCTCGACCGCCGAGAACCACTGCGTGTCGGTGAAACAGTAGGCCAGCGCCCCTATGAGGCCTGCCCCGAGTACCGTCCATGTCTGGCCCTTTGTCATTTCGCCGCCGTCCTTCCGGTAGATCTTGCGGGCGAGGTGTGTGATGCTCCAGAACAGGAACAGCACCGTGAACGCCCCGCAAAGCGACGACATGAGGTTCACCATCCACGCCGCCTTGTCGGGCGACGGGGCAAACATCGTGAAGAACCGTGCGATCATCATGAAAAGCGGCGCCCCGGGAGGGTGTCCGACTTCGAGTTTATACGAGGTCGCGATGAATTCGGCACAGTCCCACATGCTGGCTGTGGGTTCCATTGTCATTACATAGGCGATCGCGGCCACCGCGAAAGCCGCCCACCCTGTAATGAGGTTTAATTTCTTGAAATTGGTCATCCGTATTTTATTAGTTGGGAACGGCCGTACGTTTTTACAGCCGTTAACGCTTTAACTGCAAAACCCGTATTTTATTGCCCTTTAGTTATTTTTCAGGGAAGTTAATTGATGCAAAATTAAAAAAATTAATGGGTTACTTACCGACACCGCCTGTATTATTGATTAAAGTTGTTAATTTTACGCTGTTTTAAGAGTACTCACGAGGACATGAGGACGCACGACCCCTAAGGTCGGCAAGGCTTCAACCAATAACTCAGACAATGAAATCGGAACTCGTTTTATACAATACGCTCACACGCGAAAAAGAGCAGTTCAAACCCATCAACCCGCCTTGCGTGGGGCTGTATGTGTGCGGCCCTACGGTCTATGGCGACCCGCATCTGGGACATGCCCGGCCGGCCATAACGTTCGACCTACTGTTCCGCTACCTGCGCGAGGAAGGCTATAAAGTACGCTATGTGAGAAACATAACCGACGTCGGCCACCTGCAGAACGACGCCGACGACGGGGAAGACAAGCTCGCGGTCAAGGCCCGTCTCGAAAACCTCGAACCGATGGAAGTGGCGCAGTATTACACCGACCGCTACCACCACGCGATGGACGAATTGGGCGTACTCCCGCCCTCGATCGAACCCCGCGCCTCGGGCCACATAATGGAGCAGATAGAGCTCGTGCAGGAGATCCTCGACAATGGGTACGCCTACGAAAGCAACGGTTCGGTTTACTTCGACGTCGAAAAATACGCGGCGAAACATAACTACGGGCAGCTTTCGGGCCGCAAAATAGAAGACATGCTGTGCAACACCCGCGAACTCGACGGGCAGTGCGACAAACAGCGCCCCCTCGACTTCGCCCTCTGGAAAAAAGCGGCACCAGAGCACATCATGCGCTGGAAAGCGCCCTGGAGCCTCGGCTTCCCGGGCTGGCACCTCGAATGCTCGGCCATGAGCGTGAAATACCTCGGCGAGAGGTTCGACATACACGGAGGCGGCATGGACCTCATGTTCCCACACCACGAGTGCGAGATTGCCCAGAACACCGCGGCCAGCGGCCACGGCGCGGCCAACTACTGGATGCACAACAACATGATAACCATCGACGGCCAGAAAATGGGCAAGTCGCTCGGCAACTTCATAACCCTCGAAGAGCTTTTCACAGGTACGCACAAGCTGCTGGCGCAGGCCTATTCGCCCATGGTCATCCGCTTCTTCATCCTTCAGGCCCACTACCGCTCCACGCTCGACTTCAGCAACGAAGCGCTCCAGGCCGCCGAAAAGGGCCTCGACAGGCTGATGGCGGCGGTCGAAACCATCGACAAGGTAATGCCCGGCAAGGCATCGACTGTCGATGTGTCCGACCTCGAAAGAAGGTGCCGCGAAGCCATGAACGACGATCTCAATTCGCCGATGGTCATCTCGGCGCTGTTCGACTGGGTACGCATCATAAACCAACTGCACGACGGCACGCAGACCATTTCGGCCGGCGACCTCGAAGCCCTGCGGAGAATCGTCCACCGTTTTGTGTTCGACATCCTCGGCCTTCGTAACGATGCCGCTGCCGAAAAGAACGACCTCGTAGGGCCGCTGGTGGAAATGCTACTTGAAATGCGCCAACAAGCGAAAGCTGATAAAAACTGGGCCGCCTCGGACAAAATACGCGACGAACTCACGCGCATCGGCATAGTCGTCAAAGACCGCAAAGACGGTTACGACTGGAGTATCAAATAACCCGCATCATTACATGCGGCTTTATCTGTTCTTTCTTGCAAGAAAGAACCAAAGAACTCTTCGGAAAAACTGCATTTTTCATGATTTATCAACAAGTTAAAAGGGAGGCTCCGACTGAGCCTCCCTTTTAACTTGTAAAGTAGCAGGAAACGAAGTTTCCAAAAAAGTTTTCTGGTTCTCTTTTACAAAAGAGAACAAAATAACCGTACGCAGCGATGGCAGGTTATTGATCTTCGGCGAACCATTCGGCGAATGAGGTCGCTGTTTCGTGGAGGCGGAGGGAGTGGAGGCTGACGCGGGCAGGGAGGGCGGCCGCGATCATTTCCGCGAAGTGGGCGATCATGTTCTCACAAGTGGGCTGGTAGTCCGGCACTATGACCCGCGAGAAATTTTTCGAAAGAACATCTATCAGCTCGCTGTTGGCCGGGGTGCGCCGCAGCACGAGCGAATGGTCGTACTTGCTTATTATAAGACTGTTAACTATTTTTTTCAGTTCGCCGAAATCCATCACCATGCCGTATTTAGGGTCGGCCGGATCGGCGGACGGAGAGCCGGCGACCGTTACGAACAGGCGGTAGGAGTGGCCGTGTATCTGGCTGCACAGTCCGTCGTATCCCTCCAGAGCATGGGACATCTCGAATGAGAATTCTTTCGTCAACCGTATCATGACCATTGCCTCAGTCTTTGATCATCTCAACGTCGACCTGCCGCGAGAACGCTTCGTTGAGAGATATGAAGGTTTCGGTGTTCGACACCCACGGTATCCCCAGTACGCCTTTGAATATGGTATTCATAAGGTGCTCGTTGTCAATGCAATATATCTTTATCAGCAGATTGTATTTGCCGGTTATGAAGTGGCATTCGACTATCTCCTTCATTTCGAGCAGGTTGTCCACCGTTTCCTGATACCTCGTGGGGTCGGTGATGCGGATGCCCACAATGGCGCAAACGTCGAAGCCGAGGCTCTTGGGATTGACCTCAAGGCGCGACCCGAGTATGATCCCCGCATCGTCCAACTTCTTGACACGCTGGTGTATGGCCGCCCCCGAAATGCCGCATTCGCGCGCTATTTCAAGGAATGGCATGCGTGCGTTGCGGATCAGGTACTGGAGAATCTTCTTGTCGATTTCGTCGATGACTACCTTTGGCATGGCGGTAACGGTTTTACTGGTTCCGTGCAGGCGTTTTGTTTCACTCCATAATCCGGCGGACTGTTATCTTGTCGTTGGCGGCCATTTTTGGATGCTTTTGCTTACACTTTGTTAACAAAGGTACTTTTTTAAAACAAAAACACCAATAACGGCCGTAAATATTATCCGATTTAGTAACTTTGGAGCCGTTACCCACGAAATTCAACAGACAAGTTCAATAATCTAAAATACTTTACGTTATGTTCCCGATCGACAACTACGATTTCAAAGGAAAACGCGCCATCATCCGCGTCGATTTCAACGTGCCCCTCAACGAAAAGTTCGAGGTGACCGACGACACACGCATCCGTGCCGCCATCCCCACCATCAAGAAAGTGCTTGAAAAAGGCGGTTCCGTGATCCTCATGTCACACCTGGGCCGTCCGAAAAAGAACAACGACAGCAAATACTCGCTCGAATACATCATCCCCGCGGTTGAAAAACTCCTCGGCGTGAAAGTTAAGTTCGCAGGCGACTGCATGGGCGAAAAGGCGGCTGAAATGGCCAAAGACCTCAAACCCGGCGAAGTGATGATGCTCGAAAACCTCCGATTCTACGCCGAGGAAGAAGGCAAGCCGCGCGGCCTTGCCGAAGACGCATCGGACGAAGAGAAAAAAGCGGCCAAGGCCGAAGTTAAGGCTTCACAGAAAGATTTCGTGAAGAAACTCGCCTCTTACGCCGACGTATACGTGAACGACGCGTTCGGTACTGCCCACCGCGCACACGCCTCGACAGCCCTTATCGCAGACTATTTCCCGAACGATAAGATGTTCGGTTACGTGATGGAAGGCGAGTTGAAGGCCATCGACTCGGTAATGGAAAGCCCGAAACGTCCGTTCGTGGCCATCATCGGCGGTTCGAAAGTTTCGAGCAAGATCACGATCATCGAAAAACTCATGGAAAGGGTGGACAGCCTCATCATCGGCGGCGGTATGACATATACATTCATGGCGGCGCAGGGCGGCAAGATCGGCGGCAGCATCAACGAACCCGACCAGTACCAGACAGCGCTCGACATTCTCGCCAAGGCCAAAGCGAAAGGCATCGAGATCGTAATGGCCGAAGACGCCCTTTGCGCCGACGCTTTCTCGGAAGACGCCAACACGCAGATCTGCCTCTCGAACGAAATTCCCGACGGCTGGGAAGGCCTCGACGTTGGCCCGAAAGCGAAAGAGAGCTTCCGCACCCATATCCTAAAATGCAAGACCATCCTTTGGAACGGCCCTGTTGGCGTGTTCGAGATCGAGAAGTTCGCGACCGGGACGAAAGCGGTTGCCGAAGCCATCGTTGAAGCCACGGCGCAGGGCGCGTTCTCGCTTATCGGCGGCGGCGACTCGGTTGCGGCCATCAACAAGTTCGGCATGGCCGATAAGGTAAGCTACGTATCGACCGGCGGCGGCGCCCTGCTCGAATACATGGAAGGCAAGGAACTCCCGGGCGTAGCGGCAATCCGCAAGTAACGGGACCGAACTACCGCTTTTTGCAAAAAGCGGCACCAAAAACTCTTCAAATATATCAGGGAGATACCCCGTTGGGGTATCTCCCTGATATATTAAAAAGGCCTCAGTACGCTTCGGCAAACCTTGAATGTCCAGTCCTGTATGTCTGACGTTCAAATTATGGCGAAAAATCGCTACATTTGTAGTATATTAGAAATAAGCAATGAAAAAAGTAATAGGCATAGGCAACGCGCTTACCGACGTATTGGTCAACCTCTCCAGCGACGACGTACTGGGGCGATTCGGCCTGCCGAAAGGAAGCATGAGCCTCGTGGACACGGAGTTGCAGCACCGGATCTCGGAAAGCACGGCAGGAATGCCGATGACGATGTCGCTGGGAGGGTCGGCAGGCAACACGATACGCGCCATGGCGAAGTTCGGGAAGAAAACGGGCTTCATAGGTAAAGTCGGCAAGGATGAAACCGGCGATTTCCTCGTCGCGGCGCTGGGCAACCTCGGCATAAACCCGAACATATTCCGCAGCCCCAGCCGGTCGGGGGTTTGCGTATCGCTCGTTTCGCAGGACGGCGAGCGGACAATGGCCACACACTTGGGCGCCGCGCTCGAACTTACGCCGGAAGAGATCACCGGCGACATGTTCGACGGCTATGATTACCTCTATATGGAGGGCTATCTGGTGCAGAACCGCGAGCTGATCGCACACGCGGCGGCTGAGGCCAAGAAAAAAGGCCTCAAAGTGGCCATTGACCTCGCGAGCTACAACGTCGTGGCGGAGAACCTCGAATTCCTGCATGAACTGGCCGACGCCCACATCGACATAATCTTCGCCAACGAACAGGAGGCCCACGCCTTCACGGGCGAAACCGACCCTGTTCGTGCACTTAACAAGATCGCCGGCCTTGCGGATCTGGCAGTGGTGAAAGTAGGCAAGGAAGGCGCGTATATCAGGCAGGGCAGGGAATTCCTGCATGTTGGCATCATGTCCGAGGCCCGCAGGGTCGACACGACCGGTGCGGGCGACCTCTACGCCGCAGGTTTCATGGCCGGCATGTGTGAAGGACTGCCGCTGCGCAAGTGCGGCACGCTCGGCTCAATCGCGGCAGGCAAGGTGATCGAAGTGGTCGGCACGACGTTCGGCGAAGATGTCTGGGGCGATATAGGCAAGCTCGCCAACCACGTCCGCACGGACAGGTACCTGTTCTAATAATCCGGATCATGATAGCTACAATAAGAATAGAGAACATGGAATTCCACGCCAGGCACGGGTGCTACGACATGGAAAAGATCGTGGGCAACCGCTTCCTCGTGGACGTGGAGATAGACGCGGAAGCCGCCGATGCGGCCAAAAACGACGACCTCTCGAAAAGCGTCAACTACCTCACGGTCTACGAGATCGTGCGCGAACAAATGGACATAACCTCCAATATACTGGAAAACGTCGCAAAACGCATTATAGACGCAATTTACGGCCGCTTTCCGGAGTGCGGGAGGGTCACGGTAAAGGTGTCGAAGCTCGCTCCCCCGCTCGGGGGCAAGGTGGACAGGGTGTCGGTTACCATGACGGTATAACCGCACGGGGCGGTTTACGCAAAACGAATGGGGCGGAAAATTTCCGCCCCATTCGTTTTGTTTGTCGTTTGCTACACTCTACTTAACCCTTAGTTTCTGGTTGATCTGAAGCAACGTTGTCGGCGTGATATTGCTCAACTGGCATATCTTCGCCACGGTCGTGTTGTGTTTTTTTGCAATCGCATAAAGGGTGTCGCCCTGCTGCACACGGTAGTATACGGCCGCGCCGGGGGCTTCGGCCGTGCTGTTGGCTACTATGTTCACATCCGGCTTCACAGGGGCTTGGCTGGCCTCAACAGCGGGAGGCGAAGGCACGGCAGACGGCTCGTAACGCACAGGTTCCACCGGCAAGACGATTTCCGGTTCCCGCGGCACGGCAGGAGCCTGCACAGGCGTTGCGATCTTTTTTCCGCCTTTAAGCTGCTCTAACTCCAGGTCGTCGGCATAGGCCACGACGCCTCCGTTGAGTTTGGTAATATAGAGTTTTCCGGGGCGAAGCGACCTCTTGTACGTATCTATAACCCGCGCAGGATCGATATGCGAATCCCCGGCCCTGACTTCGAAATGGAGGTGCTCCGTGGTTGCGCGGCCAGTACGCCCGGCGAGCATGATCGGGTCGCCCGGTTCGACCACGGCATTCACTTTCACGAGCAGTTTCGAGCCGTGCGCGTAGACCGTTTCGAAACCTTCGTAGTGTCTGACGGCCACGAGGTTGCCATAACCGCTGTAATTCTTCGCCATGCGCACCACACCAGGGAACGCCGCCCTTATCGTGTCGTTGGGATGCGCCTTTATGTCCACGCCCGTGTGCATCGAAGAACCGCGCCTGCCGTAAGGCGATATCAACGCGCCTTCCAGAGGATAGCAAAATTCGGACGCCATCGCATTCAGGTCCAGTTCAAGCACTCCGTTCACCGGCAGGGGATTTACCCCGGCTATCTGGAGATATTCGCACTGGGAGGGCGCAAACGTCATTTCCGGCCTGTTTTGGCGCGGCCGCCTCGCATACTCCTCCACGACTTTCAGGGTTGCCGCCGTTTCCATGGCCAACTTCTGATCGCTCCACTCCTGCTGCCTTCTTTCAGTTTCCGGATCGCCCTCCGGATTCAGTTTTATCTTTTCCGTCTCGACCCTGTCTGACGTTTCTTCCACAGCATTCGCCTTTGTAAGCCTGCTGCTTGTGGAACATCCGGCCAATATGACGGCCGCGACCCCCAGATATAAAATTTCCCTCTTCATAATGACATGTTTATCGAAGCCCAAAAGTACAGAAAAAATAAATAACTTCTATCTTTGCGGAATATAATCCCGCCGCAGGGGCGAAACCTGCGAGGTAACTTCCGACGTTCGGAACAATATTTGAAGCGGCAGGACAGTAAACCAACGGAAAAATCTAAAAACGACGATATGGAAAACGAAATTGTAAGATGCCTCATAATCGGCAGCGGACCGGCCGGGTATACGGCTGCGATCTACGCGGCGCGTGCCAACCTCAATCCCGTACTCTACGAGGGCCTCGAACCGGGAGGGCAGCTGACCACGACCACCCATATCGAGAATTTCCCTGGCTACCCGAACGGGGTTACGGGCGTACAGATGATGGAAGACCTTAAATTCCAAGCTAAAAGGTTCGAGGCGGATGTCCGTTTCGGCATTGTCACCCACGTCGATTTCAGCAAACGCCCGTTCAAAGCGACCATCGACGGACGCCATGTAATCGAAGCCGAAACGGTCATAATCGCAACAGGCGCTACGGCAAAATACCTCGGGTTGGAATCGGAGCAATTCTACCGCGGCATGGGCGTTTCGGCCTGCGCCACCTGCGACGGGTTCCTCTACAAAGGCAAAGAAGTGGCCGTAGTCGGCGGTGGCGACACCGCTTGCGAGGAGGCCTCTTATCTGTCAACCATGTGCAAGAAAGTATACATGGTGGTCAGGAAGGACTACCTGCGTGCCTCGAAAGCCATGCAGCGCCGCGTGATGGAGACGCCCAACATCGAGATACTCTTCAATCACTCCACCGAACAGGTACTGGGCGACGAAGCGGGCGTCAACGGAGCCATGCTGCGCAACGCCGCGGGTGAAGAGGTCGTCATAGATATACAGGGATTCTTCCTCGCCATTGGACACCATCCCAACACGGAACTTTTCAAGGATTTCCTGACGCTCGACGAGAACAACTACATCAAGGTCGAACCGGGGACGTCGAAGACCAATATCGAAGGCGTTTTCGCGGCAGGCGACGTGAAAGACCCCAACTACCGGCAGGCCATAACGGCGGCCGGAAGCGGTTGCATCGCGGCCCTCGACTGCGAGCGCTTCCTGATGGAGCAGATGTAACATATTAGCGCGTGCCAGATATAAACGACATATTGAAGATAAATTCCGGGGCGGCGTTCGAACAGGCCGCCCTCGAACTTTTCGCGTTTCAGGCAACGCATTGCGAACCATACAGGGAATACATCGCCGGCATCGGGCTGGCGGCGAAAGATGTAAAAACCGTAGCTGACATCCCTTTCCTGCCCATCGAGATATTCAAAAGCCGCAAGGTATATTCGTTTGCCGGGGAGCCGGGCATCGTCTTTACCAGCAGCACGACAGGCGGCGGCGAGCCATCGCGGCACCATATGCGCGACGTTGCGGACTACGAGCAGGCATTTCGGGCGGCGTTCAGATACTTCTACGGCAATCCAGCCGATTGGGGTTTCTACGCCCTTCTACCATGTTATTTGGAGCGCACCGGGTCGTCGCTGATATACATGGCCAACGACCTTATCGAAGCCGGACGCGGAGGTTTTTACCTGAACGATTACGAGCGGTTGCTCGACGATATATCGCGCGACAGGGGGCCGAAAATACTGTTAGGGGTCAGCTATGCCCTGCTTGACCTTGCGGAGCGTTACACCCCCGACCTCTCCGGCGCCATCGTAATGGAAACCGGCGGCATGAAAGGCAAGCGTGACGAAATTCCAAAGGAGGAATTCCACGCAATTCTATGCAAAGCATTTAACACCAACGATATACACTCGGAATACGGCATGGCCGAACTGACCTCACAGGCCTATTCGAAAGGCGACGGGCTATTTTTTACGCCTCCCTGGATGAAGATAGTGGTGCGGGACCTGAACGACCCCTTCGAGATCCTCCCGGACGGCAGGGCGGGGGGTATAAACATAATCGACCTCGCCAATATTTCGTCCTGCGCGTTCATCCAGACGCAGGACATCGGGATCGTCGGCAGCGACGGCAGCTTCTCGATCCTCGGCCGGGCCGACCGCAGCGAAATACGAGGCTGCAACCTGCTAATACAATAAAACAATGAAAATATTGTACGTTTTTCGCATACGGTCTGATCTGTTCTTTCTTGTAAGAAAGAACCAAAGAACTTTTTTGGAAACTTCGTTTCCTGCTACTTTACAGGTTTAAACAGAGGCCTTTTGAAAGGCCTCTGTTTAAACCTGTTGAGAAATCAAGAGATACGCAGTATCTCAGAAAGAGTTTTCTGGTTCTCTTTTGCAAAAGAGAACAAAATAAACCGGTATGAAATAAACGTACATTTATATTATTTTTCAGGATGAAGTTTGAATACGACATAATAGTGGTTGGGGGAGGCCACGCAGGATGCGAATCCGCCTCTGCTGCCGCACGGCTGGGATCTTCAACGCTTCTCATCTCGATGGACATGGGCAAGTACGCCCAGATGTCATGCAATCCGGCCATAGGTGGCGTAGCTAAAGGTCAGATTGTCAGAGAAATAGATGCATTGGGAGGGCAGATGGGCATCATCACGGACAAGACCACCATCCAGTTCCGTATGCTCAACCGGTCGAAGGGCCCGGCAATGTGGAGCCCGCGTGCCCAGTGCGACAAAACGCGGTTCTCGCTCGAATGGCGCAAAACGCTGGAAAACACACCTAACCTGTCGCTGTGGCAGGATACGGTAACGTCGCTGACGTTCACGGAAAGCAACGGCCAACAGACAGTCGGCGGTGTAGTCACAGCACTGGGGGTCACATTCAAAGCGGCCGCCGTCATACTCACGGCCGGAACATTCCTCAACGGGCTGATGCACGTTGGACGCAACACCATGCCCGGCGGCCGCTCGGGCGACTCCGCATCGTATGGCATTACGGAACAGCTGGCAAGCATCGGGTTCGAAACGGGACGCATGAAGACTGGCACACCATCGAGGCTGGATGGCGGAAGCATCGATTTTTCAAAACTCGAACCACAATACGGCGACGAAAACCCGTCCAAATTCTCATATCTGACCGAAATAGAACCCGTCGCCGAACAACTTCCTTGCTATATAACACACACATCTCTTGAAGTTCACGACACGCTCCGCACTGGATTTGCCGACTCGCCGCTCTTCAACGGAATTATAAAAGGCATCGGCCCGCGCTACTGTCCGAGCGTGGAAGACAAGCTCCGCACCTTTGCAGACAAGGACTCTCACCAGCTTTTCCTCGAACCCGAAGGGCGCGAAACGAACGAATACTATATAAACGGGTTTTCGTCGTCGCTGCCTTGGCAGGTGCAGATAGAGGCGTTGGGAAAGATCAAAGGGCTCGAAAACGTCCGGATTTATCGCCCTGGATACGCCATCGAGTACGATTATTTTCCACCCACGCAATTACGGCACACGCTCGAAACGAAATTGGTCGACAATCTCTATTTCGCGGGCCAGATAAACGGCACGACCGGCTATGAGGAAGCCGGAGCGCAAGGTCTGATGGCAGGCATCAACGCCCATCTCAAACTTGCCGGCCGCAAGCAACTTGTACTTCGCCGAGATCAGGCATATATCGGCGTGCTGATCGACGACCTCGTGACCAAAGGTGTGGACGAACCCTACCGCATGTTCACGAGCAGGGCGGAGTACCGAATATTGCTGAGGCAAGACAACGCCGATGCAAGACTTACTCCGATTGGCTACGAAATAGGGCTTGTCGACGAGAAAAGACACGCTATTTTTGCAGAAAAAAAACTACTCGTAGAATCGCTCATAAAATTCGTGCGTGAACAGAGCATCACTCCGGACGAAATAGATGCGTTTTTAAAAAGCATGGGTTCGGCCCAAATCACACAATCACGAAAGCTCTTCGACCTGCTTTTGCGCAACGAAATTACAATAAATAGCCTGAAAGAAATTTTTCAGCCATTGCGCACTTTCCTATCACAAGCAGATTATACCGAAGAAGTGATAGACGAGGCCGAAATTCAGATCAAATACAAGGGCTATATCGAGCGCGAAAAGTTCATGGCCGAGAAGTTGCTGAGACTCGAAAACATAGCTATTCCGGCCAACTTCGACTTCACGTCGCTTTCATCGCTCACTATCGAAGCGCGGCAAAAACTCAGCAGAATACGCCCGGCAACGATAGGGCAGGCCTCGCGAATTCCCGGCGTGTCTCCCGCAGACATCAATGTTTTATTAATATTTTTCGGACGCTAAACGATCATTGTTCCACGTGGAACAATACCGACAATACAATAACAGAAAGATGGCGACAAGCAAAGTAATATAAGCCGGCAATAAAAAGAGAGAGGAATGTTCCACGTGGAACATTCCTCTCTCTTTTTATTAGCACCGAAACTACTCTTTATTCATCTTTGTCCATGAATCCTTGAGGGTCACGGTTCTATTGAATACCAACTTTTCTGGTGTAGAATCGGCATCGGCACAGAAATATCCGACACGCTCGAACTGGAATTTATCACCGCCCGCAGCCTCCGCCAACGACGGCTCAAGCAACGCCTCCACGGTCGTGAGCGACTCCGGATTAATATAATCGAAGAATGTTTCACCCTCGGCAACATCGTCCGGACACTCTTTCGTAAACAATGTATTATACAGGCGTATCTCTGCCTTTTTGGCATGTTCGGCCGAAACCCAATGGATAACACCCTTCACTTTGCGCCCATCGGACGAAGCTCCATGCTTCGAATCCGGATCGTATGTACAACGCAATTCCGTTATATTTCCCTCGGAATCCTTGATGACGTCTTCGCATTTTACGAGATAAGAATAACGTAAACGCACCTCGTTTCCGGGAGAAAGCCTGAAATATTTCTTCGGCGGCTCTTCCATAAAGTCGTCGCGTTCGATATAAAGCTCGCGGGTAAACGGAACCTGGCGCTTGCCTGCCGATTCGTCTTCCGGGTTGTTCACACACTCGAACATCTCGGTTTGACCCTCGGGATAGTTCGTGATAACCACCTTTACGGGGTTGAGTACCGCCATCCTGCGCTGCGCCGTTTTGTTCAGATCCTCGCGCACGAAGAACTCCAGCAACCCGAGGTCGATGACGTTGTCGCGTTTGGCAACCCCAACACGGTCGGCAAAAGCGCGGATCGCCCCGGGCGTGTAGCCCCTTCGGCGCATGGCAGCAATAGTCGGCATGCGCGGATCATCCCATCCAGTAACGACCTTATTTTCAACTAATTGCAAGAGCCTGCGCTTACTCATCATGGTATAGGTCATGTTCAGGCGGGCAAACTCGTACTGTCTGCTCGGGAATATGCCCAACTCTTCGATGAACCACTCGTAAAGCGGCCTGTGGACGGCGAATTCGAGCGTACACACGGAGTGTGTCACTTTCTCTATCGAGTCGCTCTCGCCGTGCGCGTAGTCGTACATGGGATAGATACACCACTTGTCGCCGGTGCGGTGGTGGTGGGCATGCAGAATGCGGTACATGATCGGGTCGCGCATCAGCATATTCGGGTGCGCCATATCTATCCTGGCCCGGAGGGTCCGCGCCCCATCGGGGAATTCCCCGGCACGCATGCGGCGGAAAAGGTCGAGGTTTTCCTCTACCGAACGTTCCCTCCAAGGGCTGTTCACACCCGCAACCATCACGGTACCACGGTTTTGACGTATTTCTTCCTGTGTCTGATCGTCGACGTAGGCCTTTCCTTTTTTGATCATTTCTTCAGCCCACAGGTAGAGCTGTTCGAAATAATCAGAAGCATAGTACTCTCCGGCCCATTCGAAGCCCAGCCAGCGCACGTCTTCCTTGATCGAATCGACATACTCGACATCCTCCTTTACGGGGTTGGTGTCGTCGAAGCGGAGGTTGCACTTGCCGCCGTATTTTTGCGCAAGTCCGAAGTTCAGGCATATGCTCTTGGCGTGACCGATGTGCAGGTAACCGTTTGGTTCCGGAGGGAAACGGGTCTGGACACGCGTATTGCCTTTAGCGATATCGGCCTCGATAACCTCCTCGATAAAATTCAACGACCTCTCGTTCTCCGCTCCTTCGATCTTCTCGACACTCATATTGGTTAAATTTTTAAAACGGGTGTAAAGTTAAAAAACGTTTCGGGATTAACGCCAGAATTCCTAATTTATTGGTTCCTGGTTAACGCCGGCTGCGAGGTCCTCGGCCTTTATGATCGTCATCTCGTCCATTATATTCTTCGCACCGGCATATTTGTCGATAATGTAGAGGATGTAGCGCATATCTATGTTTATCGTGCGGTTCACGGCGCCGTCATACATGACATTACCGGCAAGGCCTTCCCAGTTGTCGTCGAACACCAACCCGATCATATTGCCGCTGGCATTCAGCACCGGGCCGCCTGAATTGCCTCCGACAACATCGGTAGTAGTAAGGAAATTGACGTTCATCGCATCGCCGCCACCCAAATAGTTCGCATACGCTTTGCCGGCATACAATTCTTTAAACTTCGCCGGCAATTCGCTTCCCGTCCCTTTCTGCGCGGCCATCATTTCATCGAGGGTCGTACTGTAGGCAAGATTGCCGCGTTCTGCGGTCGAATACCCTTCGACATTTCCATAGGTCATGCGCAAATTACGCCCTGCGTCGGGGTAGGTAAGGATCTTCAAATCACGCAGTGCGCGCGTATAGCCTGCCACGGCATCCTTATAAGCCTTGAATGCCGCTCCGTTGTCCTTGGCGTTTATTGTGGAATAATCCAAAGCCTTGTAAGCCTTCTGCACCGAAACGAGCAACTTGATCGCGGGATCTTCCACCCACCTGTCGGAACTCCTGCTTTCCCAGCTTTCCATAAACCTCTCGGGGGAAATAAACGAAGAGCGGGTGTACAGATAATCGACATACGCCTTAATATTACCCTTGTATTCCACATCCAGTTCATATTTGAACTCTTCGGGCAGCAACTCGGCCGGAACCTTATCCACAACCATCTTAATGGCTTCATAAGCCAAAGTGCGGTCGAGCGCGGCATCGTAATTCTTATAGTAATTACCCACTATGTTCGCGAGAGTTTCACGGGCCTTGAGCGAGTAGGTGTTGGCCATGCGGAAGTTGTTCACACGCTGCGTGACGGCGAGCAGGTCCATGCCGTTCAGGAATGTTTCGTATATGTATTCCCGCGCCGCGGAATATTTCAGATGGAGTTTATTGTAATTGCTTATGGCCTGAAGGGCGTTTCCGTATTGCTTTCTTCTCGCCGGGCCGCCGTTTATCCACTCCGCAACTTTAGCATCCCTTGCTTTCAACGTGTCGTGAATCCCATATTTATCGATACCTTCGAGCATTCCCTTATATTTAAGGAAAATATTGGACTGAACGCCATATTTAGGCCCGTACTTGAACTGCACTTCTTTGTTCTGCGACATTCCATTACCGATAATCCCCAATAAATTCTCCTTTACTTCGGCATAAGGTTTCACCATTGTTTGAATAAGGAAATCGAGTTCGCTGTCCGACATATACCTTTGTGTAGAGATCGGGAATCCGAAAGCCATTGCGAAATCGCCTTCTTTGTAACCTTCACCTGATATACTCAGGAACGATTTCGTCTTATACGGAACGTTTTTATTCGAATAGGGTGCCGACGATCCGTCGGGTGAGGTATAGACGCGGAAAAGTGCGAAATCTCCCGTGTAACCAGGCCACTGCCATCTGGCCTGGCCGTTTCCGAGGTTACAAACACTCTCCGGCGGGATGCCAACCAAACGCACATCCTGGAAAACCTCGGTTATGGTCAAAACATAGAACTCGCCGTCGAAGTAACTGGTTATGGAAAATTTGTAATTATCTCCTTTATAATAGTTCTTGTAGTATGCCAACAGTATATTTTTATTGCTTTCGATAATATGGTCGCTGTCTTCATTAATCGAAATATCGCCTACATCTTTGAGTATCTCGTTGGTAACATTTCCCATATACCTTAAAAAACCAACTGTAAGCCCGGGAACCGGTATCTCTTCATCTTTCGACCCGGCCCAGAACCCGGTAACAGAAAGGTTGTTCTCAACAGTGCTTATACTCTGTATGTAAGCCGAAGCGGCACTGTTGTTCGTTATCACAAGGCCCTCGGAAGATATGACAGCACCTGTAGATCCGTTACTGAACTGCACTACCGCATTGCCGGCGGCTTTACCGTTGTGCTGTATCGAACTTATAGTACGCTGGGGTAGTTCAAGCCCTTTGCTTTTCATGTCGCGCATATTCTTTTCGATAATGGGCAACAGCCACATACCTTCTTCGGCATAGGAACACGGCGCAACGAACAGGGTGGCAACCAGGGATAGCAGTAGTTTTTTCATATCGGTAAGATTTAGGTTATGCGGTATTGTGTTATGGTTTATTTCGAAAGGTCGAGCATGGCGCGTATCGAAACCTCAGCCTGCCGCCTTATCTCTTCCGGTATAGTGATCTCGTTGCTTTCGCGGGCAAGGCAATCGTATATCTTTTCAAGTGTCACGAGTTTCATGTATTCGCAGTCGTTGCATCCGCACGTCGAATCAATCGGAGGGGCGGGGATGAATGTCTTTCCCGGATTGGCCTTGCGCATTTCATAAAGGATTCCCGACTCGGTAACCACAATGTATTCTTTCGAACTGTCTGTCTTTGTGAATCCCAGCAACGCCGCGGTACTCCCCACGAAATCCGATACTAAGAGCACGGGGGCCTTGCACTCCGGGTGGGCCAATACTTTTGCATCAGGGTATTGCTTTTTAATCTCCAGTATTTTCTCGACCGAAAACTTTTCATGCACATGACATGCGCCGTCCCATAATACCATATTTTCGCGGCCTGTGACGCGTTTAATGTAATCGCCGAGGTTCCGGTCGGGTGCGAAGATGATCCCGCGCCCAGCGGGCACCGAACGCACGATTTCGAGGGCGTTGGTCGAGGTGCAGCATATATCGGTAAGGGCCTTCACGTCCACCGTTGTGTTCACATACGAAATTACCACATGGCCGGGATACTCGACTTTGAATTTTGCGAACTCGGCCGCCGGGCAGGATTCGGCCAGCGAACATCCCGCCGCCGGGTCGGGAAGCAGGACCTTTTTGCCCGGCGACAATACCTTGGCGGTTTCGCCCATGAAATTCACTCCGGCGAAGACTATGATATCGGCATCGGTCGCCGCGGCCTGCTGCGACAGCGCGAGCGAGTCGCCAATGAAATCGGCGACCTCCTGCACCTCGGGCAGTGTGTAGTAATGCGCGAGGATCACGGCGTTCTTTTCTTTTTTGAGGCGGTCGATCCTTTCCGCGTAATCTTTCGGCGAAGACATTTTTATTTATTTTTTCTTTATTAAAAGTTTAAATATAGAAAACAACAATAATAAACGGCGTTGATAATGTTGGTAACCTGCCGCCTAATTTTCCTTGTTGTTTTTACGAAAACATATGCACATCGGAAACAGTGTCTTTAAATGGGTCAGATCATATAAATTATGGGTTATCAACATTTGTTTATTTCGGTTATGAACAAATAAACACCATAATTTTATTGACATCCGGGACAGTATGCGGGTTGATTTATTTTCAGCTTTCGGTAGTATTTTTTTGTTGGATATTACGGATAATTATCTATACATACCGTCTGTCGAATAAAACAAATCGAACCGCGTTAAAAGCTCCATTATTTTTCAACACTTTCATCCATGGTTTTCGACAGATGGCCGACAAAATATTAAGTGCCTTGTTTTTAATCGGTTGTAATTATATGCTTTCAACACGCAATATAGCAAATTTCGTTGATAATAAGAAAAACAGCGCGATTCTTTACATGCGGACACGGTTGATTTTCAGCTGATAGTGTCGCCGCCGGCCACATTTACGGACAGGCGTGCGCCATGCCGTCCCTGCGGTGCTCCACCCCTGCCTCACATGAAACAGTTAAGGAATGTTATTAACAATCGCCCGCGCCATGTGTTCGTAGTACTTAACCGCTTCGGCTGAGGTCGTTACGGCCGGTTTGCCCGTGTCGCCGCCATCCATAGCCGCCATTATCAACGGGATCTGCCCAAGCAACGGGACTCCGGTTTCCTCGGCAAGGCGCGCCGCACCTTCGCGGCCGAAGATGAAATATTTCTTATCCGGCAACTCTTCAGGCGTGAACCATGCCATGTTCTCGATTATCCCAAGCACCGGGACGTTTATGTGGTCGGCCCTGAACATGGAGATGCCGCGCACCACATCGGCCAGCGCCACCTCCTGCGGCGTGCTGACTATGACGGCGCCGTCGACTTTCATTTCGCCTAAAAGCGTGAGGTGTACGTCGCCGGTTCCGGGGGGCATGTCCAGGACGAGTATGTCGAGTGCGCCCCACTCGGTCTGGTGGATAAGCTGTTTGAGCGCTCCGGTCGCCATCGGGCCGCGCCATACCAGTGCGTCGTCCGGGCGGATGAAAAAACCTATCGACATGACCTTGACGCCGTATGCTTCGGCCGGGATCATGTAGGTCTGCCCGTCGCGTTCGTTGGCTTCGGGCAGGTAGCCTTCCAGTCCCAGCATCTTGGGGAGCGAAGGCCCGTAGACGTCAGCGTCAAGAATGCCGGTCTTGTAGCCCATCGAGGCCAGCGTCACGGCGAGGTTTACCGCTACGGTCGATTTGCCGACCCCGCCCTTGGCGGATGACACGCCGATTATCTTTTTTACCCCCGCCAAACCGGATACCGGCTCGGGTTTCGGCGCTGCGGCCGCGTTTTTGGCAACGCCTTCCTTAACCACTACCGATATCTTTCCTGCCAATTCGGGGAATGCTGCGCCGAGCTGTTCCAGCGCCTGACGCCGTATGGAGTTGATGAACGGGTCGCGCTTTTTCGGGAAGGCCAGCGTCACGCTTACGCTTTCAGGCGAGGCTGACACGTTCTCTACAATCCCCGAGCCGACAAGCCCTTTTTCGGTTTCCGGATGTATGATGCCATCCAATATGCCGGTAATCTTTTCTTTCATTATCGTTTATCGTTTACAGATACACAAAGATATGAAAAGTCACTATATTTACAGAATATTAGAATATGCTTCGGGCTGGATAATAAAATATCGACATAGATGAATTTTGCTAAAACGTTTTTTGCCTCGCTGCTGGCTTTTGTGGCCGGGAATATAGTATTGGGATTCTTCGGGTTTTTCCTCCTTGTGATGTTCGCGGCAATGGTCGGCGAAAATTTCACGGCCTACGCGACGCCGAAGCTGAAGGCCAATTCGGTGCTTATGATCGACCTCAAGGAAGGGATCACGGATTCGCCGTCGGCATCGCCGTTCGTTTCCGACGGACTTGGACGGGTGCGCATCGACAACTCGAACACTATCCTGCAGGCCGTGGCGGCGGTCGAGAACGCTGCCAGCGACCATAACATCAGCGGGATATATATCAATGTCGGGTATGGTGACGACATATCGCTGGCCAATACGGAGGAACTGAGGGCGGCCTTGGAAAAGTTCCGCGAATCGGGGAAATTCATCATAAGCTACGCCGACAACTATTCGCAGTCGGGCTATTACCTCTCTTCGGTCGCCGACCTCATTTACCTCAATCCCGAGGGCGAGATAGACTGGCGCGGGATATCGTCAGGGGTAATGTTCTACAAGGGCTTGCTGGACAAGCTGGATATCCGTGCCGAGATAATACGCCACGGGTCGTTCAAGTCGGCGGTCGAGCCGTTCATGCTCGACCGAATGAGCCCCGAAAACCGCGAACAGATGAACACGATACTGGGTTCGATCTGGGACGCCATATTGTCGGACATATCGGAGTCGCGCGGCATAGACAAGCAGGTGCTCTCGGCATACGCGAGCGACCTGACGATAGCGTCGCCCGAGATGGCCTACGATGCCGGAATGATAGACGGTATCCTCTATGAGGACCAGGTCATCGACATGCTCGGACGCCTGGCCGAAGGGTACGAAACCATAGGCGACTACCAGGACTGGGAAGAATACGAAACGGAAGGATGTGGCGAAGAAGAATGGACTGTGACGATAGAGCAGCCGGGAGACACCACGGCTATATACATGACCTCGGACTGCATTGAAACGGAAAGCGCGGCCGCGTTTGATTTCTGGAAGCGCTTCGCGGATGCGGCCATGCCTGACAAACTTGAGGCAGAGTATACATGGGCCGATTCTGCCGAATGCGAAATACCTGAAGACGCGGACTGCGTGGAAGAAACCGGTTTCGAGGTTGCCGGAATCCCTTCGCCCGTGCCTAACGTCGTTTCGCTTTACGATTACATAAAAAGCGTGAAGTCGGGCCACAAGGGCCGTGCATCCGAGCATAAAATTGCGATAGTCTATGCCGACGGCGAAATAACCAGCGGCGAGAGCCAAGGTGGTTCGATAAGCGGTAATACTATCGTCGAGAAACTCAGGTCGGCGCGTGAAGACGGAGATGTGAAAGCGGTTGTGCTGCGCGTAAACTCCCCGGGAGGCAGCATGCTCGGCTCGGAGGTAATATGGCGCGAGATGGAACTGACGCGGTTGGAGAAACCGGTAGTAGTGTCCATGGGCGGCATGGCCGCTTCGGGAGGGTACTATATTGCGTGTCCGGCCGATGTCATAATGGCCGACCGCACCACGCTGACAGGTTCGATAGGCGTTTTCAGCATACTATTCGACGTCGGCGAAGCGTTGGACAAAAATCTCGGGATAACGGTAGATGTGGCCAAGACCAATCCTTCGGCCGACATCGGATCGGGATTTCGCGGACTCAGCGGCTTCGAGCGCCGGTTCTATCAGAAGCAGGTCGAAGCCGCCTACGAAACATTCATAGGCCACGTTGCCGACGGCCGCAACATGACCCCGAATGCTGTTGATGCCATAGGCGGCGGCCGTGTATGGTCGGGTGTGGATGCCTCCCTGAACGGCCTTATCGACGGCAATGGCGGCATAATGGACGCGATCACGCTGGCCGCGGAGAGAGCTGGCGTAGGCTCCGATTACAACGTTTGGGAAGTGGTCGACTCGCCCGACAACATCTCGGCCATCATGCGCTCCCTCATTGGCTCGGAAGAGATCAGCGTCAACTCCACCCTCGGCGAAACCCTCCGCCACTACAACGCAGTCATAAACATGCTCGACGCACAACACGCCGTCCAAGCAAGAATCCTCTATGATATAGAAATATTGTAGGTATATTTTATACTGCTTATTTTGTTCTCTTTTGTAAAAGAGAACCAGAAAACTTTTTTGGAAACTTCGTTTCCTGCTACTTTACAAGATGAAAGGGAGGCCCGTTCGGGCCTCCCTTTCATCTTGTTGAGAAATCAAGAGATACGCAGTATCTCAGAAGAGTTCTTTGGTTCTTTCTTGCAAGAAAGAACAGTGCAAACCGTATGGAATAACCCTACATATTCTTTATCATAGGGATTTTTATGTCTTTTATGCGGAGTTGAGGGGTTACGAATCCTCGGTAGTGGTTTTCGACGATGGTGTAACATACGTCGACGGGACGGCCGCTGCGGATGTATTCGTAGTGCGAGGGTTGTTGGAACGCTATCGCCGGGATCGAGGTGTTCGGCTTCTCCTTTTGGGTGAGGTCCATGCGCAGGTGTTCTCTGGTGGCCCCGACGAGTTTGGCGTCGCCGCGGTTGCTCACCCCTTGGGTCATGAATACCGGCGCCGTGTTCCCCGGACCGAAGGGCTGGAACGATGACAGGTCGCGGCGGAACTTGGGCGTGATGTCGCTGAACAGCAGCGCGGCGTCTATCTCCACTTGGGGAATAAGCATCTGGGGGTCGATATTCTCCTCCACGTAGGCGTTGAAGCGTTTTGTGAACTCCTCCACATTCTCGGGCTTCATGGTCATTCCGGCGGCATACATGTGTCCTCCGAAATTCTCAAGCAGGTCGGCGCACGATTCCACAGCCTGGTAGAGGTCGAAACCCGGGACGCTCCTCGCTGAACCCGTAACGAACCCGTTGCTCATGGTGAGCACTACGGTGGGCTTGTAATACGTCTCAATAAGCCTCGACGCAACGATGCCGACGATGCCCTTCATCCACTGGGGATTGTACACCACGATGCTCTTGAGCGACTTGAATTCCGGCCGGCTTTCGACATATTCGTGCGCCTCGACGGTTACCGAACGGTCGATGGTCTTGCGGTCGGAGTTGTAGAGGTCGATTTGGTTGCCGAACTCCTCGGCGGCCGATTCGTCGCGCTCCACCATGAGGTTCACCGCCCAATGGCCGCCCGAAGGCGCCGCGGCTTCCTCCTCCCTGTCGACCGCCATGCGGCCCGCTGCGTTGATGCGCGGCCCGATCTTGAACACGATGTCGTCGATGGTGATCTCGTGCTCTTCAAGGCCGCAAATCCTTACGATGGATTGCAGGCCCTTGTTCGGTTTTTCGTTGAGGCGCTTCAGGCCGTAATGGGCCAGGATGCGGTTCTCGCCCGTGAGCGGCACGATGTCCGACGCGATGCTGACAGTCACCAAATCCAGCAGGCGCTCGATATCCTTGAACGGCATACTGTGCGTCTGCGAGTAGGCCTGCACCAGTTTGAAGCCCACGCCGCAACCGGACAGCTCCTTGAACGGGTAGTCGCAGTCGGGGCGTTTGGCATCGAGCACCGCTACGGCCGCCGGGATGGTATCGCCAGGCAGGTGGTGGTCGCAGATGATGAAATCGATTCCTTTTTCTTTCGCATAGAGAACTTTTTCGGTCGCCTTGATCCCGCAGTCGAGGGTGATGACGAGCGTCACACCGTTCCTGTGGGCGAAGTCTATACCCTTGATCGATATACCGTAACCTTCGGTATACCTGTCGGGGATATAGAACAGCAACTCTTTATGGCCCAGCTGGCGCAGGAAACTATAAACGAGAGCGACCGCGGTCGTCCCGTCCACGTCGTAGTCGCCGTAGACCATAATCTTCTCGCCCTGTTCGAGGGCGCGGGAGATGCGCTCGACAGCTTTTTCCATGTCCTTCATCAGGAAGGGATCGTGAAGATCCGCCAGCGAAGGGTGGAAGAAGCGTTCGGCCTCCCCTTTTGTCTCTATGCCACGCTGTACTAAGAGGTTCGCAAGGACAGGGTGGATACCCAGCGAGGTGGCGAGTTCGCTCACCGCCTGCGGGCCGCCCTGTTCCATGAGCACCCATTGTTTTGCTATTGGCATAACCTTTCAAATTTTATATGTATTATTAATTATTAATCATTTCCATGACACGGACAGAGCCTTACCTTGTCTCTTTTCCGAGTCGTCTTTGCGTGGTCCTGTATTTATATTAACGGTGTCGCTTCAGTGACACCGGCAGCCTGCCGCCGCCCCACGCGGCGGGCTGCTTTGCTCGCCAGAAGCTCGCTCGCGCCCCTTGCCTGCGGCATACTGCACCGTAGAGGTATTATTGTGGATCGACTTTTATGTTACCTCTCTGCACTCACGCCGAAAACCTTTTCGAAGGCTTCGGTAAACACCCGCTTCACATCGCCCATCCCAATTTCCATGCCCGTTTCAAGCGCGATGGATGTTACACTGCGGTCGGTAAACCCGCAAGGGTTTATATATGAAAAATACTCCATGGCCGGCTCCACGTTCAGCGCGAAACCGTGCATGGTCACAAACCGGGAGCTGCGCACCCCTATAGCCGCGATCTTCCGAAGCGGCCTTTCCCTGTCGGCCGGAATCCACACCCCTGCCGCGCCGCCGCACCTCTCGCCCTCGATCCCATAACGCGCGAGCGTGTCGATTATCGCCTGTTCCAGCCCGTGTACGTAATCTTTCAGTCCCATTCCGAGACGTTCCAGATCGAGTATCGGATAGCCCACAAGCTGGCCGGGGCCGTGGTAGGTTATATCGCCGCCGCGGTCGACCGTGTAGTATGCCGCCCCTATGCGCTCCATGAACGCCGGATCGATCAGCAGGTTGTTTGCATTGCCGCTTTTGCCCAGCGTGTACACATGGGGGTGTTCGCAAAGCAGTAGGACTTGGTCGCCGGGATTGCACCCGGCAACATTTCCAGCGCTCTCCATATGGCTGCCGCCCGTATTTTCCGCACCTCTCCCGCCCGCGGTTTTGGCCGCAACGAGCCCGTCAAAGAACTTTTGCTGGAGTGTCCAGCACTCCATATAATCTATCAGCCCGAGGTCTTTTACTATAACGTCCCCCACGCCGGTTTGCCTGTTTTTGCGCTGACATGTGGCAGGGCCTGTTCCGCCATGTAGGACGAACGCACGAGAGGCCCGCTCGCTACATGCGAGAACCCCATTTTCCGTGCCGCTTCGCCGTACCGGTCGAACATTCGCGGCGTCACATATTCCGCCACCGGCCAGTGTGCCCGTGTCGGCCTTAAATATTGCCCCAGCGTCACTGTTTCGCATCCGTTTCCGCGCAGGTCATGGAGCGTTTGCAGCACCTCGTCTTCGGTTTCGCCCAGCCCGAGCATGATGCCGCTCTTGGCGGTAATCCCTGCATTTGAAATATGCCGCACAACAGCCATGCTGACCCCATAGCTTGCTTTATTGCGTACTTGTGGAGTGAGTCTTTCGACAGTTTCGACGTTGTGTCCTATGATGTCGGGCCTTGACGCGATGATAATATCCAGCAGATCCCCGCGGCCTTCGAGGTCGGGGATGAGCAATTCTATAGTCGTATCGGGATTTTGTGTCCTGACAGCCTTCACGACCGCGACCCAATGCGCCGCCCCGCCGTCGGGCAGGTCGTCGCGGGTAACGGAAGTGATAACGGCATGCCGCAGTCCCATAAGAGCTATGGAACGCGCGACCCTTTCGGGTTCGTTGTGGTCGACAGGTAACGTTTTACCCGTTTTCGTGGCGCAGAACCGGCAGGCCCTTGTGCACACGTCGCCCAGGATCATGAAGGTTGCCGTCCTCCGGCTCCAGCATTCCGCCTTATTGGGGCACATTCCGCTGCTGCATATGGTATGCAACGCGTGGCGTTCGACAATCGAAGCCGTCTGTGCGTATTGTTCGGTGCTATGGAGTCTGATCTTGAGCCACTCGGGTTTTGTGTTTAAAGTTACCTGGTCATGGTGGACTTCAGGCATTTTAGTTTATATTTTTCCAATTAGGACAAATGTAATAATAAATTTTTGTTAATTGTTATTCCGTCCTCATGGAATTGCGTTGCTAATTTCGGCGGTTTGGGTGGAGACATGGTGTGGTGCAATAAAAAATGGCCCCGGAGGGCCATTCTGAAGAGGTATTTGCGCGGCGGTTACTTGCCTAAAAGTTTCTTGACTTCATTGTAGACGTTCTCGCCCGAGAAACCGAATTTTTCGTCCAGCACCTTGAACGGGGCCGACCAGCCGAAGTGGTTGAGCCCGTGGATCGCGCCGTTCTCGCCCACAAGGCCTGCAAGCGTGAGCGGAAGACCGGAGGTGAGCCCGAACCTTTTCACGCCTTTAGGCAGCACTTTTTCCTGGTATTCCGCTGGTTGGTCGCGGAAGAGGCCTTCGGACGGGGCCGATATTATGCGTACTTTAACGCCGTCTTTCTCAAGGAGTTCCGCGCCTTCCACAAGGGTAGCCACTTCCGAGCCGCTCGCTATCATAACGATGTCCGGCGTCCCCTTGCTGTCCACGAGGACGTAAGCGCCCTTTTCGGTGTCAGCAGCGGCTTTCGCCCTGTCGCCGGGAAGGGTTTTAACGTTCTGGCGCGAGAAAATAAGTCCCGTGGGGCGCTGGTTGTACATGGCGAATTTCCATGCCTCGACCGTTTCCTGGCCGTCGCCCGGGCGCAGAACCACCATCGAACGCTCGCCTTCGTGATTGTGTACGTGTTCCATGAGGCGGATCTGCATTTCGTGTTCTATGGGCTGGTGTGTGGGGCCGTCCTCGCCCACGCGGAACGAGTCGTGCGACCATACGTATATCACTGGCAGGCGCATCAGAGCCGAAAGCCTGATGGCCGGTTTCATGTAGTCCGAGAATACGAAGAACGTTCCGCACGCCGGGATTATGCCGCCGTGCAGAGCCAGACCGTTCATGACGCAGGCCATGGTGAGTTCCGAAACCCCGGCCTGGAAGAACCTGCCGCTGAAGTCGTATTTCGTGATGGCGTGAGTCTTCTTGAGGAAGCCGTCGGTGCGGTCGGAGTTGCTCAGGTCGGCCGACGCCACGATCATGTTCTCCACGTTTTCCGCGAGGAACGAAAGCACCGCGGCCGATGCCACGCGGGTCGCGCTGTCTTTGGGAATCTCGATCTTCGAGAAGTCGAGCGGGGGCAGTTCGCCCGAGAGGAACAGGGCGAGTTTGGCTTCGAGGGCCGGATTTTCCTTGGCCCACGCGGCCCTTACGGCCTTGTATTCCTTTGCCCAGTCGCGAAGGCGTGCCGTGCTCGTTTCATACACTTCCCTGGTTTCGGGGAATATCCCGAACGGGTCTTCGACGTTCCCGCCGAGGTTCTTGATCGTTTCGTTTATGTCGCATCCGGCGGCCGTAAGAGGTTGGCCATGGGTCGAAACGGCATGTTCGAAGCTCGCGCCGTCACCGCCCTTGGCACCTTTCGCCATCACCGTTTTGCCGATAATGAGCGTCGGTTTTTCGGTTTCGTTACGGGCGTTGTGCAGTGCGGTTCGTATTTCGGACGGGTTGTTGCCGTCGATAGTGACTACCCTCCAGCCCCACGATTCGTATCTCGCCGCCGTGTCTGATGTATCGATCTCGTTAACGGTAGTCGAGAGCTGCACGTTGTTGGCGTCGTAGAACATGATGAGGTTGCTCAGGCCAAGATGGCCTGCGACGCGTCCTGCGCCTGCGGCTACCTCTTCCTGTATGCCCCCGTCGGAGATGTATGTGTAAGTCTTGTGCGACATCCAGCTGCCGAAGCGCTCGACCATGAACCTCTCGGCGATAGCGGCGCCCACAGCCATGGCATGGCCCTGTCCGAGCGGGCCGGAGGTGTTCTCGATGCCGTGTTCAAGGTCGAGTTCCGGGTGGCCGGGCGTCTTGCTCTTCCACTGGCGGAACTCCTTCAGGTCGTCAACGGAGTACTTGCCGGCGAGGCACAGCACCGAATAGAGCATCGGCGACATGTGGCCCGGGTCGAGGAAGAACCTGTCACGGCACGGGCAGTGGGGTTCGTCGGGATTGTAGTTCAGAAATTCGGCGTAAAGCACATTTATAAAATCTGCTCCGCCCATAGCGCCTCCGGGATGTCCCGATTTGGCTTTTTCGACCATGGCCGCCGCGAGTATGCGTATATTGTCGGCGGCACGGTTCATCAGATCATTGTTCATACGGACCTTGAAAGGATTAGAAACTTATATTCCTACCCCAAAAGTAGGTATTTTATATCGGTTTCGAAAATCCGGATACGAAAAACCGGGGAAAGGTTTTCAACAATTTCCCCGGTTTTTCAACAATTTCCGAAAATTCACCCGCACGCCCTGCTACACGGCCCGTTTTAGCTGCGACAGTTTGGTTTTTTCTATCTTTTCGCACACATAATCTTTGGTAATGTGGAACTCGCTGCACCCGTCCATCGAAGGCACGTCGTACATGGTGTCCATCATCATCGCCTCGCATATCGAGCGGAGTCCCCTCGCGCCGAGCTTGAATTCCACCGCCTTGTCAACGATATAGTCCAGCGCCTCGTCTTCGAACGTAAGTTCCACACCGTCAAGCGCGAAGAGTGCCTGGTACTGTTTGGTGATAGAGTTCTTCGGCTCTGTGAGTATCGAGCGCAACGCGTCGCGGCCAAGCGGTTCGAGGTATGTCAGCACCGGGAGCCTGCCCACGAGTTCGGGGATCAGCCCGAACGAACGCAAATCCTGCGGCATGACATACCGCATCAGGTTGTCGCGCGTGATCTTTTCCTTTTTCAGCTGGCCGTAACCCACCGTGGTGGTGTTGAGGCGCTGGGCGATCTTTTTCTCGATGCCGTCGAAAGCGCCGCCGCAGATGAACAGGATGTTCGCCGTGTTGATCTTGGCGAATTTCTGGTCGGGATGCTTGCGTCCGCCTTCCGGCGGAACGTTCACGATGGTCCCTTCGAGTATCTTGAGCAGCGCCTGCTGCACGCCCTCGCCCGAAACGTCGCGGGTGATCGACGGCGTGTCTCCCTTGCGGGCGATCTTGTCTATCTCGTCGATGAATATGATCCCCCTTTCGGCCAGCGCAATGTCGTAATCCGCCACCTGCAAAAGGCGCGAGAGGATGCCCTCGACGTCCTCGCCCACATAGCCGGCCTCGGTCAGAACTGTGGCGTCCACTATCGTGAACGGTACTTTCAGCAGGCGGGCGATAGTCCTTGCCATCAGCGTTTTGCCTGTCCCCGTAGGGCCCACGATCACGATGTTCGATTTGTCGATCTCGACGTCGGGGTTTGTTTTTTCGGTGTGCATCAACCGTTTGTAGTGGTTGTAAACGGCCACCGACATGAACTTCTTGGCCTCGTCCTGCCCAATCACATACTGGTCGAGGAACGCCTTGATCTCTGCCGGCTTAAGCAGTTCTTCTTTTTTTATAGGGCGCGGCTTCTTCGATTTTTTCGTCCCCGCGACCTCGGTTTCCAACAACAGCGAATGGCCGTGTTCTATGCACTTGTCGCAAATGCTGGCCCCGTCGCTGCCTGAGAACATGACCTCTACCTCGTTGCGCGGCAAGCCGCAGAACGAGCAAGAGTCAGCTTGTCCGTTTTCGCTATAATTTTTTGCCATAAGATTCTTCTTTAAATTTTGCGTGCCTCCCTATCTGCGTTTGAGGACTTCGTCTATCAGGCCGTATTTCACAGCCTCCGTCGAGGTCATCCAGTAGTCGCGGTCGGCGTCCTTTTCGATCTTAGCATAAGATTGCCCGGAATGACTGGCCAGAATGTTGTAGAGTTCCTTTTTGAGCTTCATTATCTCGCGGGCCGTGATCTCGATGTCGGAGGCCTGTCCTTCGGCGCCTCCCAGCGGCTGGTGGATCATGATGCGCGAGTGCGGAAGCGCCGAGCGCTTGCCAGATGCGCCTGCCGCGACCAGTACGGCCGCCATACTCGCCGCCATGCCTGTGCAGATGGTCGCCACGTCGGCGCTCACCAACTGCATCGTGTCGTAAATACCCAGCCCCGCGCTGACCGAACCGCCGCCCGAGTTGACATATATCTGAATGTCTTTTTCGGGGTCTACCGATTCGAGGAACAGCAGCTGCGCCTGCACGATGTTCGCCACGTCGTCGAATATTGGGGCGCCGAGGAAGATGATGCGGTCCATCATCAGGCGCGAGAAAACGTCCATAGTGGCGATGTTCAACTGGCGCTCCTCGATGATCGTGGGCGATATGAAACCCGTTACCGCTGAATTGTAGTTATGCAGTTTCAGGCTGCTGATGCCCATATGCTTCGTGGCATATTTCTCGAATTCGTTCTTTGTCATAACGATAGTAAATTAACTAAAAAAACAGAACAAAAACCAAATGGAGTTATTAAAATTTTGTTTTTCCATGTTACTTTTTACCATTAAATTCTTTTCCTCCTTGTCGCTCGGCCTTGAAAACAAGTTTTCAGGCTCTCGCTCCTGCGTCGGTTGCCGTAAAAAGTAACCAAAAAGGTCTATAAAATAAGCCTCACATCTAACTCTTCCTTTTAGCCGCCTTTGGCGGCTAACGTTCGTCGGACATAAAATATGTCTCGGCTTATTTTAGTCAAGTCCGGCCGTTGGCCTTTCCGGTACTGTGCAAAGATAAAAGAACGGCCGGGCAAATGTCCGGCCGTTGATATATCCGAGGCCTCTTATTCCTCTGCGGCCTCCCGCAAAAAGTGCGCCTTATTTCGTGGCTTCTTCTGCTATTTTGCCGAAATCTTCGGCGTCCACCTCTTTGTCGCTTACTTTTATCATCGGCCTGATGGCTTCGATGACTTTGTTTTCGTAGAGGCGGTCGTAAATCTTGCGTGCTTCCTCCTTGTTCGAGAGCATCTGGCGCGCGTAGTTTTCGAGCATGTCGTCGGCGACCTGGGTCATGCCGTACTGCGCGAACTGCATCATGGCCGTGTTTTTGGCTTCGCCCACGATATCTTCCTCGGCGACCTTTATTTCGAGCTTGTCGACGAAATATTTCATGATGAGGTTCCAGCGCATGATGTCGAGGAATTCCGGGAAGTCGGCGTCGATCTGCTCCTGGCTGTATTTACCTTCGTTGATCACGAACAACCATCTTTTCAGGAACTCTTCCGGCATATGCAGGTTTGCTTTCTCTACCAGCATTTTGCGCATCTGGATATTGAAAAGGTAGTCGGTTTCGCGGCCGAGGTCTTTCGAGATTTGCTCGTTGATGAAAGTTTCCAGGCCTTTGGCGTCAGTTACAGAGCCGTCGGGGAACGCCATTTTGAAGAACTCTTCGTTGAGCTCCGGATCGGCGAACTTGCGGATGCGCGTGATCGTCAGCTTGAATTTCGGGTCGATGCTGTCGATTTCGGCTTCGGGAACCTGGAGGATCGCGGCCCTCTGCTGCGGGGTTTTGTAGAGTTTCGTGATGTCCACGTCCATCTGGTCGCCCACTTTCTTGCCGATGAATGGCTTGCGCTCTTTTTCGTCCATCGAGATGAGGCCAACGTATGCGTCGGCGACGTTCATCTGCTCGTTGTCGAGCGTAACGCCAAGAGCTTCGTCGCTTTCCACTTTCTCTACGTCTACCAGGCGGCCGAACTTGCGCAGGAAGTTCGAACGGAAGCCTTCGTACATCTTTTTGTCGGCCTTGATGACGTAGCGGGTAAGTTTGTCCTTGGCGCCGAATTCGATGTTCACTTCCGGAGCAACCCCTATTTCAAAGATGAATTCGTACTCGTTATTGACATCGAAATCGAGCGGTTTCTGTTCGTCGCTGGGGATAACGTCGCCCACGTACTGTATCTTTTCGTTTTCGATGTACTCGAAGCAGGCATCCGAAGCCCTTTTGTACGACTCTTCGGCCAGCACGCCTTTGCGATACATTTTATTGATCACTCCCATCGGGACCATGCCCGGGCGGAACCCCGGAACATTGGCCTTGCGTTTGTATTCGCGCAGGGTTTTGTCCACTTTTTCTGCGTAATCCCCTTCTGTTACAGTGACCTTCAACAGGGCGGTCTGGCCCTCGCGGTTTTCCCTTACGACGTTCATCTTGCTGGAATTTATTCTGTTGCGATTATTATTGGTCTTCGTTTACAAGGGTGCAAAGATAATGTTTTCGTTTGATAAACCATCCGATTAGGTTATATAATTCCTGACAAAACCGCAGATACGGGCCTGGAGATTACCGCTAAAAACAAAAACGGGGATTTTTCCCCGTTTTTGAATATGCTGTGCCCACGATGCTTAGTCGTTGAAACTGTTGTAGGCGCCGATGATGTGGTTGTAGTTCGAGGTAAAGGTGCGGATCTCGCTCTCGGGGATCTCGCGATTTTGCTTGACATAGGTCCTAAACGAGAAACGGTATGTGTCCAGCGCATCGTCGCAGCTTTCGTAGAAATCATCGTAGTCGCTTTTCACGCCGTTCTCTTCAAGGATTTCGGCATACAGCGCTTTGTTTTTCTCGACGTTCGCGAATATGGCCTGATAGGCTGAGTCGACCTGCTCTACCGTGGTTTCCTTGTCGTTATAGAGTACGAACGTGCTGTAAAGGTTTTCGAAGTTGACCATTTCGTCCTTCATTGTGAAGATAGGGTCGCGCAGCGGATGGTCGGACAAAATGATATATTCGGCCTCGTAGGTCACCTCGTCTATCTTGTCGTACATGGCCTTTTTTGTGTCGGTTACGTATTCCTGTGCCGCGAGTATCTTGTCCGACAGTTCTTTGCCTTTGGCGTAGTCGTCGTCCTTGTAATCCTGGTTGCGGATGTATTTGAACAGCGTCTGGCCGTCTTCCTGCATCTGCTTGAACGTCTTGCGGTACTCGGCTATGGTTTCCTTGAAATAGGTCTGGTCTTCTTTTTCCATCGCTGACGGGGGCGTATCGAGGCCTTTGTCCTTGTGGTCGACGGAAGGGTTGGGAATAAAAGGCATAATATTGCTCCAGCGGCCGCCGCTGCCTGTTTCCACAAGCTCTTCCAGCCTCGAATCGTTGCTCCGCATCCATGAGCCTGTTTCGTTCAGGTAGTCGATGATGTCGTTAGTGTACGAAATGATTTGGCTGGCCTGTTCCCTTTGTTTGTCTGTGACTTTTTCGGCCTTGTCGCCGGATGCTTTGTTGCCTCCTCCGCCGCAAGCCGTAAGGGCTGCCACTGACAGAGCGAGGAGTAAGATTTTTTTCATAATACGGTTGTTGAAATTATTTAAAATTGGGTTTCGGTGTGGCAAAGATAGTACTTTCAGACTACAAAACAGTTATTGACAGATAAAATTCCGGGATGGACATAAGGGTGGGGTAATTTCTCAATGTCTACAGGCGTGGATTTCCCAACTTATTCTGCACAAAAAGTTAAGCACTTTTTGCGTTTAGTTTCCAGAACTCGTCGATAGTCATATTGTTCAGCGCTTTATGGCGTCTGATCTTATTATACCAGATTTCGATATATTCAAAGACTTCCA
>JAVBMR010000015.1:0-50392 GCA_031552235.1 Tidjanibacter sp. | reverse complement strand
CCAGAACTCCAAATACCCCGGCAATGCCGAGGTTGCGGAATTACTTTTTGGGCGTGAAATGGAGTATGATTCTGGGGACAAATATAAAGATGTTCTCAATGAGTTTAAGGCAGAGATGGATAGGGTGATTGGTCTCGAAGTACCCGAAAACGAACGTATGAAACATTTCAGCGGTGACGTATGGAAAGCACTGGTATACGAGTTCAGAAGAATTTCGGTATATGCACATCTGGAAGAAACTGACTTTAACAAGGACCTATCTTCAAACTTTAATCACTACAGGTTTAATTCCTCGAAGCTTTGCTTCGAAATTTAGCATACCTTTGTTATGTGAGTGAATACATTCATAAAAGTCATGACGTATCGGTTTTGTTGTATCATTTTGTCTGTCCTGCTAAGTACAGGCGAGTTAATTTCAGTGATTTAGTTGACAATACGTTGCGCGATGTTTGTTTGGGTATCTCCCTCCGTTACGAGATTGCCTTTATCGAAATAGGCACAGATCGCGATCATGTTCATTTTTTGATTCAAAGTGTTCCGATGTATAGTCCGACCAAGATTATCCAAATTGTGAAAAGCATTACGTCGAAAGAGATACTTCGTCTTCATCCCGAAGTTAAGCAATAACTTTGGGGCGGAAAATTCTGGACAAAAGGCTTTTATGTGAATACAGTCGGTCGTCATGGCGATGAATCTATGATACAATCATACGTGAAATCTCAATGTCGCGAAAAGGAATATAAAAAGCCACACAGTCAACAATTGTCTTTGTTCTAATACCTCGTAGCTCTGCTGCGAGGTAGTTTATTTTTTGATTATTGCGTCACTTCAAACCCGGGTTGTGGTATCTTTTTTGTTGTTGCACAGTTGCGATATTGCATATCACGAAAAAAACACTACTTTTATGGGACGGCGAGAAGAACTCGAAAGGCAACTTGAGATAGCGCAAAGGCGCGTGGACGAGGCTCAGGCGAATATTCCGGCCGAGATAATGGAAGCGTACAGAAAAGAGTTGGACAGCATTTCGTTCGAACTCGACAACCTGTACGACGACCCCGAGACGGAAACGGAATAGTTTTTTACTAACCTAACAATTTGATTATGGAAGAAATGGTACAGGAAACGATCGTGGTCGAGAAGCAGCCCGCGATGACCGAGGAGAGTCTCGGCTATCTCAAATCGAGTGCGGGATGGGCGCAGTTCCTCGCGATAATGAATTTTATTTCATGCGGGTTCATAATTTTATGCGGAGTAATGCTGTTGGTATTGGCGTTTATTTTCCCCACGATCATGCCGTATATGGACGGCATGTCGAATCTGACATTTACCGGCGCGTTCCTGTTCATTGCCATCCTATACCTCGCACTCGGTGTGATAGGGCTTATGCTGGCCTACTACCTGTTTAAATTTTCGGCTGATGCGAAAACCGCTGTGCTCCAACTGAATACCGAATTCCTGACAAGCAGTATGCTGGCCATGAAGAAGTATTTCAAACTGTCGGGGATCCTTACGATCGTGGCGATAGTCATGGTTTGCCTCTGGATACCCATCGCGGTCATATTGCAGTTGGGCAACATGTAAGTGCTGGCTTTGCGGACACAAAGAAGGATGGCCCACAGGCCATCCTTCTTATTTACAGGTGCCGCCCGCTTATTGCCCTAACGCGGCGAGCGCTTTGTCCAGACGGGCGAGGGTTTCCTCTTTGCCGATGAATTCGCATATCTCGAACATGTCCGGGCCTTTGCTGGCCCCCACGAGCGCGAGGCGGAACGAATTCATTATCTGTCCCATAGGCCACTGCTTTTCGGTTATCAGCGTGTGTGCAAGTTCGTGGGTGTTCACCGCCGAGAAATCTTCGATCCCGGCAAGGAATGCGCGTAACTCGGCGATGTGTGCCGGGTTTTCGTTCTTCCAGTATTTTGCTACTGCTTTTTCGTCATACGTCGTGGGTGCAACGAACAGGAAATCCGACAGCTCCCAGAAGTCCTTGACGAACGTGGCCCTCGACTTGATGAGCGAGGCCGCTTTGGCCGCTTTCGCAAGGTCGGTGGCAACGCCGTGCTGTTTGAGGATGGGGAGGAAGTCGCGGCCGAGTTCTTGGTCGTCGCGCACATGCATGTATTGAGCGTTGAACCACAGCGCTTTGTCCGGGCTGAAACGTGCCCCTGATTTTCCTACGCGGTCGAGCGAGAATGCCGCTATGAGTTCGTCCATCGAGAAAATTTCCTGTTCCGTCCCGGGGTTCCAGCCCAGCAGCGCGAGCATGTTGACGAAAGCCTCGGGGAAGTAGCCGTCCTCACGGTATCCGCGCGAAACTTCGCCGTCCTTGTGCCATTCGAGCGGGAAGACGGGGAAGCCCATCTTGTCGCCGTCGCGTTTGCTGAGTTTGCCCTGCCCTGTGGGTTTGAGCAACAGCGGCAGGTGAGCGAACTGGGGCTGCGTGTCCGTCCATCCGAACGAGCGGTAAAGCAGGTAGTGGAGCGGGAGCGACGGGAGCCACTCTTCGCCGCGTATCACATGGGTGATCTCCATCAGGTGGTCGTCCACGATGTTGGCCAGGTGGTATGTCGGAAGCTCATCCGCCGATTTGTACAGCACCTTGTCGTCGAGCGTCGAGGTGTTTACCGTAACGTGCCCACGGATAAGGTCGTCCATCTCGACGTCCTCGTTCTCGGGCGTCATGAACCTTATGACCCACTGGTCGCCGCGGTCGATGCGGGCCTTGACCTCTTCGGCCGGAAGGCGCAGCGAGGTTTCGAGCTGGCTGCGCACCTTATAGTTGTAGGCGAAGGCTTCGCCGGCGTTCTCGGCGGCCGCGCGAAGGTCGTTCAGCGATTCGGCCGAGTCGAAAGCGTAGTAGGCATTCCCCGACTCAACGAGCTGCAGGGCGTAGCGCAGGTAGATGCTCTTGCGTTCGCTCTGGCGGTAGGGGGCATGGCAGCCTCCGGCGCCGACGCCTTCGTCGATCTCGATACCGCACCATTTGAGCGATTCGAGGATGTAGTCCTCCGCCCCCGGCACGAAACGCTGCGAATCGGTGTCCTCGATGCGGAGTATGAAGTCGCCGCCCAACTGCCGCGCGAACAGGTAGTTATATAGCGCCGTGCGCACGCCGCCTATGTGCAGCGGCCCTGTGGGGCTCGGCGCGAAACGCACCCTTACTTTGCCCATAACTTTATGCTTTTACTTTGAATATACATTTGCGGACATCTTCAGGTTTACCCGTGCCTGTGAGGGGCGCGTGGGCGTCGTCGGTGAAGAAGATCACGAATTCGCCGCCGTTTGCGGTCACGGTCGCCGAGGGGCGGTCGTTGAAGAAGATGATGTCCTTTTCAAGGTTCATCTCGCCGCGCGGCGCGGCGCACTCCTCGCGGAAACGCCAGCCGAAACCTTCCGTGCCGCGCACTACAACCTGAATGTCGATATAATTGTCATGCGCTTCTAGGGCGGCGACAGCCGGGTCTTTCAGCGCGAACGTACCGACGGTCACAAAAACGTTTTTGCCGTCGATCTCGTATTTCCCGTCGGCCATTGCGGCGAGGTCGGTTTTGTCGAGGAAATCGGCCACGAGCGCGAAACGTTCGTGCATGCCGGTGTAGGTCTTGAAATTCTTTAAAGAGTCGAGTATCATAGCGTAAGAATTTAATTGTGATAATCAGTTATTTATCGTCCGCGGCCGGATTTACTGCCGTGCATGGCAAGATGTATTATTGGATGCGGCTTGCCTTCTTCATCGGTTTCCGAGCGCCCTGTTTGCACGAACCCTTTCGCGAGGTAGAAGCCTGCCGCCTGTCCGTTCTCTTCGTTCACATCAACCTCGTTCACACCCATTTGCAGTGCGTGTTCCAGCAGTTCCGATCCTATTCCGGCTCCTCGTTCCGATACAAAAAGCATTTCGAGTTTATTGCCCGATATGCCCGAGAAGCCTTTTATCGCGCCGCCATCTGTGGAGCCGCTCTTTGGGATGCCGCATGCCGCAAAGCCGTCCTCTTTGAATACGTAAAGGTCAACGGCTTTCAGGTATTGCGGCATCCGGCACTTGTAAAACGATATTTCGTCTTCCGTCAGGAACCCGTGTGTCGCCCTTACCGCTTCCTCCCAAACCGCGACGATGGCCGGGATGTCTTCGCCTGTTGCCCTGCGGATGTTAGACATTGAACAGGAAGTGCATGATGTCTCCGTCCTGCACCGTGTATTCCTTGCCCTCTACCGCTATTTTGCCTGCCTCGCGGCACGCTTTTTCCGAGCCGAGCGACACGTAATCGTCGTATTTCATCACCTCGGCGCGGATGAAGCCGCGCTCGAAGTCGCTGTGGATGATCCCTGCCGCCTGCGGCGCTTTCATGCCGCGCGTGAACGTCCATGCGTGCGATTCCTGCTCGCCGGTCGTGAAATATGTCTGGAGGTCGAGCAGCTTGTAAGCGGCCTTGATGAGGCGGCCTACGCCGCTCTCGGTGAGGCCCGCCTCTTCGAGGAACATCTGCTGCTCTTCGTGGGTTTCCAGCTCGGCGATGTCAGCTTCGATGGCGGCTGCCACGATAAGCATTTCGGCGTTCTCACCGGCGATTGCGGCTTTCACCGCCTCGGTGTATTTGTTTCCGGTGGCGGCGCTCGCCTCGTCGACATTGCAAACGTAAAGCACAGGCTTGTTGGTCAGGAGTGTCAGTTCGTCGGCCAGCTTGCGGTCTTCCTTGTTGTCTATCTGGACAACGCGTGCCGATTTACCCTGTTCGAGCACTTCCTTGTATTGAACCAGTATGTCGTAGAGGCGTTTGGCGCTCTTGTCGCCGCCCTTGGCCTGCTTGTCGACCTTGCCGATGCGGCTTTCGACCGTTTCGAGGTCTTTGATCTGGAGCTCCATGTCGATGATCTCCTTGTCGCGCACAGGGTCCACGCTGCCGTCTACGTGGGTCACGTTGTCGTTGTCGAAACACCTCAGCACATGGATGATAGCATCGGTGGTGCGGATGTTGCCGAGGAACTTATTCCCGAGCCCTTCGCCCTTCGACGCACCTTTTACCAGCCCGGCGATGTCCACGATCTCAATCGTGGTGGGGACTATCTTTTTGGGTTTATCTATTTTCGCGAGGGTTATCAGTCGTTCGTCGGGGACGGTGATCACGCCCACGTTCGGTTCGATGGTGCAGAACGGGAAGTTTGCCGCCTGCGCCCGCGCGCTTGAAAGGCAGTTGAAAAGTGTCGATTTTCCGACGTTGGGGAGTCCCACTATGCCGCATTGAAGAGCCATACCTACTTATATTGTCTGTTTTTGAGCCACAAAGATAACAAATTCTATAATAAAACGGCAGCCTTTACGGCTGCCGTCAGTAAGATAAGATATATATGCCGGCAGGCCGGCAGTGGTTGCCGATCGGGCCGTATTACAGTTTCCTCACGTTTTTCGCGACGTCCTGCCTCTGCGCGTTCTTCTCTATCGTGAACTCCACGGGATCGCCCGGGACAAGGTCGAAGAAGTCGCCGATAACGTCCATAGAGTGGAAATAGAGGTTGTTGTTGGGGTATTTCACGAACCCGAACCCGTTCTTGATGCTCAGTATCTCGCTTTGTTCGATTACAGGTTCGCATGGTTCTTCGTCATAACCGGTTTCTTCCTTCGCCGCTGGTTCGGTGTCTACGAAGAGCGAGAAAATTTCATCGTTCCCATCTTCCAGCCCTTTTTCTATTTCGGCGTGCATCAGGATGGGGCAGTTGGCGAGCTGCAACAGTTCGTGCGAGGTTTTCGTGACCATCTTGACCCCGTCGTCGTTGATGTAGTCGAATTCCCAACTGAGCAGCATAGTCTTCACGCCGAGTGAGTTGAGCTTGCGCATAAGGGGGACGTAGTCGGTGTCGGAGATTATCAGTACCGCCATGTCGATTTTGTCTCTCAGGACGTGTTCGAGTACTTCGAGCGAGAGCCATACGTCGATGCCGCGCTCTTCTTTTTTGCCTGTGAAGTTGCGCAGCGGCAGATAGTGGGTCTGTATGCCTTCGGCCATCAGGATGTCCTCGAAAACGCGGTCGTTGTAGAGTTGGTTGCCGCGCTGGGCTGCTTCAGCCGCGCTTATGCGCCCTCGGAAATAGTGCGACTCGACTATCTGGCAGCAGTTGCCGTCGACCATTGCCGCTTCTGCCGCCTTATTCCGTATATACGAGTGTAATCCGCTGATACTGAGCCTGCGGTGCTGGGGGTGGATGTAGTTGTAATAATTTGAAGTATGCAGTAAAAAATTACCATCGTAAAAGACTCCCAGCCTCAGGGGAGAGTAATAGTTGTTCATCGGGTTAGGTATTATATAATATGTAATTAATATTCAACTTGCTGCGGGGTAACAAATATAATTATAAAATATTTTACTGCAACATCACTTAAAAGCCGGTTCTGTGTTTTGTGCGAAAATCGGATATTTTTGTGAAATTTTATGCCTCTAAGCGATATTCCGGAGCGGATATTGTTAAGTCGCGAGGAAAAAATGTATCTTTGGAAGCATAAATAAAGTCGATTATGATGTGGGAAAAAATTATTGGCGATATCGATAAAGTAAGGCATATCGTCGAGCAGTGGCAGCAGTCGGGACAGGTTCACGACATAGAAAAAGAAGTCGCGCTTGACAAGCTCCGGGCGGTGTACGAAGACATAAAGTTCTCCTCGCCGCGGAAGGCGGAACCCATGCCCCCGGCCGCAGCGTATAGCGCCCCGGTACAGGAAGAGGCCGTGCCGCTTCAGGCTGCCGAGTTAAAGAACGAGCAACCCGGAGTGAAGGCCGAGCCTCCTGAGCCGTCCGGCGTTTATGACACTCCGCTCAAGCAGAGGTCCGACCGCAAAAAGCTGATGTCGCTTTACGGCGAGGGGAATTACCCTGCGCCAGAAGCTCCCGAAGCGGCTGCGGCCCCGGGTGTCTCCGAAACAACTGCGGATGATGTACGTCCGGGCGAGGACATACTCCAGGCGATGGGATTCGCAGGACAGGCAGGGACTCAGCAGGCCGGGACTGCACCGGCAGCCGGGCAAACCGTGTCTCAAAATATCCCCCAGGGCGTGCCGGCGGGGAGACCTAACGCCGACCAGGGCAAGGTTGTGTTCGCCGATACGGTCAAGGCCGGGGAAACCCTTGCCGACATGTACGCGAGGAATAACAAACAGGAAGACGTTGCCGCCCGCCTGAAGAACAGTACCGTGACGAGCATACGCCTTGCGATGGGCATCAACGACCGCTTTCTGCTGATGCGCGACCTTTTCGGCGGCGACGGCGAGGCCTGCGACAGGACGGTGCGCGAGCTCGACCTGTTCACAGACCTGGACGACGCCATGCTCTATATCCATGACAACTTTACGTGGAACCCGGAGGTCGAAGGCGCAAAACTCATAATAGACCTGCTTACCCGCAAACTTTCGTAATAACGGCCCATGGCAAAGCTCTATATCGTGCCCACACCGATAGGGAACCTCGACGACATAACGCTCAGGGCGGTCAAAACGCTCTCGGCTGTCGACCTCATACTCGCCGAGGACACACGGACGAGCGGTTTCCTGCTCAAACACCTCGGCATAGATAAGAGGCTGTGGTCGCACCATAAGTTCAACGAGCATAAGACCGTGGAGGCCATATCGGAGAGGATCGCCGCGGGAGAGAACGTCGCGCTCGTGTCTGACGCCGGTACGCCGGGCATCTCCGATCCGGGATTCCTGTTGGTGCGCACCTGCATCGATGCCGGGATAGAGGTCGAAACGCTGCCGGGCGCCACGGCTTTCGTGCCGGCGTTGGTGCAGAGCGGATTCCCGTGCGACAGGTTCTGCTTCGAGGGCTTCCTGCCCCAGAAAAAAGGCCGCAAGACGCGCCTCGAACAGCTTGCCGACGAGAAACGCACTATGATATTCTACGAATCGCCATACCGCGTGCTGAAGACGCTGGAGCAGTTCGCCGAGGTGTTCGGCGGCGAACGGGAGGTGTCGGTATCGCGCGAGCTGACCAAGAAATTCGAGGAAACCGTGAGGGGTACGATAGACGATGTCGCCGCCCATTTCAAGGCGAAAGAACCCAAAGGCGAATTCGTGATAGTCGTTGCCGGCAAGGGCGCTAAAAAAGACGCTGCCGCCGAGCAGGATACAGATTAATCAATATAAGCGGCGGAACGGCCACACGCGTTGTCTGCACGGCCCGGGCCGCTGTAAATCCGTTACGAAATCCGTTACGAAACCCGTTGCAAAACCCAATGTGATATGCTGAAAAAAGCCTGGTTCAATATATGCTACGCCCTTCTGTTCTCGGCGTGTTGGCTGTTCGGGAAACTGCCTTCGTGGCTGCTCTACCATGTTTTTCTGGACATAATGTATTTCTTTGTTTACAAGGTCGTCGGGTACAGGCTGAAGGTGGTCAGGGGCAACCTCCGCACGGCGTTCCCCGAAAAGACGGAAGAGGAACGCCGCCGCATAGAGCGGAAATTCTACCTGCAGCTCGCCGAGGTGTTCATAGATACCGTAGATTTTATAAGCATCAGCGAGAAGGGGATCAGGAAGCGGATGAGGTTCCCTGATATAGAACTGCACGAAAAGCAGGTCGTGGGAAAAAGCTGGATCGCGGCCGTGGCGCACTACGGTTCGTGGGAATATTTCGCCTCGTGCGATCTGCATGTGGCAGCCAAAGTGGTCGGGGTATATCACAAAATACATAACCCGCTGTTCGAGAAGCTGTTCATATACTCGCGTTCGCGGTTCGGTTCCGAGCCTGTGCCGATGCAGAATACCATGAGGTTTATCCTGCAAAGCGTCAAGGACGGCAAACTGCTGAGCCTCGGGCTTATAGCCGACCAGTCGCCCAGGGCAGGGGACAAACCCAACTGGGTGGAATTCTTCGGTCAGCAGACCGACTTCTACCTCGGCCCGGAAAAGATAGCGCTCAAGTTTAAGATGCCGGTCTACTTCACTTATATGAAGAAGCATTCCCGGGCGCACTATTCCGCGCGTTTCGAGTTGATATACGATGGGGTGGAGGAAGTCGAAGAAGGCGAGATAACACGCCGCTACGCAGTCAGGCTTGAAGAAATGATCCGCGAAGCACCGTGGCTGTGGATGTGGTCGCACAAAAGATGGAAAAAGAAACATTATAAGGGAGATATATAGCCGCTATGCCGTCTGTAAAAGTCGTAATACTGAACTGGAACGGTCAGGCGCTGCTCGAACGGTTCCTACCGGCGGTCGTGCGCAACACGCCTGCCGGGGTGGGGGTCGTGGTCGCCGACAACGGTTCGGACGACGACTCGGTGGAGTTTGTTTCCGACAATTTTCCGCAAGTCGAAATAGTACGCCTGGATAATAATTACGGCTTCGCCGGAGGGTATGACCGTGTCCTTGCGAAACTGGACGCCGACTATTTCGTGCTGCTTAATTCCGATGCCGAACCCGCGCCGGGGTGGCTCGACCCGTTGGTCGCCAAGGCCGAATCCGATCCCCGGATCGCGGCCATAGCGCCCAAATTGCTTTCGTATGACGAGCGTACGCGCTTCGAATACGCCGGGGCGAGCGGAGGGTTTATCGACGGGTTGGGATACCCGTTCTGCCGGGGGCGTATCGTATCGTATGTAGAGTACGACGAAGGGCAATATGACGATGCCAGGGATATATTCTGGGGGACGGGGGCCTGCCTGCTTTTCCGGGCAGAGGCTTTCCGCCTGCTGGGCGGCTTCGACGAAAGGTTCTTCGCCTATATGGAAGAGATAGACCTGTGCTGGAGGGCGCAGCTGGCCGGATACCGGATATGCGTCGAACCGGCCGGCGTCGTTTACCACCTCGGCGGTATAACCCTCAAGCAGAACGCCCCGCGCAAGATGTTCCTGACCTTCCGCAACAATATGATGATGCTATACAAAAACCTGTCAGGCAGGAGTCTATGGTGGGTTATCGCCGCACGGCTGATACTCGACGGGGTAGCGGCGTTGGGGTGGCTTGCGACGGGGAAACCGAAGCTGTTCAGGGCGGTCTGGCAAGCGCACAGGGATTTCTTCCGCCTCAGGCCGGAGCTGAAAAAAGTGCGCAGGAAGATACAGGCGGCAAAGGTCACCCCGCCGAAGAATATATACCGCGGCTCTATAGTGCTTAGGTATCTTTTCGGGCGGAAGACGTTCGGGAGGTTGCTGTAAATTTTGTGTTGTGCGCTACGGGTAAAAGTAGTGTATCGGGCTTGGGTAAACGCACTAAGTAAGCAAGAATGCCGCTCGATGAGCGGCATTCTTGTTAGTCGATATATTTCATCACGCGGGTTGCCAGAAACTCTTTGAAGCGGTCGAACTCTTCCTGCGACAGCGGCTTCGGGTAGCTCATAATCTTCATCTCGTGCGCTTTGCCGTTCTTGCTGTATGAGGGATGCGTGTAGTCGAAGCCGTTGGCGGCGAACCCCAGCCTTTCGTAAAAGCCCAGGCGCCGGACCGACAGGTCGTCCGCAGGCGGTTCTATTTCAAGGATTACGGTGCAATCCGGGTTCTCCTCAATCAGGTCCCTGACGATTTGGCTGCCGATGCTCCTGCCCTGCATCAGCGGGTTTATGGCCAGATGCTCGATGTAGATCGTCGAATCGTATTCCCAGTAGAAGATAAGCCCCTGGAGGTGGCCGTTGTCGATAGAGATGTAGGTGTGGAAATCGTCGTCCTCGGTGGCCCTGTCGTGGCTGCTGATGCGGCGGCGGTCCCACTCGGGAAAACTATCCACATAAAGCCTCCAAACCTGCTCCCAGAGCTTGTTCTCCGAAGGCGTTATCTTCATGATCTCCATCTTTCCGTCATTTCAATATGGGGCAAAATTATAGTGAAAGTCGAGTGCAATCGCGAAAACTCACTTTCGGAGTGATTGCCGGGCCGCATCCTATATTCTGCAAATATACGACAAAAATCCGCACCGGGGAAATCATTTTTTCGCAAACAGAATAACCTGCATGGCGTTTTTCGAAACTCCCCTGCAACTGTTTGCAGGTCAGCGACCAACTGATTGCGGTTTTAGGCAGCGGGAGATTCCGTGGAATTAGTACCGGCATTATCCTTCCGTGGTTTGTCCTGTTTTCTCAGCCTTGAGTTCTTGGTTGCTGAGGGGCTGGTCGCTTCGGCGACTCCGATAGGGCGGGAATGTCGACGCACATCCGAAGCGCCGTAATGCGAAACTATACCTGCCGCCGACGGCGTACTGCACCACATGAGTATTCTTGCGGATAAGCAAATTATTTCTTCCCCTTGGTTTCCTGTTCGACGTCGCTCCTCGATTTGCTGGCCGTTACGAGGTACACGCCGAAGAGGATGAGCGCTCCGGACACGACTTTCTCGGCAGAGAACGTGTCCTGCCCCATGACGATCGCGATCATCGAGGCCATCAGCGGCTGCAGGTTGTTGTACATGGAGATGGTCGTGGGCCGGATCTTTTTCTGGGCCTTGGGCATCAGCGTGTAGGGAATGAACGTGGCAAGGAGCAGCGTGTAACCGATCATCAGGAAAGGCGTACTGTCCCGGCAGAGGAGCAGGGGGGCTTGGATGACGTCTTTGTAAAATATAGGGCCGATGATGATCGTAGCGAAAAGGAACATCCATTTCATTATCGTGACGGACGAATATTTTGTGGTCAGGCGGCGTGTCACGACGAGGTATGTGGCGTAGCTCAACGAACTGCATGCCACGGCTATGTTGCCCCTGAGGCTGGGGTCGCCTGCGATGTCCGCCTGATATGTACTCAAAACCAGGAATATGGCTCCGGTGCCTCCTATCGCTACCCCCGAAACTTTTTTCGCCGTTATAGGTTCTTTCAGGACGATAGCGGCGATTATCATAGCGAAAAGCGGAGTGCAGGTGGTAATTATCGCCGCGTCCACCGGAGAGGTCTGCGAAAGCCCCCAGATGAACAGCCCCTGGTTGAATATTATGCCCAGCAGCGCTCCGGCGAACAATGTGAGCATGTCCCTGCGTTCGACGCGTTCTTTTTTCGTGAAGAGCGACGTGAGCCAGAATGCCCCCGACGCGAAAGCCATACGGGCCAGGCTGAGTCCATAAGGGGAGATGTTGCCGCTGGCCAGCAGGTATTTGCTGACAGGTATGTTGACCGCGAAGAACGTGATCACGCAAAGCATGATCAGGTTGCCCGCCTGTTTATCCGTTAATTTCATACTGAAAAAATAATATGCAACTATATACAAGTTTACATCAAACTGAAAACAACCGCCTTAATATAAAGACTTGGTATCCGCTTGGTTCTTGCGGGTTTCAACCGGACGGGACGAAAATAAGTCGAGACGGGCCTTCAGGCACACGGAGAGGGCAGGGAAGTTAGCCCGCTCCGAAACGTTCCGGTGCGAGTTGGCGCTCCTGCCCTATCCGCGTCATGGTAATGACCCGGGTGCCGGAAAGCACGTCGCCGTTGGCTCATCTGCGCCTGTCGGTGGCGGCAGACCTCGTAAAATATCTCCCCGCCTATGTTAAAACAGACAACCCCCTGTGCAGGGGGTTGTCTTGATGTTGTGTTGAGCCACTAGGACTCGAACCTAGAATGACAGAACCAAAATCTGCAGTGTTACCATTACACCATGGCTCAATACCTTTGCCCGAAAGCAGTGCAAATATAGGTATATTTTTTTTAATTGCAAGCCCGCTGCGGTGTGTGGCAGCCTGATTTATGATCCGGTTTAGAACGTGACCTTGAAGCCCAGGGCTATGTCGGCCATGTAAAATTCCGTGTCCTCGGCGATATTGAAGATGGGCTTGTAGTCCAGCGACAGCGCGAGCGGAATGCTTCTTATTTTATATTCCAAACCTATGATGCCGTCGATACCGATGGCGAAATCATTTTTCCATTCCCCGATGTGTCCGCCTGCGCCGTAATAGAAGTGGAATCCCTGGTCGATGACGGGTATGTGCCTTTCATACAGCACGGTAGCCAGGAATCCGTCGTCCCATGGGGTGGCGAGCATAGCTTCGAGCGAGTTCACGCCGTCGATGTTATACTTGACGGTACCGCCCACCAGTTCGCCGCCGAACCTTGCGCCCACCGCCCATTTGTAGTCTTGTGCCGATGCTGCCGATACGGCCATGAATGCCACAGCAGCCATGCAAATAAGTTTCTTCATATTCTTTCTCATATTCTTGTAGTTTTCGCGCCGTTGCATTAACAAATGTAGCAAATAGCGCTCAATACTCACATAAAATATCGGTTAAATTTTGGTTTTATTGATTGAAATTGTATTTTTGTGGTCGCAAAATACGAAAACAACCTGTTTTGCCGTTCTTTAAATATATGCAAAATCAATGCCCTTTGCGGGGTTGGTTTTATAATTTGTGAGGGCCCTTAGCTCAGTTGGTTAGTAGCACCTGACTCATAATCAGGGGGTCGTAGGATCATGCCCTACAGGGCCCACAAATTGAACATTAAGGAGTTGCGTCGGAAGATGCAGCTCCTTTTCTTTTGTCGGTGAAATACAGGTGAAATAATAGTGCCGGGAATACCACTCTATTTTGGGTGCTTTAAAATGAGGGGTGGGGGCCTTTTCAACAGGTCGGTTTATTACGACACAGGTTTGATGTTGTAATCTTTTTATCCCAATTATATACTGTAATGCACCAATTACAGTATATAATTGGGGTCAATAATATGATATGGCGCTGAATTACCTGATCCCGTTTTTTTCTTCGAGTTTGTCTATAAGCGCGTCGCTCAGGTCGATGCCCGAGCGGGCTGCGAACGCGAGCGTTTCCCAGAATATCTCGGCCAACTCGTCTGAAAAAAGATGGCCGCCGCCGGTCTTCGAAGGGTCCATTTGCTTCTGGGCCACGGCTTTGGCGAGTTCGCCGACTTTCTCGGTAAGCACGGCCATGCCCGCGAGGTCGCTGCTGCGCACGGCATGTTTCGCGTTCCAAACTTCTACTATCTCCTGGGCTTCTTTGACGGTCATAATGATTGCTTTTTAGCGGTTGTTGCGCAAATATAATCGTTTTCTTCTTTTCTCCAGCATACGTTTGGGTTTGCCGGGCAGGCGCTTGATCCTGCTCCAGTATTTCCGGTCGAAATATACGAGCCTCGCCCTTATTTGCTGTGTCAGCGGGATCTTGTTGTCCACTATCGTCCAATCCTTCCTGTATATGTTCGACGAGGGGCGTGTCGCTTTATAGCCGAACCAACGGCGCGGTGCGACGATTATCTTATCGTCGTGTTCGTTGAGGAAAGCGCCCCATTGAGAGAAGCTGGAGTTGCTGATAATGTTGTGGTGTGCCAGCGATTGTATATACAGTTGTTCGGCAGGGCCGAGTCCGTCGGCAAAAAAGAACTTGTCGCCTTTGAAGTTCTTGTGGCACCATTCGAGGTCGTCGCTGCACACTATATATACGCAGTCGTCCGGCATGTGCTTCATCGCGTCGCGGTAGAACTGCATGGTGCAGATATTGTGTTTGTAGAGATATTTGAAGTAATCGCCGCGCCTTACCGATATCGTGCATACCGTATGCGTTCCCAGTATAGGGAATCTTTCGTATAGTTTTACACGTATGTTGTCCGGACATCCGAACAGTTCTTTACACAATTTATTATCGTAATACTCCTCTTGCGTAAAATAGCCGTTTATGCATATGTTCGGCGCATAAGGTATATTGTCGAAGGTATTCTCCGTGATACTGTATATTAATGCGTCATCGGGGATTTCCCTGATAAATTTTATATTTCTGAACACATCGTCTTTAAAGTTGCTGACATAGTCGAACGTGTTTCCCTGCGCGATACACGTAAACTCGTCGTCGTTGTCGGCTGCGAGTTTGTTCCCTGCACCCGAAACGTTCAGAACGTTTCCCATTCTCATTCCTTCGCGTATAAGACCGTATACCATAATTTTTTGTTGGTTATTTAACGATGACTACGTTCACGACTTTGGAGCCTATGGCCTCGTTCACGGCGTCTTTGAGCTGGTCGCGGCGCATGAACATTTCGTTGCGGGCGGCGGCCGACGTCATCCGCACGTAAAGCACGCCGTTCACAACCTCGACCGACTCGGTATACGCCGCGAATTTGGGGCCGACGACCGTCGGCCATACGTCGGGAACTCTGGTCGCCGCCAGCCTGCGAGCGAGGCCGGGGCGCGACTCAACGAACTCGTTCCACAGCTCGCCTATCCTCATAGGGGTCGTCTTGCGCATTATCCCTGTTTTTGTTCGGTTACCTCGCCGCCCTCCACGCCGAACAGCGCGTAGCTTTCGCCGCTTTTGTCGAGGATGTTTTGCAGGCGCACCTTATTGCAGTCGGTTATGAATATCTGCCCGAAGCCTTCGCGCGATACCAGTCCGAGGAGCTTCTCGACCCTCGACATGTCGAGCTTGTCGAACAGGTCGTCGAGCAGCAGGATGGGTTTCTCTCCTTTTTCTCCGGCCACTATCGTGTATTGTGCCAGTTTCAACGCCACGAGGAACGACTTCTGCTGTCCCTGCGAGCCGTATTTGCGGAGCTGGTGGCCGCCGATGGTCATCTTCATGTCGTCGCGGTGGATGCCGCTGCTGGTGAACTGGCAGACGCGGTCTTTTTCCGCCGAACGCTTCAGGAGTTCGGGGAAGGTCAGTTCGTTCAGCTCGGAATGGTATGTGAGTTTCACTTTCTCCCGGTCGTTAGAAAGCTCGCGGTAGTAGTCGGCCACGAGCGGGGCCAGCCTGCCGATGAGTTCGGCGCGTTTGGCGTGTATCTTTTCGCCCTCCTCGGAGAGTTGGACGTCGAGTATCTCCATGATATCCTGGTTGCCGCCCATTTTCAGCAGCTGGTTGCGCTCGCCAAGCACGCGGTTGTACCGCACGATGGAGTTGAGATATGTCTTGTCCAACTGCGAGAGGAATGCGTTGAGGTAGCGGCGGCGCTCGTCGGCGGCGTCGGTCACGAGAAACGAATCGGCCGGCGACACTATCACTATGGGGATCAGCCCGACGTGGTCGGACAGCTTCTCATACTCCTTGCCGTTGCGTTTGAGGGTCTTGCCCATGCTTTTGCCGAAGGAGCAAACCACGCCCTCCTTCTTATCTTGCGCCGAAACGTACTCGCCGTCGAGCATGAAAAAATCCTCCCCGTGGCGCACGCTTTGCAGGTCGGTCATCGAAAGGGCGCTCTTGCCCATCGAAAGATAGTGGATGGCGTCGACCACGTTGGTCTTTCCGGCTCCGTTCCCGCCCACGAAGCAGTTGACCCGCGAACCGAACCCGAGGGTCGCCTGTCCGACGTTCTTGAAATTGAGTATGGATATTTTCTTTAGGAACATAGGTAGCATCAAAGGTAGTCAGAATTGCAGGTATTTTGGCGTTTGTGCAAAATAATTTGCCCGCGGATTGAAAGATTACGCAAAATATTATACTTTTGCGCTATTGTATTAACCGAAAATCAAATATACCCAAATATGGCAGCAGAAAAAAAACCGGCAGAGGTGAACGAAACCCCGAAAAAGGAGAAAGCAGTGAAAAAAGCACCTACGGTTGCTACCAACGCGTCACGCAAAGCGGAACACCACGATGCCGAAGAAACCATCGAGGCGGCGATCAATAAAACAGAAGGCTTCATTTTCGAAAACGGCAAGTCTCTGCTTATCGCCCTCGCGGCCATAGTGTTGATCGCGGGCGGATTCCTGGCATACAAATATATATATGTCGCAGGCAGGACGGAAAAAGCCGGCGACATGATCTTCGCCGCCGAGCAGCAGTTCGCACGCGACTCGTTCGCGCTGGCGCTCAACGGCGACGGCAACTACGCCGGATTCCTCGAAGTAATAGACAATTATGGCTCGACCCCGCAGGGCAACGTTGCGAAACATTACGCCGGCATATGCTACCTCAGGCTGGGCGACATGGACAACGCGCTCGAACAACTCGAAGGGTACAAGGCCGTTAAAGGCGTGCCGGGACAGGTTGTCAATGCCCAGAACTTCGGGCTGAGGGGCGATATCCATGCCGACAAGGGCGACTTCGAGAAAGCCGCCGAGCTATACGGTAAAGCCGTGGAAGCCTCGGACAACGACTTCACAGCCCCGACATACCTCAAAAAACAGGGATTGGCTTACGGCAAGCTCGGCAAAAAGGATGAAGCCATCGCCGCGTTCCGGAAGGTAGAGGAGCTCTATCCAGCGAGCGTCGAAGGCCGCGACATTGCGAAATTCATCGGCGCGGAACAGCAGAAATAGCAAAACGGCCGCGATGTGCCGGTGCCGACAGGTTGGCCTCGGACGGATTGAAATCATAACAGGGTTGCCGGCCGGAAAGCACGGGCAACCCTTGTTTTTGAGACGAATATAACTTTACGGCCGGATAGAACGGCTCATATTTCTAAAGATTATGGCGACTAAGAATAAAAACCTTTCGGTATTCGATACTCCGGTTCCTTCGGCGGCCGGCATGCGCTTCGGGATCGTGGTGTCGGAATGGAACAACGATATTACCGGCGCGCTTCTGGCAGGCGCCATGAAGACGCTGCGCGAAGCGGGATGCCCCGAGCAGAATATACATGTGCATTACGTTCCCGGCTCGTTCGAACTGCCGCTCGGTGCGCAGTTCTTCGCCGAATATACCGACGTCGATGCGGTTATAGCCCTCGGATGCGTGATCCGCGGCGATACCCCGCACTTCGACTATGTTTGCTCCGGTGTTACGCAGGGCATCACACAGCTCCAGCTCAGTTGGAATATGCCGGTGGCGTTCGGCCTTCTGACGGTTGAGAACAAGCAGCAGGCGCTCGACCGCGCGGGCGGCGTGCATGGTAACAAAGGCGACGAAGCCGCAGCGACCGTGATAAAGATGGTCAAGATGCAGCAGGAGATGGAGTCGGCCGCCGGAGAGGTAAAGACCAGGCGCGACGTCAATTAAGCGGTATTGCCTCAGCCGTTTGATTTTGTGATATTTATATGCCGGGCCGCTTTTCGCGGCCCGGTTTTTTATGGTTTTCCACAAGAATACTACTTGTAGAACCTGCCGCCGGCGACGGGCGCGAGCGAAAGCGAGTGAAGCAGCCCGCCGCGTGGGGTGCGGCAGGCTGTCGGGGTCGCTTTGGCGATCCCGAAATAGGGTAGTGATCGCTTCATGCCCCAACGTTCAGGTGCGGACTGACGTTCCCGCAAATCCCTTGTCATGGTAATGACCCGTGTGCCGGAAAGCACTTTGCCTGCGGTTAAACACATCCTCCGCTGGCCTCGGGCAGAGACGTTTACTTCGCAAGCAGAAACTACAACAACAGGCCCGGAGGGGATGATTCCGCGATTGCCCTATGCAATCAAGTTTCTTTGGCACCTTCCGGTTCGTCGTGTCAGTTGTATTTAAATTTTCGCTATCTTTATTGCTCGTAAAACTTTTCGAGATGGATGTAAAGATCTCCCCCGACTGGAAGGAAGCGCTGGCCGATGAGTTCGGTAAGAGCTATTTCGGCGACCTCACGGATTTCGTGAAGAAAGAATACCTGCGCGCGAGGGTCTACCCGCAGGGGAAGAACATATTCCGCGCGTTCGATAAATGTCCGTTCGACGACCTCAAGGTGGTCATCATAGGGCAGGATCCATACCACGGCGACGGACAGGCCAACGGGCTTTGCTTCTCTGTGGGCGACGGTGTGCCGTTTCCTCCGAGTTTGCAGAATATCTTTCAGGAGGTGTATTCGGATACGGGAACGCCGGTTCCGGCGACGGGTAATCTTGACCGTTGGGCCGAACAGGGCGTGTTGTTGCTGAACGCCGTGCTGACCGTGAGGGCGCACGAGGCTGCTTCGCATGCAGGCATGGGTTGGGAACGCTTTACAGACGCGGTCGTGCGCGCGATAGCCGAACACAAAAAGAACGTTGTCTATATGCTATGGGGCTCGTATGCACAGAAAAAGGCCTCGTTCGTAGATCCGGCGGACAACTGCATACTCAGGACAGTGCATCCTTCGCCGCTCTCGGCCTATAGGGGGTTCTTCGGATGCCGCCACTTCTCGCAGGCCAACGCCTACCTCGAATCAGTCGGCAAGGAGCCGATAAAATGGTAACCGCACAGGTATGAATAAACTGTTCCTCATAGACGCATACGCGCTGATATACAGGATGTATTTTGCGTTCATGAACCGCCCCATGCGCAATGCCGAGGGGGTAAACACCTCGCCGATGTTCGGGTTCACGAAGTTCCTGCGCGAGTTGATGCGCCGGGAGCAGCCGCACTATCTGGGTGTCGCGTTCGATTCAAAAGGCGCCACGTTCAGGCACGAAATGTTCCCGGCCTACAAGGCTAACCGTGCCGAAACCCCGGAAGATATTCACGCGGCCGTGCCGTACATAAAACGCATCCTCGACGCAATGAGGATCCCGGTCTGCGAAAAATGCGGATGGGAGGCGGACGACATAATCGGGACGCTTTCGCACAAGGCCTGCGATGCCGGGTTCGAAGTGTTCATGGTGACGCCCGACAAGGATTTCGGGCAGTTGGTGACGCCCTGCGCCAAGATATACAAGCAGCGCAAGGACGGCGAGGGCATCGAGATAGTCGATATGGACAAGATAAAGGAGTACTACGGGGTGGACGATCCCAGGTTGATCATAGACATTCTCGCGCTGTGGGGCGACGCTTCGGACAACATCCCTGGCATCCCGGGGATAGGGGAGAAGAGCGCGATAAAGCTTGTGAACGAGTTTGGTACGGTCGAGAACATACTGGCCAATATAGACATGCTTAAAGGCAAGCAGAAAGAGAACATTTTGGCCAACAGCGAGCAGTTGCTGCTCTCGAAAAAACTGGCCACGATAGATATCGACGCCCCGATAAGTTTCGAACCCGACCGCCTCGAAGTGGAGGCGCCGCACCCTGACGAGCTTCGGGAGATATATCAGGAACTTGGGTTCACGATGTTCCTGCGCGAGATGGAGAGCGGGATATTCGCCCCGTACCCGCCGAGCGGCAGTGCCGCGAAACAGGCAGCGAATGCGGCGGCGCCGACAGGCGCCGCCCATGCGCCGGGCGCGGCGGATGCTTCGGGTGTTGAGAATGACTTGCACGCGCCCGGCGGCCCGAGGAACTCGGGCGTTTGCGCCGCCGCGGATGCTTCTGACGTGCCGGATGTTGCCGCTGCCTCTCATGCGTTTGCGCCGCCGCGCCCTGTTGCCAAAGGCATGCAGGGGCAGGGTTCGCTGTTCGACAGCCCCCGGCAGGTGCAGGAATTGGACGCTGTCCCGCAGTCCGACATTTCTGCCGACGACGGATACTCGAATATAAACGATATCGAGCATACATATAATACAGTGCGCTCCGCTGGTGAGTTGCGGGATATGGTGGAGAGGCTCGAAAAGAACGGCTCGTTCGCGTTCGACACCGAAACCACAGGGTTCGACGTCTTCAACGACCGCCTTGTCGGGATGTCATTCGCGATCAGGGAGTTCGAAGCATGGTACGTGCCGTTCGACAGGAGCAATCAGGAAGAATACCTCGCGATACTCAAGCCGCTTTTTGAAAACGAAAACATCGAAAAGATAGGCCAGAACATAAAGTTCGACATGATGGTGCTGCTGAACGCCGGGGTTAAAACGCTGGGGTTCAAGTACGATACTATGCTGCTGCATTACCTGCTCGATCCCGAGTCGCGCCATGGCATGAACCACCTTGCGCGGACATACCTCGGCTACAGCCCCATTGAGATAGAATCGCTTATCGGCCGTGGCGCCAAGCAGATAACTATGGACATGGTCCCGGTCGGCAAGGTGTCTGAGTACGCCGCCGAAGACGCCGACGTGACGCTCAGGCTCAAAAATGTCCTTTGGCCGCAGGTCGTGGGGCAGTCTCTCGAAAAACTTTACCGCGAGATTGAAGAGCCCATGATCGCCGTGCTGGCCGACATGGAGATGGACGGTGTGAGGGTCGACACGAAGATACTGACGGACTCCGGTCGGGAACTTTCCGGGAAACTTGCCGGGCTTGAAGACGAGATACGCAAGGCGGCGGGCGAACCCTCGCTGAACGTCAACTCCGCACGCCAGTTGGGCGAGGTGCTGTTCGGGAAAATGAAGATCGACCCAAAGCCCAAGACGACCAAAACGAAGCAATACCGCACCGACGAGGAGTACCTGCAATCGCTTGCCGGCAAGAACCCGGTCATAAACCTGATACTCGAATACAGGGGGATAAAAAAGTTGCTTTCGACATACATCGAGGCCTTGCCGCAGCTTGTCAATCCGAAAACAGGACGGGTTCATACGTCCTATAATCAGGCTGTTACCTCGACCGGACGGCTCAGTTCGTCAAACCCCAACCTGCAGAATATACCCATCCGCGACGAGCAAGGCCGGGAGATACGCAAGGCCTTCGTGCCGGCGGACGACGACCACTTGCTCTTTTCGGCCGACTATTCGCAGGTCGAACTCCGCCTTATGGCGCACCTGAGCGGTGACGAAAATCTGCTGGACGCTTTCCGTGCCGGCGAGGACATACACGCGGCAACGGCATCGCTGCTCTTTGGTGTCCCCCTGCCCGAAGTGACGCAGGAGCAGCGACGCAGGGCGAAGACGGCCAACTTCGGGATCATATACGGGATATCGGCGTTCGGCTTGAGCCAACGCCTCAACATCCCGCGCACCGAGGCCGCCGAGATCATTACGGGATACTTCAGATCATATCCGGGCGTCAAAGACTACATGGAGCGTGTAATAGCCCAAGCCCGTGAGGAGGGTTACGTGACTACGTTGTTCGGGCGCAAGCGTTTCCTGCCCGACATCCGCTCGGCCAACGTCAACGTTCGCGGGCTCGCCGAACGCAACGCCATAAACGCCCCGATACAGGGCAGCGCAGCCGATATCATGAAGCTGGCGATGATCGCCGTCCACGCCGAATTCGCGAAACGCGGCCTGCGTTCTCGCGTTATCCTTCAGGTGCATGACGAACTCGTGGTGGATATGTACAAGCCCGAGCAGGAGCAGGTTGCCGACATTGTGGTCAAAGCCATGGAGGGCGCCGCCAAACTCGCCATTCCCCTCACGGTCGACTACGGCATCGGAACGAACTGGATCGAAGCGCATTAGAGAGGCGCTCCACTTGAGGGTGTAGGAAGTTACTTAAACAAAAAGAGAGGCACCATGCGGCGCCTCTCTTTTTGTTTAGCAGAAATGGTCGGCGCTCGGTCGATTAACCTTCCTGTTTCTTATTTAGCGTAAGACACGGAATGGGTTTATCTCTCTCGCGGGATGCCTCCGCCAGCCTGCGGCTGATGGTCGGCGCTCGGTCGATTAACCTTCCTGTCTCTTATTTAGCGTAAGACACCGAGCGGGTTTCGCGGATCACCGTGATCTTCACCTGGCCTGGATATGTCATCTCGTCCTGGATCTTTTTGGCGATGTCGTGCGAAAGCTGGTCAGCTTCCTGGTCTGAGAGTTTCTCGCTGCCAACGATCACGCGGAGTTCGCGGCCGGCCTGGATGGCGTAGGTTTTCATAACGCCGTCGTATGCGAGCGCGATATCTTCCATCTCCTTGAGGCGCTTGATGTAGGACTCGACCACTTCGCGGCGTGCGCCGGGGCGTGCGCCCGAGATCGCGTCGCAAACCTGAACGATGGGCGCGATGAGCGATGTCATCTCCATCTCGTCGTGGTGGGCGCCGATTGCGTTCACAACTTCCGGTTTCTCCTTGTATTTTTCGGCCAGCTGCATACCGATAATTGCGTGCGGCAGTTCCGGCTGGTCGTCGGGCACTTTGCCTATGTCGTGCAGAAGCCCTGCACGCCTTGCCGTCTTGGGGTTGAGTCCCAGCTCGGCAGCCATCGTGCCGCAAAGGTTTGCTGTTTCGCGCGAGTGCTGAAGGAGGTTCTGACCGTATGACGAGCGGTATTTCATCTTGCCTATAAGGCGGATGAGTTCCGGGTGCAGGCCGTGGATGCCGAGGTCGATGGTCGTGCGCTTGCCGACCTCCACTATCTCTTCTTCGATCTGTTTCTGCACTTTGGCCACGACTTCCTCGATACGTGCCGGGTGTATGCGGCCGTCGGTCACCAACTGGTGGAGAGCGAGGCGGGCGATCTCCCTGCGGACAGGGTCGAAGCCCGAGAGGATGATCGCTTCGGGGGTGTCGTCCACGATGATTTCAACGCCGGTGGCGGCTTCGAGTGCGCGGATGTTACGCCCCTCGCGGCCGATGATGCGGCCCTTGACCTCGTCGTTCTCGATGTTGAACACCGTTACCGAATTCTCGATGGCCGTTTCTGTGGCCACCCTCTGGATGCTCTGCACCACGATCTTCTTAGCCTCTTTGTTGGCCGAGAGTTTGGCTTCTTCGATGGTTTCGTTGATATAGCTCGCCGCGTCGGCCTTGGCTTCCTCTTTCATGTTCTCGATGAGGATGTTCTTGGCTTCTTCCGAGCTCATGCCGCTTATCTGTTCTAGGCGGGCGTTCTGGTCCTTGAGTTTTTTGTCGAGTTCTTCGCGTTTGCGGTCGAGGTTGGCGGTGTGGGCTTCCATCTGCTCCTTCACCTTGTCCACTTCGCCTGTTTTGCGGTCGAGTTCGTTCTGTTTCTGCTGCAGGTTGCTCTCTATCTGTTTGATACCCTGCTCGCGTTGGTTGAGTTTCTGGTTGCGTTCGTTCACCTGCCTGTCGTGTTCGCTTTTGAGTTGGATGAACTTCTCTTTTGCCTGAAGGATTTTTTCCTTCTTGATCATTTCTCCTTCCGTTTCAGCTTCTTTCAGGATCGAGTTTTTGCGGTTTTCGGTAGACTTGGCGCCTGCGGCTTTGGCGATGAGGATGTAGACCCCGATGCCCACTGCGGCCCCGATGACTACAGCCAGTATGATAAATACTATATTCATGATTGATTGTTAAGGTGTTTGATTAAAAATATATTAGGTTAACTGTGTTCATGTCTGAAAATAAAAAAGCCCGCATAGATATTCCCTGTTGTTTGACGAATCTCCAGAACGTCATGTGTGGAGCCTCCGGCAGTTCGCAAACGTCCAACGGCATCGTGCAAGGCAGAGGATGCACCCCTTGCGGGGTTAAGGCCTGTTTTTGAGAAGCCAAGTTCAGCTCCAATTGTAATAATGTTAGTTTCGCAAAATCTAAAGGAATCTATGCGGGTGTAATTCCGGTATGTGTAAAGAACCTGTACTGCGTTTTTGTCGGCTGGTGCGCGGGCGGTTTTGCAACCTGTTTCCGTCATGCGTCCCTTGTTTTGGCCTTTGTCCGGGTCGCCATCGACCCGTAGCTGTGTTATTTGAGCGACGAGAGGTATTCGTCCAACTCCCTGTCGATGTCCACCAGCGCGTCGATATCGTCTCCAAGGCTGCGGCTCATTTCGAGTTCCACGTTAGCCAGCGATATCTGCAGGGCGGCCATCGCGAGATAATCCTCGCTTTCGGCACGGAAACGGCCGCGGAACTTGGTTACCAGGTCGTTTATCTCTTTCTCCGCGCGGCGGTACTTCTCCTCTTTCTCCCTCTCGATGCTGAGGGGATAGCTCTTGCCGGCGATGTTGAGCCTTATGTTGAGTTTCGAATCCACGGCAGTCCGCTTTCCCTTTTTAATTATGAAAAATTGTTATGAATCAGTCCTTCTAAACCTTGCCCTGAAGCCATCTTTCCCGACGGTGTCGCCTCGTTCCGGCGCCTCGTCCCGTCTTTCCCAAACCCTTTTAAGCCTGGTCGCGGTTTAAAAGTGCGATGCATTTGTCCACCTCCCGCATAAGACGGTTGACGCGCGCCCTCGCCAATTTGTTATCGCCCGTACCGGTCATCCCCTCCTTCAGTTCCAAAACCGCTATCCTTTTCTCCAAACGGGCTATTTCTGCCTCAAGTTCCCTGTTGCCGACTTTCAGTCTATCCCTCTGCTCCGTAGCCTTACGGAGATCCTCCCGCAGTTTGCGGTTGTCGGCGATAAGTTGTCCGACTTTCTCCTTCACAGACTTTAAAACAGGTGACTCAGGCATTTTTCGTATCTTGTTCTACTCGTTTAATATTCCTGCAAATTACACACCAAAGTTATGTAAAAAAGTTTGTATTCCCAAACCGGCGGCGCCTTTTGTCTTTCTTATATCAATTCGGCGTAGAGGTCGTACTGCTCCGCCGCCGTTATCCTCACGTTCACGAAGTCGCCGGGTTTCAGCCGTTTGGCCGTCTTTATCAGTATCTCCTGATCGACTTCCGGCGAGTCGTACTGGGTGCGTCCGATGAAATATTCGCCCTCTTTCGAATCGATGATAACCCGTTCGGTGCGGCCCACCCTATTAACGTTGCCGTCGAGCGAGATGTTGCCCTGGATGGCCATAATGGCGTCCACACGGGCTTCTTTCACTTCCGCCGGGACGTCGTCCTTGAGTTGTGTGGCGGAGTATGTTCCCTCTTCCTCGGAATATGGGAAAACGCCCAGACGCTCGAACCGCACCCCGCGCACGAAGTCGAGCAGTTCGGCGAAGTCCTGCTCCGTTTCGCCGGGGTAACCCACGAGGAGCGTCGTGCGGATGGCGATGTCGGGGATCGATGAGCGCAGGCGTTCGATCAGCTCGTAGGTCTTTTGTTTGTCGATGCCGCGGCGCATGGAGCGCAGCTGGCTGTCGGATATGTGCTGGAACGGTATGTCGAGGTATTTGCAAATCTTCGGCTCGGCGGCCATGACGTCGATCACGTCCTGCGGGAAAGCGGTGGGGTAGGCGTAGTGCAGGCGTATCCACTCGATGCTGTCCACGGTGCAAAGCCGCTTCAAAAGCTCCGCCAGCCTGCGTTCGCCGTAAAGGTCCATGCCGTAGTAGGTAGTGTCCTGCGCGATGACAATAAGTTCTTTGACGCCTTTGGCGGCCAATACGTGTGCCTCTTCCAGCAATTCTTCCATCGGCACCGAAACGTGGCGCCCTCTGATGAGCGGGATGGCGCAGTAGCCGCACCCCCAGTTGCAGCCTTCGGAAATTTTCAAGTAGGCGTAATGCGCCGGGGTGGACAGTACTCGTTGGGTATTGATTTCGCCGCGCCACTCGCCGACGAGTTCCCTCACGACCTCGGTTATGTCCCTTACACCGAAAAATTCGTCGACTTCCGGTATCTCGGCACGCAACTCGTCGCGGTAGCGCTCGCTCAGGCAACCGATCACGTACAGCTTTTCTATGTCGCCCCTTTCGCGTGCAGCCGCACATTCGAGGATCATGTTGATCGACTCCTCCTTGGCGTCGCCGATAAAGCCACAGGTGTTGATGACCACCACTTCGGCGTCGAGCGCGTCGCCGTCATGCACGACCTCCCATCCGGCGGCGGCCAGTTGGGCGAGTATGCGTTCCGAATCGACCACGTTCTTGGCGCACCCGAGGGTTATGAGGTTGAGTTTTCTCATTGTTTGGATTCGAGCATGTCGCCGAGTTTTGCGTAAGGTATCGTGATGTCAAAATACGCTTTGTCGGCCTTGAACTTGTCGTTTGGTGTTACTTCCCGCATATCGTAATGCCTGCCGTTCTCTTCAATTAAGTGTTGGGTTGTTGATTCTATCCGCAGTACTTGAAGAAGTAGGCGTTCGTCCGAAGGAGACACCACTATAAAAGGGCTTTCCGTGCTCTCTCCCGTTCCAGTTTTGAATATCTCAAGCAGTAAAAGGACTTTATTTTTCAACATGGCCGTGACAAGTTCCTTGTCTAACTCCGCTTTATCTGCCATATATATGGTATAATCGAGCAGCGGCAGGTATGCAGGGCGCTTTTCCAGCATCATAATGCATGCGTAAAGAGCCGTTTTCGTGCCTTTCTGTTTCTCTATTTCCTCTATTTTAGGTATCCACATTACTTTGTCATACGGAGAGTAGTCTTCCAGGAACATCTGGCCGTAGAATAAATTTGCAAGATCTGTCGGGGTGAGGGTTTTGAAATTGAAAAATTGCCGCTTCAGATTATTGTAATAGGCAGTGTCTTGCACCGCCTTCTTTATCGCCTCAAGGTCGGGTTTCTGTTTTTCCTGCGAGTACGCCTGTATGGAGGCTATCGACATAAGGCAAATAAGTAGGAACTTTTTCATAAGGATAGGGTTTTGTTTGGTTTTCGTTTTTGAATATACGAAAAATAACCGCCCTATCCAAACAGCGCATCCACGAACTCTTTGCGGTCGAACATTTTGAGCTGGTCGATGCCTTCGCCGATGCCGATGTAGCGCACCGGGACGCGGAACTGGTCGCTGATGCCGATAACCACGCCGCCTTTGGCCGTGCCGTCGAGTTTGGTGATAGCCAGCGACGTAACCTGCGTGGCCTGCGTGAATTGCTTGGCCTGCTCGAACGCGTTCTGGCCGGTGCTGCCGTCCAGAACGAGCATTACCTCGTGGGGCGCGTCGGGGATGACCTTAGCCATCACGTTGCGGATCTTGCTGAGTTCGTTCATCAGGCCGACCTTGTTGTGGAGGCGGCCTGCGGTGTCGATAAGCACCACGTCGGCCTTGTTGGCCACGGCCGACCGGAGGGTGTCGAACGCCACGGAAGCCGGGTCGGAACCCATGTCCTGGCGTATCATGGTTGCGCCGGCACGGTCGGCCCATACCTGGAGTTGGTCGATGGCCGCCGCGCGGAAAGTGTCCGCTGCACCGATGTAGACTTTTTTGCCCGCTTTGCCGAGCTGTGCGGCGAGCTTGCCGATTGTCGTCGTCTTGCCGGCGCCGTTCACGCCCACGACCATTACCACGTAAGGTTCGCCCGGTTTGGCGTCGAGCCCGAACGAACTGTCGTCGGGGTGGGTTTCCTGCAACAGCCCGGCGATCTCCTCGCGCAGGATGGACTGCAATTCCGAAGAGTTCATGTATTTGTCGCGTGCTACACGCGCTTCTATGCGTTCGATAATGCGCACGGTAGTTTCGACGCCCACGTCCGAGGTGATAAGCACCTCCTCCAGATCGTCCAGCACGTCGGCGTCGACCCTCGATTTCCCTGCCACGGCACGCGTCAGTTTGCCGAAAATACCCTCCTTGGTTTTCTCAAGGCCGGCGCTCAGTTCCTGCTTCTCTTCCTTTTCTATCTCCTCGCGCTGTTCCTCCGGCGCATGTTCTTTCTCCTCGGCCTTCTGCTTCTTGAAAATATCGAATAATCCCATTTTATCGGTGTGTTTAAAATACAAAGATACAAAAATCCGGTCTGCGAGCCAAATAGAGGTTTCTATATATGTAACATATCGCGAAAGAGGCACGCCTGGATGCACGCGTTTTTTGGGATTTTCTTATCTTTGTGGACTGAAAGGAGTATTTCTAATTTAAAATCATACAATTATGGGAAAGATCAGAGCAGCCGTCGTAGGATACGGCAATATCGGCAGATATGTACTCGATGCGCTTGAGGCGGCACCAGACTTCGAGATCGCGGGGATAGTAAGGCGCGACGCCAATAACGTTCCGGCAGAAATAGCAATGTACACGGTCGTGGACGACATAGCGAAACTCGGGAAAGTGGATGTGGCGGTACTTTGCACCCCCTCGCGCAGCGCCGAAGCGACGGCCGCGAAGATGCTGGCGATGGGTATAAACACGGTGGACAGCTTCGATATCCATACCGATATCGTCAAGGTGCGCACCAACCTCGACGTAGTGGCAAAGAAAGGCAATGCGGTTGCCGTCGTAGCGGCGGGATGGGATCCGGGAAGCGACTCGGTGGTCCGCGCGCTTTTTGAAGCCTGCGTACCCAAAGGTGTGACATACACCAACTTCGGGCCGGGAATGAGTATGGGGCACACCGTCGCAGTCAAAGCGATAAAAGGCGTTAAGGCAGCCCTTTCGATGACCATTCCGACCGGTACGGGCATCCACCGCCGCATGGTTTACGTAGAACTCGAACCGGGTGCGAAATACGACGAGGTCGCCAACGCCATCAAGACCGACGCCTACTTCGCGCACGACGAAACCCACGTAACGGCTGTCGAATGTGTAGACGACCTGCTCGACATGGGACACGGCGTGAACCTTACCCGCAAAGGGGTGTCGGGCAAGACCCAGAACCAGCTGTTCGAGTTCAACATGCATATCAACAACCCGGCGCTCACGGCCCAGATACTCGTGTCGTCGGCCCGTGCCGCCCTAAAACAGAAGCCCGGCGCCTACACGATGATTGAGATCGCCCCGATAGATTTCCTCTATGGCGACCGCGACGCGCTGATAGGGCGTTTGGTGTAGCAATCTGGACTATTCTCTTTTGTAAAAGAGAATCAGAAAACTTTTTTGAAAACTTCGTTTTCTGCTACTTTACAAGTTAAAAGAGAGACCCTTTTGGGTCTCTCTTTTAACTTGTTGAGAAATCATGAGATACGAAAGTATCTCCAAAAATTCTTTGGTTCTTCCTTGCAAGAAAGAATGGTGCATATTACAACACAAAAGGCATCCGATCGGATGCCTTTTGTGTTAGGGCCACAGAGGGCCTCAACGCAATCTGAAACAGAAACTTATTTCTTATCAAAGAATTCTTTGATGTTTTCGTTCTGCACTACGCCGGTTTTGAAGGTGTAGGCGCCTGTTTTTTCAGATTTCACCATTTTGATGCATTTGGTTACGCTTTTACCTGTTCCGGTCTTGAGCGTTGCAACTACTTTCTTTGCCATGGTCTAAAACTTTCTCTGGATTACTTAATTTCCCTGTGAACCGTTACCTTTTTGAGGAATGGATTGTACTTGCGACGCTCCATACGGTCGGGGGTGTTCTTCTTGTTTTTCGTGGTGATGTAACGGGACATTCCCGGAACGCCACTTTCTCTTTGTTCGGTACATTCGAGTATTACCTGAACGCGGTTACCTTTCTTTGCCATTGCCCGTTGCTTTTAGTAGATTTTCTTGGGAGCGGCAGCTTCTTTCAGCGCAGCCGACAATCCTTTTTTGTTGATGGTTTTCATTCCGGCTGCCGATACCTTAAGGGTAACCCAGCGGCCCTCTTCTTCAGACCAGAAACGTTTCGTCTTCAGGTTCGGGTTGAAGCGGCGTTTGGTCTTGATGTTGGAGTGGCTGACATTGTTGCCGACCATAGCTCCTTTTCCTGTGATTTCGCAAACTTTCATTGTAGTATCCCTTTGTTTTTATTCCCCCGGGTTCAGGGGTTGCCATGTAAATAAAACACTCCCTCTTATATAAAAGGGAGTGCAAATATACTCGTTTTTTGGTAAAAGACAACACCGGGCGCTAAAATATAGGCTTGCCGGCCGTTTTTTATCAAAGGCTGAGGTCTATATCCGGGTCCACCCATTCGATCAGGGCCGGATCGTAGACGGTCGCCCCGTCGAAATATATCTTCAATGCCTCGATTGTCGGACTGGAAGGCCCGTTTTCGTAATGATGGATGTTTATCTGTCCTTCGATCAGGTATTTGCCGTTGCTTTTCGGGAGGACTTTGAAATTACCGCCGACAACACGCGGGTTGGGCGAAACGGAACTTTTGTCCATCTCGAAATTGAACCGGAAGGGAATTTTGCTTTTAAACCTTACTGCGAACGACCTGATCTCCGTCCATTTGTGGCTGCTGTTGTCGATATACTGCTGGGGGACTTTGAGTGTAAGCACGTAATCGTTTGTGTGCAGGGCGAAGTATTCGTTGGGGTATTGGTTGCCGCCGGAATAATCCTCCATGGCGGACGCCGCGTATGTGACGGGTAGTTCGGTGCCTCGCCAGTTCATTGTGCTGGGGCGTATGCCCGAACCCTCCTTGTCTCCGCATGCCGAAACGAAAAAGGCGGCGAAAAGGATCGGTAGTAACGATTTTGGGAAAATCAAAAATTTCATCGGCGATAATGTGTTGCGTGTCTGCGGTCGATAAATATAAATATTATTTCGGCATTATGCAATCCCTGCCGGTTTAATAACGCGATTTCCGCGCCGGTATTGTGCCCTGCCGCCTGTTAAACCTGTGCAAGGTGTTCGATGAACTCCATTCCGCCCTTATAATAGCATTCGAAATAAAGATACCCCCAGGCTGGCATTCCCTCTCTCCAGTATTTCAGTTTTACCTTTATTTTGATCTCCGCAGTGTCGTAAGAGCCCAGATATATTATGATGCTTCCGTCCTCTATTTTGGTATTTGGCTGATCCGTAGAGTAAAATTCGTCTTTTATCTTCAGTTCTATCTTGTCGGCGTTCACTGCTTTCGTGCCGCGGATGTTCAGGTGTTCGGAGCCAAGCTTCACATGCAGTTCGATGTCTTTTGCCGGGTCGAACGCCTCTTTGGAAACAGCTGTACTGAGCCTGACGGCGTCTTTTGAACCTCCCCAACCATATCTTACCATGTTTATTTTTTGCTCGACGCCGTTGTACCTGAAGGCGTTGGCCTTTGGTTTTTCTTCGTCTTTGCTGCAAGATGCGTTGATCGTCAGTATGGACAACAGCGCTATTAAGAGGCAGAATTTCGCTTTCATGACATCGGACGTTTGGTCAGTTTTCGAAATATAAGAAGAATTCCGGCCAAAACCAAATTTACAGGACGCCTTCCGTGGTGGGCGTGCCGTCCGCACCGGCGATGAAAAGGCGCAGCAGGTTAAGCGCCGATGCCGACGAGCGCTCGATGTTCTGGTCGCGCAGGTTGCCGAACGTTACCTTGCGGCTGAAAACCCCACCGGGATGCGCTATGCCTATCCATACGGTGCCGACCGGTTCCGTTTCGTTGCCCTGTCCGGGGCCGGCGACGCCTGTGGTCGAAATGGCGTAGTCGCTTTCGGTCAGCCTGCGCACCCCGGCTGCCATTTGTTCCGCTACCGCGGCGTTGACGGCGCCGTGCGTGTCGAGGTAAGCCCGATCTACGCCGAGTACTTTTTCCTTGAGGTCGTAGGTGTAGGCTACCACACCGCCCAAATAATAGTCGCTCGAACCTGCCATTGAAGTTATCAGCCGGGCGATATTACCTCCCGTGCACGATTCGGCGGTCGAGAGCGTCTGTTTACGGTCTTTCAGGGTTTGTGCGAGCGATTCCTGCACCGAAGCGCCCTCGTAGCCGAGTATGTATTCCGGGATGATATTGTAGAGTTCCCTGAAACTTTTTTCGATGAGTTCTGTGGCGTTATCCGTGCCGTAAGCCGACAGCCGCAGCCGTATTCCCGACGGGTTGGGCAGATAGGCGAGCTTCAGCCCTTCGGGGAGAGCGTCCTCCCATCCGGCGATGCGTTCGGCGAGCATCGACTCGGCCAGCCCGAACGTGAGCATCGTTTTATGTATGATAGTCCCCAGTTCGAATCTCTCTTTCAGTCGCGGGACGACCTCGCCTTCAAGCAGCGGTTTCATCTCGAACGGTACGCCGGGAAGCGACACCACGATATTGCCGCCCTGTTCGAACCACATACCCGGAGCGGTGCCGTTGGGGTTGGGCAGGACGGTGCAGCAGTCGGGGACCATGGCCTGCGACCGGTTGAGGGCATTGAATTCTATGCCGCGTGCCGCCAGCATCTTCCCGACCATGTCGAGCGTTGCGGCGTCCTCGCGCATGCCGCAGCCGAAATAATCGGCGAGGGTCGTCTTTGTGATGTCGTCTTTGGTGGGGCCGAGGCCGCCCGTAAGGACGGTTATGTCGGCTTTAGTGAGCGAACAGTCCAGCGCGCGCCTTATCTCGCCCGCGTCGTCGGCGACGCTCTCCATACCTTCCACCCGGATGCCGTTCTCGTTTAGGCGCGCGGCGATCCATGCCGAATTCGTATCGGTGATCTGCCCGATGAGTATCTCGTCGCCTATGGTTATTATCCGGGCCAGCATTTCGTATTTATATTTCAGGATTGGTCTTATTTGGTGTATTTCGATTTGCAATGCAAACCTGCAGTCCGCCGCTGCTCCACGTTGCAGGTTGGTCTCTTCGGCGACTCCGACAGGGCGGGAGTGTCGATGCATTCACGAAGCGCCGTACTGCGAAACTATGCCCCTCGCCGCCGGCGAACTGCGTAGTGTTAGGCGAAGCGTATTATTTTTTCGCCTCGCCCGTGTGTTTGATATGTTTGCAGATCTTCTTGGCGAACTTCGGGCCTTCGTAGATGAAGCCCGTGTATACCTGCACGAGGCTCGCTCCGGCGTCCAGCATGTGCTGGGCGTCTTCGGGCGACATCAGGCCGCCAACGCCGATAATAGGGTAGCGGCCCTCGGTCTTTTTATGGATATGCGCGATGACCTCCACGGCGCGGTCGGTGATCGGTGCTCCGCTGAGGCCGCCGTTACCTATTTTCTTGACAACCTTTTTGTCCGTCGCAAGCCCCTCGCGCGAGGTCGTTGTGTTGATCGCCACCAGGCCGTCCAACGGCGTGTCTATGAGTATCTTGATGATGGAGTCTATCTGCGGGAAAGTGAGGTCGGGCGATATCTTGAGCAGGATCGGCCGGTATTCGTTCTGTCCGCGGCGGAACTCGAACAGCCCTTCGAGTATGGCTGTCACCTTGTCGGGATTCTGCAGGTCGGTAATGTTCTTCACGTTGGGGCAGCTCACGTTGACCACGAAATAATCGGCGTATTCGTAAAGGCTGCGGAACAGTTTCAGGTAATCGGCCGGGGCGTCCTCGTTCGGTGTCTGGGAGTTCTTGCCCAGGTTGACGCCTATTACCATGTTGGGTTTGCGCTTGCGCAGGTTCCTGACCATATTGTCCAGCCCCCTGTTCGGAAAGCCCATGCGGTTGACCAGCGCGTTGTCCTGCCTCAGCCTGAATATGCGCGGCTTTGGATTCCCGGGCTGGGGCAGCGGCGTTACCGTACCGACCTCGACGAACCCGAACCCCATCGCGGACATTTCGCGGTAGAGGTCGCCGTTCTTGTCGAATCCGGCAGCAAGCCCTACCGGGTTGGGGAATTTGATCCCGAATACCTCCCTTTCGAGCGAAGGATGCTTGTAAGAAAATATCGCACGCACCAGCGGAAGCATTCCCACCCGCCTTGCGCCGCGCAGCATTACGGCTACGAAATGATGAACCGATTCGGCCGTGAAGCAGAAAAACAGAGGCCTTAATATGTGCTTGTACATAGACATTTGTGAGGTTTTTTATTCCGTCCGCCGGTTGCGGCCGGTAGTTTCGACTTCCATGATCGCCACAAAGATAGTACTATTTTTAGATGCTGTACAATATATGGGCGCGATACTAAAAATACTCGGTACGGTAGCGGTAGTTGTTGCGCATTTCTTCGAAGCCGCCCGGGTTTCCCTTCAGCGCCCGGCTTTCGGCGGCGAGGTCGCAGTAACCGGTTATCGTGCGCCGCATCCCGTCCCAATCTATCGGCTGCGGCGTGACCCGGGGGATCTCGTCAGCCGGATACCACCCTGCGAGGGGGAGGCCGAATTTACGCGCAACGGCGTTGATGGACATGGATGTGGCATTTGCTTTTCCCTGTGCCGAGTAACCGGCTATGTGGGGTGTCGAAACGAGCGAGGCCGCCAGAAGGCCGCGGTCGATGTCGGGTTCTCCTTCCCATGTGTCTATGCAGCAGGCGCATTTGCCCGAGGCTGCCGCGCCAAGCATCGCCGCCGTGTCGGTGACGCCTCCGCGTGCGCAGTTGATCACGAGCGCTCCCGGACGGATACGGCCGAAGAAATCTTCCCCGGCGAGATGGTGTGTGGCGTCTTCGCCGTCGAGGATAAGCGGCGTGTGGAAAGTGATTATGTCGCAGTCGGATACGATGCGGTCGAACGGCACGAATTCGCCTGGGGTGTACAGGCCGCCGCCGGACGATTCTCCGCAGTCCCCGTTGGTGCTTGGCTTTCCCAAGGCGGCGAGCCGCTGCCGCGGAGGGTCGCAGCACAATACGTCGAATCCCCACAGCCTGGCATAAGCAGCCACGAGCGAACCCACGTTGCCGACCCCGACCACGCCGATGCGTTTCCCGCGCGGCGACCAACCCTGCGTTTCCGAGGCGTATACGAGCGCCGCCGCCATCCATTGCAGTACTCCCCTGGCGTTGCTTCCGGCGGCGGTCGCGATCTCTATGCCGGCCTTGCGGCAATAGTCCGTGTCTATGTGGTCGAAGCCGATGGTGGCCGTGGCGATGAGTTTCACGGACGAGCCGCCGAGCAGTGCCCTGTCGCACCGGGTGCGGGTGCGGACGACGAGCGCGTCGGCATCCCTGACGTCCGCGGCCGAGATAAGGCTGCCCGCCTTGTATATTACCTCTGCATAAGGTTCGAGTACGCCTTTTATATATGGTATGTCGCGGTCGATAACTATTTTCATGGCCGGGATTTATAGATGCGAATATACTATTTAATTCTCAGGAAACGCTCTCATGCGCACCTTAATGACGAAAGTAATTATATATGTTTTACACTTATAGTTTTCTCTGTTACTTTTTACCATTGCCGTAAAAAGTAACCAAAAAGGTCTAGAAAATAAGTCTCACGTAAGACTCCTCCCTTTTAGGCGAGCAAAGCTCGCCTAACGGTCGTCGGACACAGTACGTCTCGACTTATTTTCGTCTTGTTAGGTTGCCGCTAGTGAAAACCAAACTGGTTCCCGGTCTTCAGACTTAATAAGTATTTGGTAAAGTTGTATGTAGTTGCGAAAACGAAAAGTCCCCGCGGTAACTCACGTCACGGCGGGGACTACCCAACTTAATGTATTGATTATGAAAAAAACTATAACCCCGACTTGAATAGCATTGTCCGCCGGAAGTCAAATATATAACGCGCGAAGTCGAGGTTTTGTTGTGTGGACTTATTGAATAATCAATTCTATAAATAAATTTTATAATCGATGGCCGTCATATGGTTTTCCGCGGCCGGGGTTTTTCCGGCATTTTTCGTATCTTTGCAGGCGTAATTTTCTGAATAATCGGAATTTGCATAAATCGTATGGATGTTAAAGACTTCGACCCCAACGGCGTAGGCCAGGCCAACGGCAATTATTTCAGCCTGCCGTTCACACCAGAGCAATCACGTTTGGTACTCGTTTCGGTGCCGTGGGACGTGACGTCGTCATACGGCGACGGTTCGAGTTTCGCCCCGGACGCCATAATAAACGCTTCGACCCAGCTCGACCTCCACGACCCCGTTTTCCCGGGAGGGTGGCGCGAGGGTATCGGCACGGTCGGGATCGACTACACGATACAGGACAAGAGCGTTTTCCTGCGCCCGGAGGCGGCGAAAGTGATGGAAACGCTCGAACACGGCGGCAACATGCTCGACGACATGCTGTTGCGCCGCCGTACCGAAAAGGTCAACGAAGGGTCGGAAAAACTCAATAACAAGGTTTACGGCGAGGTGGCCAAATGGCTTGGGCAGGGCAAACTGGTGGGACTTGTGGGCGGTGACCACAGTACGCCGTTCGGCGCCATCAAGGCCGTGGCCGAAAAAGAAGGCGGCATAGGCATACTGCATGTGGACGCCCATGCCGACCTGCGCGACACTTACGAGGGATTTGTGAACTCGCACGCCTCGATAATGTTCAACGTCATCACGAAAATACCGCAGGTGGCGAAAATAGTGCAGGTGGGATTGAGGGACGTGAGCGAGGTGGAGATGCAATTCGCGGCCGCTCACGACAGGATCGAAATGGTCACCGACTGGCAGCTGAACAAAGCGAGGTTCGCCGGCGAGAACTGGGACGCGCAGTGCGGCCGCATAGTCGGGATGCTGCCCGAGAAGGTCTATATAAGTTTCGACATAGACGGGCTTTCGCCCGACAACTGCCCGAATACCGGGACGCCGGTACCAGGCGGGCTTTCGTTCAACGAAGCCGTGTGGCTGCTGGACAAGGTGGCCGAATCGGGACGCACGGTGGTCGGTTTCGACCTTTGCGAAGTAGCGCCCTCGGCCGACGGCGAATGGGACGCGAACGTCGGGGCACGGATGTTGTATAAATTGTGCAACGTAGCCCTCAAATCGGCACGGAACAAGTAAACGGAATTATTTTTTACGCGGCCGTTCTTTCTGCTTTCGGCGAAAGCCGGCGGCCCGGAACAGGCGGCTTTAATCAAAAGAATTTCTCGGGGCTTGCCCCGGGGTAGTTCATTCATAAAAAACACGGAGACAGGAGGATGGCGAAACCCGGCAGGCATTTTTGGTGGTTAAGGCGTTGGTACCAGATAAGGCGAAGCAGCAACAGTTTTCTCGGAAGCCAGTGGGCCGGAGGGGTAGTGCTTGTGATATTTGCGGCCGTGGCGCTTTGCCTCGCCAACTTCGACCTTACCAAGGAATGGTACCACCACATCCTTGAGTCCAACGCAGGATTCCTGTTCAACGACTGGGAACTGAACATGTCGGTGGAACAGTGGATCAACGACGGGCTGATGGTGCTGTTCTTCTTTGTCGTCGGCCTTGAGATCAAGCGCGAGGTCATAGCCGGCGAACTCTCCAGCGTCAAAAAGGCCTCGCTGCCAATAGTCGCCGCCGTGGGCGGTATGGCCGTCCCGGCACTGATATACTTCTTTATAAACGCCGGTACGGAGTTCGAGGCCGGATGGGGCATACCGATGGCCACGGACATAGCTTTCGCCATAAGCGTCCTTGCCCTGCTGGGCAGGCGTGTGCCGATGGCCCTCAAGGTATTCCTCACAGCCCTTGCCATAGTCGACGACCTCGGGGCCATCCTCGTCATCGCGATATTCTACACTTCGAGCATCGACTTCGTAATGCTCGGCGGAGGCATCCTGTTGCTGCTCCTGCTCTATTTCATGAACAGACAAAAGGTTACGTCGGTTTTCCTGTATGTCGTCCCGGCGATTGCGATATGGTACCTTTTCCTTAACTCCGGCGTGCATGCCACCATAGCCGGGGTGCTGGTGGCGATGGCGATGCCCACGAAACCGAGATTCTCGAAAAAGTATTTCTCATATAAGGTGCGCTACTTCCTCGAAGACTTCAAAATGCACGACCGCAAAGGGGTGGAAGTCCTCTCGAACCACCATCAGGTCGACGACCTTACCCGTGTGCAATACATCGCCCACTCCACGATAAGCCCCGCGCAGCGCCTCGAACATGTGCTCAACCCGTTCGTGACATTCATCGTGATGCCTGTTTTCGCGCTCGCGAACGCCGGGGTCGAGATAGCCGGCGCAGCGGAGATGAACGTGCTCGGCAACAGCCAGGGGCAGGGGATATTCCTCGGCCTCCTGTTGGGCAAGCCGCTGGGTATCTTCCTCCTGTGCTGGGTAGCCATAAAGCTTAAACTGGCTGTCATGCCAAGGGGAAGTGCGTGGGGCTCGCTGTTCGGTGTGGCCTGCCTCGGCGGGATCGGCTTCACGATGTCGATATTCATAGCGAACCTCGCATTCGGCGGGACGGCCTATGTCGATTCCGCCAAGATCGCCATACTCATGGCCTCGGTAGCCGCCGCCGTGGTGGGTACGATAGTCATGAATATCGTGTCGCGAAAAACCTTAATTTCCCGTAAACGTGGCCGTTGATGAAAAAAACAATGGCGAAATGAGGTTATTAATATTATTTAATTAATTTTGCACCCGTTATCGGATGACAAATCCCGAAAATAAAAGAAGAACAAACAATTATAAAACAGTATCTTAAAATGAAAAAAGTAATGGCACTTGCAGTTGTGGCTTTTGTAGCGGCTTCTGCATTCGTATCTTGCGGCGGTTCTGCCAGCATCAAAACCGACGAAGATTCGGTATCGTATGTTGTCGGCATGAACATCGGCAAACAGCTCAAGGAAGACAAGGTAATCCAGATCGAACAGTTCCTCGCAGGCCTCAACGACGCTTACAAAGGTGACACCAAGATCGAAGAAAGCGAAATCAACCGCATCATGAGCGAGTACTTCAACGTTAAGCTCCCCGCTAAAAACCTTGAAGAAGGTAAGAAATTCCTCGAAGAAGCTGAAAAACAGGCTAACGTGAAGAAAACCGAAAGCGGCCTTCTCTATGAAGTTATCGTGGCAGGCGACCCCGAAGTGAAAGCCACCAGCAGCGAAGACGTGGTGAAAGTGGTATACCACGGACAGCTCAAGGACGGTAAAGTGTTCGACTCTTCGAAAGACCGCGGCGACACTGTAGAATTCGCCCTCAACAGGGTTATCCCGGGTTGGACCGAAGGTATGAAACTCATCGGCAAAGGCGGTAAGATCAAACTTTGGGTTCCGTCTGAACTCGCTTACGGCGAATACGGTTCGGGTAACGGCAGCATCGGCGCCAACGAACCCCTCACATTCGAAGTTGACCTCATCGACGTTACACACGTTGAAGCGACACCGGAAGAAGTTTCTGCAGAATAATTCGGCCTTCCGAAATATAAAAACACCCGGACTGCATAGTCCGGGTGTTTTTATTATAGGCCCGGGCTTTGGAAAATGGCGGGCGATGTGTTAACTTTACGTCCTGCCTGAAAATGGAATATTATGCCGCAAAAAAGAATAATAGCCGCCGCGTTTTTCGCCTTTGTTTTTGCGGCATATGCTGCCGTATTAAGCCCCCTTCAGGCAAATGATACGCCAAAACAGACCATATCCGCCTCACAGCGGGCAACAGAAAATAACAAATCTACCAAGAGTATGAAATATGCGATAATCCACACTGAAAAAGGTGACATGAAGGCCGAACTCTACGAGAAGGAAACTCCCGGTACGGTCGCGAATTTTGAGAAACTGGCCAGGGAAGGCTTCTACGACTCGCTGACGTTCCACAGGGTAATCCCCGATTTCGTCATCCAGGGCGGATGCCCCGACGGCACGGGCGCCGGTGGCCCGGGATACACCATCAAGTGCGAAACCTCGGCCCCGCGCCAGTACCATGACCGCGGAGTGCTTTCGATGGCCCACAGGGGCCCGAATACGGGTGGTTCGCAGTTCTTCATCTGCCACAACCGCCAGAACACGGCCCACCTCGACGGAAGGCACACGGCTTTCGGCGTAGTGGTCGAAGGCCTTGACGTGATCGATGCGATCCGTCCGGGCGACCTGATCCTTGGCATTGAAATAATAGACGAATAGTATGGAATTCGAAGGAAAAGTATTGACGATACTTCCCCCGGTCAGCGGCACGAGCGCTCGCGGCGAGTGGAAGAAACAGGAGATCGTATTCGAACAGGACGGCGAATTCGGGCGCAAGATATGTGTGAGCTTCTGGGGCGACAAGGCACAGGACGCGTCAGGCCTGCGCGAGGGCGACAGGGTATCGGTTGCCGCCAACGTGGAATCGCGGGAGTATAACGGCCGCTGGTTCACGGAAGTACGGGCATGGAAGCTGTCGAAACAGGCCGCGCAGCGCGCAGAACAAGCTCCGCCGTTCGACGCGGGATTCGCGCCTTCGGCCGGCGACGAAGCGCCTTACAAGGAGGATAGTAACTTCGACGACCTGCCGTTTTAGGCAGGAAGGCATGGCCACACCAAATAAGAAATGGGGATATGCATGCGTATCCCCATTTCTTATTCTGAGTTATCCTTTTAGTGCTTGCTCTATTCTTTTCGGGCTGCCGGTGGCAGATGGTATGTCAAGCTGTCGGCGATTGAAGCAGCCTGCCGCCCAGTGGGGGCGGCAGGCTGCCGGTATTGCAAAGCGATGCCAAGAGATTAGTAGTGAGTTATTTAAAAGTTAGTGACGTTTTGCAGATAAGCGTTTGTGGAATAACTATAACGCTCTACCTTAGTCGCCGTGGCGACCGGCCCTTCGTACTGGTAGTGAAGGCTAACTGCACTTCATTTGTTTTTCTTCTCGCGGCTCGGCATAGGCCATTTATGGCTATGCTCTCGCTCGCGGCGTCGATTGCGGGCTGACGGCAAAGCAAGCCGAAACTATAACAACATGCCCTCCAAAGGTTAATTCAAATAAAATAAGAGGCTCCCGGTACCGGGAGCCTCTTGAAATATTACAGTTAGGGGTCAAGCGGCATTATGCCGTATCAGGCTACATCATTCCGCCCATACCGCCCATTCCCGGAGCGCCTGCCGGCATCGGATTGTCTTCCTTTTTGTCCGAGATGACGCACTCCGTGGTGAGGAACATCGAAGCGACCGAAGCTGCGTTTTCGAGAGCCACGCGGGCGACCTTGGTCGGGTCGATGATGCCCGCCTTAAACATATCTTCGTAGACTTCGGTGCGGGCGTTGTAACCCAGTGCACCTTTGCCTTCCTTCACCTTGTTCACGACTACTGAACCTTCGCCGCCGGCATTCTTAACGATCTGGCGAAGAGGCTCTTCGATAGCGCGTTTCACGATCTGGATACCCGTGGTTTCGTCGTCGTTATCGCCTTTGATGGCGTCGAGGGCATCCACCGAACGGATGTAGGCCACGCCGCCGCCGGGAATGAAACCTTCTTCCACGGCAGCACGGGTTGCCGCGAGGGCGTCCTCGACACGGTCTTTCTTCTCTTTCATTTCGACTTCGGTGGCCGCGCCCACGTAAAGCACCGCCACACCGCCTGCGAGTTTGGCAAGGCGCTCGGCGAGTTTTTCCTTGTCGTAGTCGCTGGTGCTGATCTCCATCTGCTTGCGGATCTGTGCAACGCGGGCGTCTATGGCGGCATTGGCGCCTGCGCCGTCCACGATAGTGGTGTTTTCTTTTGTGATGACGATTTTCTCGGCGCTGCCCAGCATATCGAGGGTCACCTCGTCGAGTTTGAGTCCCTTATCTTCCGAGATCACCGTGCCTCCCGTGAGGATGGCGATGTCTTCGAGCATCTCTTTGCGGCGGTCGCCGAACCCGGGGGCCTTAACGGCAGCAATCTTGAGCGCTCCGCGGAGTTTGTTCACAACGAGCGCTGCGAGTGCTTCGCCGTCAACGTCTTCTGCGATAACCACAAGCGAACGGCCGTTCTGCGCAACCGGTTCGAGCACGCTCATCAGCTCCTTCATGGTCGATATTTTCTTATCGGTGATAAGGATATAAGGCCTTTCGAGGACTGCTTCGAGTTTTTCGCTGTCGGTCATGAAGTATGCCGAGAGGTACCCGCGGTCGAACTGCATACCTTCGACAACCTCCACGTTGGTTTCGGTCCCTTTCGCTTCCTCGACCGTGATAACGCCTTCCTTGCTCACTTTACCCATCGCTTCGGCGATAAGCTTGCCAATGGTGCTGTCGTTGTTAGCCGAAATAGTGGCCACCTGCTCGATCTTGCTGATGTCGTTGCCTACCGACTGGCTCTGTTTTTTGAGGTCTTTGACGACAACTTCCACGGCTTTGTCGATACCGCGTTTGAGGTCCATCGGGTTTGCACCGGCGGTTACGTTCTTGAGGCCGACCGTGATGATGGCCTGCGCGAGAACTGTGGCGGTAGTCGTGCCGTCGCCGGCGTCGTCGTTGGTTTTCGAAGCCACTTCCTTCACCATCTGCGCGCCCATGTTGGCGAACGAGTCGCTGAGTTCTATCTCTTTGGCTACCGACACACCGTCTTTGGTAATGGTCGGAGCGCCGAATTTTTTCTCGATTATCACGTTGCGGCCTTTCGGTCCGAGCGTCACTTTCACCGCGTCAGCCAACGCGTCAACACCCTGTTTGAGAAGCTCGCGTGCTTCCACGTCGTATTTTATTTCCTTTGCCATTGCTTTGAATTTTTAACCTTTAACGATTTAGATAACGGCCAGAATATCGCTCTGGCGCATGATAATGTAATCCTTGCCTTCCACGTTGACTTCAGTTCCGGCGTACTTTCCGTAGAGAACCTCGTCGCCGACTTTCACTTCCATCGTCACTTCCGACGTGCCGGGACCAACGGCGATAACCTTGCCCGCGAGCGGTTTTTCTTTTGCGGTGTCGGGGATGAAGAGGCCTCCCGCTGTTTTTTCCTCAGCCGGATTGGGCTCGATCAAAACTCTGTCTGATAACGGTTTAATTTTCATGACTCTATTTTTAAGATTTTAAAAGGTATTTTTATTTTGAACGGTTACCTATTATTCACATAATATGCCAAAGCTCCTTTGTCGCTCATATGCTGACAAAAAGGCGCCGAAAACGAACATTTTTTCAGTCCCCTCGTGCCAGATTGTCACTCCGACCGGGCAGGTTGGCAGAAAAGCAAAGATACAAAAAAAGCCGGACTATTAGTCCGACTTTTACTTGGGTGGAAGATGGGGTTCGAACCCACGACCTTCGGAACCACAATCCGACGCTCTAACCGACTGAGCTACTACCACCATGTACAACCCGCAAGTGTGCGAATCGGAGTGCAAATTTAGCATACTTTTTTTTTATACCAAAATTTGAGAGGAAAAAGTCTGAAATAGATTGCCGCGGCAGCAAAAAAAACGGTACGGCAGGACTTTTGCTTTGCACAAAGGAACGAACCAATCAAATAACAATATAATATATTATGAACAGGACTATCAGGAATATCCTCGGGGCGGCAACCGGCCCAAAAGGCATCGACATGGGCATATTATTACTCAGGGTACTGGCCGGCGCGATGATGATCTCGCACGGTTTGGCCAAGGTTGCGAACTACGCGGAGATTTCCGCCGCCTTCGGAGACCCCATAGGCATCGGCGGCAAGTTGTCTTTCATACTCATAATGCTGGCCGAAACGGTCGGATCGGCCCTTGTCATCCTTGGGCTGTTCACACGGCTCGGCGCTTTTTCGCTGCTCTTCGGAATGGGAGTGGCGGCTTTTATCGTCCACGCGCCATTCTCCCTGGCGGGATCGGAATTGCCGCTGCTCTATTTCGTGGTATTTGCCGCGCTGACCATTTCCGGCGGCGGCCGCTACTCGGCAGACTATTATATATGGAAGTACGCCTCGGCGGCATCCAAATAAGGGCTGCCAACATAAAACACTATTGCCCCCATTTAAGATTTGTTGTTATGGTTGCGGCTTGCGAAGCAAGCCGTTGGTCTGCCGCCCTTCAGTGCATAGGTGGGATGGACGGCATTATTGCGGATAAGTATTAAAGATTTTTATATCTTTGAAAACAAAACTATCCCATTATGAGAAACAAACTTGTACTTGCCTTCTTCCTTGCATTCGTTTCGGCCGCCGCCTATGCCCAAGGGTATAAAACAGAGCGGAATATAAATTACAGGGGGACGGTGCAGGACGAATACGCCGCGGAAAAGTGCGTGCTGGACGTGTATTATCCCGAAGGTAAAAAAGGGTTCGCCACGCTTGTGTGGTTTCATGGCGGCGGACTGGAGGGCGAAGAAAAGTATATCCCCCGAGTGTTGAAGGAAAGGGGGGTATGTGTCGTGGCGGCCACCCACCGCATGAGCCCTAAAGTTGAGCATCCCGTCTATATAGAAGACGCGGCCGCCGCGGTGGCGTGGACGGTGCGCAATATTGCAAAATACGGCGGCGACACGACAAAGGTCTATGTCGGCGGCCATTCGGCAGGAGGTTATTTGGCGTTATTGCTCGGGCTTGACAAAAGCTACCTTGCTCCGTATGGTATCGATCCCGACGCGCTGGCCGGGTTCTGTCCGATAAGCGGCCAGACGATGACCCATTACACCATCCGCAAGGAGTTGGGCCTGCCCAAGGAAATGCCTTATATGGATAAGTACGCACCCCTCGCGCATATCCGCAAAGATACCGCGCCGTTCCTTATCGTAGTGGGCGACAGGGATCTGGAGATGTCGTGCCGCACGGCCGAGAATTTCTACCTGTACGAAGCCCTGAAAAGCGTCGGCAACAAGAGCGTGGATTACCACGAACTCTCCGGCTTTGACCACAATACGGTATGCGATGCCGCGCTGCTTATGGTCCTCAGGCAAATGGGGGTGAGGTAGTCCCTGCGGGAGGGCTGTTATTCGATGAAACCGTAGAGTATTTCGATCTCCTTCGGCCATAATTCCTCGTCGGGGGTTTCGAGGATGAGCGGCATGTCGTCGAAACGGGGGTCGTTTGCAATATACCTGAAACATTCGAGGCCGAGTACCCCTTTGCCGAGGCTGGTATGGCGGTCTACGTGCGACCCCAGCGTTTTTGTGGCGTCGTTGAGGTGCATGCCGCGCAGGTATTTGAACCCGACCACCCTGTCGAACTCGGCAAATGTGGCGTCGCACGCCTCTTTCGTGCGCAGGTCGTACCCCGCCGCCAGCGAATGGCACGTGTCGAGGCACACCCCCACGCGCGACTTATCCTCCACTTTCGAAATGATGCGGGCCAGGTGTTCGAACCTGTGGCCCACATTCGAACCCTGCCCGGCGGTGTTCTCGATCACGGCCGTGACGCCCGAGGTCTTGCCGAGCGCGATGTTTATCGAGTCGGCCACGATATCGAGGCACGCCTCGTCGCTTATTTTGCCGAGCGAGCTGCCTGGGTGGAAGTTGAGCCTGTCGAGTCCCAGTTGTTCGCAGCGCCGCATCTCGTCGAGGAACGCCTCGCGCGATTTTTCGAGCGCGTCGCTCTCGGGATGCCCGAGGTTGATCAGGTAGCTGTCGTGGGGCAGGATCATAAACGGCTCGTAGCCGAATTTCGCGCAGTTTGCCTTGAACGCCTCTATCGATTTTTGCGTCAGAGGGGCGGCTACCCACTGGCGCTGGTTTTTTGTGAAAAGCGCGAACGCCCTGCCTTTTATGTCGTGGGAATTGACCGGGGCGTTCTCGACCCCGCCCGCCGCGCTGACATGTGCTCCGAAATATTTCATATTATATAGTTTTTTGTAAAGATACTAATTTCTTTTTACGGGTTTGCTTTCCGCGGGTCGGCAAAAATCTTTATCTTTGATAAAACTTGCCAGATTATGAAATCGCCTAAAAGTACGATCAAACTCGATAACGGTTACTGCATACCCCGGCTTGGGTTCGGGACTTTCCTCATGGCTTCCGGCGATGAGGCTTACAACTCTGTCAGGACGGCGCTGGACGAGGGCTACCGCCATATAGACACAGCCGCCATATACAAAAACGAGGCCGATGTCGGCCGCGCGGTACGCGACAGCGGCATTCCGAGGGAGGAAATATTCGTGACCACCAAACTCTGGAACGACGACCAGGGCTACGAATCGACCCTCAAGGCGTTCGAAACTAGCATGGATAAATTGGGAATGGAATACCTCGACCTCTACCTCATACACTGGCCGCGTGTCAAACGCGCCCCGGACGACTGGGCGCATCTGAACCGTGAAACATGGAACGCCATGGAGCAATTATACCAAAAAGGCAGGGTAAAGGCCATAGGGGTCAGCAATTTCAAGCCGCACCACCTCGAATCGCTCATGGAGATGTCGGCGACGAAACCCATGGTCAACCAGATAGAGTTGCACCCGGGGCTGCCGCAGCAGGAAACAGTCGATTTCTGCCGACAGAACGATATCGCGATAGAGGCATGGGGGCCTTTTTCGCGCGGAAACCTTTTGAAGGCGGGCCTGCTGGACGAGATGGCGGCAAAATACGGAAAGACGCCGGCCCAGATATGCCTTCGCTGGCATCTGGAGAAAGGTTTTATCCCGCTTCCAAAGTCGGTCACGCCGTCGAGGATCAGGGAGAACGCCAATATCTTCGACTTCAGCCTCTCGGCCGGCGACCTCGCGCTCATATCGGAGATAAAGGTGGAAACCGGAACCGGCTACGATCCCGACAGGGTTGCCTGGTAGGCAGACGGCATCCATATGTATTATTACCGGCGGGAAATATTTCCGCCGGATTTTTTATTTTTTTGCGAACGAAGCATGAAAAATAAAAATCGTATATTTGTAAATTAATGAAATGGACCCAAATACAAATGAAAACCGTTAAACTCGCAGTTTTGGCTTTATTGTCGCTTATGCCTTTGCCGGCACTCGCGCAGTTTACCATCCGGGACACGCAGGAGCTGGAGCTGCTCCCGCCCGTGGTCCCGAAAGACAAGATCGCGATCAGGCCCGACTACAAATTCGAGTATGTCAACGAGGCCCTGCTGCAGGAGATGAAAAGGCAGCGGCGCAAGGAACGCAACTACGTGGAACTGCGGGCAAGCCTGAAGTTCCAGCAAAACAGTTTCGACAACTGGGCATCCGGCGGTGACAACAACCTGAATATTCTATCTAACCTGGATTTCAGGCATACGTTCAAGATCACGAAATTCTCGCTCGAATCCACTGTCAACGCCAAATACGGTGAAAATTATGTGGAAAAGGAAAAATTCAAAAACCAGGACGAATTCAAGATAAACATAAAGTCCAACTGGACCATACACAAAAAATGGTTCTACTCGATGAACGGCAACCTGCGGAGCCAGTTCGCTCCCGGATACAAGAACAGGGACGACGAAACCAAACGCAGCGACTTCATGTCGCCGGGTTATCTGTCCCTTTCGGCGGGTATAACCTACAAGGAGGGGCCTCTTGTATTTCTGTTCTCGCCCATAAGCGGCAACGCGACGTTTGTTCTCGACGACGAACTGTCGGATAAACCCAAAGGTTCGTTCGGCGTTGAATCGGGTAAACGGGTATTGTGGCAGGCAGGCCCGTCGTTGAAGATAAATTACGAACAGCAGGTCGTTAAGGATGTCCTGCGCATCAGGTCGGAAATGTATTCTTTCTCGGATATGCACTCTAACCCGAACTTCAGGTTTGATACCACTTTTTATATCACCTCGCTGAAGATACTGGAAACATCGCTGAATGTCGAGTTGCGCTACGACGAGCTTTCGAACGCGGAAAAACCTAATTCGATGCAATACAGGACGGCAATAAGTTTCGGTTTGGCGTATCTCATAAAAAACAAATAAAATTATCCGGGGAAAGCCCGGGAAACACTCGGAATGTACAAAAACACTACGAACAAAATAATCTGCCCGCTCCTCATTGCGCTGGCCACCGCCGCGGGGATATGGATAGGAAAAATGACGGCGCCCCGCAATATAAACCCCGCAGGCCGTGTGGCGGCCGGCAGGTTTGCCGAGAACAAGCTCGTTTACATGCTATCGCTGATAGACAGCAGGTATATAGACCCGGTCAATATGGATTCGCTCACGGAAAGCGTCATTCCCGACCTGCTCGCCGGCCTCGACCCGCATTCGGTGTATATGCCGGCAAAGGAATTCACGGAAGTTAACGAGGCCCTCGAAGGGGAGTTCGAAGGCATAGGCATACACTTCAACATGCTGACCGATACGGTCGTCGTGCTGAACGTGATATCGGGGGGGCCGAGCGACAAGGCCGGCCTGCACAACGGCGACCGCATAATAATGATAGACGACAGCCTTGTAGCCGGACGAAAAGTGCCGCAGGACGACATACTCAAGATGCTCAAGGGAAAAGGCGGCACCGAGGTACGCCTAAAACTCCAGCGGCAGGGTATCGCTGATTTCGTGCCCGTAACGGTGATCCGAGGCAAGGTGATAGTGAAAAGCGTGGATGCCGCCTACATGATAAAACCGGAGATCGGCTTCGTCAAGTTGTCTACATTCTCGCGCAATTCCATATCCGAACTGCAGGAAGCGCTGAAGTTCCTCGAAAGCCAGGGGATGAAAAAATTGATCTTCGACCTGCGCGGCAACGGCGGCGGATTCCTCGATCAGGCCATACTGATAGCCAATACGTTCCTGCCCGGGGGTAAACTCATTGTGTATACCGAGGATAGGAAAAAGAACCGGCAGGAACAGTACAGCGACGGCACGGGTAAATACGCTGATATGGAGATGGCGGTGCTGATAGACGAGGGCAGCGCCTCATCCAGCGAAATCCTTACCGGGGCTTTGCAGGACAACGACCGGGGGACTGTCGTAGGGCGCAGGTCGTTCGGTAAAGGGCTGGTGCAGGAACAGATACCGTTCCGTGACGGTTCGGCGTTCAGGCTCACCATCGCACGCTATTATACCCCAACTGGCCGCTCTATCCAGAAGTCTTATGAAAACGGGTTGGAAGATTACATGGCCGATATGGCCAAACGTTATGCGCATAACGAGTTCTTCTCGGCCGACAGCATCCATTTCGCAGACAGCCTGAAATTTACTACCCCCGGCGGTAAGACCGTATACGGCGGCGGCGGGATCATGCCCGATATTTTCGTGCCGCTCGATACGGCCGGGATCACTAAATATTACATACAGGTCGCCAACCGTAATATATTATACAGGTACACGATGGAGTATGCCGACCGCAACAGGGATAAACTCAACGAAGTCAGGACGATCCCCGAGCTGAATGCCCTGCTGGACGGCGACACTAAATTGTTCGATAATTTCATACAGTACGCCTCGGCACAGGGAGTGAAGCCTAACTATAAGGATATCGCCGTGTCGCGCCCGTTTATGGAGGCGAGGATCCGCGCGTATATCGGCCGCAACACGCCGCTGGAAGATGCCGGGATGTATTCGCAGGAGTATGCACTTGATAACGAGATCGGCGCGGCGCTGGAGGTTCTGGATAACGATTAAAAACCGAAAAATTATGGTAAAGAAGATTTTGGGAGCGGCATGCGCGCTGTTCGTGTTGGTCACGGTCGTGATGGCCTCCGCTGGTTGCGGCAGCAGAAAACGGGCGCGCTCGGCCGAGGCCGAGGTGAAGGCGCCTGCGGATTCGGTAGATGCCAGGCCTGTGCCGGATTCGACCGCGGTCAAGGCTGTCTTCGCTCCTACAGTTAAAATAATACCTTATACTGGTAGCGAAAAATGGAAAGACGAATTGTATCAACCTCGATCTTCCGATAATGATGACCGCATTTGGATGGTCAGCCAGGCCTCCCGCAGCAACACGCTTACGGGTGAATATTACATAGCTTAGGAATTTTCGGCGGCAGATAAAGATAAAAATATGTTGAAAAGGATTTTGGGAGCGGTATTGGCGCTGTTGGTTTTGGCGGTTGCGGTCATGGCCGTAATTGAAAGCATGGATAGGATAGCGGCGCGGCAGGCAAGTATAGAGATGCGGGAAGCGGCGGATTCGATCGGCGCCGCGGCTTTGCCCGACTCGTTGCCGGCGGTTGTCGACCCGGGAACTCATTGATGACTGCCGCCACAACCGGAAGATAATGTCCGGTTTTGCAAAATAATTTGTGCCGCAGATACCCGAAAGCGGAAACTTTTCCAGAAGTTTCCGCTTTTATTTTGGGCCTGCGCAGGTTGCTCGTATTATATATATAGGTATGGCGCACGGTCATTGTGGAGTCATCCGAGCGCCGGAACAAAATGACTGCGAATTATTGTCAGAAATTTTATTCGCCTAAAGTGTTAGCTCTAAGTCCTATGCGAAAAAGTGTAAAATAAATGCGAAAAAAAGATCGCGAAAAGTTTGCATAGTCTGAAAAAGTCCATACATTTGCATCCGCTTTGAGAGAGAAACACACGCAAAGCAAATAACGTTCCTAACTAAGATTTTTTCGGAATTTTCTTCTGTAAATTTTGCAGAATCGAAAAACGTGACTATATTTGCAACCCGTTTCGATAACAAACGGTTTTTGTCAAGAAGTCACAACCGACAAGATATACGTTCTTTGAGAGATTTTAGCAGCTAAAGTTTATTACTTCAAAGTAATATTTTAATTTTTTTACTTACCTATTCAAGTTAAGTAAGTCAATTCTACCTTTGAAATAAAGCCAAGATTTAGAAACGAAACATTTTATTATGGAGAGTTTGATCCTGGCTCAGGATGAACGCTAGCGGCAGGCCTAACACATGCAAGTCGAGGGGCAGCATAATAAGTTAGCAATAACTTATGGTGGCGACCGGCGGACGGGTGCGTAACGCGTATATAACCT
>JAVBMR010000016.1:0-108897 GCA_031552235.1 Tidjanibacter sp. | reverse complement strand
AGATTCTGAAAACGGCTCCGTGCGTGATATCTGTCGGATGGCTCTGGCTTCCTGCAACAGAATTTTTCGTAAGCGTACAAACTGCTCGATATGCAGGTCCAGTGTTTTGCGCCCGTACTCTGTAAATAACTCCACTTCGCTCAGCCATTGCAAAAAACGCTTGGACCAGTTGCCGATCGAATGGCGGGTAAACTGCTCCGGTATCTCGATACCATGAAAACGCAGAAACGACTTTATACGGTTCTTTTCCCGTGTAGTGTCTTTTACGATCGAGTTTCTTAACCTTATCAAAGAACGTAGCTCCAGTATTTCTGCGCGGGGAACGTAAATACCTCGTAAATCCCCGGCACGCAGTCCTCTGGCCAGCTTGCCGCAATCGACCGCATCGGTCTTTCGCAACTTCTCTTTCAGCATCGTCGGCACATCTCCCGGATTAACCACGATGTTGTTAATCCCTAACTCCGAGAGCCTGTTGTGTGTCCAGAACCCGCTAAATCCGGCTTCATATACCGAATGACAAGTCGCACCCGGATAATTTGTGATCAGAAACTTGTGTAATGCTTCCGGTTGCGGATCTTGCCTGAACTTCTTCAGAATCGAACTCTCGGACAGTACTGCTACCGACCAACTCTTCAAATGAACATCGATACCTACATAGATATTTTGTCCTTTGAAATCTAATTCCTTTCTTTGCCTCATAAGCTATATTGTTTTACGTTAAGGGTTTGTGCTAAACCAAAATTAACCAAAAACGTATAGCTTATTTATTATCTCATCCTGCTTCAGATTTTAAACATAGGGACTACTCTCCATACATAGGAAAGCTCTCTTTCAATCTTTCCGTAGATGATTTCTTTGTAGATCCGACCATGATTCAACGCAGAAGTTATAGCCCCCTGCCCGGCACCTGCCCAGAAATTACCGCCGCCAAGTTCTGCACCGACTCCTCCAGATAATGCATTTGCAGAAAGCATCTTGGCGAAAATGTTTGTAATATAGAAAACGACACACGATTTAAATCGTGTGTCGTTTTCCTAAAATCTATTTTTCCCAACAAGAAATACATAGAGTGATCCCTTCTCTGCCCATGCCCGCGAGTTTGACAGGATCAAACTCCATATTGCATTGATGTTCATATACGTATGTCATCCAGAATGTAATAGAATCTCTATCTATACCTATTCTCTCCAGTTGATCATATTTCCCTGCCAGTATTGACAAGAAATCATCTATAAATGAATATTGACTACGATCGCCATCCTCAATTATGACTTCGTGGTTCCAAGTATTAATTGTAGATATAGATTTTATGCCCAATATTTCATCTATTTGTTCAATCTGGTTCTTCGAAGCATTTAAAATTCTAATTTCGTAATAATACATGATCTTAATTAATTTAGATTAATAGAAAAAGTCCCCTACTTTTAGGGTAGTTTGATAAGTTTTGCCGACATGCTAACTGCAGTCTTATAATTTAAATAAATAGCCCCTCTCCATAAGCCAGAGGCTCTTTCCTGTGTTACCAACACTTTAGGTACTTTTGTGTCATTTTTTACTAGAACTGTTTGTTTTGACTCATTTGCAATATGCATTATATGCGCTACAAACAATACAACTATAGTAGTAAATAACACAATATAAAATATTGTTGGTAATCGAATAGTTGTTTTTTTCATATTTATTCATACAACACCTAATCTAATACATTACCCATTACTTTTGCCCTCTTAATTATATAATTCTGGTTTTAATATCCATGTCATATTAATGCTATACATCTCTTTATCATCGCCTTTAGAAGGGCTATAAATATAATACGGCAAACCATACCTCACCACATAATCCTTTTTCCCAAAAAAATATTGGAAAATAGAAAACTTAGGGCTAACCGATTTCATATACTGCTGGGTATACCCATTTGTATTACCTCCTATATACTTGCCTTCTCTTTGGGTTCTGACATATAAAATGTTAAACGCTTGTTTATAAAAGACACTTGCCATTACCTCTCTAAGATTATATATATGCAACTGAGTCCACCATGTATCCATATAGAGTGTATCGGAAATAGCATTGTTTAATTTACCATCTATACCCGCACTTAATAGTACAAAAGATTCGCGCTTTCCATTATTTCTGTTATAAATAGGATAATATGCTAATTCTTCTACATTTTTATCATTTATAGTAAAATTTCCGGTTTTTTCATCTTTTTCAATATCGTATTCTGTGAACTTTTTACTATTTATAATGAACTCATCGAGAAGCAACAGGGGAATACTTACAAGATTATGCTGTAATAAAGAATCTGAATCCCAGTCATCATGAATTATTCCAACAGGAAACTCTCCTCTGCGAACATAGAAACCGTTTAAGACAGATTCTAATTGCCAGCACCCAATACTTTCACCATATTGTAATGTCATCAACCTTTTATTATAATCAGATTTGAGACATATATATACAGCCACAAATAAAAGTGTTATAGCTATTGAACCGGCAATTAGAATCTTTTTCATAATTGGTATTTGATTGTTGCATAAAATAGAAAACAACACACGGTTTAAATCGTGTGTTGTCTTCCTAAAATTTATTTTTCCCAACAAGAAATACATAAAGTAATTCCTTCCTGACCAGTCTTTCTTAATTCTTCGGGATTGAATTCGAGATTACATTGCTGGTCATATTCATACAATAACCAAAAACTTATCATATCTCGTGTTATCCCAATACTTTCAAGCTGTTCATATTTGCCATTTAAAATTGCAAGAAAGTGGTCAACAAATGATGTTTCAGGGCAATTGTTAAGCCATATTAGTTTATATCTCCACATTCCTATCCTGTATAATGACTTAACACCCAACACCCTGTCTATGTGTTCCATTTGACCATCGGGAATATCTAATATTCTTATTTCGTAAGTAATCATGTCTCTACATTAAAATTTATATTGTTAATAAAAGAAATCAAATACATTAAGCCCAGTATCATAAGTTTTTCCTACAAATCCTCCACCAGTGCCTCTTAGCATTATGTTCCCTTTCTGTATAAATATATCTGGATTGTCACCTACATATTTATAATACTTACCAGCCGACCCAAGCACACCCGGTTTAATAAAATCATGATATTTAGCTTTATTAACATTCCCAAAACCTTTAATAAAAATCTTTGCTCCTTTAATTTTGGGCAAGGGGGCCATCCCTATATTCATTGGCAAACTCGCCTTTCCATTCCATCCAACAGGATAAACAGTTCTATGACCTGACTCACTATAATGAACGTATTCCCTGCCTCCAATATTAAGAAAATGATCCCAAAAACCATCCAAAGGTTCCATTACCTGTTCGCCTATCAGAGGGAATGCTTCTTTTGCATATTCAGTGTATGATTTCTTTCGAGTGCCAACTTCATGTACGACCTCATTCAAAGCAGAAGTTATAGCACCCTGTCCGGCACCCTGCCAGAAATTACCGCCTCCGAACACAGAACCCATGCCGTCCGAGATAGCTCCTACAGCAAGCATTCCCACGTCAGGCTAGTTAATAATTAAATATCCATAGAATGACATTTTGATTGGGGCCTTCTAATTTATAATAGATCGATGGTGAAAATATGCAAGAATAAATTAACATCTTCTTCTTTAGCTTTGCATGTAATTTCTTGTATTTGCTTTTTGATAAATACTGAGTTATATTATTATTCAAGGGATCAATTTTTATGCTGTTTCCGTCATCATATATAATATATAATTGTGCGTTATTAGATATCAAGTTATCAAAAATAACTAACCTATCCCGGCCTATACTGTCAAGTATCTTCGAGTCAAAAGCCTTACGATTTTCTGATATAATACTGTAGATCGTTCTTAGAATATTCCGGGCTCTTTGAACTTGAGCCCAGAATACACCTAAGAAAGTAACGAAAATAAAAAGATAAAGAAATATCATAATTTATTCAATTATACCCCACCGTCGATATTGATTAGACTGTTGATATTGAGCATTCCTTATATGTATATATATTTTCTGCTGATATTTTGGAGTAAACGAATTTCCTGGATTAATACTCTCCACGAAAGAATCTCCTCCCAACATTCCGATACCCGGAGGTTGTTGCGTCATAATTAATGTCTCAAACATACCACTTATCCTTGCATTATCTACAGGTGTAAAATAAGTACCTCTAAAGTTGAAATACTTGTTATTGGTTTTTTTTTTGCACTGCTTCCACATATGAACTTTTCAGTTTTGCTCTTTCCACATCAATATATCTACCCGTTTCTTTACTTACCACTAAAAGTCTGTCGCCACTTTCTACAACAGTCGGCATATCCGGACTCCATTTCATACCTTCTTTAATCTCTGTTTTCTGAGTTGCTGCTTTAGCATGAAGTAAATGATTCAACCCTGTCACTATCAGCGCCTGCCCAGAAATTACCACCCCCGAACACAGAACCCATGCCGCCCGAGATAGCTCCTACGGCAAGCATTCCGGCTGTGTAATCCGCCTTGGCTGCAGCATATGCCGCCTCGGACACTTTGCCCTCCAATGCCGCTAACGACTTCCCTGCCGTAGCTTCAAAGGCAGAACTCTATTAATGATAATTTATAATACCTCCCAAGAAATCCGCAGGAACTTCCTCATAAACAAACTTATTATTTTCTTTTTCAAATGGAATGTAAGTTATAAAGTAAACGGTAGTTCCTTTTTTGAGAAATGCGAACATGAATGGTTGAGGATATTGTTTAAAATTAACTATTGATGAAATAAAATACATATCGACAGGTTCATTTACCCCATAGCGTATTGAAAAATCCTTGACAGGAACATAATAACTCCTGAAATTTTCCGTGTATACGACCTCTTGCAGTTCATTAGAGTCGCCGGAATAACTGCATATAATACTGTCAACCTTGCTGACCGGAGTATCCAACGCAAACATAACACAATAGTTCGCTGTATATACCCTGTTATTTCTCTTTTTGTATTCTTCATTCAGAATAAATACAGATTCATCAAAAGACAAGCTATCTTCTAATTCGATCACAGCATAAGAAACAACCCCAATAGTTTTACCGTCTTTCGAATACTCAAAATCTTTAGGGACCGGCCTAAGGTCTGTCCATTCTAAAATATTGCTGAATTTTATTGTTGAGCCTAAAACAGAATTTAAGAATACCGATGAATCGACCGCATTAAATTTAGTATTGTGTATAACCGTGCTGTTCGTTTTCAAGCTGGCATTTTGTATATCCTTAAGAGGCTTATACGTAATAATAATAAACACAATAAATAAGCTCAGTATAACTCCCAATATACTCAGCGCTATTATAGGATCTTTTTTCATAACCACTCAATTTATAATTTCATTAAATTATTTAGTATATTGGTTGTAAGGCGGGTGTGGCACGCTGGATCCCATTCATAAACGCTGGTGAGACGCTTTGCTTAAACAAAAATATTCCAAGTGGAACTAAAGGTGATATTTTTATATGAACATTATAACCGCCAGTAAGCCCTGATCCCACGTTTCGGCCTGCATTCACATGATAATTTAACCCAATATCAAACCCTGTACTAAAATATATTTCGTGTCCAAAAGCTGAAGAACTTCCATATAAATGTAATGAGACATCTTCCCCAAATGTCAAGCCTACCCTATTATATTTAGTGCCAAAAGTATATGTTGTAGATACATCCTTATGTATATCCGTATAAGCATTTACACCGGTATAAAAAACACTATTTGGTTCTTCTATAAGACCCCCTGCTGTTGCCGTAATCTCCATATCTATACCTAAGTCAGGTTCGCTAAGATGTCCCCCGGGAACATGTGATACTTCTTTGCTATAAGAAACTGATTTTCCTCTAAACCATTCTTCCCCCAAGTGATTCAACCCTGTCACTATCAACCCCTGCCCGGCGCCTGCCCAGAAATTACCGCCGCCGAACACAGAACCCATGCCGCCCGAGATAGCACCAATAGCCTAATAACAACTTAGTAGTTTATGATACCTCTTAAAAAATCAGAGGGGATTTCTTTATATAACACCTCATCCGAATCTGAATTAAAAATCCAGCTTTTACCAAAATCTTTCCATATTTCTTTTGTATAATCTCTCCCTATTACATACCTGACACTTTTGGGAATGAAATTTATAAAATAAACAGTAGTCCCCTTTTTTAGAAATGCAAATACGAAAGGAACCGGAGTTCTCTTACTGTTTATTAATGGCGGTTGGAAAGACATGTCGCTAAGCATATTCTGCCCATATCGCAATGAGAAAGATTGAACAATTCCATAAAAGCTGTGAAAGTTATCATTGAATTTTTCTTCTTGCAACAGATCGCTTTCCGCGATATAACTACATATTATACTGTCAACCTTCTCGACCTTCGTCTGAGCGATCGTTGTTTCGAACAAACCAAATGCCCCAATCCCTCTTTTTGCTTGTCTATACTCTTCATTCTGTATAAAGATTGTTTCCGCCCATGACTTATCATCATTCAGCAATATTATAGTATAAAAAAGAAACCCCATATCTTTATACTGAAATTGTTTAAGCACAGGCCTTATATCAGAGAAAGTTTGAAAAACCGGAATAAGATTCTGCAATTCTGCTGTATTGAAAAGCAATGAGTCTGCTGAATTAAATCCGGAACTGAATGAATATGACACATTTGCCCTATCATATTCCAGCTGTAACCGATGCGTATGAATAAACAAAACACCTAGGGCAACCAGAATAACTACCCCAATAATTAACAAAACTATCTTTTTACTTCTGTTCATAAATTTTATTTGTTAGTGTTTAATTAATGCAGGGACTAGTACTCCAGTTGCTGCTGGCAGACCAATTCTCATAATTCTAAAAATAGGGAAAATAGATGCTGTTTTATTCGGAATTTTCAATGATAGTCCATAACCATTATCATTATAGCTTATTCCTATATTTAGTTCCACATATTTAGGATTCATCCCTAAGCCTACATTTAGAGCACCCGATCCGCTACCTGATTCTAAGTATGTTGAAAGTTGACCATTACTGCTCACGGACAATCCAGCCCGCTGCTCTAATATACCCAACGAATAAGTTTGTGATACAGTTCCTTCATGCATATCAGTAGTAACGTCCAAATTAATTATTGAGTCATCTCGGGTAGTGCTTACTCCTGTAGTTATAGTCGCCTCTGCTGTAGGAATAAAGTGACCAGGCTCATCTCCTCCTGCAACTGTTATTGTCCCAGTCGCTCTCGATGTATTCGATATTAATTTATTCGCAATGCCATGCCACCAATGATTCAACCCTGTCACTATCAACCCCTGCCCGGCGCCTGCCCAGAAATTACCGCCAGCAAGTTCCGCTCCGACTCCTCCAGACAATGCACCCGCACCGATCATTGCAGATCCCTGTGCAAAATTACCCATGCCTGAGGTCAAAGCCCCAGCAAATCTAGCAGAGAGCGACCCAAATCCCGCGGACAGCGCACCTGCACCAAAATTACCACCGCTTGCTACAGACATAACGCCCCCCGAATAACTATGTGCCAGAGTCTGAAATGCAAACCGTTCAAGACCTTGCATACTTGCAGCCGCACTTCCGATTCCACTTGACATACCTCCCCCTATAGCTCCGGCCCATGTTGAAAACGCAAAATTAAACCAGTCCCAATTGTCGAATCCACCAAGGCTGAATGCTACGGATGCAGTGTAGCTACCGGCACCAATGGCCGCGCCAATAATAATGGGAATAAACCATGCTAACTCTCCGTCCGGGTCGACATACATCATCGGGCTGTTGCCGCAATAGATGTAGGGGTTGGTCTACCAGAGCAACAATCATCGACCAAGTCCTACATATTCTCTCAAGAACTTAAAAAGTCTATCATTTGCTCATAGCCGATTTTTTCTATATTCTTCAATGCTTTTTTTGTTTCATGATAATGAGCGTCATCAAAAAGTTGTAATATTACATCAAAATTGTCTATGAAGAAATCTCCAGTCGCGATAAAGCTGGAAGGAGATGGTATTTGATTTCCGATATTCGCAAAATCAACAGTATAATCCTCCAATATATACTTTTTTATTAAGTTCAAAGAAAAACCTTCTTTTTCTTTGGGCCATTTAAAGATTTCGAGTTGTGGTATAGAACGATCTGTCTGCAATATTATACCCATCTGACCATTAGAAAATACTTTCTTATAGTCTCCAAAACTTTTGTAGTATGTCATTTCTGTCTGAGAAAAATTTTTCTCAGACAGAAATGACATAAATTTATCTGTTACATTCATTATAAATTGTGTTTATTTTACCATCATTGCTAAGTCGCTTTTAAACGTTAACAACTAAATTATTAGTTTATATTCATGTCCCATAGCCATAAGAATAATGCCTATACGTCTTAAATCATATGAAATATAACTATCCGGATTATCTAATAAGCGTTTAATTATTTCTATTTCCTCACTTATCTGGCCAATAGTCAATTCTTGCGGATTTGAGTTCATGTTATAAGCTTCATCCTCCGGAATATTCCAATAATAATCAGTTGTAAGGTTTATCTCCGAACCGGCATTTTTTCTTATCTCTTTAAATAAAATAGATAAGCATTTTTCTAACTCATCGATTGTAATTGCCATTAGCGCTTAATTTGTTTATTAATTTGATCTATTTGATCCTGAAAAGTGCGTATTTCATGATCTAAATGACGAATCCTACCTTCAATTATCCTTTGACGCAACGCTTGATCTGACCCTGCGTTTTTCAAGTATCCTTGATTGTCATATTTATCCGGATTTTTGATGTAATCCGCCTTCTTTTGTTGGTGAAGTTTAATTTGCTCTTCTAAGGATCTTTTACTTTTAATCAAGTTACTATTGTCTCGCTTTTGAATCGAAAATCCCCTTGTTTTCTCTCCCGTAAGAGGATTCATCCCTTGAGCATATGAAATGGCGACTGTCGTTGCACCGGCAGTCACAGTAGCCGTAATCATACTCCTTTCAATCCCATCAAAAGAACTGGCAAAAGCATCTCCTAAATTTTGCCCATTTAATACACCGTAAGATGTTCCCGCCATAACATGTCCTGCACCAGAAGCTATTGGCGCAACGCTTACCGATCTCAATAAAGGACTATTGATGTTATTAATCATAAGTCCTGAATTGGCCGCCCAATGACCAACGCCTGCTCCTGCACCACCAGCCAAGGTACCCGAGAGCGTGTTTCGTCCTACATCAGACCAATTGACATCAGACATCCCATCAAAATTTTTGCCGGTTTGGGCTACCAATGAATTATTGAAAGAAGTAAGAGCTCCTCCCGCAGCGCCAACACTTATCTGAACACCGATAGATGCTCCGCCTGTAAAAGATGAGGCTACGCCAGCTGCCGCGCCAACAGCAAAAGTTGACAGCCCATCCCAGAAACCATCAATGTTATCCCAGTTAGCGGCCAAATTCAACCCTCCGCCTACTAATCCAAATATTACAGGAATAAACCATGCTAACTCCACATCCGGGTCGACATACATCATCGGGCTGTTGCCGCAATAGATGTAGGGGTTGGTCATTTGCAGCGCCGGATCGACATTGAACCAGCGCCCCAGGTACGGGTTGTAGTAGCGCGAACCGAAGTCGTGTCAAAGAACTTTTCTTTATAGTTTACTCATAATCCGTCCCAAAAACATCTCCCAGCAACAACATACTTGTCAATTTTTCTTCCCCGATCACCATATAAAAATCACATTTCAACTTTGGGCAGTTCAGAATTAAAATGTTCCGCTTTCTGTGCCATTTACCTTCAGCAAGCACAAGGTCACGATGTTTTTTCTTCCATTCGCCATTTTCAGATATCTCCAATGAATGGTTATAAACGCCGGGGGTAAATTCAAACGGCTTTCTGAATTTTTTATCATAATCATTCCGGTAGCGTTCAGCTTTCTTACAGTCGAATATGGCAAATAAGCTACTTGTGCTTTCATTCGACCGCAATATATCCCAAACATGTTTATCAATATCAGGAAAATAATCCCTGCGGAACTTGATCTCATTGCCTTCGATAGAAGCTTCCATTTTGAAACCAGCTACCCTGTCGTTAAAAAGCATCTTATTCCCTCGAATACTGTAATCCCCCCAGGAAAGTGTTAAGAAAACAATCGGACTCGCATGCCTGAGCAAAGCATCATATATTGAAGATGGAGATGGTGCGGATACATATAAAACATAAGTGGCAAAATCCTCGTAAAAAGTTAAGAAATAAGTAAACCCATTATCCAGATTGATTCCAGAATTTGCCTCTTTGCCCCCATAGGGGATGTTAATTACCGTGTCTTGGGCGTTTACCTTAAAATCATAGTAATCTAATCCCTGTCCCGATGCAGATATGGCATACATGATGAATGTCAAAAATACGATTGCTTTTTTCATGTCGAATCTATTTTAAACCCAATAAAAGATCGTACCGCGAGAAATATTCGTAAACCATTATAACTCTATAACTACTCCTTTTCGTGTAGTGACCCATACGACTCCATCACGGGGCGCGTCTTTTATCCCCATTTTTGTAGCCTTTTCTTTAGTATAGAATTTCTTTCGTTTCCTTATTTTATCCAAATAATTATTGCGGAAATTATTCAACTGATTTTCATCCCTGATGATTACGCCATTAACTATTAATAAAGGATAAACAATCCCCCCTCTTGTATGGGCATTTACAATTCCGTCTGAATTTAAAGGAAATATTAATTCTAAGTCATAGGGGCTCCCAATTAGCATGTCCTCATCCTGTACTATAGCAGGATTTGCAAAATCATCCGGAGTGAAAGATTCCTGTGCACTCAAAGGAGTGCACAGATAATAGGAGAGAAGTGTTAATAAAATAAGCCTTTTCATATCAAATCTATTTTAAAACCGGTGAAAGATCGTACCATGGGAAAGATCTCATAAAAGAACCAAAGCCCAAATCTACAGAACGTACCCCGTTATACATATGAGAAGATGTTTGATCAATTATAAGCCCATTAAAATTATAACCAGCTGATTTTGTTTGTATAATATAAGAATTATCGGCTTTGGATGGACCATAGGGCGTCTTGCCTAATTCTCCATTTATTATATGGTTAACCCCTGCTTTCGCCCAATGAGTGTGATACATTGCCTTAAAGCCTCCATGATTATTGGCTTCTCCCATCCAATCAGGATGCATATCGATATGAAACCGATGCCTATATTTTGCAGGGGCTCTTATCACAGTGCCATCGTTGGCAATAACTCCACCGTATTCCTTCCTATAAAAGCGGGAGCGCTGAAAGTCTGCCTGAATGGTTTTAAATGCCTTGTATGTTAAATCCACATTGCCAAATTTATTACCGCCACCATATTTCCAATTAATATAAGAAGTAAATTCATAAGTGCCGTAAGCTAAAGTCCCACCTAATAATGCAGATTTAAAAATATCACTCCCAGAGCCGCCATATAGCGCAGTGCTCAATCCCGACCCAGCAGCTCCACCAGCAAATGCACCCAATCCACCTCCTATGGCGGACGCAAAGCCTCCTCCAACTAAACCGGATATGAATCCTATGCCTGCACCTTTAGCCATCTGCGCAACATCCCATCCTGTAGCCAAGCCATTGAATCCTGCCCCCGCCAAAGCTCCAGCAGTCGCTCCAGCCAGCATAGAACTACCACCTAAGGCACCTACACCTAATCCGGCACCTCCCGCGGCCCCTCCGATAACCGCGCCGCCAAATACATATCCAAACATATCCCATCCACTCGCTCCATTAGCCTCTCCGATCTTATATCCGGAATATCCACCTAATACCGCTCCTATTGCCACTGGAATTAACCAAAAGAACTCCCCATCCGGATCGACATACATCATCGGACTATTACCGCAATAGATGTATGGGCTGGTCATTTGCAGCGCAGGATCGATGTTGAACCAACGACCCAGGTACGGGTTGTAGTAGCGCGAACCGAAGTCGTGTCAAAGAACTTTCCCTAAATATAATAAAAACACCAAAATTAACAAAAGATCCCGCCGGTCATTTCCAGACCGGCGGGATCTTCTTACTTAATATTTCAACGTAACCGAAACATAATTATTCATAAAACTTTTTCGCTTGTTCTATATATTTTCCTATAGCGTCTTTACTGTTTTCTGGAAAAACAACTAAAAGCCTATGAACTTTACCTTCTTTCCATTTTCTCCACTCTACAACAGAACTCCATAATATATCAATATATATTACCATGTCAGCCTCATTAAGTTTAGGCAGTTTATGATGGACTATATAATATTCTTTTGACTAACCCAATTAAAATCACCCAAACAATCATTAAGCGCATTCCAATTGCCTCCAAAATAATCAGGAAACTTAAGCATGGTCTTTAATTGATTAAACAATTCTTCGCCACCGTTAATATTTTCAAAATTAGCAATAAAACTGTCTTTACAGTACGCAAAAGCAGGAAAATTGTCAGAAAAAATAAATCCGTCCATAGTTTTACCTTTGAAGATTTCTATCTGCTACTAATATCATATTTTTTGCACTTCGCTTGGTTATACAACTCACATAACTTCCAATAGGAAATAACCAATCCTCATCCAAATCTTCTGGTTTCAAACCTTCCTTTGTTCCCATTATTTTATATACATCATCTCTCACATGAAGGGCCATTACCGGTCTTAAAACGTCAGTTCCTTCATTCAATAATGGCATGTAGATTAATTTTTGCTCCATAATATATAATAATTATCTAATAAACAAATCCATCTCCACCCACATGTAATATCCTTCCACTGGTATTATCTATGACAACACTACGTCCTGTTGCAGGATGAATATATCTGGTTGCGCCATTATTTGGATTAATGTTGTTTGTAGCCGGATACGCCTTGCCACCCGAAAGAGCTTCATTTATTTGTTGCTCGGTCCATCCTCTTTGGCTCATTTGATTTTCCCATTTTGTTTGAGATTTATGATCCCCATAGTTCCAACCGGGAGAGTTTTGCCGAACATCATTTAAAGTATTATTAGATTGTGTCTTAGCTACTCCGCTCCAAGGATTCAGCCCTTGTTGATCTGCCTGCTGAAGCCCAATGCCAATGCCGGACATGATCCCAAGGGTACCTCCAAGCGCAGCATTTTTAACCCCTCCATGTAATGCATCATCAAAACTTTCGCCTTGGATTAATCCTACTCCAGTTCCTACAACAAATCCCGAAGCAGCGCCTGAAACTCCTCTGTTTATACTTTCCCTGATTACAGGACTGGCTATATTACCAGTTACCTGATTCATGGCTGATTGGGTTGCACCATTTACTTTTGAACCAATACCGGCCGTTGCCATCGACAACATCCCATCGAACAGGACTCGATTAAGATTTATATTATCCCATCCATTAGTATATCCTTGATTAATTACAGAGTTTGAAACACCTAAAAATACTGCACCTCCACCTACTGTATATAATGTTAATTCACCTGCAATTGCTCCTGCCAAAAATAAAGAACCAAAATGCCCGAAAGATTTCACATCTCCCATTATCAGTGGGATAACAGAATTTACCAACCCACCAATAACACATGCAACTACATCATCAATAAGCGCCCACTCCCCATCCGGGTCGACATACATCATCGGGCTGTTGCCACAATAGATGTAGGGGTTGGTCATTTGCAGCGCCGGATCGACATTGAACCAGCGCCCCAAATACGGATTGTAGTAGCGTGAACCGAAGTCGTGTCAAAGAACTATAAACAAATATACGATGAAAACAAAGAAATCCGACATATTGTCGGATTTCTTTGTTCATACTACCTATATTTATTCATACACAGGCTCATTGATATAGATTCTGGCTTTTTTGGGATTGTCAGGCAAATACATCACTTTATATCTTCCGCCAACAATAGCCTCGCGGAAAGGATCAAAGCCGACGTCCTGATTCCGACGAATTATTTCACCATTATGCATAAATGTATAATTTACACTATATGATGGTCCTCCTCTTTTTCTTACCTTAAGTCTATCTGTTATTACCCCAACTGTCTCAACCCCATATCGTTCTATTTTCTTAGTCTCGGCATGATAATTATGGATAAATATTCCCATGACTATGCATCCTACAACGACTGACACTGCACAGAAGAGAAGCTCTTGTTTTGTTGTCATCTTATTTTTGAATCTGAATTAAATACTGGCGCAATTTCGATGACCCAGGCAATGTATATGGAGCAGGTGGAATCCAGGGTGAATCCTGACCAACCATAATATTTACCATATCAAAATGTTTGGTTGAAGTAACTACAGCCTCTCCAAGATAATATGTACCATAAACAGGGTCTGTATCATTTATGTTATTTATACCGTTATCAACCGTTGTTGAAACTGCATCAATAGACGAACTACTCGGAGCCTTATCTCCAAACATCAATCTGGCCTGATATCCGGCTTCCGAAATTGCTCCGCCAATTAAACCTCCGGCCGCACCATAACCAGTCCCTTTCAAAATGCTCATGCCTACATTCCAATCACCTGTAAATATGCCATTACCAACTCCCACTACTACTCCCCCTATGGCGCCGGTCATTGTGCCGTCAAGTGTAGACTTTGTTAAATGAGCTGCAATTCGATTCTCTATATTAAGCCCGTCCATGATCTTGTTGCTTACACCAGGCAGATTCAACACTTTGCCTACACCTAACGTGGCTCCACCGACAACAGCCCCTATTCCAGCACTAAGTCCTACCCTTCCCCACTCAACGTCGCTAACACCGACATGATCGTTTGTTTGCTTTATAATTTCATTAGTTGCATTCACAACACCACCGCCTATAGTAGCACCCATCAGTGGGTTAATTGCGGTCAAAGCCCCGGCTCCAGCTCCGGCCCCAAAAGAGGCTAATCCTTCCCAAAAATTGTCAATATTATCCCCGTTTGTAATGATATTGAATGTACCACCAATCACAGCTCCAATTATTATATGCCAGAACTCCCCGTCCGGGTCGACATACATCATCGGGCTGTTGCCGCAATAGATGTAGGGGTTGGTCATTTGCAGTGCCGGGTCGACGTTGAACCAGCGCCCCAGGTACGGGTTGTAGTAGCGCGAGCCAAAATCGTACATGCCGAGCAGGCCGAGCGTCCCGATATTCGCATCCTGGATCTCCTTGCCGCTGAACAAATATTTGTTCACCGACAGATCGCCGAGTTCATGCGCAAGCCCGAACGGGTAGTAATCCGTCGATTGCTCCAAAACCATCGAGTAGGTGCCGTCGCCGTTCGGCACGGCCGCCAACACAGCACGCGTGCTGCCCAGATGGTCGGTCTTGAAGTACTTATACGTATAACTCGACCCGGCACTGCCCGCGTTGTACTGGACGATACCCTCCGGCTGAAGCATCTGCGTAAGCTGCTCCGATCCTCCGGAAGGTTTCGAATAAACCATCACACTGCGGTAGTAAGTCAAAGAACCTCCCACGTCGCTGGCGAGTTTCTCGCCCGACGCACTGTAAATGTAACGTATTTCATTCGAACCTGCAAATATTCTCTGCGGCAAATTCAAGACATTATACTCTATGCCGACCCCGGTATGGCCGTCGTAGGTCATATTGCCGTTGGCATCGTAGCGGAATTCTTGCGTGGGAGGGCCTCCGAAACACAGGTAACTCAACTGATTACCATTGTAGTTATATTCAATTGGACTCTCATCGTACCCTTGATAGCCAGTCCTCCACATCACCTCTATATTACCGTTCTTATCATAGGTTATGTCTTTTTCGGCAAACTTATTTGTAGAGTTCCACTCACTTGGGCCCAATTGTTCCCAAAGTTTTGCAGAAGTCATTTGACCAATATGGTCGTAGTCGAAAATATACGCTTTGGTTTCACCTTTATGGTTTGTCCACATAACATGATCAAGGTTATCGTCATGCCTTATAGACAATTGAGCCTTTGAAAAGTCATAGTCATATCCGAGCTTATACGAGAAAGCATCGGATGTCATCCCGATATTACCCCCAAGTATGGTATATTCATATTCCGCACGGTCTGTACCATTGTGTGAAGTCTTAGCAGCCACTTTGCCCATTTCGTCATATTCATACGATGCCAGGACTATCTCGCCGTTCTGGTCACCGGTTATCCGTTGCCTTACGCTCAAAAGGCGTCCGCGGTTGTCATAATCGAACCACTTGTTATACTCGTGAGTTCCGGCATCACTGATTTGTTTTACCTTCGTCTGAATCACCTCGCCACCCCAATTATGCTTATTGGACACGATCTCTTTCCCGGACGGATACAGGGCGTTGATGGTCTGGATGGCATTATACTTTTCGTCATAATAAATAACAGAAGTAAGCCATATATTTCCGTTAATCCCAAGCACCTTAGACTTAGTCCCAGTGGTTAAGGAAATTATATCTGTCGATTTTTTGCTGCCTAACGCGTCCATAGCAGAAAATGCATACTGTGAGCTCGACAGCCAGTCATAATTATCATAATAGGTAACCGACAACACATCGCTTTCATAAAAAGCAGTAGGATAGCAGTTATTGGTATATTCATGCATATAGCCTCCTGGAGTTTCTCCAAAGACGGTCTGGTCTTCGAACGCTTGAAGATGCTGCTCATAAGTGCCTCCAGTTAGAACTCCAGATATGACAGGCCTGTCAAGATCATCATATTTCGTAAACGCCCATTTACCTTCTGCACGCAAGTTGCCGGACTGCGACATAACTACACGACCTTTTTTATCATAAATTGACAGCGTATAGTCCATCCCTGGGATATATTGCTTTATCGGTTGGCCATATTTATTATATTCTGTATAGTAGCAATATCTCTGCTATTTTATTCCCGAACTTATCATATATTAATGACGCTCTATCGCCTGTGCGAGGGATACATATACTGGTCGCATTTCCCCTAAGGTCATAATGATCTATTGTTTGGCTCAGGACATATCTGGAATCATATCGCAAATATTCACTATAACGTGCAGGCATGAAGTCACTTATAGGATTATCAATGACAATGCCGTATGTTTTATGTAATTTTATTTCTTCTGTATTGTTGAGGGCTTTGACCTTCTTAAAAGTCATAAGTTGAGCAGATATGACTTTCCCATTTTTTTTCACGTATGTTTCGATAGCAACGTGCAGGTTTCTTCTAAAAAGTTCCCTGAAACACTCCGGATCATATACATCTATAGGATCATCACTAGTAAAGCCAAGGTCAAACGGGTACCTTATAAAAGTTTCAATAATGTCACCATTATCATTCGTAACAATAGAGTAAATCGGGACATTGTATTTCGGATGATACGTATAATGCGTTTCGTTCCCTAGATTTTTCTTACCTATCTCTATAGTATGTGATTTTAGTTGAATCGCCTGGGAGATCCAATAACTCTCCGAAATCCGAGGAAAGAATACAGCCTTTATATTATTATCCTTAACAACACTTAATTGGTCGGACAGGACTGTAAATGGAACTCTGTCTATAAGTTTTTTACGTGGTTCCGGCTCCAATTCATAGACAAAGTTCTCTCTTGCCTCAAGTTCATTGGAAGCGTTGTAAATTTCTGTAGATTTTACCATTCCCCTCGCCCACCAGTATGATGTATAGGGCGCCATTCTGTAATCTCTCCGCGCCGGATCATTAGTCTCGCCATTGAATATAGATATAACCTTTGCCTTTTCATCCTTAAAATCATCGAATGAATAGAAGGTCACGTTCTTATATCCTCCATTAGTATAAATTTCCTGTGCGTTGGGATACACGATTGCCGCTCCATTATAATCCTCCAATTGATAGATATTTCTAAGGTATACCCTGAATTTTATATGACTGCCATCACGCATACTCATTACAGCGGTCGTTGCTTCCGGGTCCGCAAACATTCTACCGCTTGACCGGCCTGTTTGTATATCGTTATATTCATATCTTACTTTTGATGCGACCTTGCCGGTTTTGTCGCACTCTTTTATGGATTTTATTCTTAGCCCTCCGGCAATCCTACCGTCAGATGCTACATGGGGTTCATATTCAAATTCCCTGTATCCTCCGCCATTGTACCTGATACGTGTTAAAGATCTCGCTTTTGCATATTCGAAGTTCGGGTTCCTGTCTGCTCCCGCATAGGTATATCTCGTTCCTGTCAAAGAATCGAGCACACTAAAACCGGGGAAAATACGAACAAGGGCTAGATCCGTAGCGTTTGGGGCGCCGTTATAGTAATTCCAATGATCAAATGAATTAAAATAAACAACGTATCCATATCCCCCTGTATTTTCAGGAACAACCTCTACAAAATCTTCATAATCAAAAGTACATACGGTTTTAACTGCCGCATCCTTTATCTGCTCTTTTATGCCCTTTAGTTTCGGGGGAGAATAGTCGAAACTGTCCGCGTAATAATGCTTCCATGTCGGAGTTTCAAATACGCCATAATCCAACTCTATAGTTTTGACTTTATCATTATTGTAGCTTATTTCCATTTTAGCCAATCGTTTCTTACCACTGCCCGTATACGTGAATTCTATCTTTTCATGCTCGGTCTTTATAGACTTCAAATATTTGGGAGACAGAATCGTCATACCATTTCTGAGCGTGCTTAGTGGAAAGTGCGGTTCATCTACAAAGATTGTCTCAGATTGAAGCGATGGCGGCGTTGTTCCTTTATATCTGAACGTTCGTAAACAATTCCACTGTCCGATACCATAAGATGTGTATGAATTATAAGAATAAGTGGCGATAACCCGTCCGTCTTTTACGATCTTTCTCAGATGCCAGGTGCCGATCGTGGAGTATTGATGAAGAGGTTTTGTACCTTCAAGCGGCACCCGATCCTCAGCATAAATGTTATTGTCCCTGATCTGAATATATTCCAACCCTGACTCGTCCAACACTCCGTTCTCATCTATAATAGCCCCAAAATAATACTCATATCCGTTGCTGTCGGTTACCTTAATGCGCTTGCTATCTTGACCTTTGAATGGAAGTTGACCGTCAAAATCCAAATATTCAATTTTAACATTCTGATATGGGATAGTATGCGTTTGACCATGCCAACCGAACATAAACATCCCTTGGGCTCCAGGTATCTCAAAATGACACATATCCGGACGAGTATCTCGTCTATTAAAATCGATCTCCCAACGAATGAGAAGAGGAGATTTTTGACGATCTTTATCCCAACCGCTTTGTAATTTCAAATGTTCGATCCGTTGGTTCATGGCAGTTTCCGAATCTCCGCCTGCTTTAATATATCCCGCCGAAGAATCGTCATTTTGCGTAGAAAGGTCATCAAGACCTTCATCCATATCTCCTCTGGATCCCGACATATTTCTTGAAATTTTCGCGCCGGAAGAAAAATTCCATCCAAGCCCAGCAGTCCCGGTGACATCCGTAACTTTGATGCCACCGGTTTGATATGAAATAGTTATAGGTATATTCAGGCCTTCAACTTTTATGACATGAAGGGGAATAGTGATATTTGCTTTGCCAGTGTACATATCTACATTTGAACCAACATTGGCAACAATCTCACTTTTTGATTGGCCATCTACAGTCCCAAAGGGGTTGTCAATTACTTTCCACGTAGATGGCGCCTGCCCGGAAACATAATCGTTGGCAATCAATCCCATTGTTATTGCCAACAACCAAAAAAGTCTAATTTTATTCATATGATTTGCATTTAAAAGATTTACCTCCCGCGAAAAGGGATTATACGTCAAATGCAAATATATTTTTGAGAAGTATTCGGTTCAAGAAAATGAACGAGAAAGACATATTAACGCGCATAGCGCAATACACTAGCTGTCAGACAATTGTATTATAATTTCATTACCAACAATTCACACACAACACAACTGTCTGGCTATGTATTAGTTAGCCAAATATTGGCATATTAAGATCATTAAGCAATGTATCAGATTAGAACATTGCAGAAATAAATACATATAATTTCTTGATTATCAATTATAAAACTTAAAGCCACAAAAACGATTAAAAATAAGTTGTAAATTCTGCGGAAGTAAATATGCATTAAAAACGGATATCGAAATGGTATACAGCGCTTTAAATGTCAACAATGCAATGTTTTAGTTTTGATTCTCGACAATATTAATAATTTACGACATTTTTTGTTCCGATTTGCTCCCTAATGTTGACTGGCAGTTGACCAACGGCCTCAATGGCATAGTTACACCATTGATAATTAGCTACATTCGATAGCTATAAGAGATTTCCTAAACTTCAGATTCGCGTTCGAGTCGCGGCGAGGCTACAAAACCGGGGAGTTAAAACTCCCCGGTTTTTTATTATTGATAGGGAAGAAAAGCAAGAAGCATATAGAAAAAAGGATGGGGCATACAATGTAAAGATTCATGTCATACATATGCAGGTCGCATATACAATATAGTTCAAGGGGGTGCGATTTTCATCGCACCCCCTTGAATTATATTGTGGGAACTGAGTGATTACTTTATGCCCCGTTATGTCCTGTCAATTTTGCAAAACTCCCTGAAAAGACAATCCAAAGATTATATTTTGTTCCCGCAAATGCCTTTGCAAACAAATTTGCAGACACTTTCAGAAACAAAAAACCACTCTTCCGAGTGATTGTCTTTTCTGTTCGTTTTGTGGGAGCTGAGGGATTCGAACCCCCGACCCTCTGCTTGTAAGGCAGATGCTCTGAACCAGCTGAGCTAAGCTCCCGAAATAATCCTAAATAACTTTTGCACCTCCGAAATCACCATCTCAACATCACTACTTCCGGATTGCGAGTGCAAATATAGGTGTTATTTTTTTATCTCCAAATTTTTTCGTTCAGTTTTTTGCAAAATTATTTATCGTTTTGCATCTCTATTTTGAGATTCAGCTCTTTAAGCTGCGCATCGGCGATTGTCGACGGGGCATCTATCATCATGTCGCGTCCCGAGTTGTTCTTCGGGAAGGCGATATAGTCGCGGATCGAGTCGGCGCCGCCGAAGAGCGAACACCAGCGGTCGAAGCCGAACGCGATGCCGCCGTGGGGCGGCGCGCCGAACTTGAAGGCGTTCATAAGGAAACCGAACTGCTTCTGCGCCTCCTCCGGCGTGAAGCCCAACAGGTCGAACATTTTGGCCTGCAACACCGAGTCGAATATGCGGATCGAGCCTCCGCCGACCTCAACCCCGTTGACCACGAAGTCATAGGCATTTGCGCGCACCTTACCCGGATCGGTCGCCATCAGCGCTTCATCCTCAAGAAGCGGCGATGTGAACGGGTGGTGCATGGCGAAGAAACGGCCGCTCTCCTCATCCCATTCCAGAAGCGGGAAATCGACCACCCACATGGGTGCGAACTTGGTGCGGTCGCGCAGTCCGAGCCTTTCGCCCATTTCGAGGCGCAGGTCGCCAAGCACGCCGAGGCTGTGCTTGCGGCCGCCCGCAATGATGAACATCATGTCGCCGGGCTTGGCGCCGCACTTCCCGCCCCAAGCCTTGAGTTCTTCGGGTGAGAAGAATTTATCTATGGTCGATTTGACGCTGCCGTCCTCCTCGAAACGTACCCACACGAGGCCCTTCGCGCCCACCTGCGGACGTTTTATCCACTCAGTGAGCTCGTCCACCTGCTTGCGCGTGTACGAAGCGCATCCCGGGGCGGCGATAGCGCCCACATATTCCGCCGAGTCGAACACCACGAAATCTTTGCCTTTGGCCTCGGCAGTAAGGTCGCATATCTCCATCCCGAAGCGGATATCGGGCTTGTCCGAGCCGTATTTGGCCATCGCTTCCGACCACGGGATGCGGGGGAAGTCGTAGTTTATATCGACACCTATAGTCTCTTTGAACAGGAATTTAGCCATGCCCTCGAACGTTGCGAGTATGTCGTCGCGCTCCACGAACGACATTTCGCAGTCGATCTGGGTGAATTCGGGCTGGCGGTCGGCACGCAGATCCTCGTCGCGGAAACAGCGCACGATCTGGAAATATTTGTCGTACCCCGCCACCATCAGGAGCTGTTTGAAAGTCTGTGGCGACTGCGGCAGGGCGTAGAATTCGCCGGGGTTCATGCGCGAAGGCACCACGAAGTCGCGCGCGCCCTCGGGCGTGGATCCTATCATATAAGGCGTTTCTATCTCCATGAAGCCGTCTTTGCTGAGGTATTCGCGGATGCGCTGCGCCATTTGGTGGCGGAGCATCATCGCCCTCTGGAGCGGGCTGCGGCGCAGGTCGAGGTAGCGGTATTTCATGCGCAGCTCGTCGCCACCGTCGCTGTTGTCCTCAATCGTGAACGGAGGGGTGTCGGCGGCGTTGAGGATTTTAATTTCCGTGGCGGCCACCTCTATATCGCCCGTGGGCATCTTCGGGTTCTTGGACGAACGCTCGATAACGCCGCCATTTACCTGTATCACATACTCGCGCCCAAGCTGCGAAGCGACGGCCCTGATCTCCTCGGCCGAATGCTCCTCGACCACTATCTGGGTTATCCCGTACCTGTCGCGCAGGTCGATGAAAGTCATCGCCCCGAGGTTGCGCACCTTTTGTACCCAACCGGCGAGCGTAACCGCCGTTCCCTTATCCGAAAGCCTCAACTGGCCGCAAGTGTGTGTCCTGTACATATTTTTTGTATGTTTGTATTCAACAAATGAGCACCAAAGATAAATATTTATTATGGATACGGAACAAGGGCGTGGCGAAAAATTACCGAATTATCCCCTTCTGGGATTGCAATACCACCTTCAACCCGCAGCCAGCGGGGGATGATCGAGCCAAAGGCAAAATCAGCCCTCCGCCCGGGGTGGCTGCGGGCTGACGGCTTTCTGCGAAAGCCGAAGAAGAATTTAAAAATCTATTCTTTATGACCACAACACAGGAACACGACGAAAAATTCATGCGGTGCGCAATAGAACAGGCACGCGAGGCGTTATCCAAAGGGGAGGTTCCCATCGGGGCGGTTGTCGTCCTGGGCGACCGGATAGTGGGCCGCGGGCATAACCTGGTGGAGACGCTCGGCGACGCCACGGCGCATGCCGAGATGCAGGCCCTTACCGCCGCGGCGGAAACGACAGGTGGCAAATACCTGAACGAATGCACTTTATACGTAACGGTCGAACCCTGCCCCATGTGCGCCGGGGCCAGTGCGTGGAGCCAGATCGGGCGCATCGTCTACGGGGCGGCAGACCCCAAACGTGGCTACTCGACCGTCGGCAATGGCATCCTCCATCCCCGCACAAAAGTCACTGCAGGGGTGCTGGCCGGCGAATGTTCGGAAATAGTGGAAGCGTTTTTTAAGAAACTGCGTGGTTAGCCGCGCGGATTCACAGAAAAATGATATATTTGCCTTGATAATAAAAACCAACCCTGAAACTACCTTAAAATTATAGAACCCTATGAAACGGATTAAAATTTTCACCGCGACACTGGCGGTCATGTTCTCGGCATTCGTCGCAGCGGCGCAAACAGCACAGGATGTTGCGGATAAATACACGAAAGCAGCGGCGCTTATCAACGATAAGAAAGATTACGCCGCAGCAGCGCCCCTCATCGAACAGGTCATCGCGGAAGGCACAAAGGTCGGCGCGGATGCCGCCAACAACGTCGCCAACGCGAAGAAACTGCTGCCTTCGCTATACTACAGCATGGGGCTTGCAACTGCGAAAAACAAGGACTTCGCCGCAGCCGAGACCAATTTTACGAAAGCGTATAACAAGGCCAGGGAGTACAAGGACCTGACCTGGCAAAAAAGGTCCGAAGAAATGCTGGCGAACATATATATCGCCCAAGCCGGTGTTTTCGTCAAAAGCAAGGACTACACCAAAGCCGCCGAAATATACCAGAAAGGCATGAATGCGCTGCCGAGCAACACGACCCTCCAGATGTACCTTGCCATCAGTTATGTCGAAGGCGGACGTAAAGACGAAGGTTTCGCCATCCTCAAACAACTCGCGGCAAAAGGCGGGAAGACGGGAGATTCGGCTAAGGCAAAAATGGAATACTACGAGAATGTAGAAGCCAACAAAGCGCTCACGGCGAAGAACTACCCGAAAGCCATCAGCCTTTTGAACGAAACTCTGAAAAACAACCCCAAGAACGCCACGGCACAGATGATGCTCATACAGGCATACAACAACTCGAAGAGTTATGACAACGTGATAAGCAAAGGCCCTGCAGCTTTGGCCGCACAAACCGACGCCAAACAGGCGTGCGACATATATTACATGATCGGCCAGGCTTATGAGAATAAAAATAATAACGCCAAAGCGATCGAAAATTACAAAAAGGTAACGTCGGGCAACAGCGTTTCGCTTGCAAAAGAACGCATCACGGAACTCAGCAAGTAAAGCATAACCCTGAAATAAAGATAGAGGCCCCGACGGGCCTCTATTTTATTTCAGGATTATTCCGTTTCGACTTGTAATCTTTCCAATGACGATAATGCCTGCCGTACAAATATTTTTGTTAACGAATCAAAAAAACGATTCGTTTTCCTTCTCCTGGAGGGGCATACATAGCCTGCAAGCAGTCTCCGTTCCCGCTGCGAGCGTCGGTTCAGGCACCCCTGCCCCCCGTGGGGGCGCCTGACGGCCTTTTCCGAAGGCCGAACAAGATTAAACCACCCCGCAACGGTGTATTGTAAAGGCTGCGACTGCCTTGCGCAGTCGCCACATTAAGTTGCTTTTTGTTGCTGACACCCGGCAAAACCCGCAAGCAGCTGTGAGTTTAACTCGTTGAAATTAAGCTGGATAATACTGTTTTATAAAGCAGCAGTAAACGAGCTGACACCAGGCCACTATGGGCGGAGGCTTGCCGTTTATCGCGACAACCTGTAAAATACGCCGAGGGGCAGAGGCTTGCCGTTGCGGTCGGTGAAATAGAGTTCGCCGAAACGTTCGCTGTCGGGGTTCGCGGGTTTGCCGAATATCTGATTGCAAACGCCTTTGGCCAGCAGGGCCGACATCCCCATAGAGTAGAGGTTGAGAACGAGGAAGCTGTTCTGAGGCGGCAACAACTGCGCACACAACTCTAACAGTTCCACGATATTCTGTTCGAGCACCCATTTCTCGCCATCGGGGCCGCGTCCGTATGCGGGCGGGTCGAGGATGATTCCGTCGTATTTCTTGCCGCGCTTCACTTCGCGGCGGACGAACTTCAGTGCATCGTCCACTATCCAGCGCACTCCGTCCATACCGCTCGCCTCCATATTCTCGCGCGACCAGCTGACGACCTGCTTCACCGAATCCACATGGGTGGCCACCGCCCCGGCGGCGCAGGCGGCAAGAGTCGCCCCGCCGGTGTAGGCGAAGAGGTTGAGGACGTTCGCCGGGGCGCCGTTCTGCCCGGCCACACGGCCGCATTCGTCATATATGAAATTCCAGTTCTCGGCCTGCTCCGGGAAGATGCCCACATGCTTGAACGCCGTCAGCCCCAGCCGCATCTTGAACCGCATTTTTTTGTACTCATACGCCACCCACCATTGGCCGGGCATGCGCGGCGCCGTGTTCCACTCGCCGCGCTCCTCGCTTTTGGCGTCGCGGCGGAACACGGCGTGCGCCATGCGGCCCCACTCCTCTTCGGAGAGGCTTTTGCGCCAGATGGCCTGCGGTTCGGGACGCGCCGTAACCCACCCGCCAAAGCGTTCGAGTTTCTCGAAATCGCCGCTGTCGATCAGTTCGTAATCCTTCCATCCGGTGGGTGTGAGCAGTTCCGGGTTTTTCATATATGGTGGTTTTTATGTAATTTGTTGTGTTTTGACAGTTATTTCTTCAGCCTGAAGCCGGCGGAGTGGCAAGACATTCGTGTCGCAGCCCTCCGCGTGGCACGGCTTCGGGCTGCCGATGCCGCCGAAGCGGCACCGATAAATAACGGAACTTTCAAAAATAAGACTGCAAAACGCATAGTCATATTATCTTGAATGAGTGTCATTGCTTTATTACATTCATCCGGCAGGCGGTGCAGTCGAATTCGAGCAGCCACGTTATCGCGCCCCTTTTCAGTGCGAGAGGGCCCTGGAGTTTCGGTTCGTCCTTGAGGCACTCGCCGAGTTCGCGGCGCAGGCAGTAGGCCGAGGTCATAACGCGCCGACCGGACAGCGTGTTCATCAGCTCGAAAGGCCCGGCGATTTCCTCGACCCCGTGGTCGCGGTAAAATTGCGCGGCCAGCCTATTTGTGACGTTGGCCTCGCCGCCGAGGGCGCTACCGGGATGGGGAAACGCCTTGTTTTCAGTTCCCATGACCGGTTTCGGGTAGTTTCTGAGCCTCTCGGCAAGCAGCGCTTCCGCCGCACGCCGCCGTATCTCGTTGAGGTGCGATATGGGGACGAACGGCATCGCGCCGTTTGCCGTGATGTTGACCGCTTCGGCCGAAAATATCGAGTCGCCGAATTTCGAGAACTGCGAACCGATGGCCGTTTCCATTTTCGCGGCATCCTTTGCCGGCTCCGCTTCGAGTTGTTCGTTGACGGTCACGGTATTGCCGTCCACGTCTGTCAATGTAAGGCTCAGGCTCTCGGACGTAATACTGGTGTCGACCGTGATGCCGATAAGCCTGCGCGTACGGCTTTTTTCAAGCCGGGCATTAAAGGCGTGGTCGTAGTTGCGGCAGATCTCCACTCCGGGTTTTATGCCGTCGGTTTTATTGGGCCAAACGGTCTGCCCCTCGGTTTTGTTCACGTTAGTACCGACGAGTTCGCCGTCGGACAGAAAGCATATCCCGTCGCCCGGATTAAGCCGGATGTCGCCTGAAACCACGAACGAATCCCTGCTTGCCGATTTTACCTTGCCTATGTATTCGCCCACCGCCTTGGGTGTCGAGAACGAAGCCTGCCCTTTGGCCTTGCCGTCCAACATCCACGTTGTGAACCCGCGCGAGAAACTGCGCACCGGATCGGGCGTGAAATCGCACTCCGAACTTCCCGAAGAACTTCGGGCCATTCCAGGCCGGCCTTCAAGTGCTTTGTCTATCTCCCGGCGGTAGTGACTCACAATATTGCGCACGTAGTTCGCGTCTTTCAGCCTGCCCTCGATCTTGAACGATGTGACACCGGCGTCCAACAACTGCGGTACCCTGTTCGAAAGGTTGAGGTCGAGTACCGAGAGCAGGTGCTTGCCGGTTATGACGGTGTTGCCGTCCCCATCGATGAGATCGTATGTGAGGCGGCACGGCTGGCTGCAGTCGCCGCGGTTGCCGCTGCGTTGGCCCATGCTGCGGCTCATGTAGCACTGGCCGCTGAACCCCACACAGACAGCGCCGTGGACAAAACACTCCAGTTCAATCCCAGGCACTTCGCCGATGACGCGTATCTCTTTGAGTGTCAGGCCGCGTTCGAGTATCACTCGTGAGAAACCGCATTCCCGCAGGAATTCGACCTTGTCCGGCGTGCAGTTGCACATCTGGGTCGAGGCGTGCAGTTCGACGCCCGTAAGCCCCATGCGCATGAACGCCATGTCCTGTGTGATGAGCGCGTCCACGCCTGCCGCGATCAGGCCGCGTGCCGTTTTTTCCGCCGCGGCGAGTTCGTCATCGAAGACGAGAGTGTTCAGGGCCACATAGACCCGCGCCCCGAAGGAATGGGCATAGCGGGCGAGTTCACCGATGTCTTCCAATGAGTTACCAGCTCCGGCGCGCGCCCCGAAAGACGGGCCGCCGATATACACGGCGTCAGCACCGGCGTCGATGGCCGCGCGGCCCGCCTGCAAGTCGCGCGCCGGAGCCAGCAACTCTATCTTCCGTATCATGCCCGATCCCTCCATGGGTGCAAAGATATGATTATTCTATATAATTTATTTTGTCCCCTTTACAAGAAAGAACAGATCGAACCATATAAAATGAATATGCTTATCCGCAATATTATCCACTGCGGTGCAGTCTGCCGCCGGCGGTGGATGCGAATAAGCCGTAGGCGCAATGAGCAGCCCGCCGCGTGGGGCGGCGGCAGGCTGCCGATGTCGCATTTGCGACACCGTAATATTAATAACGACCTATTTAAAAGCTACATGGTATTTTTGCGTATAAGCGTTTAAAATAACCCCACGCTTATCCGCGGCGATCATTTGCGGAATCATAGATTTTTTTTATATCTTTGGAATCGACCATAAGCCCAACCAACGTTTGACATGACAATCATACAGCTCGAATACCTTTTGGCGGTGGCCAACTGCGGCAGTTTCTCGGCCGCCTCGGAACTGTGTTTCGTGACCCAGCCGTCGCTCAGCATGCAGATCAAGAACCTCGAAGAGGAACTTGGCGTGATCCTGCTCGACCGCAGCAAAAAGCCCGTAATCGCGACCGATGCCGGCGAGGTGGTGATCAAAAACGCACGGGAAGCGATCAAGGCCTACAATTATATAAAGGAATCGGTGGCGGAACTCAAAGGCGAGATAGCGGGACACCTGCGGCTGGGGGTCATACCGACAATCTCGCCGTACCTGCTCCACCGCTTCGTCCCGGATTTCCTCGAACAACACCCCAAAGTCGAACTGGAGGTCAGGGAGATGAAGACTTCCGACATCTTCAAGGCGCTTGGGCGCGACAGCCTCGACGCGGCCATCATCGCGGGCGGCATGTGTCCCGACGACATCGCCGAGCAGGAGCTTTTCAACGACCGTTTCTACGCCTACGTGTCGCCGATGAACGACCTCTACGAGCGGAGCAATATACGCATCGAGGACATCGACATGAAAAAGCTGCTCCTGCTGAGCGACGGTCACTGCCTGCGCGACCAGATACTCGAACTGTGCACCGCGCGGCGTGCCGTGAACCCTTCGTGTTCGTTCGAAAGCGGCTCGCTCGACACGTTGATGCGCATCGCCGACAGCACCGGCGGCATGACCATAATCCCGGAAATGGCGCTCCCGTTCATCCCCGAATCGCGGAAAGAACAAGTAAAAAACCTCGCCAAAGGGGTCGCCTCGCGCAAGATAACCATAGCCGTGAGGCGCACCTACGTCAAAAGCTCAATCATCGGAGCCCTGAAGGAATCGATAATGGAGTGTGTGTCGGCGGCACAAAATATGTATGTGTGATAGGCATATATCGGAAAAAGTACGTACCTTTGCCTGCCTGTCGAAAAGACGGTACTGAAAGAAAAACATATGAATGATAAACTCGTAGGAACAATCGTAGAAGCGATCTCGGACAAAAAAGGACACAACATCGTAAGCATAGACCTCTCGAAAACAGACGGCGCCATCGCGAACGCTTTCGTCATCTGCAGCGCCGATTCCACGGCCCAGGTGGCCGCCATCGCAAACGGCATCGAGGATAAGGTACGCGAGAAGCTCGGCGAGAAGCCGTGGCGCGTCGAAGGCCTGACCAACAGCGTGTGGGTAGCAATGGACTACGTGGACGTCATCGTACACATTTTCCAGACCGACCTGCGCGGTTTTTACAAACTCGACGAGCTGTGGGCCGACGCCCCCATGCAACGTTACGAAGAAGACTAAAGGATAATAATTCCGCCGCCGTAACGTTTGTTCTCAACAATTTAACCTGACCACTTTCGCAATGGCTGAAAATACAAACACCCCCGAAAAAAATCCCAAGCCCGGGATAGCTCCGCCCCGGATGAACCCGTTATGGATATACGGAGCGCTGTTCCTGCTGATAATCGGGTTCTCGGTCTTCAACAAGCGCACGGTACCGAAACTCGTGGGCTGGCCCGTACTTGAAGAGATGATCCAGAAAGGCGAGGTCGACAGCATAGGCGTACTGCGTGCCGGCGAGCAGGAGCAGGCGCACATATTCCTGAACGAGGCCGCCACGGAAAGGTACAAGAGGGAAAAAGAGTACAAAAATATCCCGAAAGACGGCTACCAGCTCGTCTTCAACCTGCCATCTACCGACATATTCGAAGAAAAGGTTGCGGCCGCCCACAGCGAAGGGAATAAACTGATAGTACCCGAATACCATTACAAAAGCAGTTTCTGGTCGGGTATTTTGTTGAATATCCTGTTCCTGGGCCTTCTGATCGGCTTTTGGGTCTACATGATGCGCCGCATGTCGAAGAACGCGGGCGGAGGCGCGGGCGGAGGCATATTCAACGTCGGCAAAGCCAAGGCGCAGATGTTCGACAAGGACAACTCGACGAAAGTAACGTTCAAGGACGTCGCCGGGCTGGAAGAGGCCAAGGTTGAGATCATGGAAATAGTGGACTTCCTCAAAAAACCTGAAAAATATAAGGAACTCGGCGGCAAGATCCCGAAAGGCGCGCTGTTGGTAGGCCCTCCGGGAACAGGCAAAACCCTGCTTGCCAAGGCAGTAGCCGGCGAGGCCGACGTACCGTTCTTCTCGATAAGCGGCTCCGACTTCGTGGAGATGTTCGTGGGCGTCGGGGCTTCTCGCGTGCGCGACCTGTTCCGCCAGGCGAAAGAAAAAGCGCCGTGCATCGTGTTCATCGACGAGATCGACGCCATAGGGCGCGCCCGCAGCAAAAACGGGGGCTACTCGTCGAACGATGAGCGCGAAAACACTCTCAACCAGTTGCTTACGGAAATGGATGGCTTCGGTACGAACTCGGGCGTTATCATGCTCGCGGCCACGAACCGCGCCGACATACTCGACAAGGCCCTGCTGCGCGCAGGACGCTTCGACAGGCAGATAGAGGTCGGGCTTCCCGAACTCAAGGAGCGCCGCGAGATATTCGACGTCCACCTCAAGAAGCTCAAACTGGCCAAGAACCTCGACCGCGAATTCCTCGCCAAGCAAACCCCCGGGTTCTCGGGCGCCGACATCGCCAACGTCTGCAACGAGGCGGCCCTCATAGCGGCCCGCAACAACAAATCGGCGGTGGATAAGGACGATTTCCTTGCCGCAATAGACCGCATCGTGGGCGGACTCGAACGCCGCAGCGTCGTGATAACCCCTGAGGAAAAACGCGTCACGGCCTACCACGAGGCAGGCCACGCCACAGTAAGCTGGATGCTGGAGCACGCCAACCCGCTCATAAAGGTCACGATAATACCCCGAGGCCGCTCGCTCGGCGCGGCATGGTATCTGCCCGACGAACGCCACAACACCACCCGCGAGCAGTTCATGCACGAAATGGCCGCCGCACTCGGCGGACGCCTCGCTGAAAAAATATTCTTCGGGAGCATCTCGACCGGCGCCATCAGCGACCTCGAAAAGGTCACGAAAGTCGCCTACGCGATGGTGACTTATTACGGCATGAGCGACGAGATAGGCAACGTAAGTTACTATGATTCAACGGGCCAAAGCGACATGGCGTTTACGAAACCTTTCAGCGAGGAAACAGCCCAAAAGATCGACGCCGAAGCCAAACGCCTCATCGGCGAAGCCGAGATGATAGCCGAAAAGGTCATCGAGGACAACCGCGAAGGACTGTCGAAGCTGGCCGAACTGTTGCTCGAACGCGAGGTAATATTTACCGAGGACGTCGAGAACATCCTCGGGCGGCGCCTGAACGACATCCGTAAAGAACAGGCCCAAAAAGAGGCGGCAAAGAAAAACGGCGAAACGGAAAACGTGGCAGACCCGCAAGCCTCCATTACCTTTGAAACGGAAGCGGCGAAAGAAACAGCCGCAAAAGACACGGACGCGGAGTAAGCCTGCGGGCGGCAACGGAATAACGGAGCAACTGGATAACCAGGGCGACCGGCCGACACAGCCGGGAACACAGCCGGGAACACAGCCGGGAACAAACAAAACCTGACACCAACATGGGAAACGACGGAAAGCATAATTTCCTTACAAGGCTCCTGAGCGGCAGCGTGCTGTTTATAGTATTTGCCGTGGCCATACTCCTCTCCCGGTATTCCATGCTCGCCCTGGTGTATGTCATATGTATCGGCATGATGCTGGAATTCTACAAGCTCCCGGCCGCGCACGGCATCCAACCCAACAAAACGCTCGGGATCATCGCCGGGATACTGCTGATAACGTCCGCGTTCCTGCACACACAATCCGGCAACGGTTTAATCCCGGACAATGCAGGCCTGCTACTGCTACCGGCGGTCATGCTGCTGGTGTTCGCGGTATTCATCGCGGAGCTGTTCCGTAAAAAAGAAAAACCGCTGGAGAATATCGCCGTGACAGTGTGCGGCATCGTCTATATCGCCCTGCCCCTCTCGCTGCTGTGCCTCATACCGTCCGGCATCTTCGAAGCCACAGGCACACCGGGTTACAATCCCTGGATGCTCCTGTGCTACATATTTATTATATGGGCGAACGATATCGGGGCCTATCTCGCCGGCGTATCGTTCGGAAAACATAAAATGTTCCCGCGCGTGTCGCCAAAAAAATCGTGGGAAGGGTTCGCCGGAGGGATCGTCGCGGCTGTCGGCATAGCCGTACTGTGCGGATGGCTGAGAGGGGAAAACATGCCGTTCTGGGCCGGACTGGGATTGACCGCGGCAGGGTTTGGAGTACTCGGCGACCTTGTCGAATCGCTCGTAAAACGCTCGATAGGCGTCAAAGATTCGGGCGCCATAATGCCGGGGCACGGCGGATGGCTCGACCGCTTCGACTCGCTGCTCGTAGCCACGCCGTTCGTTTTAGTTTATTTTTGTATATTTGCGCTGATATAACCATTGGCCGAGGCAGTATGCCGTTGTGTGATTATGAGAATAAATAAAGAAGGTTACAATATAATCCTGATATCCATATGCCTCCTGGCAGCCTTGTGCGCGGCGTTTGTCATGTTGCTCCCCGCATGGCTCTGGTGGCCGCTCTGCATCCTCGCACTCGCGTTCCAAATCCTTATCATATCGTTCTTCCGCGAGCCGAAAAGGCCTTACGTGTCCGACGACTCGATCGTATACGCCCCGGCCGACGGCACGGTTGTGGTCATCGAAGAGGTCGTTGAGAAAGAATATTTCGGGGATAAACGCCTCCAGGTGTCGGTATTCATGTCGGTCACAAACGTACACATCAACTGGTATCCGGTGAGCGGCACGGTCGATTACTTCAAATACCACCCGGGGGAATTCCTCGTAGCGTGGCACCCGAAGTCGTCGGAGAAAAACGAGCGCACGACCACCGTGGTCGATACGGGCAGGCATAAGATACTTTTCCGCCAGATAGCCGGTATGGTCGCCCGCAGGATAGTTTCATACGCGAAAGTCGGTGAAAAGGCGGTGCAGAACGAGAAATTCGGATTCATAAAATTCGGGTCGCGCATAGACCTGCTGCTGCCGCCGGACGCGGAAATACTGGTCGGCATCGGCGATAAGGTAACCGGGTCGCAAACCCCCGTCGCACGCCTGAAATAAGGCCAAAAACCAACCGCATGTCGAAACTCTCGAAATATATACTGGCGATTCTGGGTACGGTAGCCATCGGCCTGCTGGTATGGTATTTCGGCAAGATAGTGACTTATATAATCATATCGGCCGTGCTGGCGATCATCGGCAAGCCGTTGGTGAACGCCCTGCTGAAAATACGCGTCGGCAACCGGATCTTCCCGCGCTGGGCCGCGGCACTCATCACGCTCATTTCGATATGGGCTGTTGCGGCAATCTTCGTGGGACTATTTTTTCCGCTGGTATTCAACAAGATATCCGACCTCGCCGCGCTCGACGTGAGGCAAATGCTCGAATCGTCCTTCTACAAGCCGATACAGTCTTTCGAGGCATGGCTCAGGGAATTTTTCTCGATAAAGGACGATCTGTCGCTCATGGACGGTTTCGCCCAGCAGATCGGCAACCTGTTCCAGGCGGACAAGCTGGACGAGGCCATCAAGTCGATAGTTACGGTTATCGGCAACACGCTCATAGGGCTGTTCTCCATCACTTTCATCACATTCTTCTTCCTGAAGGAAGAGAACCTGTTCAAGAATATGGTGACCGGGCTTTTCCCGAAAAAATATGAACATAACGTCGAACACGCCCTCGGGTCGGCCACCAAACTGCTGACACGCTATTTCACGGGCCTGGTCATACAATCGGTCATCATAATGCTGCTGCTGGCGGGGATATTCCTCATATGGGGCTTCGATGTCCAGACGGCGTTTTTCATGGGTATCGTAATGGGCGTCCTCAACGTGATACCGTATGTCGGCCCCCTCTGCGGCGCGATAATATGCGTCATCGTAGGGCTTGTAACCCCGCTTGACGGCGCCGGCATAGGGCACATGGTACTCATAATCGGCGGCACTATCGCAGGGGTCAAGCTGGCCGACGACTTCATACTCCAACCCATGCTCTACTCGAACCGCGTATACGCCCACCCGCTCGAAATATTCCTTATACTGCTTATCGCCGGCAGCATAGGCCAAAGCCTCGGGGGGATACAGGGCACGCTGCTCGCCATGCTGATAGCGATCCCGGCATACACGGTGTTGCGCGTATTCGCCAAAGAGTTTTTCTTCAACTTCAGGCTCGTGCAGCAACTTACCGAGAAGATATAAAAACGGGCGGAGATTAGGCGTTTCCGCTATTTTTAATAATTTTGTAGTAACAACGCATACTGTATGGGCTTTCTGGACTTTACATTTTGGGACCTTCTGGACATCTTTTCGGTGGCCCTGATAATGTATTATGTCTACAAGATCACGCGCGGGACGCAGGCGCCCAACATCATTACGGGTATCCTTGTCATCTATCTCCTATGGATCGTCGTGCAGGCCCTCAATATGGAGATGCTTTCGGCCATCCTCGGGCAGATCATCGGCGTCGGGGTCATAGCCCTGATAATCGTCTTCCAGCCGGAGATACGGCGCTTCCTCCAGGTTCTCGGGAACAGGAGCCGGCAGCGCCAGCACTCGTTCCTGGGTAAAATGTTCGAATTCGCCGGCGAAGACAAAAAGGAAGACGTGTCGTTCCTCGCCCCGATCATAAAAGCATGCTCCGACATGTCCCAGTCGAAAACGGGCGCGCTTATAGTCATCCAGCGTGAAACTGACCTGGCAAATATCATCGAAACAGGCATAATGGTCGACGCTATCGTATCGTCGGCACTCGTGAAAAATATCTTCTTCAAAAATTCGCCGCTGCACGACGGCGCCGTCGTAATCACAGACGGGCGCATCGCCGCGGCGAAATGCGTCCTGCCTTCGACCCAAAGCGAGGTGCCGGTATCGTTCGGCATGCGCCACCGGGCCGCCCTCGGCATAAGCGAATATTCGGACGCCATAGTGCTTGTCGTTTCCGAGGAAACCGGCACGATCTCCCTCGCCAACGGCGGGCTGATCAAATGCAACATAGCCACCACGGCACTTCAGGAAGAGGTTATGGGGCTTATGATCCCGCCCGGACGCTAAGCCGCCCGGGCCACGCCTCCCATCGACACTTCCCTCACACACGCCCCATACCGACCAACCACGGAAAGGGATGAATAATGTTCGTCCGGCAAGGAGGGTTATTTGTGAAAAATGAGTATTTTTGCATCCGAAGCCGCGGCGGAGAACAAACCATGATTAAACGATGCCGGTAAGATATTTCAAATACGATAAGCCTTTCAAGCTGGAGAACGGGGAAACCCTCCCCGGCCTCACAATCGCCTACCATACGTACGGCAAGCTGAAAGGCAACAATACGGTCTGGGTGTGCCACGCGCTTACGGCGAACTCGGACGTGGCCGACTGGTGGCCTAACACGGTGGAAGAGGGACGTTTCCTCGACCCGCGCCGCCATTTCGTGGTGTGCGCCAACATAATAGGGTCGCACTATGGCTCCACGGGCCCGCTCAGCACCAATCCCGCCACAGGCGAACCATGGTACGACACCTTCCCGTTCATCACGATCAGGGACATTGTCAACGCGCACTTCCTGCTGGCCGAACACCTCGGCGTGACAAGCATAAACGCTGTTATCGGCAGCTCCATCGGTGGTTTCCAGGCGCTCGAAATGACGCTCACGAAGCCGGAGATGATAAATAAACTGGTGCTGATAGCGACCGGGGCACGCAGCCAGCCCTGGACCATAGCCCTCAACGAATCGCAGCGCATGGCCATCGAGGACGACTGCACATACGGCGAGAAATCGGAAGAGGCGGGCAAGAAAGGCATGAAAACCGCGCGCTCGATCGGTTTGCTCAGTTACAGGGGCTGGAGCGCCTACAACGCCACGCAGCAGGAGAACGACAATATATTCAAGGTCGCCGGTTTCCGGGCAACGACCTACCAGCAGTATCAGGGCGAAAAGCTCGGCCGCAGGTTCAACGCCTATTCGTATTACCGCCTCTCGCAGGCGTTCGACTCACACAACGTGGGGCGCTACCGCGGCGGACTCGAAGCGGCGCTGGGCCAGATCAAATGCCCTGCCGTCATAGTCGGCATATCCACCGACATCATCTTCCCGCTCACGGAACAGATCTACCTTTTCAAACACATACCGCGCGCGGAACTTCACGTGCTCAGCTCGGAATTCGGGCACGACGGCTTCCTCGTGGAGAGCGACAAACTCAACACCATACTCAAACCATTCATAAACCAAAACCAATAATGAAATTACCAGCGTCTTTGAACGTATTGCTGCTCGGAGGAGGAGGCAGGGAACACGCTTTCGCGTGGAAGATAGCACAAAGCGAACGACTCGGGAAACTGTTCATAGCGCCGGGGAACACCGGGACAGCGCAATTCGGCACGAATGTCGACCTGAACCCCGCCAATTTCGCGAGCCTCAAGCAGTTCATGGTCCAGAACAGCATCAACCTTGTGGTCGTGGGGCCGGAGGAACCTCTAGTGAAAGGTGTGTGGAATTTCATGCGCGAAGACGACCAGATATACCACGTCCCGGTCATCGGGCCGTCGCTCGAAGGCGCGAGGCTCGAAGGCAGCAAGGACTTCGCCAAGGCGTTCATGGTAAGGCACGATATTCCCACGGCGGCATACAAAAGTTTCTCGAAAGCGAACATCGAAGAGGCTTACGCTTTCATCGACTCGCTCAAAGCACCTTATGTACTGAAGGCCGACGGGCTTGCTGCGGGCAAGGGCGTCGTTATCCTCGACTCGGCGGAAGAGGCGAAGGCTGAACTGAGGGAGATGCTGGAGGGCAAATTCGGGGCGGCGGGCAACACGGTCGTTATCGAGGAATTCCTCAGCGGCATCGAATGCTCGGTATTCGTGGCCACCGATGGCAAAAATTACAAGGTGCTTCCCGTTGCAAAGGACTATAAGCGTATCGGCGAGGGCGACACAGGCCTCAACACCGGCGGCATGGGGGCGATTTCGCCCGTTCCGTTCGCGGATGACGAGTTCATGGAAAAAGTGCGCACGACCATTATCGAACCGACCGTAAACGGTCTGGCGCAGGAAAAAATAACTTACAAAGGCTTCATTTTCATCGGCCTGATGAACGTTGGCGGGACGCCTTATGTTATAGAATATAACGTGCGCATGGGTGACCCGGAAACCGAGGCGGTCCTGCCCCGTATAGAATCGGACATTGTCGACCTTTTTGAAGGGATGGCGTTCGGCTCGCTCGACAAGACGGAACTCGTGATCTCGCCCAAGACGGCGGCGACCGTGGTTTGCGTTGCGGAGGGCTACCCGGGCGAATACCGCAAGGGCGACGAGATCACAGGCCTGGGCGAAACCCCGGCCGGCAGCATCGTTTTCCACGCCGGAACCGCGGCCAAAGCAGGCAAAACCTACACCAACGGCGGCCGCGTACTGGCCGTAACGTCGCTCGGCGACTCGATAGAAGATGCCGTATCGAAAAGTTTCGACACGATAGAAGGCATCGGTTACAAGGGTAAATATTTCCGCAAGGACATAGGCAAAGACCTGATGTAATGAAAGTCGACGTACTGCGGCAGCCGCTGATGGCAACTTTGATGCTGTTCGCAGTATTGGCTATTTTGTTCGTGTGCCGGTTCCTGGCCTATCCCTACCCCGAAGAAGCGTTCACAGGTGCAGGCACGCCAGTCGAGGCGTTTTTACAGGGGCTCGCGGCTAAATACCGGACGGCCTCGATGATCGCCTGCACGCTGTTGATATTCGCAAACGGAGTTTCCCTGTCGCGCATCCTTTCGCAGAACATGGTGTTGTCGTCACGGTCCTACCTGCCGATGATATTCTATCTGGTCGTCGGTTGCGGGATATGGTTCGGCGGCGCCAGCCTCCCGACCGTGCTCTCGTCATTCCTGCTGATACGCGGAATCGAATATTTCATTTCGTCTTTTGTGCGCCGCACGAGTTTCAACCAGGTATTCCGTGGAGCATTGCTGGTCGGGTGCATCCCGCTGATATATCCGCCGGCGACCCTGTACCTGCTTGCCATACCGGCAGCGGCGGCGGTCTTCAGGCGCTCCGGGCGCGAAACCGCGGTCGCGGTCATCGGCGGTCTTTTCCCGTTGCTGACCTATGCCTATGTGATGTGGGCGATGAATTTGGGCTTTACGGCCCCGATCATGGAGATATTGGACGGTTCTTTCGCCGCGTCAGGCGGCATGTCGTTAGGCATAGGGAGCGGCCTCGAAATAATGAGGCTCATCCCGGCTGCCATAATCGGCCTGTTGACAGTGATTGGCCTCGGGAGCTTCGGCATCACGTCCGGCATGATGCGCACACGCGCCAGGACGATATTCGTCTATTTTATACTCCTGCTGCTCATCGGGGGCGGCCAGCTGTTCATCACGGCGGCAGGCCCGGCGGCGCTCGTACTGTTCGCCATACCGGTAGCGACTATAATCCCTGTGTTTTTCTCCCGGTTCACGGGCTGGGTTCCGGGCGCGGCCTACATAGCGCTCCTGCTCAGTATCACGGCGCTGAACGCCTATCCTTTAATGATCGGTTGACATTTATGCGGATCAAGAGTTTAAAATAAACTCAAAGAAAATAAGCTAAACTACTGTCTATGAATTATTTGAACTTTGCAATACAAAGGTCTTCGTCCGCAGCCACCCGGCGCGGAGGAGTGATAATTTCGTCTGCGACTCGTCCCCACCCTCCGCCGACTGCGAACTGAAAGCCAATAACATGTAACCTAAAATGGATAGCTCCCTAATATCCTGACCATCGCGCGGCACAAAACCGCAAGCTGTTCGTCTGTAATAATATACTGAGGCATAATATAGAACAGCTTCCCGAACGGGCGTATCCAAACGCCTTCCCCGACGCACCGCCTCTGCACCGCAGCCATATCGACAGGCTCTTTCAACTCGACGACGGCTATCGCGCCGAGAATCCTCAGGTCTGCAACGCACGGCAGCGTCCGCACATGTTTGAGATTTGTACGCAGCTGCGCCTCTATTTCGGCGATGCGCGGCAGAACATGCGGCTGCGCGACCAGTTCGAGCGAAGCGTTCGCCACGGCGCAGGCCAGCGGGTTGCCCATGAACGTGGGGCCATGCATGAAAGAGCGCGGCTCGCACGACGATATTGTCAGCGCCACGCCTGACGTAGCCATCACGGCGGCGAAACTCATATAACCGCCGGTTATGGCCTTTCCGAGGCACATTATGTCCGGAGTTACCCCAGCCCACTCACAGGCGAACATGCGCCCGGTGCGCCCGAATCCGGTCGCCACCTCATCGGCGACCATCAGCACCCCGTACTCGTCGCACAACTCCCGCGCACGCTTCAGGTACTGCGGATGGTATATCCACATTCCGCCCGCCCCCTGCACCACCGGCTCGATAATCAGCGCAGCTATCTCGTGGCCATTCCTATCGAAAAGTTCCACCAGCGGCTCCATCTCCCGCTCGTCCCACTCGCCGCCGAACGGTATCGAAGGGCGCGGCGCGAAGAACTGGAGCGGCAGCCTGCCCGCATACAAAGCGTGCATCCCCCCCACAGGGTCGCAGACCGACATGGCATGCCACGTATCTCCATGATATCCACCCTCTACCGTTGCGATTTTCGTCCGACCGGTTTCGCCGCGGGCCTGCATGTATTGCAGCGCCATTTTCAGTGCCACCTCCACCGCCACAGACCCCGAATCGCAGTAGAACACCTTGTCCAAACCCGGCGGCGTCATGGCCACCAACCGCTTTGCAAGACGGATGGCCGGTTCGTGTGTCAGCCCGCCGAACATGACATGCGACATCCTATCAACCTGAGCTTTAAGAGCTTCGTTGAGGACAGGATTATTGTAACCATGCACCGCGCACCACCACGACGACATGCCGTCTATCAGCCTTTCTCCCGTTTCGAGTTCGATGTACACGCCCTCGGCCGACCGCACCGGATAGACCGGCAACGGATCGATCATCGAGGTGTAGGGGTGCCATATGTGTTCCCGGTCGAAACCGAGCATTTCATCAACGTCCATAATCCGCTCAATTAACGACGTAAAGATACGGTTTTACAGCCGAATCCCGCAATCGCGACCGCCACGTCTTTCATAACAATAAAATAAAACTTCAAAATTAATACCGTGGACAGGCTTGTGGTTCAGACAATTACGGCCTAATATTAAAACATACGATATATTTAATAACAATTAAGTATTGCATTTGAATTTAAAATATCATAATTTAAGGCCATAAATATGCAATATTACATATATTCAATGCAATAAAAAGTCGCAAAAATGACAAAAAAAGCAACCCGTAAGGCCAAAACAACCCCGATAACCAACCGCCAGCACATAATAGCCAGGCAAACCCTGTCGCACCTGGCAGGCATACAGTCGCACATGAACACGCGACAGGGAATAGGCTATGTGGTAAACGGCAAGAAATATATCTACAACGGCGATTCGAGGCAGGAAGCCGGACGCGGCGATCTGTTCTACCTGAACACCGGCAGCCATTACACCGAAGACCTGCCTGACAACAACAAACCATATGAACAGATTGTGTTCTACTTCACGCCGGAACAAATCGGCCGTATCCTGTCGCACCTCAGCCTCGACCACGGCCTCAAGATAGCGAACGACCACAGCTGCCGCAACTGTCATGAAAAGAACCAGTTGGTCTATCCGGGTTGGAACGCCGTCCGCAGTTTCTTCGCCTCGGTCGGCCAATACGCCAAAGACCATCTCTTCTCGCACGACGAAATCGGGGACGTTGCCGAACAACTGAAGCTAACGGAACTGGTATACCTCATAGTAACCAAGCCCGATTGCTGCCTCAAAAGCAAACTGCTCCACAACAGCGACATGATGAGCGAAAATTTCGAACAAATAATATACCGCAATATATTCAGCGACAAAACAATAGACGAACTGGCACATGAATGCAACAAAAGTCTCACGTCTTTCAAGAAAGACTTCAACAAGCACTTTTTCGAACCGCCCCACCGTTGGTTCATACGCCAGAGGCTGATGAAATCGCGCTTGCTTCTAATCTCGACCAACAGACCGATAGCTGAGATCGGCAGCGAATGCCGGTTCCCCAACACGTCGCATTTCATCAAATTATTCAAACGCGAGTACGGCATGACACCGGCGTCGTACCGCACGAAACATTCGGAATCCCGCGTACCTGAACGGGAAACCGTAGAAACGACCCACTAAAAAGCATTTTGATAATTCCCTCCAAGAAAAGGTCCGCCGGGTTTCTCCGGCAGACCTTTTCGCTTTTTTGCATGCAGAGATTTACGGCAGAGGATCGAGGCTATTCTCCATCGGGTACTTCGTCGAACGCCCCGGCCGAAACATCCTCCGGCATAAAACTGTCGTCCTCCTCCGACACCCGGGCCGAGGCAACCATTTTCGGCGACAGAGCTTTAGAGGCCTTGACCCCCAACTTGCGCAGTTTCTCGGTGCGCCCAACGAGGTTTCCAGGCCCTTCGGCCAGTTGCTTCATGGCTTTTTCGTAGCTCGCCGAGGTGGAATTTATACCCTTGCCGACGCTTTCGAGGGTTTCGATAAAACCCACGAACTTATCATACAGCTTCGCCCCCTCTTCGGCGATTTCAAGTGCGTTTCGGCTTTGGTCGTCGCGCTTCCACAGGTCGTCCACTATTTTGAGCAGCGCGAACAGGTTCGTGGGGCTGCTGATTATCACCTTTTTGCGGTAGGCGTCGTTCCATATGGCGCTGTCGTTCTGGAGCGCGGCGAGGAACGCCGGCTCGTTCGGGACGAACATTATTACGAAGTCTGGCGACTCGACAAGTTCCTGGTAGCGCTTCGACCCCAACTCGTCCACATGCTTGCGCACCGACCGGGCATGATCTCCTATCAGCCTTTTGCGCTCCTCGGCCCCATCGCTCTCGCAATAATTCACATAGGCCGTGAGCGACACTTTCGAGTCAATTACCACCCGTTTATTATCCGGCAGGCGCAGGATTACGTCGGGGCGCTGCTGCTCACCCTCGGCGTTGCGCAGGCTCTCCTGCGTGGTGTAATGGATGCCCTTTTCGAGGTTGGAGCTTTCGAGGATGGTTTCGAGTATCATTTCGCCCCAGTCGCCCTGCACCTTCGAGTTGCCCTTGAGCGCATTGGTAAGATTGCTGGTTTCCTCTGTTATCTTCCTGTTGAGTTCCTGCAGGTTGCGTATCTCGTTCTGTAGCGCCCCACGCTGTTGGTTCTCGTCGGCATATATCTTCTCAACGCGCTCTTTGAACTCGCCGATGCTGTTGCGGAAAGGCTTCAGGATGGAGTCCATCGACTCCTGGTTGGCGGCCTTGAACTGCTGCGATTTTTCTTCCAGAATCTCGTTGGCGAGGTTGCGGAACTCTAAACGGAACGACGCCTGTATCTTTTCCAGCTCGGCTTTGTCGCGCTGCGCCTGCTCCGTGAGGGATTCGATGCGGGCCTGCGCGCGGGCATAGTCGGCCCCCAAACCGGCAACGACCTCGGTCTTTGCCTTCAGTTCTTCGGAATACTGCGCTGCCAGCTTCTCGGTCATTTCGAGTTTGGCGGCGGTATCGGCCTCGCGCCTGCGGGTCGCCGAAAGCATTGCCGCCAAGGCGGCACAACCTACCAAAAGCAGGCCTGATATTATATAAAGTATGGTCATAGCGGTCAAAAATATGTGTTGCTGTAAAATTAGACAAATTTTCGCGAAAATTGACGTACATTTGTCTTTTACACTTATCCGTGAATATGCAAAATTAAAAATATGGCAAGGATTATCTCCCCTTCGATGCTTTCGGCCGACTTCGGCCACCTCGACCGCGACACTCGCATGATCGACGAAAGCGCGGCCGAGTGGCTGCACATCGACGTTATGGACGGCGTTTTCGTGCCCAACATTTCGTTCGGGTTCCCCGTCCTGAAGGCCATCCGCAAGGCGTCGGACAAGTTCCTCGACGTGCACCTGATGATAGTCGAGCCGATGAAATACGCCAAACGTTTCGCTGAGGCCGGGGCCCAACTCGTAACCATACATTACGAGGCGGTGGAAGACATCCGCAAAGCGCTCGAAGAGATCCGTTCTTACGGGATTATGTCCGGTGTCTCGATAAAACCAGCGACACCGGTGAGCGTGCTGAAGGATATCCTCGACGTTACCGATCTGGTGCTGATAATGAGTGTCGAGCCGGGCTTCGGCGGCCAGAGCTTCATGGAGGGTTCGGTTGAAAAGGCGCAGCAACTCCGCGCGATGATCGACCGGGCAGGCACGAAAACCCTTATCGAGATGGACGGGGGGATCAGCTCGGCCAACTCCGGAATGCTGTTCGAGGCCGGATGCGACGTCCTCGTGGCCGGAAGCGCGGTATTCGGCGCCCCCGACCCGAAGGCCGAGATAGTGAAGATGTTGGGGAAATAAACCACTATTATTCATTGTACAGTACAACATAAACGGTCCGCCATCCGCCCCTTTAGGGCGGGCCGCCGGCTTTCACGGAAAGCCGAAAAACGCTACGACATAAAAAGGGATGATTCCGAATAAAATTAGCGCAAGAAGTGATTTCAATAGATAATTTAACCATAAGTTTCGGGGGCTGGGACCTCTTCAACAACGTTTCGTTCCTCGTGAACCCCAAAGACCGCATCGGCCTTGTGGGCAAGAACGGGGCGGGCAAGACGACCCTGCTCAAGGTTCTCACGGGTGAACAGCCGGCCACAAGCGGAGGCGTCAGCCGCAACGCCGACGTCACGCTCGGCTACCTGCCCCAGCAGATGAAGGTCGCCGACACGACCACGCTTTACGAAGAAACGGCCAAGGCTTTCGACGAGATCATAGCCCTCGAAAAAGAGATAGAACACATCACGCAAGAGATCACCATACGCACCGATTACGAGAGCGACGCATATGAGAAACTGATCCACCGCCTTCACGACGCCACAGACCGTTTTCATATCCTGGGCGGCGACAACCGCGAGGCCGAGATCGAGAAGACCCTGCTGGGCCTCGGTTTCAAACGCGAGGATTTCGGGCGGCTCACGGGCGAGTTCAGCGGCGGCTGGCGCATGCGCATCGAGCTGGCGAAACTGCTGCTCCGCCGCCCCAGCGTGTTCCTGCTCGACGAACCGACCAACCACCTCGACATCGAGAGCATACAATGGCTTGAGGGCTACCTGAAAGAATACAACGGCGCCGTGGTGCTTATTTCGCACGACCGCACCTTCCTCGACAACGTCACTAACCGAACGGTAGAGATATCGCTCGGCAAGATCTACGACTACAAAGCGTCGTACAGCAAATATGTCGAGCTGCGCAAGGAGCGCCGTGACCAGCAAATGGCGGCATACGCCAACCAGCAGAAACTCATTGAAAAGACCGAGGAATTCATCGAGAAATTCCGCTACAAGCCGACCAAATCGAACCAGGTGCAGTCGCGCGTGAAGCAGTTGGAAAAACTCGAACGCCTTGAGGTGGACGAGGAGGACAACAGCTCGATGCACATAAAATTCCCTCCGGCGCCGCGCTCGGGGCAGATCGTGGCCGAGGTTAAGGAGGCAGGCAAGAGCTTCGGTGCGAAACATATATTCTCGGGCGCCGATTTCGTAATAGAGCGTGGCGAGAAGATCGCCCTCGTGGGGCGCAACGGCGAGGGCAAGACCACGTTTGCCCGCATGCTGATGGGCGAATTGGACATAACCGAAGGCTTGATCCGTGTGGGCCACAACGTGAACATAGGCTACTACGCCCAGAACCAGGACCTGGTGATGGACGGCACGCTGAGCGTATTCGAAACGCTGGATAAGGTGGCCGTGGGCGATATTCGCACGCGCCTGAGGGACATTCTCGGGGCATTCCTGTTCCGCGGCGAGGACATCGACAAGAAGGTCCGCGTACTCTCGGGCGGCGAACGCGCGCGCCTCGCGATGGCCAAGATGATGCTCGAACCGCACAACCTGCTCGTGATGGACGAACCCACCAACCACATGGACATGCGCTCGAAGGACATCCTCAAGGGCGCCCTCCAGAAATACGACGGGACGCTGGTGGTGGTATCTCACGACCGCGACTTCCTCGATGGTCTGGTGGACAAAGTCTACGAATTCCGCGACGGCGGCGTGAAAGAATACCTGGGCGACATATGGTACTTCCTCGAAAAGCGCAAACTGGAGAACCTGAAAGAGGTTGAGGCGAAGAAGGCCGAAACGGCAAAACCTGAACTCGCCGACACTACGAAAGCCGCCAAGACCGCCGCACCTGAGAAACCCGAGGCATCTGGCAACAAAGCACTTTCGGGCAAACCGGAGGCAGCCGCCAAGCCCGCAGCACCGGATAAGCCGTCCGTCTCCGGCAAGGAAGATTACGCCAAAAAGAAGGAAAATGAAAAGGCGGCGCGCAAAGTACGTTCGGCGATCGAACGTACCGAGGGCGAGATATCGAAGCTCGAATCCGAGATCGCCGATTGGGACAAGCGCATGGCTGCCATGGAGCTGGACATGTCCGACCCGGCCACGTTCGAAGCGTACAACGACCTGAAACGCAAACTCGACTCGAAAATGCGCGAATGGGAACGGCATAATTACGAACTGGAACTTTTAAGCGAGGAATAGAAACTGTTTAAATTTTGTTTACAAAAGAGATTATGAACAGTTTCGAGATGATTCTTTAGCGCCGGCCGAGGCGCATAGCGGTGTCTATGCAGCGAGGACGGAGTTAACAAAGCGCTCGAAAGAGCCTTGATATTTTTGAAGAATATAGGCTGCGCCTCGGACAAACTCAAGCGAACTTGGTTTGCCACTCGGCTTTCACTACATTTGCAGGATAAATTTTAAACGGTTTCTAACATATGGAAAACATAGTTTTCGGCATCAGGCCCGTACTTGAGGCCATCGAATCGGGGCGCACCATCGACCGCGTATATATCAAAAAGGACGCCGACGGGCAACTCATCTCGGAACTGCGCGAGATAGTACGGCGCGAAAAGATACGCTTGCAAGAGGTTCCCATCGAGAAACTTAACCGGCTCGTTAAGGGCAATCATCAGGGGGTTGTGGCGCAGTTGTCGGCCATTGAATACGCCGAGTTGACCGACATTCTGGAAGGTATTCCTTCGGACGAAACCCCGCTGATCGTGGTGTTCGACGGCGTTACGGACGTGCGCAACTTCGGCGCGATAGCCCGCAGCGCTGAGTGCGCCGGCGCCCACGGGCTTATAGTCCCCATCAAGGACTCGGCGCCGGTCAACGCCGACGCCATCAAAACCTCGGCCGGCGCACTCTACCGCATTCCGGTATGCCGCGTGGGAAGCATCCGCAACGCCCTGAAAGCCCTCCAGGTCGAAGGCATGCAGGTCGTGGCGGCGAGCGAGAAGAGCCGCAAAGTCCTCTACGACGCCGACTTCACCAAGCCAACCGTCCTGATCATGGGCAGCGAGGACGTAGGCATCTCGAAAGAGGTGCTCAAAATATGCGACGAACAACTGGCCATACCAATAGTGGGCGAAATTGAGTCGCTCAACGTGTCGGCCGCCGCAGCCGTGATGCTTTTCGAGGTTGTGAGGCAGAGGATTAGCGACCTTTAACGCGCTTGGCCTCCGGATAAAACAACGAAAATTACTACCTTTACGCCATGCAGTACGAGAGCCTATACAACAACGCCGTGGAGCTTCTGAAAAAGCTCGTCGCGACGCCGTCGGTGAGCCGCGAGGAGGCCGCCACGGCCGATATCCTCGCGCAGTTCCTCGCCGGTGGCGGGGTGCGTGACGTCCGGCGCCTGCACAATAACGTATGGGCGGCTAATATGCATTTCGACCCGGCGAAACCGACAATCCTGCTTAACTCGCACCACGATACCGTAAAACCCAACACAGGATACACGCGCAACCCGTTTTCCGCTGACATTGAGGATGGTAAGCTGTACGGCCTGGGCAGCAACGACGCCGGGGCAAGCGCGGTTTCGCTGTTGGCGGCATTTCTGCATTTCTACGAAGCCAAAGAACTGAACTACAACCTCATAATTGCCATAACGGCCGAGGAAGAAGTGGGCGGCAAGAACGGCGTCGAGTCGCTCCTGCCATATCTGGGGAAGGTAGATTTCGCCATTGTCGGGGAACCTACCGGCATGCAGATGGCCATAGCCGAGCGCGGCTTGGTCGTGTTGGACTGTGTTGCACACGGGGTATCCGGGCATGCCGCGCGCGACGAGGGCGAGAACGCTATCTACAATGCAATGAGCGACATAGAATGGTTCCGCACGTTCCGTTTTCCCAAGGAGAGCGAACTTTTCGGGCCTGTAAAGATGAGCGTGACGATAATCTCGGCGGGCAGCCAGCATAACGTCGTCCCGGCGGAATGCAACTTCACGGTCGACGTCCGGGTGACCGACCGCTACACCAACGAGGAGGTCGTTGAAATTGTCCGCCAGCACGTCAAGAGCGACGTCACGCCGCGCTCAACACGCCTCAAACCGTCGTACATCGACCCGCAGCACCCCATCGTGCAGGCTGGCGCGAGCCTCGGCCTCACGACATTCGGATCGCCAACCACATCCGACCAGTCGCTGCTGCCGATGACCTCTCTCAAGATAGGCCCCGGCGACAGCGCCCGCTCGCACAGCGCCGACGAATACGTGGAACTCAAAGAAATCGAACAGGGCATCGCGACCTACATCGCCATGCTCGGCAAAATACTGCTAAACGCCTAAACCGCAACGAAATGGCAAAACTCTGGCAAAAAAATACCGACGCCGACCAGGCCGTCGACAAATATACGGTCGGCCGCGACCGCGAAATGGATATGTACCTCACTGAGGCAGACGTACTTGGCTCGCTCGCCCACACGCGCATGCTCGAATCCATCGGGCTGCTCACGTCACAGGAACTCGGGCAGGTACAGGCCGAACTCAAGAAGATATACGCCGAGATCAAAAGCGGCGACTTCACGATAGAGGACGGAGTCGAGGACGTACATTCGCAGGTGGAATTCCTTCTCACACAGCGCGTTGGCGATGTAGGCAAAAAGATACACAGCGGCCGTTCGCGCAACGACCAGGTGTTGGTCGACCTGCGCATCTGCCTCCGCCGCCGGATATACGAAATCTGCCAAGGGATGTTAGAACTTTTCACGACCCTCCAGGGCCTGTCGGAGCAGCACAAAGACGTGCTGATGCCGGGTTACACGCACCTGCAGGTGGCCATGCCTTCGTCGTTCGGGCTTTGGTTCGGCGCCTACGCCGAGTCGCTCGTCGACGACATGCAGATGATGCTGGCGGCATACAAGGTAGTGAACCGCAACCCGTTAGGGTCGGCGGCAGGGTACGGATCGTCGTTCCCGCTCGACCGCACGATGACTACCAACCTGCTTGGTTTCGACTCGCCGGCCTATAACGTTGTCTACGCTCAAATGGGGCGCGGCAAGACGGAACGCATTGTTGCACAGGCCGTTTCGTCGGCCGCTGCGACACTCGCGAGGCTGGCGATGGACAACACCATGTTCCTCAACCAGAACTTCAACTTCATCTCGTACCCGCCGGAACTGACCACCGGGTCGAGCATCATGCCGCACAAAAAGAACCCTGACGTATGGGAGATCATGCGCGGCAAGTGCAACATCATCCAAGCGTTGCCGAACCAGATAACCATGCTTACTACCAACCTTCCGCTGGGCTACAACCGTGACTTGCAGCTACTTAAAGAGGTGCTGTTCCCGGCACTCGACGACATCGCGGAGTCGCTGCGCATGGCCAAATACATGCTCGAACACGTGAGCGTCCGCGAGGGCATCCTCGACGACAAGATGTACGACTACATCTTCAGCGTCGACAGCGTAAACAAACTGGCGCAGGGTGGCGTACCCTTCAGGGAGGCGTATAAGCAGGTCGGCCTCGATATCGAACGCGGCGAATTCGTCCCCGAGCGCAACGTGCGGCACACGCACGAAGGCAGCATCGGCAACCTTTGCAACGACCGGATAGCCAGCCTGATGGACAGCGTGATGAAACAGTTCGGCTTCGAAAAGGTCGAAAAGGCGGAAAGCGAACTGGTTAAGTAAATAAGCAGGGATAACCCAAGTAACAAAACGGCCAAAGAGGCCGTTTTCTTTTAGATTTTATGTCAACCACCACGATCAACCATCCGCAGCTCGGCGAGATAACCGTGTCGAAGACCAGGCGGGCGAGGCGCATCACGCTTTCGGTGCGGCCGCCCGACAAGGTGCGTCTTTCCATGCCGCCCTCGGTGTCGATGAAAGAGGCGCTGCGGTTCGCCGAATCGAGGGCGGAATGGGTACAGGCAGCCATCTCCCGGTACGCCGACAAGCACCCCGCCGAGGTGATCGAGATGCCCTACTCGACCCGGCGGCATCATCTCGAACTGACCCCTGCCGACACGGCCAAAATCACGCTCTCACTGCGCGTCGGCATCATAAGTGTTACCTATCCGCTCGAATCAGACTACAGGGACGGCGAGGTGCAAGGCGCGATAAAGAAAGGTATCGAAGAGGCGTGGCGAGCCGAAGCCAAGGAATACCTGCCCGAACGTGTCGCACAACTTGCCGCGGAGCATGGTTTCAGGCACGGGAAAGTGTCCGTACGCAACACCGTGAGCAAATGGGGGAGCTGCACCGTGCGCAACGACCTGTCGCTGAGCCTGCACCTTATGCGCCTTCCCGACCATCTGATCGACTACATCCTGCTCCACGAACTCTGTCATACGGTCCATAAGAACCACGGCCCGAAATTCCACGCCCTGCTCGACGAGCATACCGGCGGCAGGCACAAATCCCTCAATAAAGAATTGCGAAAATTCCACACGAGGTGGTAGGCAGACCGAAATGGCAGTTGGCAACGATAGTGTGCGGCAACGGCAATGCGGTTATAGGCGCAGAAGCCATACAGGCCATCCCGTAGACACGAAGCAACTATAATACAACCTATTTCTTATCGTCCGAAGCGCCTGAAGCGCCCGTAACATGGGCATCCGAGGCGCACGAAGCGCATCCGCCCGGCGCGCAATCGGCATGATTGCCTGGCTGGCCGCCGCTGGCGCCGTCCCGGGCATTACCGCGCATGCCGCACTCCTCCTCGCGCATCTGCTGCGCCGCGCATTTTATCCCCAGGTTACGCATATTCTCATTATCCGATATCTCCGATTTGATATGGTGGCCTTTGAATATGAGGGTCAGCGACAGCCCGAGTGCGAACACCCCGACCGCCACGACCGATATCAATATGATTATAAGTGTCGTCAATATGGTCTTTTTTAAGTTCTGCTTAAGCCAAAAAAGTTCCGGCCGCTACCGCACCAACCCGGCCTCTTCGAGGCGCGCCATGCCTTCGAGCAGCGATGCCCCGCTGGTCTGCGCGCCGAGCGAACCAGGCCTCACATAAGTTTCGTCGCCAACCGTAACAGTCGCATCATAGACCTTGGTCCAGTCCGAATTGACGTACATCGCCGGGTAAAGCGAACGGTCTACGTTCGACCACATAGTTTCGGCGTTGTAGACCATAAACTGTACTATGCGCCCGCGCAGAGCTTCGGAGGTGGCTTCGTCCATCGCGAGGTTCAGCACGTAGGGGATAAACGCCGCTTTAAAGAAGCTGTTGTCCTCGGTCGCGCCTTCGTCCCTCAGTATGCCGTTGCCGTTGCCGTCGTCGTATCCCGACTTGGTGCACCTTCCGTTCGCCTGCATAGTGAATTCGGCGCATTTTATCGCGTCGTCCATGTATTTCTTCTCGCCTGTGATGTGGAAAAGCAGCCTGCACATCTCGATCCACGCGCCCTGCGTGTATGTGAGCGGGGGTTCGCCCACAGAACCGTTATCGTCCGCGCCGCCCCACTGCCTCATGTAGTCGTACACTTTGATCGCCTGTTCGAGGTAAATTTCTTTGCCGGTGTCATTATACAGCCTGCAAGCCACAACACCGGCAGGCACGACGGTACAAGCGTGGCGGGCTTCCGACTGGGCTACATATTCCTCTGTCGGATCGGCATCCACCACCAGGCGCCAACACAATCCCCACCCTTTCTCATCCTCCACGACACGTATATCCTCAACCATATACCCGTAGACCTCCTCGGCCAGCGTGTGGTATTTCTCGCTGCCAAACGCTTCGGCGAGGTCAAGCAGCGTTATCGCGATCCACGCCATGTCGTCCGTGAATTGGTTGTAGAACCCGTTGCGGTTGTCGTTCCACCAGTTGTTTCCCTTGTTGGCCGTCCACAGCGAGATATATTTCTCGTATTTGGCCGCCAGCCTTGGGTCGCTGTTTTTTATGCGGTTGTACGAGCGGATCAGCACGTCCATCGAGTAGGCCTGCTGCCAGTACATCCACTGGCTGTTTTTTAGTATGTCGCCTGCCGAGCCTTTGAAAAGGCCCGTCTCCTTGTCCATGAACCGGTCGACCAGCACGAACGTGCAACTGTCGGCCGCGCCGGCCCATACACCGCCGCCCTTCGTTTCCTTTGATTTGCACGAAACGAGGGCCTGGCTCCCGGCAACGACGGCCGAAACGACTAAACATAGGGTTAAAACACGCGTAAAGATCTTTTTCATGGGTCGTTTTAAATTAATGGACATTGGTAAGGTTATTGATGACCTTAGTTGTAATAAATGCAAATATAATATTCCGGCCCGATTTCTCCAAGTCACTTCTTTTGTGTATTTTTGTTAATCTTAATGTAGAGTTATGAAGATAGCCATTGCCGGAGCCGGCGAAGTAGGTACTCACCTTGCCAAGATGCTCAGCGGCGCGAACCACGAAATAACGGTCATCGACATCGACCCCAAGCTGCTCGAAGAACTGGAGGGCCTTTCCGACGTCATTACCGTCGAGGGCAACTCGACGACGTTCTCGGCGCTGAAAAAAGCCGCCGTGCGCAAAGCCGACCTCTTCATCGCCGTGGCGCACGAGGAGAATACCAACATTATATCGGCCATGCTCGCCAAGCAGCTGGGGGCTCGCAAGTCCATAGCCCGCATCGACAATTACGAATACCTCGAACCTAACAACAAGGAGATGTTCATCAATATGGGCATCGACTACCTGTTCTACCCGGAGCTTATCGGCGCCGAAGAGGTCATAAAACTGCTGGGGCACACCTCGTCCACCGAATTCGTCGAATTCTCGGGCGGCATGCTCTCGCTGGTGGTGTTCAAACTCGACGGGTCGTCGAGCCTCGTCGACAAGACACTGCTCGAAGCTACCGTAGACCGGCACAACCTGCCTTACAGAACCATCGCCATTGTCCGCGACGGCCATACGTTTATCCCGCGCGGCAGCGACCGCTTCCTTGGCGGCGACACGATCTACGTCATAACCAACCGGGATTCGGTCGAAGAGGTACTGAATTACTCGGGCAAGGCCAACATCGACATCAAGAACATGATGATCCTCGGAGGCAGCCGGATAGGGGTGCGCATAGCGTCGGGGCTTGAGAAGGAAGTGAACATAAAACTGGTCGAATACAACGAGGAAAAAGCGTACAGGCTTACGGAACAGCTGGATAAAACGCTCATAATCCACGAGGACGGACGCGACATAGACGCCATGATGGAAGAGGGCCTGGCCTCGATGGACGCTTTCGTGGCCGTCACGGGCAGGGCCGAAACCAATATCCTGGCGGCGATGCTCGCCAAGCGCGTGGGAGTCAAGAAAGTGATCGCCGAGGTCGAAAACCTCAACTACATCAACCTTGCGGAGAGTATCGGGATCGACACCATAATAAACAAGAAACTCATCACGGCAAGCAATATCTTCCGCTTCACGATGGCCACCGACGTGCAGGCGATAAAATGCCTCACGGGCAGCGACGCCGAGGTGCTGGAATATATCGCCAAGCCCAACTCGCCGGCCACGAAACAAACTATCCGCGAACTCGACTTCCCCGACGACGCCATCATCGGGGGCATCGTGCGCGGCGATTCAGCTACGATAGCCGTGGGCGACACCACGATAAACGCCTACGACAGGGTCGTAGTTTTCGCCATGCCCGACGCCATCCCGAAGGTCGGTAAATTCTTTAACTAACGCGCCGTATGCCGCTGATAACCAAACTTGCCAGACTGTACCTGAAACCTCGTTTGCGCGAGATAGACCGTTTTCGCCAGCGGCCCGCCGAGGTGCAGGCCGGGCAGTTGGACTATTTGCTGGCGCAGGGCCGGGATACCGTTTTCGGGCGCGAGCGCGGTATGCCGGGCATAACAAACGCCGAACAGTTCCGGCAAAACGTTCCGGTCATCGATTACGAACATTTCCACGAATACATAATGCGCACCAAGGGCGGCGAACAGAACGTTTTCTGGCCTACCCCTATCAGGTGGTTCGCGAAATCGTCAGGCACTACCGACGCCAAAAGCAAATACGTCCCTGTAAGCCAGCAGGGCCTCAAGCAGCACCACCTGCAAGGGCCGCGCGACGTCGTGGCGTTATACCTCGACGCACACCAGGAGAGCCAAATGCTTGACGGAAAAACGCTGACCCTTGGCGGCAGCAAGAAGGTGGAGCGCGAGGGCGAAATGGCCTTCAGCGGCGACCTGTCGGCCATAATGATCGAGAACACCCCCTGGTACGCCAACCTGAAGCGCGTCCCGAGGCCGCAGACCGCGCTAATCCCCGACTTCGAGGAGAAGGTCAGGCGGATATGCGAGGAGACCGTGAAGCAGGACGTGCGGGCATTCGCGGGTGTGCCGTCGTGGAACCTAGTGATGATGAACAAGGTGCTGGAATATACCGGGGCAAAGAACCTTCTGGAGGTGTGGCCCAACCTCGAACTCTTCATGTACGGCGGGATGAATTTCAAACCCTACCGCGATCAGTACGAGGCGCTTATCCCGACCGGCCGCATGAATTACATGGAAACGTACAACGCGTCGGAAGGCTTCTTCGGGATCGCCGACGACCCAGCGCAAGACGACATGCTGCTGATGCTCGACTACGGCATATACTATGAATTCCTGCCGACCGACTCGCTCGGCGACACGTCGAAAGCCGTCCCGTTGGAGGGCGCGCGCACAGGCGTGAACTACGCCATGATAATTACCACCTGCAACGGCCTTTGGCGCTACATGATAGGCGACACGGTGGAGTTCACCTCCACCTCGCCCTACCGCATCCGTGTCACTGGCCGCACGAAACACTATATCAACGCCTTCGGCGAGGAGATTGTGATAGAAAACGCCGAACGCGCCATGGAAGCGGCGAGCCACGCGACAGGGGCCGTCATTGCGGAATACTCCGCCGCCCCCGTCTACATGGAGGGCAAAACCAAGGGCAGGCACGAATGGGTCGTGGAGTTCAAAAAAGCGCCTGCGTCCATCGAAGATTTCACGCGCGAACTCGACATGGCGCTCCAGCGCGTCAACTCGGATTACGAGGCCAAACGTTTCAGAGACACAACGTTGCTGCCGCCACGCGTAAGCGTCGTGGAACCAGGGACGTTCATGGCCTGGCTCTCGTCGAAGGGCAAACTGGGCGGACAGAACAAGGTCCCGCGCCTGTTCAACGACCGCACGTTCGTGGACGAACTGCTCGCGATAAACAAGAAATAAAACCCGAACACCATGTATATAGCCATCGCAGGCAACATAGGCAGCGGCAAGACCTCGCTGACGCAGATCCTCGCAAAGAGGTTCGGCGCCTGCATCTACGAAGAAGATATAAGCAATCCGTACCTCAACGATTTCTACGGGGACATGAACCAGTGGGCGTTCAACCTGCAGGTCTATTTTCTGGGCGCACGCATCGAGCAGGCCAACAAAATGCTCGGCGAGTGCGGCGACCTGATCCAGGACCGCACGATATACGAGGATGCCCATATCTTCGCCACCAACCTGCACGAGATGGGGCTTATGAGCTCGCGCGACTACGAATCGTACATGAGAATCTTCGGGATATCGAGCCGCATCATAGAGCGGCCCGACCTTTTGATCTACCTGAAAGCCAGCGTCCCCACGCTGATAAGCCAGATCCAGAAGCGCGGCCGGGCATACGAAATGTCGATACAGGAGGACTACCTGTTGCGGCTCAACGAGAAGTACGACAACTGGATCAACAACATCTACGAGGGCGAGGTCATCACGCTCGATATAGACAAGGAGGACTTCGTCATGGACCCGAAGGTGCTTGAGCCTGTGATCGGGCGAATCTCGCAAATAAAATCAACTGAAGGCCGATGACACTGCCCGAAGAATTCGTCCGCTCGCTCGGCGAGGTGTTGCCGCCCGAAGAGGCTGCGCAGTTGTGCGACACTATACATAACAGCCATCCGGTAACCTCGATAAGGTTTAATCCATTCAAGATCCAGGAGCGTCCCGAAGGGCGGCAGGTTCCGTGGAGCAGGTACGGTTATCTGCTCGGCGAGCGCCCCTCTTTCACGCTCGACCCTGCGTTCCATGCCGGTGCATACTACGTGCAAGAGGCGTCGTCAATGTTTGTCGAACATATTTACCGGAGCCTTATCGGCGACCGGGAGGGCATACGGCTGCTTGACCTGTGCGCAGCGCCGGGCGGCAAAAGCACGCTCTACTCGACCGTCGTTGGCCTCGACGGGCTTGTTGTGGCGAACGAGGTCATACGTTCGCGGGCGATGGTCCTTGCCGACAATATACAACGCTGGGGGCTTGGCAACGTGGTCGTTACGAACAACGACCCGGCACATTTCTCGGGCTTCCGCAGTTGGTTCGACGTGGTGGCGGTAGACGCGCCGTGCTCGGGCGAGGGCATGTTCCGCAAAGACCCCAAAGCGCTCGACGAATGGAGTCCGGAGCAGGTCGCCGTGTGCGCGGCACGCCAGAGGCGCATCCTCGCCGACATCTGGGACACCCTGAAGCCGGGCGGCATTCTGATATACTCCACATGTACTTACAACCGTCAGGAAAACGAGGATAACGTCGCATGGCTGTGCGAAGAGTATGACTGCGAGGGCGTTGAGATCGACGTGCCGAAAGAGTGGAACATCGCGACCGGGTCGGTTGGCAACGGAAGCGCCGGGGATATCCCGACGTTCAGGTTCTACCCCCACAAGCTCGATGGCGAGGGGTTCTTCGCCGCCGTGATCCGCAAAGGCGGGCAGGGCGAAAGGGCTTTGGCGCCGAAACCCCGCCGTACGGTTTTCTCCGATATCCCCAAAGGTCTGCCGCGGGAACTGCTGGGCTGGCTGAACCAACCTGAATACATGAAGCTGACGCAAGCCGGCGGCAACATCTACGCCTATTACGATAGCCGGTTCGCCGACGTCAAATCCGTCGCCGAAAGCATGTCCGTGATCACGTCGGGGGTCATGATGGGGCAGGTCTTCTCGGGCAAACTCAAGCCCGAGCATCCTCTGGCACTTTTCCACGACATAAACCGCGCGGCCATCCCGCAAGCCGACCTGCCGCTCGAAGCCGCGCTCGACTACCTGCGCAAACACAACGTAGACGTTTCGTATTTCCCGGAAGAAGGGATAAACCTCGTGTCGTTCGAAGGTTTCCTTCTGGGATGGGCCAAACGCATCGAAAACCGGGTCAACAACATGTACCCCAAGGAATTGCGCATAATGAACCTGTAAACAGCATAAAACAATGACAGAAGAAACAGAAGACCTGCTCGACAGCCTGAGCGAGCAAGGAAACGAAGAAATGGATAATGAAAATTATCCCGAAGCCATCGAATATTTCAACAAGGCCCTCGAAGTCATTCCCGAACCGAAAGACGATTGGGAGGCCAGCGGTTGGCTTTACGCCTCGATCGGGGACGCGTATTTCTGCATGGAAAAATATGCTGATGCTTTGGACGCGCTGCATAAGGCCTACGATATCTATGGCACGGAAGACATGAATCCTTTCATCCTGTTGCGACTGGGGCAGTGTTATTACCATCGGCAGGATAAGAAAAACTCATTGGATTTCCTGCTGCGGGCATATATGATGGAAGGGGAGGAAATATTCGAAGACGCGGAAGAATATCTCGATTATCTGAAAAGCAACGTCAAACTGTAAAAGCCGCCCAGCTATCATAGACTGAGCGTCAAGGTTATTTTCCACCGCGGCCTTCGAATTCAGGCGGACATTTCCGTTCTCTCCCTGTCATGGGAATGACCCGGATACAGGTCGCTGCGGCGACCTCGGTGCTTCCGTGGGTGGGCGCAGATTATTTTCAGGTGAGTATCAAGCCATGCAAAAACCAGCCATCTTTGTCCACATTACCGTGTTTATTTCACTCCCAGGCGTTCCGGTGTGAGCTAACGCTCCCGCCCCATCCGAGATCCGGAAGCACCTAATCGACCTCCAGCGTCCGGTAGTCCGGAAGCTCGCCTTTCTTGAGCATGTCGCGGCAGTTTACCTTGTCGATGACTACTCCGCCGCGGAGCACCACAACCCCGGTACGGGCACGCAGTATGGTCTTGATGGTCGTGGCGTCCATGTTGTAGCACGGCACCTGGTCGTTCACAAGCATTATCATAGGGTTCTCCATGGTCGTGGCTGTGATGCACATCACCCTGTAGCCGCGGTCGCGAGCCTGCGAAACGGCCACCGACAGCTTGCGCTCGCATCTTGGGCGGATATCTTCCAGGTCGCCGGCAAAAACCATATAGACCACGTTGGTGTCGGCAAGTATGTCTGAAGTGATGTCGTTCTCGGCATCGAACACGGCGAAATCACGCACCGAAGCATGCACCTTCGTATCCAGCGACAAGACCTTATGCTCGACGTATTCCCACGCCGGGTCGTCGTTCCACTCCTTGAATTTCCCCAGTTCGCCGGTCGCCGTGTTCCTGAAAGTATAGATGACGTCCACCTCGTCCTGCGCGTTGCTGTCCTCCATGGCTTTGGCGAGGTCGGTCCCTACCTTATACGGCAGGAAGTCTATCAACGGCAGGTGGCGGTATGAATAAATTCCGATCCCGAACGATATGCTCGCGAAAAGGAGCATAAACGCTCCGTCGCGCCATGTGGGTTTCATCGGCAGCTTCCGCGAATGATAGCAAACGAACAGCGCCATCGGGAGCAGGATCATGTTCTTCGTGAACGTTTCCCAGTTCGTGAGTTTTATGGCGTCGCCGAAGCATCCGCAGTCGTCCACAGGGTTCCAGATCGCCAGCACGAGCGTCAGCACAGTAAAGAACGTCATGGCGCACGAGATGAATATGGTGGTCAGGCGCAGGCGTATCTTGAACAGCACCATCAGACCGAGCATCATTTCGGCGCCGTTGAGCCATATCCCTATGCCGAACCGGCATCCGTAGAGCCAGTCCATGTCGAAAGCGGCGAGGTATTCGCCCATTTTTATCCCCGTACCCCACGGATCGACGGTCTTTACGAAGCCCGAGAACACGAACGTGAGCGCCAACACTATGCGGCACACGTCGACGGCGATCTTCCAGCCTTTGCTCATTTGTTGCGGAGGGGTAGCGGTACGGGTCACAGCAGTCCTTTTATTTCGTGGAGTATCTTGAGCAGGTTATTGTCCGGGGTGTCCATCGCGCCTCGGCCGTCGGAGCAATCCACGACCCTCAGGTCGGGATCGAGCCTCGCACGGTCGAGGTACACCTGCCTCACCTTTTTTTGCAGGTCGAGCGACGATTCGTGGATGTCCCGGCAGCCTTCGAGGTAGGAGCGGTCATCGCCCTCACGGGTCTCGGTGAGCCTGCTCTCGGTAAACTGGAAAGGCACGTCCAGGAACAGCGAAACGTCCGGACGCGGTATGTCGTTGTGGTTGTATTCGAGATCGAAGATCCAGTCGGCCAGCCTGTTGCGTTCGGCCTCATCGGCGACTTTGGCGCACTGGTAGGCTATGTTCGAGTAGACAAACCTGTCCGTAAGCACGTACTTGCCCTGTGCGAGCCATTCGCGCATCATTGCGGCGGCTTCGGCACGGTCGCCGGCGAACAGCAGCGCCACCAGCCACGGGCTGACCTCATCCGCCGCGCCGAACTCGCCGCGCAGGAACTTCGCTATAAGCTCGCCGTACACAGGCGCGTCGAAGCGCGGGAAATGCAGGTACTCGTACTCCGCCCCTTTTGCTGCGATGCACGAAATTAGCTTGTTCAGCTGTGTCGATTTCCCTGCCCCGTCGAGGCCTTCGAGTACGATAAACGGCATTCTGAGTCTTTTAATTGATGCAAGTTAATAATTTCGCCCGAAAATCCAAAGCCCTGCAAAGGTCAGCGCAGCATCCCGAGCGCCCGCTCAAGCCCGTCGGCGAAAACGTCCATCTCCGCGTGGGTGTTGTAAAAAGCCATCGAGGCGCGGCACATCCCCGTAACGCCGTAATGGGCCATCAAGGGCTGGGCGCAGTGGGTCCCGGTGCGTATTGCCACCCCCATTTTGTCGAGGATCATCCCGATGTCGGAAGTGTGCGCCCCCTCGGCGGTGAACGAAAGTATCGCGCATTTGGGCTGTGCCGTCCCGTATATACTAACGCCTTCCATGGCTCCGAGCCTCTCGGCGGCGTGAGAAAGCAGCGCCTGTTCGTGCGCGGCGATATCGTCCATTCCGATTTCTTTTATATAATTCATGGCTTCGGCAAGCCCGATGGCGCCTGTGAAATTGGCTGTTCCGGCTTCGAATTTCAGCGGCAGCTCGGCCCATGTCGTCACGCCGAAACTCACCCGGTCGACCATGTCGCCTCCGCCCATGAACGGCGGCATCTGCTCCAGCCATCTTTTCTTCCCGTAAAGCACTCCTATGCCCGTCGGCCCATAGAGTTTATGTCCAGAGAAGACATAAAAATCGCAATCGAGTTCGCGCACGTCGGTCTTGGCGTGGACTATCCCCTGGCATCCGTCCACCAACACCGGCACACCGGCCCCATGTGCCACGGCTATAATTTTCCGCAGATCGGGGCATGTCCCCAGTACGTTCGAGGCCTGCGTAACAGCCACCATTCGAGTCCGGCCGTCTATCAGCCCTGCCAGCTTTTCGGTTTCGAGGCGTCCGTCCTCCGCGAACGGCAACACCCTCATCTCGATCCCCTTACGTCCGCACACCAATTGCCACGGAACGATATTAGAGTGGTGTTCCATCTCACTTACCACGATATTGTCGCCATCGCCGAAGAACCTCTCGCCGAAACTGTAGGCCACAGCATTTATCGCCGCAGTGGCACCGGAAGTAAACACGACTTCCTGCGTGCTTTCCGCCCCGATGAACGCCCTGACGGTTTCGCGCGCCTGCTCGTACGCCTCGGTGCTTTTCGCGCTCAGGTAGTGTATGCCCCGGTGTATGTTGGCGTTCAGCTCGCGCTGGAAACGGTCCATAGCCTCGATCACCCGGAGCGGTTTCTGCGCCGTGGCCCCGTTGTCGAGATACACCAACGGCCGCCCGTAAACACTGCGGCCGAGTATGGGGAAATCCTCGCGTATTTTATTTATATCCAACATCTTCTACATCCTGTCTATACGCGCCTGGGCAAGCTCCGCGAGGCAATCGCAGGCGTATTCGCCCGAGCATTTCGAGATCACGTCGTTCACAAAGCCGAACAGTTGCAGGCGTTTGGCATCGGCTTCGGATAGCCCCCTCTGGCGCATATAGTACACGGCTTCATCGTCCATCTGGCCGACCGTGGCGCCATGGCTGCACTTCACGTCATCGGCGTATATCTCCAGCTGCGGCTCGGTGTATATCTTCGCCGTATCACTGAGCTGAATGTTGCGACTTTGTTGCAGGGCCTCGGTACGCTGCGCGTCCGGGGCAACGTACACCCTGCCCGTGAAAGCGCCGACCGCCTCGCCCGACACTATACCTTTTATCAGCTCCGAGCTTTTGCAATCGGGGACAAGGTGATTTACCCTCATGTTCACATCGACATGCTCCGTCCCGTCCGCAAAGTACAACCCTTTCAGGATACTCTCGCAGTTTTCACCCGCGAGGTCGGTCGCCGCGTTCACACGCGTAACCGCCCCATTGAGCCAAAGGCCGACCATATCCACATGGCTTCCGCGCTCCTGCCGCAAGTAATTCCCGGCGACCGACATTGCCCTGTCGCCCCATGAATTCACCTCGGTTATTTTCAGATACGCCCCGTCGCCGGCGTATGTTTCCCTCACATGGTCGATCAAAAAACGCCCATGACCGTCACCGGCATGCGATATGACGATATTCGCACGCGCGCCGCCGCCCGCGATGACCAAAGCCCTTGAGAAGCACATCTGTTCCTGGTCCTCAGCATGATAGGCGAATGCCAGCGAGAAAGGCTCTTCCGCCTCGACATCGTCCGGGACATACACGAACGCGCCGTCCTGCGTGAACACGGTATTGAGTGCCGAGGTAGCGGTACGCCAGCCGTCCGCTATTTTGTCGTAATATTTCGAAACGAGTTCGCCCATCTCGGCCATCGCCGCACGAAGCGATCCGTAAACAATGCCGTTATCGAGCGTGGTCAGCCCCTCTGCCGTACAAAAGCCGTTGACCACATCCACCGTGTAGCCCCTCTGCGGCACTACCCTTTCGACCTCTTTTTTCAGGCCCGACGGGATGAGGTAAGTTTCCCTCTCGCCCTCGAACATGCGGCGAATGTCGGTATGCCTGTAATCCTCGTCCCTGGCCGACGGAAGCGACAGCAGGTTGAAATTTTCAAGCGCGCCGCTACGCAGGGCATTCACCCACGATGGCATTCCCTCGCCGATAATATCTATGTTCGACAGGTAAAGTTCCGACAATATTTCTTCGAGCGAACGCTGCATGACTTATTTATTATAGTCGTTTATTATGCGGTCGTAGCCCTCTTCTTCCAGCACGAGCGCTAGTTCCTTACCACCGGTGTGGATTATGCGGCCCTGGTAAAGCACATGCACATAATCCGGCACGATATAGTCCAACAACCTCTGGTAATGAGTGATAACCACCGTGGCGTTGTCCGGCCTGCGGAGTTTGTTGACGCCAGTTGCCACGATACGCAGGGCGTCGATATCGAGCCCCGAATCGGTTTCGTCGAGGATGGCGAGCATCGGGTCGAGCATCGCCATCTGGAATATCTCGTTCTTTTTCTTTTCGCCGCCCGAGAAGCCTTCGTTCACCGCCCTGTTCGTAAGTTTCGCGTCCAGCTCCACCACGGCGCTTTTTTCGCGCATCAGCCGCAGGAAATCACCCGCCGAAAGAGGTTCTTCCCCCAGGTATTCCCTGCGGGCGTTGACAGCCATTCGCATAAAGTTGGCCATGCTCACGCCCGGGATCTCGACCGGATACTGGAAACCCAAAAATATCCCGGCTCTCGCCCTGTCCTCAATGCTCATATCCAGCAGGTTACTGCCATTATACAGCACCTCTCCCTCGGTAATTTCATACTTCGGGTTACCTGCGATGACCGAAGCCAGCGTACTCTTACCCGACCCGTTGGGACCCATTATAGCATGCACCTCGCCCGCCCTGACCTCAATGTCGAGGCCCCTCAGGATGGGCTTGCCGTCCACCATGCAATGCAGATTCTTAACCTCTAACAACATATTTCGTGTTTTTTATTTTCTATTTTTCTGCCCTGTGACACCGGTTACGCCCGCTTATTCGGCGCCGTTACCCCACACTCCCCTCAAGACTGATCGAGAGAAGTTTCTGCGCCTCAATGGCAAATTCCATTGGGAGTTTGTTCAGTACTTCCTTGGCGTATCCGTTCACGATCAGCCCCACGGCGTCCTCGGTCGAGATGCCGCGCTGGTTGCAATAAAGCAGCTGGTCTTCACTTATTTTGGACGTGGTGGCCTCGTGTTCGATCACAGCCCCCGGGTTCTCCGACTCAATATAGGGGAACGTATGCGCGCCGCACTTGTCGCCTATCAGCAGCGAATCGCACTGCGAGTAATTCCGCGCTCCAGCAGCCTTGCGGCCCACCTTCACGAGCCCGCGGTAGCTGTTCTGGCTGCGGCCGGCCGAGATGCCCTTCGACACTATCCGGCTGCGGGTGTTGCGGCCGAGGTGGATCATTTTCGTCCCCGTGTCGGCCTGCTGGAAATTGTTGGTCAGCGCCACCGAGTAGAACTCGCCCACGCTGTTGTCGCCGGCCAGTATCGTGCTGGGATATTTCCACGTTATCGCCGAGCCGGTTTCGACCTGCGTCCACGAAAGGCGCGAGTTCTCGCCGCGGCACAAACCGCGCTTGGTCACGAAGTTATATATCCCGCCCTTTCCGTCTTTGTCGCCAGGGTACCAGTTCTGCACCGTCGAATACTTCACCTCGGCGTCTTTGAGTATCACAATCTCTACCACCGCGGCATGCAACTGGTTTTCATCCCGTTGCGGGGCTGTACACCCTTCAAGATAGCTGACATACGCCCCCTCGTCGGCAACGATAAGCGTGCGCTCGAACTGCCCCGTCCCGGCGGCGTTGATGCGGAAATAGGTACTCAGCTCCATCGGGCAGCGCACGCCTTTGGGGATGTAGCAGAACGATCCGTCCGAGAACACTGCCATATTGAGCGCCGAGAAGAAATTGTCGGCGTAAGGAACCACGCTTCCGAGATATTTTTGGATCAACTCAGGATGCTCGGCAATGGCTTCGCTCATCGAGCAGAAAATGATGCCCAGTTCGGCAAGGGTGTCCTTGTAGGTCGTCTTGACCGACACCGAGTCCATCACCGCGTCGACCGCGACACCTGCCAGGGCCATTTGCTCTTCGAGCGGGATGCCCAGTTTGTCGAACGTGGCCACCAACTCGGGGTCTACCTCGTCCATGCTCTCGTATTTCGGCTTGGTGCGCGGCGCGGCGTAATATATAATATCCTGGTAATCGATCTCGGGAATGTCGAGGTGTGCCCATTTGGGCATGGTCATGGTAAGCCAGTGGCGGTAAGCCTTTAACCGGTGTTCTGTCATCCACTGCGGCTCGTTCTTCTTGGTCGAGATCAGTCGCACGATATCTTCGTTCAGGCCCTTGGGTATGGTTTCGGTGTCGATATCGGTTACGAACCCATATTTGTATTCCTGACCGGTTACCTCGTCCAGTATTTTATCGGCATCGCTCATAATTCCATGTTGTGAATATATCTAACAAAGGTACGCATACGCACAGAGAGTACAAAATTTTTGCCACAAAATCCAGGGCGGCACAAACCGATAAAAATCCCGCGCAGCCCCCAAGATCACATAAAAAAAGAAGGGCCTTCGGCCCTCCCTTTAGTGATGCGGCATTATGTAATGCCATTATTTCGCGGCCGGAGCTTCGGCCGTATTTCCGGCTTTGGCTTTAATAGCCTCGTTCATCGCCTCGTATTTTTTCGATTTCTCCATCATTTCGGGGCTGGTGTCGCGCAGGCGGAAAGTAAGCCCGGCAAGTATCTCAATGACAGATTCATTGTCCTTTTCCAGTTCATGCGCCTTCTCAAGATACGGAATGGCGAGAGCATGTATCGCGTAAACCTCGTCACGCGCTTTAACGTATTCTGCCTGCGACAGGTTCTCGGAATGTTCCTGCATTTCACGCCCTTCCTGGTCCCCTTTTTTAATATACGTCAACGCGGTGTTGAACTGGTAAGAGTAATTTTTCGGGTCTGCGTCAGCGGCTTTGATAAAATATTCAAGGGCCTTGTCGTTCATATCCCTCTGGGCATATGCCTGCCCCATACCGAAATAGAGTGCCGGTTTTTCCTTGTTCGCAGGATCGGCCAGGGCCTTGTCGATTATGGGAACGATGTCGTTGATGTCCGCCGACGTATCGATCGCGTACATTATCGGAAGGGTGCGGTAGAGCTTGGAAACGTTCGGGAATTTACGCGCGCCCTCTAGAAGCGTCAAACGGGCGCTGTCATGGCTCTCCATGTTATTGAAACAGAAATATTTATAGTAATAAACATCACCGTCGGCGTAGTACCCGAGTTTTTTCAGTTCGTTCAGGCATTGCAGGGCGTCGTTGAATTTTCCGGCCGACGAAAAGGCCATCGCAGCGTAGAAGAGGTCGGTCGTATCCACTTTACCGACGGTCGGATATTGCTGGATGATATACGAGCGGCGGTATTCATCGCCGGCTTTGTCGGTAATTCCCAAACGATAGTAGGTTTGTGCCCTGGATTTGACCATCCTTACCACCTCCTGTATGCCTTTGAGGGCGCGTTCTGTGGCCTTGGCATCCAAAGCATAGGCATAATCATAGGCATCGGCCGCCTTGTCGAGGGCCGTGGAATCTATAACGATCTTATTGTCAGTCCACATCGACAATTTCTTGTTGGCGAAATAAACAATGAACCTGTCGTATTCGTTAACCTTGTATTCGACGTCCCCGTCTTTACCTTTCAGCTTTATAGCCGGTTTCGCCACGGGTTTTTGCGGATACAGCTTGCTCATCTGCGATTCGTCGAGGCCGATGAAAAGGCCTTTGGTCGGGGCGCTCGCCGCTTCGAAATATATGTCGCCGCGCTGAAGCCACGTCATCCATTTTTCGCTCGTCTTCGGGTCCTTAATGGCCGCGTCCGACTCTTCCATGCTCTTTTTTATAGCGCCGACATCTATTTTACCGTCCCCCAGGCCCATGGGCTGCCCGAAAGCAAATGGTGCGGAAAACAACAGTGCCGCCACCGTTAAAAACAATCCATTTTTCATATCAGTCCTCGTTTTTGGTTAATATCCTGTCCGAAATCCCCGATAGGGTAATTCGCTTTACATTACATATTTACAACCTACTCCTGTGCGGTGTCGGCGGTGTCGGCCGCAACTTCCGGGGCGCCTGCATCGGCCTGGCCCTCCTCGTTTTCATCGCCGCCTCCGGGAACCGCCACCACTGAAGCGATGGTATCGCCGTTGCGCAGGTTGATGACCTTCACGCCCTGCGTCGCGCGGCCTGCCAGCCTGATGTCCGAAACGGCCATGCGGATAGCGATACCGCTGCGGTTTATGATCATAAGGTCGTTCTCCTCCGTCACGCCCTGTATCGAGATGAGCTTACCTGTTTTTTCGGTTATCTGCATGGTTTTCACGCCTTTGCCGCCGCGGTTGGTAACCCTGTAAACGGGTTCGCCGTCTTCGTCGTTGAGCAGTGTGCGCTTGCCGTAACCGTGCTCCGAGACCACGAATATGCTTTCATTAGCATCCGGCTCCACACACACCATACCTATTACCTCGTCGTCGCCCTCCAGTGTGATCGCTTTCACGCCCGCCGCCGTACGGCCCATCGGCCTTACCGTGCTCTCGTTGAAGCGTATAGCCTTGCCTTCCCGCGCACCGATAAGCACTTCCGCGCTGCCGCTGGTGAGTTTCGCCTCGATAAGCTGGTCGCCGTCCTTGATCGTGATGGCGTTCACGCCGTTCTGGCGGGGACGAGAATACGCTTCGAGTTTGGTCTTCTTGATGATCCCGTGCTTGCTGCACATGATGATGTAGTTGCTGTCCACATATTCCTCGTCGTTGAGGTTGCGGACATTAACATAAGCCCTTACCTTATCGTCCGGCTCGATCTGGATAACGTTCTGGATAGCACGGCCTTTCGATGTGCGCGTACCTTCCGGGATCTGGTATACCTTGAGCCAGTAGCAGCGCCCTTTTTCCGTAAAGAAGAGCATTGTGTTGTGCATCGTGGTCACGTAGAGGTGCTCGATAAAGTCCTCGTCGCGGGTTGCGCTGGCCTTGGCTCCCACCCCGCCGCGCGACTGCGTGCGGTATTCGGTGAGCGGCGTACGCTTGATGTAGCCCATGCGCGAGATAGTGATCACCATCTCCTCGTCGGCGTAGAAATCCTCGGGATTGAACTCTTCCGAGGCGTAAACTATCTCTGAGCGGCGTTTGTCGCCGTATTTGTCACGTATCTCGATGAGTTCGTCCTTGATGACCTTCATCTGGAGCGCCTCGTCGGCAAGTATCGAGTTGAAATACTCGATCTGCTTCTGGATAGCATCGAATTCGGCCTGCAACTTATTGCGTTCGAGGCCGGTAAGGGCACGCAGGCGCATGTCGATGATCGCACCGGCCTGTATCTCGCTGAGGCCGAAACGCTCCATGAGCGACGTTTTCGCGGCTTCCGGAGTTTCCGAGGCGCGTATTATCTTGATTATCTCGTCGATGTGGTCGAGTGCGATGAGCAGCCCCTGAAGGATATGCGCCCTCTTCTCGGCCTGGGCAAGGTCGTAGCGCGTGCGGCGCAGGATGACCTCGTGCCTGTGGTTCACGAAATGGCGGATGAGGTCTTTCAGGTTGAGCATCATCGGGCGGCCGTTCACCAGCGCGATGTTGTTCACCGCGAAAGACGATTGCATCGCCGTGTATTTATATAACGTATTGAGTACCACGCTCGCAACTGCATCGCTCTTGAGGATGATGACCACGCGCATACCCTTGCGGTCGCTCTCGTCGTTGATGTACGAGATGCCCTCGATCTTCTTTTCGTTGATCAGGTCGGCGATCTTGCGGATCATCTCCGCCTTGTTCACCATGTACGGTATTTCCGTAATCACAATGCATTCGCGGCCGCTGTGGGTGTATTCGATCTCTGTCCTGGCGCGCATTATCACGCGGCCGCGGCCGGTCTCCATAGCTTCCTGAACGCCGGCATAGCCGTAAATGATCCCGCCGGTCGGGAAGTCGGGAGCCTTCACAAAATGCATCAGCTCCGATATTTCAATATCCCTGTTGTCGATGTAAGCGCAGCAGGCGTCCATAACTTCGGTGAGGTTGTGCGGCGCCATGTTGGTCGCCATGCCCACCGCGATACCCGAAGCGCCGTTCAGCAGCAGCAGCGGCACCTTGGTCGGCAGCACTAACGGCTCCTGTATTGTGTCGTCGAAGTTGCCCGTGAAATCGACCGTATCCTTGTCTATGTCAGCCATTACCTCGTCGGCCAACTTCTTCATCCTCGCCTCGGTGTAACGCATTGCCGCAGGACCGTCGCCGTCTATCGAACCGAAGTTACCCTGACCGTCCACGAGCGGATAGCGCATGCTCCACTCCTGTGCCATACGCACCATCGCGTCGTAGATCGAACTGTCGCCGTGCGGGTGGAACTTACCCATCACGTCGCCGACGATACGCGCCGACTTACGGTGCTGCTTGTCCGAATAAAGATTGAGTTCGTTGCTCATCCCGAAAAGGATGCGCCTGTGCACGGGTTTCAAACCGTCCCGAACGTCGGGGAGGGCGCGCGACACGATCACCGACATCGAATAGTCGATGTAGGCGCTCTTCATCTGCTCCTCTATATTGACCTTAATGATCCTTCCGTTGCCCGAGCCGTCGTCGCCCACACTGTCCCCGCCGTCGCCGTTACCGCCTGCCGCGGCATTTACGGTTTTTGCGGCCTCGTCCATCTCACCGGCCCCTTTTATCGTTTCTTGTGACATATCTTTTTAAGAGTTTTTTAACCATGCCAAGATACAGATAAAATACCGGAATACCAAACCTGCGCGGGCCTAAAAACCCTATTTTATCAATAAAAAAGCGGCTTCCAAGGCCGCTTTTCATTCTTCTACCAGCCGAAGCAAAGACCGATAGTCAGGGGATGCAATTCGGGACCCGAATCGTGGCGGAAAAAGTCGGTAAGTCCGTAATTGGCGAACACGCCCACGCAATCATACCACACCCTCGCGGTCAGCCCGGCCTGGAATGTGTTCATGTAGCCCAACCCCTTTTCCTTGTGCTTGGGCTTTTTATACTTTGTGTGCTGCGAGATGACCGCACTGCCGTAAGCGCCGGCAGAGACAGTTACAGGCCGCAGGTTTAAATCCAGCGTAAGCGGCAGTTTCAGTGAAACAGTGTTGAATTTCGACTTTTTGTAGCTGCCGTCTATGGGCACGGGGCGTATCATACCGCCCTCTTTTGTGATGGTTACCTTTTCGCTGAAAACATAATTGTCGCACGCGATCCCGATCCCGCCGCTCAAACTCAGCTTCCCGTCGGAAACAAGCGGCATAGTGCCGCCACCAAGGTTAAACGTGATATGGATCGATTTGCCATTCAGATCCATAAAACCTCGTTCGTCCGCGGGATACATGCTGTAATCGGTCGCCACGAAATCAGTTATCCCGACCTCGGCAGAAGGGAATATTAATCTAATCTTTGATTTCGCGCCTGCCTGTGAACCGAGCATAATGGATGCGGACAATGCGGCAAGCATCGAGAACACCAAGGTCCTTTTCATAATCTATAGCAAGTAATGGGTTAGTCTTCGGACGAGGGTCGTTTACCTGAAATCCACAACTTCGTAGCCTTTGTATTTCGAGCGGTCGAAAACGAAATCGGACAGTTTTATCGCCGTGTCTTTTTTGAAGGAAGAAACCGTTACGGAAACTTTTTCGTCTATGCCGTCGAGCAGGTATTCGAGCCTGACCGGCAGGCCTGTGTCGCGCGCCACGTACAGCTTCACCTGGGTTATCGCCGAACCATCGAGCGCCGGCTTCATTTCCACCATGTCGCAAACCTTGCCGTTCGCCTGCACCTCGCCCTTATACGAAGGAACGAATCCTTCTTTCGCGAACTCGAACGCTTTCACTGGGTTAACGAGGATATTCACGTCGGTGGTATCCATGGCGTCGGCGACAACCTCGCGCAGCTCGTGGTTTATCTCGTACCTCGACACGCCGTCGCCGATGACTTCGAACTCGGGCGTAACGATCCGGAACTTCGGGCCGCTCACGATATAGCTGCCAAGTATCTGCCCTCCCTCGGCCCCGACGCCGAACTCGACACGGTAATCCCCCAGTGCGGCTATGTTTTTCGAAAGGCCGGCGAGCAACGCGGCAGCCTTTTCGCCGCTGTCCGCCGATGTGGAAAGGGGTAATGCCAACACGGAGAGCGGCGAGGCCAACAGGCAAAAAACAAATACCGCAACTATTCTTTTCATGATCTTATCTTTTTCTACTGATATGACGTTTTGAATCGATAAACGTGACATTTTTTATCGGCAATCCCACAAAATTCTTTTGCTCTACTCGTCCATCCGGCTTAGGATATGCTCCAGCGACATGACATCCACAATGAGCACCTCCCGCGGTTTGCTGCCTTCCGCCCTGCCGACTATGCCGTAGCCCTCCAACTGGTCCATGATACGCCCGGCACGGTTATATCCTATTGAAAAACGGCGCTGTATGGACGATGTGGAGCCCTGCTGGTTTTGCACCACGAACCGTGCCACCTCTTCGAACATGGGGTCTATCTGCCCGAGATCGACATTTTTGGCGGCCCCGCTCTCTGAATCAGGCACATAGTCCGGCAGATTGTAGGCGCTGGCATATCCGCGCTGGCCGCTTATGAACTCGGCCACACGCTCTATCTCGGGCGTGTCGATGAAGGCGCACTGCACCCTCGTCAGCTCGCCGTTGAGCGACATGAGCATATCGCCGCGGCCTATGAGCTGATTGGCCCCGGGCTGGTCTATGATCGTCCTCGAATCCACCATCGACATCACGCGGAACGCTATGCGGGCGGGGAAGTTGGCTTTTATAAGCCCCGTGATGACCTTCACGTCCGGGCGCTGCGTGGCGATGACGAGGTGGATACCAACGGCGCGGGCCAACTGCGCGAGGCGTGTGATGGGCGCTTCGACCTCGCGGCCTGCCGTCATTATCATATCGGCGAACTCGTCGATCACGACCACGATATAAGGCATGAACCTGTGTCCTTTCTGCGGATTGAGCCTGCGGCGGCGGAACTTGTCATTGTACTCCGATATTTTCTTCACCTCGGCCAGGCGCAGCAGGTCGTAGCGGTCGGACATCTCTTTGCACAGCGAATTGAGGGTGTAGACCACCTTCTGGGTGTCGGTCAGGATGGCGTCGTCCTCGCTCTCCATCTTGGCGAGGAAGTGTTTTTCGAGCCGGGCGTAGAGCGACAGTTCCACGCGTTTGGGGTCGACCATGACGAATTTCAGCTCGCCCGGATGCTTCTTGTAGAGCAGCGATGTTATGATGGTATTCAGCCCCACGCTCTTCCCCTGCCCCGTCGCGCCCGCCACCAGAAGATGGGGCATCTTGGCGAGGTCGATCATGTAAAGCTCGTTCGAGATGTTCTTGCCGAGTACCACAGGCAGCTCGTATTCGCTCTCCTGGAACTTTTTCGTCCTCACGAGCGAGTACATCGACACTATCTCCTTGTCTTTGTTCGGCACCTCAATACCCACAGTGCCTTTCCCCGGCATCGGGGCGATGATACGGATACCCAACGCCTTGAGGCTCAGAGCTATATCATCTTCAAGGTTCTTTATCTTCGATATTTTTACCCCGGCGGCCGGGACGATCTCGTAGAGCGTCACGGTAGGGCCTATGGTGGCCTTGATCTTGTCTATCTTGATGCCGAAATTTTCCAGTGTCTTGACTATCTGGTTCTTGTTCTGGTATATCTCCTCCTCGGTCACCTGCACGTCGATGCTGTGGTCTTCAAGTATTTCGACCGGGGGCTTCTGGTATTTCGAGAGTTCGAGCGTGGGATCATACAACGAACTGTCGATCTCGTCCTCGGCAAGCAGAACGTCGCGCCGTTCGGAAACAACGACTTCGAGCTTATCGCCAGGCCGCACGCCGCCCGGAGAGGAGCTTTCGAGCACACCTCCGACCGACACCGTACCACCTGTTTCAACTATTTCGAATACCCCGTCCTGCGTCTGCCTAACCTCGACGACCTCGCCAGCCGGGCGGCCGTTCGCACGGGGCGCATCCTGCCCGTTCTGCCCGTTCTGCCCTGCGAATTCGCCCACGCCTCCGGCGTAACGGCTGTCGTCAGCCGCACTCACGCGGCCGGCATCCCGCCGCGACATAAAGTCGCCCGCGTCATCGCCGAACGTCACTACATTACCTCCCGCAGCGCTTTTTGGAGCGGCGCTTCCAACGCCGCCGCCTGCGTTCCCGGCGCCGCCATCCATAACGACAATGCCGCTCCCGGTGCTTCCAAGGCTTTCGGCGCCTCCAACGCCTGAAACGACATTCGCCGCCGCGCCTGCCGAAGCCCCGCCAGGCACCGCCGCCATTGTCTCGCCGCCGTCTTTCTCCCTCCTGCGCGCGTCCGTGATCTCGAAGAACTCGCTACCGCGGCTGTACATATCGTTTATCGTCGTAATCTGTTTCCCGGGCGTGAGGATCGGCTCTTCCGCTTCCGCTCCCGGCTCGACCACCGATAAAACCTCTGCGGGAGCGCTTTCGCAGGGAACTTCCGCAGGTGTATCAATTCCGGTTTCCTCCTGTTCCTCTTTCTGCGCCCCCCTGTTCACAAGGTCCACGGCATGGTCGATGACCGTTCCTCCGATGCGCACACCGCCGTCAAAAATGCCTTTCCCGACGTTATTGACTACAGAAATCGTCTTTTTGCTTATATAAACGCCAATGAGTACCCACCCCAGCAGCAACAGCAGCAGCGTCCCTATTTTCCCGAGATACCCCTCCATCCATGCCGACATCACTATACCCTGCCTGCCTCCTAAACCGCTGCCGAAGACGCCCCAGCTGTCCTTGAACAGGAACCCGAGCGACAGAGAACCGAGTATCATGATAATAAGCGATATACGCACCGATTTGCGCAGAAACAGCGGGCGGATGTCGATAACCCTCACGGCCAGGATAAGCAGCACGACAGGAATCGCCACCGCGAATACACCCAACAGTTCGCCGACGAACCAGTTTGCCATCACAGCCCCGTACTTACCCGCGAGGTTGGAGATATCGGCAGCCGCACCCATCCTGCCCCACCCCACGAAACTCTGGTCATCGGCCCATGTGAAGTAGTACGACACAATGGCCGTAAGCAGGTACAGTCCGAACGCGAAAAGGGTTATACCAACGATCCATTGCTGGGTCTCGGTGAGTGCGACCTTGCGTTTCTTCTGTTCCGTATTTTTATCCCGGGCCTGCGCCATTTGTATTCTGTTGTTTATTTGCAATTATTTATTATATGTTACTTTTTACCATTGCCGTAAAAAGTAACCAAAAAGGTCTAGAAAATAAGTCTCACATCTGACTCCTCCTTTTAGTCGCTTCGCGCCTAACGTTCGTCGGACAATATATGTCTCGACTTATTTTCGTCCTGTCAGCTCCCGCTGTTGCAGGCAAAGTATTATGGTTATTTCTCTTCCGAATAATCCGGTGCGAGCTAGCGTTTCTGCTCTGCCCGTATGCCGGAAGGCATCTCCAACGCCGCTTCGGCCTTTGCCGTGAGTTTCGCGAGATAGGCGTCGTCCGCCGAACTCATGAACGTATACAGCGGCACGTTCAGTGGCGAAGCCGCCAGACCGTTCCGGCCAAGCAAGTCTTCTACACGCCTCACGATGGCCGGGGCCGAGTCCACAATCTCGACGTTCCTGCCGCCTATCGCCTGCCGGATGGCTTTCGTCAGGAACGGGTAGTGCGTACACCCCAACACAAGCCGGTCGGCTCCCTGAGCGATCAACGGCTCGACCACTTTCCGCACAGCCTCAAGGGCTTCGGGGGTTTCTTCCTGCCCCGCTTCCACAATGGGAACCCAGCCCTCGCCAACGGCGGCGAGTATCCTGACCCTGTCGGCGAATTCGGCCGAGGTACGTTTGAAGTGTCCTCCTTCGAGCGACGAACGTGTCGCCAGTACGGCTATGACGCCGCTCTTCGTACTCAGCGCCGCCGGTTTCACCGCCGGCTCCATCCCCACGAAAGGCATGTCGGGATACTTCTCCCTCAGGTAACCGATGGAGGCGGCTGTGGCCGTATTGCACGCCAGAACCACCAGTTTCACTCCTTGCGCCAGCATTTGTTCGACCGCCGCCTCCACATATCCGCGGATTTCATCGTGGCTTCGGTCGCCGTAGGGGCAGTTGGCCCCGTCGGCGAAATAGACCAGCGATTCGCCAGGAAGCGCCGCGCGCACCTTCGCCCACACGGACAGCCCGCCCATGCCGGAATCGAATATGCCTATCGGAGCGTTGTTCATTTTACAACATCATTCAAGCGCACGGCCTCAACGGGCTGTAGTTATTTTTTACTTTTGATCCACTCGGCCGCGTTCACGAACGCCTCGATCCACGGGGTCACTTCGTCCGCCACGCGGTCTTCCGGGTAATACGCCCAGTTCCACGGACGCATGGCGCGTTCCAGGTGGGGCATCATCGCAAGGTGGCGGCCGTCGTCGCTAACGATACCGGCGGCGTTGAACATGCTGCCGTTCGGGTTCGACGGGTAGAGGTTATAGGAATATGTCATCGCCACATTGTACCTGTCCTCGCCATACGGGAAGTGGAATTTACCCTCGCCGTGCGCGATCCAGATGCCGAGCGCCGAGCCTTCGAGCGACTTGAGCATCACCGACGGGCTCTTCTGTATACCTACGCCCACGAAACCCGATTCGAATTTAGGGCTGTCGTTGTGGAGCATCTTCGGTTTTTCCGAGTGCGACGGGGTGAGCAGGCCGAGTTCGACCATAAGCTGGCAGCCGTTGCAGACGCCCAGCGAAAGCGTATCGGGGCGTGCGTAGAAATTATCGAGCGCCTTCTTGGCCTTATCATTATACAGGAACGCCCCCGCCCAGCCTTTGGCCGAGTTTAGAACGTCCGAGTTCGAGAACCCGCCCACGAATACTATAAGGTTTATGTCTTCGAGCGTTTCGCGGCCGGAGATAAGGTCGGTCATGTGGACGTCCTTCACGTCCATCCCGGCAAGGTGCATGCTCCACGCCATTTCGCGGTCGCCGTTGCTGCCCTTCTCGCGGATGATCGCCGCGCGAACGCCGGTTTTGGTTTTGCGGTGCGGATCTATTCCCCACTGGCTCAGCTTGCCGCTGAAATCCGCCGGAAATTTATATTCAAGCGGCGTATTCTTGTAATTTTGGAAACGCTCGTATGCGAGGCGTTCGGTGCTTTGCCTGCGGTCGAGCAGGTAGGAGCTGCGGTACCATGTATCGCGCATGCCGTCGACCAGAAGGTCTAACTTCACGCCGCCGTTCTCGATGCTGAACTTGCGGTTTTGGTTGACGGTCGCTATCGCGCAGGCGCTCACGCCCTGCTTGCCGAGTTCCGCCACAAGCGCCTGCGCGTCTTTCACCTGCAGGACTACCGCCGGGCGTTCGCTGAACATTACTTTCACTATATCTTTCTCGCCGAGGCTGTCGAGTTTCACGGCCATGCCGCTGTGGTTGTCGGCGAACGTCATTTCGAGGAGCGCCGTCACAAGGCCGCCGCCCGATACGTCGTGGCCTGCCAGCACCTTGCCATCGTTCACGAGCGCCTGCACGGCGCCGAACGCATTGGCGAAATAGGCGGCGTCCTTCACCCCAGGCACGTCCATGCCGACGCTTCCCGTAACCTGCGCGAACGAGCTGCCGCCGAGGCCGAAGCCTTCGCCGCTCATGTCCACGTACAATATCTCGCTTGCGGTGTTCTTGAGCGCCGCCTTCACCGATTTGGCGACGTCGCTCACCTCGCCCGCCGAGGTTATGATAACCGTGCCGGGCGAGTAAACCTTCTCGCCGCCGGGGTATTTCTGGGTCATCGAGAGCGAGTCCTTACCCGTCGGGATATTGATGCCGAGGCCCATCGAGAAATCGCTCGCGGCCTTGACCGCCTTGTACAAGCGTGCGTCTTCGCCTTCGTTCTTGCAGGGCCACATCCAGTTGGCGCTGAGCGACACGCCCTTCAGTCCGTGCGCGAGCGGCGCGAACACGATGTTGGTCAGCGACTCGGCGATAGCCAGCACCGAACCCTTTTCTGGGTCGGCCATCGCGGCCACAGGCGCATGCCCGAGGGCCGTGGCGATACCGCCTTTGCCCTGGTAGTCGAGTGCCACGACCGCGCAGTCGTTGAGCGGAAGCTGCACCTGCCCGGCGCATTGCTGCATGGCGATACGGCCTGTCACCGAACGGTCCACCTTGTTTGTCAGCCAGTCTTTGCAGGCCACGCCTTCGAGCTGCAATACCTGCTCGATGTAATTCACCAATTTGCCCGTATCGTATTTCACGTCACGGTACGTTTCTTCGACCGTATTGTCGGTTATCACCGTACACGGCGTCTTGCCGAACATATATTCCAGCGGCCAGTCGATGGGCTTTTCACCCGTGCGGTTGTCCACGAACGTGAACTTCATGTCGCCGGTGGTCTCGCCGATGACGTACATCGGGGCGCGCTCGCGGTCGGCGATGCGCTTCAGGTGGTCGATATCCTTCTGGTCGATCACCAGGCCCATGCGCTCCTGCGACTCGTTACCCACGATCTCGCGGTCGCTGAGGGTCGGATCGCCCACCGGGAGCTTGTCGAGGTCGATGCGGCCGCCTGTTGCCTCAACCAGTTCGCTGAGGCAGTTGAGGTGTCCGCCGGCACCGTGGTCGTGTATCGAAATTATCGGGTTGCGCTTCTCTTCGCTCACCGCGCGTATGGCGTTGTAGGCGCGTTTCTGCATTTCGGGATTCGAACGCTGAACCGCGTTCAACTCTATCTCGTTGGCATATTCGCCGGTGGCCACGCTCGAAACCGCGCCGCCGCCCATACCGATGCGGTAGTTGTCGCCGCCCAGAAGCACCACTTTGTCGCCGGGTTCCGGTTCGTCCTTGAGGCTGTCCTGCTTGCGGCCATAGCCTATACCGCCTGCCAGCATTATCACTTTGTCGTACCCGAATTTCTTACCGTTTTCTTCATGCTCGAACGTAAGCACCGAGCCTGTCACGAGCGGCTGCCCGAACTTATTCCCGAAATCCGACGCACCGTTCGAAGCCTTAACGAGGATCTGCTCCGGGGTCTGATAGAGCCATTCGCGCTCCTTCATTCCGCCTTCCCACTCGCGCGTTCCGTCGGTACGCGGGTACGACGCCATATAAACCGCTGTCCCTGCGATCGGGAATGCGCCCTTGCCGCCCGCGATACGGTCGCGGATCTCGCCGCCCGTACCCGTCGCCGCGCCGTTGAAAGGCTCGACCGTGGTCGGGAAGTTATGCGTTTCGGCCTTGATCGAGATCACGCTCTCGAAATCCTCCGTCACGAAATAGTCCGAAGTATCGTGTTCCTGCGGCGCGAACTGCTCCGCCTTTGGGCCTGCGAGGAACGCGCAGTTGTCCTTATATGCCGACACAACCTCGCCCGGGTTGGCCTTTGTGGTTTTTTTTATCAACCCGAAAAGCGTATCGGGCATCGTTTTTCCGTCGATGATATATGTGCCGTTGAAAATCTTGTGGCGGCAGTGCTCCGAATTGACCTGCGAGAACCCGAACACCTCGCTGTCGGTGAGTTTGCGGCCCATAGTCGCGGCCACGCTGTCGAGGTATGCTATTTCGTCGGTGTTCAGCGCCAGCCCCTCTTTTTCGTTATAGGCGGCGATATCGTCGATATAAACTATCGGATCGGGTTTCTTATCGATCGTAAAGATTGTTTGGTCAAGGCGGTCGTAGCGGCGGTTGAGCATCGGGTCAAACGTGGTTTCGCCCAGGTCGCGCACGAATTCCTCGATACGCACGATGCCCTCCAGCCCCATGTTCTGGGTGATCTCCACGGCGTTCGTACTCCAGGGGGTTATCATCTCGCGGCGCGGCCCTATGAAACGGCCCTGTATGTTCTCGGTCGAGAGGTACTCGGCACCCGAAAAGAGCCACACGAGCTTCGCGACATCGTCTTTGTTCAGCATTCGCGGGCTTTGTACCGCATAGATCTTTTCCTCGTTGCCAAAAAACAGTATCATATTTTTGTTCTGGTTTGTCAGGTATTGGGATTTCGCACAGCAAAGATAACACACCGACGGCGAAATAACTAAGTTTTTTATATAAATATAGTGAAAGCCGAGAGGCAAAACAAGCTTGCTTGGATTTGCCCGAGGCGCATCCTGTATTCTGCAAATATCGGGGCTTTGGACTTTTCGGCAGACGGCCTGCGGAACAAGCGTCATTTTTGTTTCTCCGCCCAGCCTATGCACTGCTCGGCCTGCGTGCAGATATATTCATCCGCAGCATCGTCGCACTCCAGTACCATCGCTGATTTGCCGTAGAACGGCTCCCGCTGTTCGAGGGCGCGGGCGATGAAATCCAGCAGTTCGCTGTCGCTCAGGTTGCGGATTATCGGCCTCTTGTCGCGGCCGCCCTCAAGCCGTGAGGCCAACTTCTGCGGCCCCATCTTCAGGTATATTGTCAGCCCGAGCGCGTTCATCAGCTCGATGTTACCCGGAATGCAGGGCATGCCGCCCCCGGTAGCTACAATCAGATTGCCGTCCTGTCCGCCGAGTTTTCCCAGCATTTCACGCTCACACTCACGGAAATAGGCCTCGCCTTCCCGCTCGAACATATCTCTGACCGAGCCGCCGTACTCTTTTTCAATTTCCTTGTCGGTGTCGATAAAATCATACCCCATACGCGCGGCGAGCTTGCGCCCGATGCTGCTCTTGCCGCTCCCCATATACCCGACTAAAAAAACTTTCACTGCGAAATAATATTTTGTAATAAATATTACTCATTTTTCAATTTGACAAACATGCGGCTCTATACCAGCCGATTCCTCTCGGCGGCCTAAAAGAGGTCGAGTTGCGATATTTCCGGTTTGTTTCCGGAGTCATCTCCAGCCTCCGAAGCACGCTCTATCGTGAACTCTATGCCGTCGTCTTCCATATCGACAATCCCGTCAGCGTCCAGAATGTCAACATCCATAAAATCAACGGTATCCGACGTATTATCGACATCGCCGCCGGCTTCTGCCGGGGCGGCATGACTACCGCATGAGCGCCTTTCCGGATCATCTTTCAGGCGCGGCTCGACAAACTCCAGTACTTTCACTTCGAATGTCGACACCCGCTTCCCGCGGGCCTTATAGCCCTTGACGCCTATATATTCCTCGACGTCTATCCGGTCGGCGGGCCTGTTGGCGTGCGCACCTTTGTACGCAACCTCCAGAACAGGCGCGAAATCGTCACTCAAAGCCACCAGCTTCGAATTCGGGTTCTCCTCGTCCACGAAGTTCAACATCTTGTCGGTCAGCTCGGCCTTGAAACGCTTTATGTAATAATACTTCTGCGCGGCATCGTAGTAAGCCACGCTGTATATGCGCGAGGGGTCGTATTTAGCGACCTGTTTCGTGTCGTCTGGGAAGTGGTGGCCCACGTCATACCCGGCAGTATAGTACTGGCCCTTAGAGGTTATGACGATTATCTTGTCCGCTCCCGAAAACTCTCCGAGCAGTTCGCCGCGGCCGTCCGCGTTGAGCTTGCGCACCTCCTCGTCGTACCATATATTCTGACCTCCGAGAGTCGATGTCCCGGCTTCTTTGAGGACTATCTTCTGTATCCCGTAGCGCGAGAACATGTTGCCTGCAGCAGCACGTCCCTTGATAGCCAACTCGCTGAAATCCAGGTCGACGATCAGTTTCTTGAGCCTCGGCCTCGGGCGGAAATAGACCTTCAGCACCTCGGCCTCGCCGTTCGGGTTGACGCTCATGTAGAGTATCTCGCTCTTGGGCGTCCCCTTGGTCATGTCGTACTCACGGTCGCGGGTAATGCCTTTGATCGCGCAGCGTTTCATCATTATCGCGCCCTGCTTGCCGTCGCGGTACAGCACGTTATAAATCGTGCGCTCGTCGTTGCGCTTGAAGATACCTATATAATAAATATTTTTGTCGAAGAAGGCCTTCTCACTCACTTTCGTAATGATATACCGGCCGTCTTTCGTCATGACTATAACATCGTCTATATCAGAGCAATCGGCGACGAATCCACAGTCCTTCATCGACTTGCCGATCCCGAAGAAACCCTCGGCACGGTCCACGTACAGCTTGGCGTTCGCCACGACCACCTTGGTCGCCTCGATAGAATCGAATTCGCGGATCTCGGTTCTGCGCTCGCGCCCCTTGCCGTATTTGGTCTTGATGCGCTTGTAATACGCCACCGCGTAATCCGTGAGGTGTTCGAGGTCGTACTGCACCTGCCCCATCTCCTCCTCGATACCTTTGATCTGTTCGTCGGCCTTAGAGGCGTCGTAGCGCGATATGCGGATGAATTTCAACTCTGTGAGCTTTACCACGTCGTCGCGCGTTATCTCCCGACGCAGTTTCTGTTTGAACGGCTCAAGCCGCTCTTCCACAGCCTCATAGGCCGACTCGCGCGACACCTTGCCTTCGATCGCCTGGTACATTTTGTTCTCGATGAAGATGCGTTCGAGGCTTGCCATGTGCCACGCTTCGCCGAGTTCCGCGAGGCGTATTTCCAACTCCCTGCCCAACAACTCTTTAGTATGGTCGGCGCTTTGGCGCAGGATTTCGCTCACGCCCAAAAAATGCGGTTTTTCGTCACATATAACACAAGAATTGGGCGATATCGAAACTTCGCAGTCCGTGAAGGCGTACAGCGCGTCGATCGTCTTGTCGCTCGACTCCTCGTTGCTGACGTGGACCAATATTTCCACGCTGCTGGCGGTGTTGTCGTCGACCTTCTTTATCTTGATCTTGCCCTTGTCGTTGGCCTTTATGATCGATTCTTTTATGGACTCCGTAGTCGTACCGAACGGTATCTCGGTGATAGAAAGCGTCTTGCGATCCACTTTCGAGATCTTGGCACGCACTTTCACCGCCCCGCCTCGCAGACCGTCGTTATATCGTGCAACGTCCATCATGCCCCCGGTCTGGAAGTCGGGATATAGCGTGAAATCCTTCTCTTTCAGGTGGGCTACACAGGCGTCTATCAGTTCGTTGAAGTTGTGCGGCAATATCTTGGAGGCCAAACCCACCGCGATACCTTCCACACCCTGAGCGAGCAGCAGCGGGAATTTCACGGGGAGCGTGACGGGTTCCTGGTTTCGTCCGTCGTAGGTGAGCATCCACTCGGTGGTCTTGTTGTTGAACACAACGTCGAGCGCGAATTTCGACAAACGCGCCTCGATATAACGCGCGGCAGCGGCATCGTCGCCCGTGAAAATATTCCCCCAGTTACCCTGGCAGTCGATCAGCAGGTCTTTCTGCCCAAGCTGCACGAGTGCGTCGCCTATCGAGGCGTCGCCGTGGGGGTGGAACTTCATCGTATCGCCGATAACGTTCGCCACCTTGTTGTAACGTCCGTCGTCGAGGCGCTTCATAGCGTGCAGGATGCGCCTCTGGACGGGTTTCAGGCCGTCCTCGAGATGCGGTACAGCACGTTCGAGTATTACGTACGAGGCGTAATCGAGGAACCAGTCCTTGTACATCCCCGTAAGCTGATATCTGTTGCCGGCCTCGCCGCTTGTAAGTTTCTGGTATTTTCCCTTTGGCCCGCCGCCATCATGGTCTGCCGGATCTGCCAGATCGTCCGGACTGGCGTGGTCATCCGCCGCCGTATCTTCAGGCTCTGCCGAAACGCTCCCCGCATCGTCGGCCGCCGCCATATCCGACACACCGTCAATATCGGCCACGCCATCCGCGCCGCCTATGCCGGCACCGCCGGCGACACCCTCGCCGCCTGATATTTCCCGGCCGGCAAGTTCTTTATTTATATCTTTTTCTTCGCTCATATACTCTCCCTCCAGGCGCTTACGCGGCCTCCGCTTCGTCCGTCACTGTTTCCCCTGCCGCCGACACCGCCGCCGCTTCGTCCTCGATGTAGTCTGCCTCGATGCGCAGGTTGTCCACGATAAAGTTCTGGCGTTCGTAGGTGTTCTTACCCATATAGAACTCCAGCATGTCGTGGATGGGGTCGTTTTTGGTCATGCGCACCTTTTCAAGGCGCATGTTGTCGCCGATGAATTCCTTGAACTCGCCCGCCGATATTTCGCCGAGACCCTTGAAGCGTGTGATCTCCGCGGTATTCGCCCCGATTTTGCGGATAGCCGCCTGTTTTTCGTCCTCGTTGTAGCAATATATCGTCTCTTTTTTATTACGCACGCGGAAAAGCGGGGTTTGCAGCACGAAAAGGTGCTCCTGCCTGATGAGGTCGGGGAAGAACTGCAGGAAGAACGTTATCATCAGCAGGCGGATGTGCATGCCGTCGACGTCGGCATCCGTCGCGATTATTATCTTGTTATAGCGCAGGTCCTCCATGTCGTTCTCGATACTGAGCGCGGCCTGAAGCAGGTTGAACTCCTCGTTCTCGTAAACCACTTTTTTGGTTAACCCATAGGTATTCAGCGGCTTGCCTCGCAGCGAGAACACCGCCTGCGTCTGCACGTCGCGACTGGCCGTTATCGAGCCGCTCGCCGAGTTACCCTCGGTGATGAATATCATGGTCTCCTCGTGGCGGGCGTTCTTCACATCGGTGAAATGCACTTTGCAGTCGCGCAGTTTGCGGTTGTTGAGGCTGGCTTTCTTGGCCATCTCCTTGGCCTTCTTCTGTATGCCCGAAATGGCCTTGCGGTCTTTCTCGTTCTCCACGATCTTCTTCTGCATCACATCTGCCGTCTGAGGATGCTTGTGCAGGTAGTTGTCGAGGTTCGCTTTGAGGAAATCGAGTATGAAACTGCGCACCGTGGGGCCGTCCTCGCTCATCTTGTTCGAGCTAAGGCTCACTTTGGTCTGCTGCCCGAACTGCGGATCTACTATCTTGACGCTTATCGCCGCCACGATCGACGTGCGCACGTCCGACGGGTCGTAGTCCTTGCGGTAGAACTCCTTAATGGTCTTGGCCACCGCCTCGCGGAAGGCCGCCTGATGCGTACCGCCCTGCGTGGTGTGCTGGCCGTTCACGAACGAGAAATAGCTCTCGCCGTAGCCCGTGCCATGGGTTATGGCGACCTCGATATCCTCGCCCTTCAAGTGGATGGGCGGATAGAGCGGTTCCTCGGTCATGTTGTCGTTCAGCAGGTCGAGCAAACCGTTCTGGGAAGAGTAGCTCTGGCCGTTGAAGTTGATAACAAGCCCCGTGTTGAGGTATGTGTAGTTTTTGAGTGTGGCTTCGAGGAACTCGGGGTTGAACTCGTAAGTCCCGAACACCGACTCGTCCGGCGTGAACTGCACGTACGTACCGTTAGGCTCATTGATCCCGCTTTCGCTTTTCTCACCCTGTTCGATGCCCTGCGCGAACGTCACGCTACGCGACTCGCCGTCGCGGACGCTTCGGGCCGTGAACGCGCTCGAAAGCATATTCACCGCCTTGACGCCGACACCGTTGAGGCCGACGGTCTTCTTGAACGCGGCCGAACCGTATTTACCGCCGGTGTTCATTTTCGAAACGGCCGCCGCGAGCGAATTGAGCGGAATCCCTCGCCCATAGTCCCTCACGGTCACGGTTTTGCCTTCGAGCGTGATGTCTATGCGTTTCCCGGCACCCATGATAAACTCGTCTATAGAGTTATCGACCACCTCCTTGAACAGCACATATATACCATCGTCGGACTGGGTCCCGTCGCCGAGCTTCCCGATATACATCCCGGGGCGCAGGCGCAGGTGCTCCCGCGGGCTCAGCGATTTTATATCGTCGTCTGTGTATTGCGCAACACTCATATCCTGGTTTTATATTTTTTCGTAATTATCTTCCTCAGGCTTCGTTTTGCATCCTTAGGGCCGCAGCCAGCGGAGGCTGTATCGAGCCGGAGGCGAAGAATTCCAGCCCTCCGCGCCGGGTGGCTGCGGGCTGATGTCTTGCTTCGCAAGCCAACATTTGTTTACTTTTATGTTTCCGTCGGCACGTATAATATCAGCGCGCCTGTATAATCATTCCGACCGCATTTTTTCGTACTCCGCAGCCATCATCTCCCTCACCTCGGCGGTCAGGGTTTTGGTGTCGGTGGCTTTCACCCTATCGGCACTTACCGGCGGCAGGATATTGATCCTGAACCTGTTGCTGAAATCAAACCTCCAACCTTTCATAGCCGTCCCCGTGCCGACCGATACGCATGGCAAAATCGCCGCACCGGCCTGCTTCGCCAGCATGAACGCACCCTCATGGAACTTCCCGAGCTGGTCGGTCTTGCTGCGAGTACCTTCAGGAAAAACTATGACCGAAACCCCACGCGAAAGCTGTTTCTTTCCGTCCTCAACCAACTGCCGGAGCGCCTTCGAGGAGCTGCGCTCGATGGCTATGTCGCCGTGCATCCACAGCACCCACCCGAACAACGGCCATTTGTAGACCTCCTTCTTCGAAACCCACTTGAAATTGAACGGCAGGACATACATCAGCGGAATGTCGAGCATCGACTTGTGGTTCACCACCACGACATAAGCCTCGCCCTTTTTTATGTTCTCCCGGCCCTGCACTTTCCGCCTCCACGCGGGCCACATTCCGAAATAGAACTTGGTCCACATCCCCGACAGCCAGTGCAGCACGACCCTGTCGCGATCGAACAGCACCGTCAGCAGCCACGCCGCACAGATAACCACGAAAAATATCAGGGTAACCGTGAGCAGTAATATATAATAAAGTATGGACAGCATCCCGCTGGTTTTTAGTTCAGGTTTCTCAGCCTCGTCCGGACAGGCGGGCGAAAGCGCATCAACCGTGCAAGTTTAATATTTTTTTCGCGTATAACCTCGCCGCCCAACCATCAACTTATCAACATTTAATCATTAACCGCCCCCTGCGGCGGGAGGCTGGAAAACAACAGCCGCGAACCGCCTTTGCATTATCTCCCGACTTTCACTATATTTGCAGAATATATGATGCGCTTCGGCCATTCAAGCAAGCTTGATGGCTCTCAGCTTTCAATATATTTGCCACCACAAAACATAAAATCTTGACCATGAAAGCATTCGTATTTCCCGGACAGGGAGCACAATACCCGGGAATGGGTAACGACCTTTATGAAAACGTTCCGCAGGCCAGGGAGCTGTTCGAAAAAGCGAACGAGATCCTCGGTTTCCGCATCACAGATATCATGTTCAAAGGCACGGACGAGCAGCTCCGCCAGACGAACGTGACACAACCGGCCATATTCCTCCACTCGGTCATTCTGGCCAAGTCGCTGGGCAGGGCGTTCAACCCCGACATGGTCGCAGGCCACTCGCTCGGCGAGTTCAGCGCCCTCGTAGCGGCAGGCGCACTCAGCTTCGAGGACGGCCTCACACTGGTTTCAAAACGCGCGGCGGCGATGCAAAAAGCCTGCGAAGCCAACCCGTCGACGATGGCGGCGGTCCTCGCGCTTCCGGATGAAAAAGTCGAAGAGATCTGCGCGTCGGTAAACGGCGTGGTCGTTCCGGCGAACTACAACTGCCCCGGACAGCTCGTGATCTCGGGGAGCAATGAAGCGATAGACACGGCCTGCGAAGCACTTCTGGCCGCAGGAGCTAAACGCGCGCTCAAACTCAGCGTGGGCGGAGCGTTCCACTCTCCGCTCATGGAACCGGCCCGCGAAGAGCTGGCGGCAGCTATCGAAGCCGCACCGTTCGCCAAACCGATCTGCCCCGTGTACCAGAACGTCGACGCGAAACCTTATACCGATCCGGCAAAGATCAAAACGAACCTTATCGCCCAGTTGACCGCCCCGGTGCGCTGGACGCAGATCGTGCAGAACATGGTCAAGGACGGCGCTACTGAATTCGTGGAGATCGGCCCGGGCAAGGTTCTGGCCGGCCTCGTCGGCAAGATCAGCCGCGACGTTGCAGTCGCCTCGATACAGACGATGGAAATGTAGTGAAAGCCGAGAGCGATCGAAGAAAGCTTGCTTTCGGAAGATTGCCGAGGCGCAGCCTGCATTCTGTAAATGTAGTGAAAGCCGAGAGCGATCGGAAAAAGCTTACTTTCGGAAGATTGCCCGAGGCGCAGCTTGCATTCTGTAAATGTAGGATGCCGTTCGACATCGCAATAACCGCAAGTTTTTAAATATTTTATTATATCGCGGGATCCGGCGCCTTTCGGCGCCGGATCTTTCTTTTCAGCGCTTTTCATACGCCAGAAGCATCGTCCACCAACAAAAACACATTTCAAAAATCAGAACCCGCAGCCATTTTATTAATTTTTTTCCATTAATCGTCGCAAGTCAATCTAATATTATTAAAAATATATTAAAATATTTTCAAAAATCATTAGGTTATTAAAAATAATTTATATTTTTGCGGTAACATTATTATACATTAAGTCCCAAAACGGATAAAAATGGTATCGCTCAAAGAGTTCTTCAATCAACCTGAAGACGATATGCTCAAAGGCATATCGCAGAAGAACAGCCTCATAAAGCGCAATATCATAGCCTACATGGCCGTGAACGGCCAGGCCACCCTCGCCGAGCTTACCAAGGAACTCCACATCAGCATCCCGACCATAACCAAACTCGTCACCGAACTGGTCGACGAGCAGATCGTGATCGACAACGGGAAGATCGAAACCGCCGGCGGACGCCGCCCCAACACATACGGGCTTGCCGACTCGGCCATCTATTTCGTGGGTGTGGACATCGCGCGCGACAACCTGCACTTCGTGGTCACCGACCTGAAGAACAACATAGTGGTCGAAGAAACCGAAACAGGTTTCGAACTGACCGACGATGACAAGGCACTAAAACATATACTCTCCTCGATCGATAAATTCCTTGCCCGTTGCGGCGTTGACCAGGACAAGATCCTCGGCATGGGCGTGTGTATAACGGGGCGTGTGAACCCCAACACCGGCCGAAGCTATAAATATTTCACCAACACCGAAGAACCCCTTACCGAAATCATCGAGAAACAGACCGGACTTCAGGTACTTCTCGAAAACGACACGAGGGCCCGTTGTTACGCGGAATATTTCTCGGGGACGAACATAAAGAACGAGAAGAACATCCTCTACCTCCACCTCGGGCGCGGGGTTGCGATCGGCGTTGTGACCGACGGCAAACTCTATTACGGCAAGAGCGGCTTCGCGGGGGAGTTCGGGCATACGCCCTTCTACGACAACGAGATAATCTGCTCGTGCGGCAAGAAAGGCTGCCTCGAAACAGAAGTGTCGGGCATCGCCATCGAGAACAAAATGACCGAAAGCATCCGCAAGGGCGTCAACACCATCCTGCGCGAAAAATACGACAACGGCGGCACGATACACATAGACGACATCATCGCCGCGGCGAAAAAGGACGACACCCTTTCCATCGAACTCGTGGAGGAAGCCGGGGAGAAGATCGGCAAGAGTATCGCGTTCCTTATAAATATCTTCAACCCGGAACTCGTCATTATCGGGGGCAACCTTTCACGCGCGGGCGACTACATAATGCTGCCGCTGAAGGCCGCCACCAATAAATATTCGCTCAACCTCGTATATAAAGACACACGCTTCCGCCTGTCGCAGATGGGCCAGGGAGCAGGGGCGTTGGGCGCAGCCATGTTAATACGCAATAAAATAATAGGCCTGTAATATGAATATGCTCGAATCTGACACAGTAAGGCTGCGGGCGCTGGAACCCGAAGACGCGGACCTCCTCTACAAATGGGAGAACGACACCAACGTCTGGAAAGTCAGCAACACGGTCGTCCCGTTTTCGAGGCATATCCTGCGCCAATTCATTGACAGCCAGCAATACGACGTTTTCGAAACCCGCCAGCTCCGCCTCATCATCGAAGCCGTGGACACAGGCAGGGCGGTCGGCACCATCGATCTTTTCGACATCGACCCCTACAACCGCCGGGCAGGCATAGGCGTACTCATCTACGACAAGAAAGAACGCTGCCAGGGCTACGCGTCGAGCGCACTCCAGATACTCATACGCTACGCCTTCATGATACTGCAACTCAACCAGTTGTACTGCAACGTGCTATTCGACAACACCCCGAGCCTAATGCTCTTCCGCAGCAAGGGCTTCCTGACGATAGGCGTGAAACGCGAGTGGATCAAAACCACCTCGGGCTGGATGGACGAATATATGCTCCAGCTCATCAATCCGAAGAAAGACTGAAGTTCACGCCGGAAAAAAGGCGAACTTTCACGACACATATAAAAATGCCTCGCTTTTTGCGGGGCATTATTTTTCAGGATTATTCCTTTTAGTGTTGTTGCAACGTAAAAATTACTAAGCGGCCCGCCCTCCGCCCCTTTATGGCGGGCCGCCGGATCGCTCCGCGATCCGGAAAAATGCTATAACACAAAAGGAGATAATTCAGTTATTTTTTGAACCTATCACCTTGGAGCTTATTCTGTTTTTTCAGACATATTGCCCATGAGGCCGCGCGTGGAGTGCGGCCCGTACAGCTCGCGCCGCTCGCCGCAAGCAGAAAACACAGCACTCCCAAAAGAATAATACCGTATAGAATCTGTACTTGCCCGAATCGGCCCGGCAAAACCGAAACCTACCACTTTAAGTCCGGAAAAATCTTTAGCGGCGAATACCCTCCGTCGCCGTCAGCCTTGTAGATATAATGCCTCAACCCGTTGGTTATCATAATGTAGCCAGCCCCCAACACGGCATTGTACCGCACTGCCTGGGCGTATACCTCGTTCGAGATCTCAACGCCTGGTTCTTTGCATTCGACAAGCAGCAAAGGCTGCGTATCGCTGCCAAAGACCACTATGTCAGCCCTTTGCGGCTGCCCCTGCACGCAGACCGGATGCTCCTGCACTATCATTTGGGGCGTAACACCCTGCGCCTCCACAAGCCACCGCACGACATGCCGGCGCACCCACTCCTCCGGGGTAAACACTAGCCACATCTTCCGGATATCGTCCCATATCCTGTCCGCACCGTCGCACGAACGCAGGCGAAAAGCAAAATCGGGAAAATTAAGTTTGGGAAAATGGCTCATCTTTATCGGATTTTTTTTAACTTGCATGCTGATTTTTATTTCGTAAAGATAAAAATCTAACATCAAACTAAAAATATACACAAAGATACATTTTTTCATAAAACCCGTAAACAAAATGGCTGTCAATCAGAAAAACCGTAGGAATGAAGCCCTCCTCTACCACTCGGAAGGAAGGCCCGGCAAGATCGAAGTGGTTCCGACAAAACCGTACAGGACGCAGAACGACCTGTCGCTGGCCTACTCGCCCGGCGTGGCCGAGCCTTGCCTCGAAATAGAGAAGAACCCCGAGGACGCGTATAAATACACGGCTAAGGGCAATCTGGTCGCGGTCATTTCCAACGGCACGGCGGTACTCGGTCTGGGCAACATAGGCGCCCTGGCAGGCAAGCCCGTAATGGAAGGCAAAGGCCTGCTCTTCAAGACGTTCGCCGACATCGACGTGTTCGACATAGAGGTCGACACCACGGACGTGGAGAAATTCATCGAAACCGTCAAAAACATATCGCCCACGTTCGGCGGCATCAACCTTGAGGACATCAAAGCCCCGGAGTGCTTCGAGATCGAGGAACGCCTCAAGAACGAACTGAACATCCCCGTCATGCACGACGACCAGCACGGCACGGCGATCATTTCGGCATCGGCGCTTATCAACGCCGTTGAGATCGTAGGCAAAAAACTGGACGAGGTGAAAGTCGTGGTCAACGGCGCCGGCGCCGCGGCCGTATCATGCGCGAAGCTCTACATATCGCTCGGCGTGAAGCGCGAAAATATGGTCATGTGCGACAGCAAGGGCGTGATGAACACCCAGCGTACAGACCTCAACGCCTCGAAGAAAGAATTCGCCACCTCGCGCGACATCTGGACGCTCGAAGACGCCGTCAAGGGCGCGGATATCTTCCTCGGGCTCTCGGTCGCCAACGTGCTTACCAAAGAGATGGTGCGCAGCATGGCCAACGACCCCATCGTACTGGCGCTCGCGAACCCCAACCCCGAAATATCGTATGAAGACGCGATGGCCTCACGCGAGGACATAGTATTCGCCACGGGCCGCTCGGACTACGCCAACCAGGTCAACAACGTACTCGGTTTCCCTTACATATTCCGCGGCGCGCTCGACGTACGCGCGACCAAGATCAACGAGGAAATGAAGATCGCCGCCACACACGCCATTGCCGAACTCGCCCGCCAACCTGTGCCGGAGATAGTATCGTCGGCATACAGCAACGCCAACATATCTTTCGGGCGGCAGTACCTCATCCCTAAACCGCTCGACCCGAGGCTCATCGTGAACATCTCGATGGCTGTGGCCAAAGCGGCCATCGAATCGGGCGTGGCCCGCAAAACCATCGAAGACTGGGACGCCTACAGGGCGGAACTCGAAAAACGCATGGGCCGCAACGACAAACTGATGACCCGCATCCGCACCATGGTTACGACGGCGCCCATCAAACGCGTGGCGTTCAGCCATGGCGAAAGCCCGAGCGTCATCAAAGCCGCTGCGGTACTCGGTTCCGACGGAGTTGTCAAACCCGTCCTGATCGGCAACCACGACCACATCTGCAAGACGGCAGCCGAACTGCACATCGACCCGTCGTCGTTCGAGATCATCGACTACACGGCCGCCGCCGAAAAAGACCGGTGCGACAAATACGCCAAGGCATTCTATGAAAAGATGAGCCGCAAAGGCGTATCGCTGGCCGAAGCCGGCCGCCGCACCCTCGAACGCGAATGGTTCACCCTTATGACCAAGATGGCCGGCGACACCGACGCCGCGATCATCGACTACGGCCGCCGCTATACAAAATCGCTCGAACCGATCCGCGAACTGTTCGACGCGCAGGACAAAACCCTCGGTGCGATGCACATCGTCAGCACCAAGACCGGCCCCATGTTCTTTGCCGACACCGTAATAAACGACAACCCGACGGCGGAAGAACTGGCCGAAATAGCAGTCCTGGCCGCCAAAGCCGTGCGCCATTTCGGATACGAGCCGGTAGTCGCCATGCTGTCGAACTCGAACTTCGGGACGGATACGGAAACGGATGCCAGGAAAGTCGCCAAAGCGGTCGAGATACTCCACAGGAAGCACCCGGAGCTTCTGGTCGACGGCGAGATGAAAGCCGATATCGCGCTCGACACGCAGCTGCGGGACAGGTACTACCCGTTCAATAAACTTAACGGACGCCAGGTCAACACATTCATCTTCCCGAACCTCTCGTCCGGTAACATATCCTACAAGCTGATGGAAGGCCTGGGCAGCGCCGAGATCATCGGGCCGGTACTCCTGGGCCTGTGGCAGAACGTGCACCTGCAAAGCGAAGGCGCTGATATGCGCTCGCGCATGAACCTCGCTCTGATCGCCGCCTCGAACAGCGACACGCTCAAATAGCTGAACCGCCTGAATTACCATCCGGGTATTTTCTTCGCACACGAACGGAAATACCCGGATGATTTGTATATTTGCAGAATACAGGATGCGCCTCGGCAATCTTCCGAAAGCGAGCTTTCATGATTGCGCTCGGCTTTTCGTATATTTGTATGGTATAAAAACAACACAATGAAAAAATTCCAATTATATATCGCCGGATTGCTGGCACTCGCGGCCGGGTATGCGCAGGCGCAGACCTACTCGCCGGAATCGGCCCATTGGCCTGCCGAACCATGGAGATCGGCCACGCCGGTGGCACTGGGCAGGGAAGTTCCACGCGTGCAAACCATATGCTACGACAGCGAGGCCGCCGCGCTGGGCCAAAGCCGCGAGGCTTCGGCATACCTCCAGCCGTTGGACGAAAGTTGGAAAACGACGGCAAGCGGCGAGGCAACATCTTACGAACACGCTTTCAAAGTGCCTTTCTCGTGGATCGACCGTAACCTCTACCTGTACGTCGGCTCGGCCAACGCACCCTACGAGGTATTCGTGAACGGCGAGCGGGTGGGATACAACCAAAGCTCATGGGCGGCCGCGGAGTTCGACATCACAGGCGCGGCCAAAGAGGGGATGAACTCCGTCGAGATAAAAGTACATGGCAACGCGGCCGCCGACATCCTAGAAGACCGTCCGGCAGAATTCACTCCCCGGCTCAACGGCGAGACGTATATCATCGCGCAACCGAGGGTCAGGGTACGCGACTACGTGAGCCGTACGACGATCAGCGGAAAGGATGCCATGATAGAACTGGGCGTTATTCTGAAGAGCAACCTGCTTAACCCCAGAACCTTGACCGTACATTATTCGCTGCTGTCGCCCGACGGCGAGGTCGTGACCTCCGGCCGACGCGACCGCGAAATCGACATGCGCCGCGAGGATACCGTTCGTTTTGTAGTCAACGTACAAGACACCAAACTCTGGAGCCCCGAAGACCCCAACCTCTACACGCTGCTCATCAAAACCCAGCACGAAGGCCGCTACTGGGAATATATAGCCTACAAGGTCGGCATCCGCACGGTTGAGGTCGATTTGACCGACGTGCAAGCCGGAGCCGGCAATGACACTGCTAACAAAGGTACGCTCCTGGTCAACGGCAAAAGTTTCCCCTTTAGCTTTGCGGAAAATTACACCCTCAGCGATTACAGCTTCAAAGCGAAAACCGCCGCCGGCACGGCCATCTCGGAAATGAAATCCCGCAATATAAACACTATTATGGCATACCGCCCCATGCCCGATTGGTTCTACTCGTTGTGCGACGGGATGGGCATGTTCGTGATACCGCAGGCCGACATAAACACCGTTAAGAGCGGCGAGTCGCGAAAGGCCGGCGGCAACCCGGCCAACGACACGACATGGGTACACTCCTATATAGATCGTGCCGAAGCCATAATGTACACGTCGTGGCACCACCCCTCGGTGATCGGATTCTCGCTGGGCGCAGGCATCTCGAACGGATACAACCTCTACGAGAGTCACCTGAGTATCAAGCACATACAAACAGAATCCGGTGACAACCGGCCGGTCATCTACACAAATGCCAACGGCGAATGGAACACGGACGCCGTCCTGCCCCAAACCGCTTCGGCCTATCCACTCGCCTCGGCCGGACGTGTCGTAATGGAGCAGGCGAACCAATTCAAACCCGTAACATTTGAATTGAAAGACGCCTCCAAGGGCCTGTTCTCGGTATCAAGCAGCATGTATTTCCGCACGGTGGAAAGGTTGGTGTCGTACACGGTATGGCAAGGGAAGAGTAAAGTATCGCGCGGGACTGTCGACGTGAAACTCATGCCCGATTCGAACGCGCAGTTCACCATCCCTTACGGCAAGGCGAAGCCAGGCAAGGGGCCGCTCCGTGTGGAACTGAACATAGCTATGCCTTCGTGGGACAAGAACGCCGGTGCAAAAAATACCAGCGACACGATAGAAGTCCCATTCCCGTAATTCATTACAGGAAGCATGCGGATAATCGCAAATAAAAAGGAGTGAACTTGGTTCACTCCTTTTTTTGTTTTAACACGAGGTGCTTATTGAAGCAACCCGCACATATTATTTACAGCCGCAACCGCATGACGACTGTTCGTCGTTGCAACCACAACCGCAATCGTCGTCACAATTGCATTCAGCGCCGTCGTTGCAACCGCAATCGCAGCTGTCGTCGCAACCGCAGCCACATCCGCAACCGCCGCCGGCCATCATTCCGCCCATAAGGTCTTCGTCCGTCGCTTCGCGCACATCGACCACCTCGCCGCTGAAATTAAGCACTTTGCCTGCCATCGGATGGTTGAAATCCATCTTAACCGAGTCTTCGCCCACCTCTTTGACCGTACCTACAAGGTGCTGACCATCTGCAGTACTCATCGGCACCTGATTGCCGATATCGAGCAGGCCGTCTTCGATGGCCCCGTCAATCATGAATATGTCTTTCGGCAGGTCGACGATGGCATCGGCAACAGATTCGCCGTAACCTTCGGCAGGGGTAAGCGTAAATTTGAACTTGTCGCCCTTGCCGAGGCCTTTGATATTTTCCTCGAATTTCGGCAGGAGGTAGCCCGCGCCGAATACGAATTCCAACGGACGGTCGGCAGGCGCGCTGTCCACCAATTCCCCACCTACTTTAAGCTCATAGCTCAACGATACAAATGTTTTTTCTCCGATTTTCATTTTCATTCTTTATTTATTAGTAAAATTTAATTTCAGTCTGGTCATTTATTAAATTATTTAGAATCAAGTAGCGTATTTTTATTATTTCTCATGCAACATATCGCTAATTACAACAAGGTTCCGGTCGCCGTAGCCGGCATCGACACGACTCACGTAAGGGAAAAACTTATTTGCGGCGACCCACCCCAGTGGGAAAACCGCCTCGGCACGGGTGTATGGATGCTTCCATTCTCCGGCGAGTTCCGCAGCCGTATGCGGAGCGTTAACCAGCAGGTTGTCAGTTTCATCACCATCTGCCGCCAGCTTTTCGCACTCGCGCTTTATGCTCACCATCGCTTCTAAGAAACGGTCCATTTCCCCTTTCGACTCGCTCTCGGTAGGTTCTATCATCAACGTATCGTGGACCGGGAACGAGAGCGTCGGGGCATGGAAACCGTAATCCATAAGCCTGCGGGCCACATCCCCCGCCTCGATGCCGTAGTCCTTGCGGAAATTCTGGAGGTCGAGGATGAACTCGTGCCCCACCCGTCCGGTTTCTCCGGCATAGAACGTCCGGAACTCGCCAGCCAGCGCCTTCGACATATAGTTGGCGTTCACTATCGCCATCTCAGTAGCATGCCTCAACCCCTTCTCCCCCAACATTTTAATATAGCTGTAGGTTATGGGCAACAGCATCGCGCTGCCATAAGGCGCTGATGAAACGGCCGTTATCCCGTCCACGCCTCCTGCTTCAGGCACCAACGGATGCGAAGGCAGGAACGGCACAAGGTGTTTAGCCACACAAATCGGGCCAACCCCGGGTCCGCCGCCGCCATGGGGCATGGCGAAAGTCTTGTGCAGGTTGAGGTGGCACACGTCCGCCCCGACATAGCCAGGGCTGGTCAGGCCGACCTGCGCGTTCATATTGGCCCCGTCCATATAAACCTGCCCTCCGGCATCGTGGACAATGTCTATTATCTCATGTATCTTGTTTTCGAAAACCCCGTGCGTCGACGGGTAAGTCACCATCAGCGCCGAAAGGTCGCTGCTGTACTGTTCGGCCTTGGCCTTGAGGTCGGCGACGTCTATGTTCCCGGCCGCGTCACAATCGACCGTAACGATCTTCATCCCGATCATGGCCGCTGTCGCCGGATTCGTCCCGTGAGCCGAGGCCGGTATCAGCACCACGTTGCGGTAGCCGTGCCCGCGGCTTTGGTGATATGCGCGTATGACCATCATCCCGGCATACTCGCCCGCCGCGCCCGAATTGGGCTGGAGCGATGTCGCCGCGAAACCTGTTATCACAGCGAGGTCTTTTTCGAGTTCCGCTATGAGTTCGAGATACCCGGCAGCCTGCGAGAGCGGCGCGAAGGGGTGCATATTCGCGAACCCGGACAGGCTGAGCGGACGCATCGTCGCGGCAGCGTTCAGCTTCATCGTACACGATCCGAGCGGTATCATGCTGTTCATCAGCGAGATGTCGCGGCGCTCCAACTTCTTGATGTACCGCATCATTTCGGTTTCGCTGCGGTACATGTTGAATATCTTCGACTCAAGTATGCCCGAAACACGGCGCAGGCCGTCAAGCCCGGCATCCGCCGTATCTGTTATGTTCTTCGGCATTTTCTTGCCCGAAGCCTCGGCGAAAACGGCGATCACTGTGGCGACATCTTCCTCGGTCGTGACCTCGTCGAAACTCATCCTCACCCTGTTCTCGCCCGGATAGAAAAAGTTTATACCGGCTTCGAGGGCGATATCCTGCACCACGGCGGTTTCGGCCTCGAACTCCAACGTATCGAAAAACGCCCCCTGCGAGGTGCGCCTGTAGCCCAGAGATTCGAGCGCTTTGGCGACCCTCGCGGCACAGGCGTGTATGTGTTCGGCGATCGAACGCACGCCTTCCGGGCCGTGGTACACCGCGTAAAACCCGGCCATCGAGGCCATCAGCGCCGAGGCGGTACATATATTGGATGTTGCGCGTTCGCGCTTTATGTGCTGTTCGCGGGTCTGGAGCGCCATCCTCAGCGCCTTGTTCCCGAGCCTGTCCACCGAAACTCCGATGATGCGTCCCGGCATACTGCGTTTGAAAGCGTCGCGCGTGGCCATATAACCGGCATGCGGGCCGCCATACCCCATCGGAAGGCCGAACCGCTGCACGTTTCCGACCGCGATATCGGCGCCCCACTCCCCGGGAGCTTTCAACAGCGCCAGCGCCATAATGTCGGCGACAGCGGTCACGAGCGCGCCGTTTTCATGCGCAGCCGCCGCAAACGCCCCGTAATCGCGCACCTCGCCGTTTGCGGCCGGGTACTGCACCAGCACCCCGAACTCCTTGCCGCTGAACTCATACGATGCGTAATCGTCGCACACTATCTCTATCCCGAGCGGCTCGCTGCGCGTAAGCAGTATGTCGAGCGTCTGCGGAAAAATATTCTCGTCCACGAACAGCACATTCCGCCCCTGGGCCGCAGCCTCGCGGCTACGCAGCGCATACATCATCAGCATCGCCTCGGCCGCGGCCGTAGCCTCGTCCAGCAGCGAACAGTTCGCGATTTCAAGCCCCGTGAGCGACACCACCATCGTCTGGAAATTGAGCAGCGCTTCGAGTCTGCCCTGCGATATTTCCGCCTGGTAGGGCGTGTAGGAAGTGTACCACGCCGGATTTTCGAACACGTTGCGCAGTATGACCGCAGGTGTCGCCGAAGGGTAATACCCCATGCCGATAAACGAGCGGAACTGCTCATTTCTTGCCGCTATATGCTCGATATGGACCGCAAATTCCTGCTCGCTCATGCCTTCGGGAGGCAGGTCGAGGGGCTTGCGCAAGCGTATCGACTTGGGAACCGCCTGCGAGATCAGCTCATCAACGCTCCCAACGCCAATGACTTCGAGCATTTCGGCCAGATCGCGGCCGTTTACCCCGGTTTCCCTGTCGGCAAAGCTATACATGGGCATTAAATTTAAGGGATGAAAGTTCAAATATAGTGAAAGCCTCGGGCAAAGTCAAACAAGTTTGACCTTGCCCGAGGCGCATCCTGTCTTCTGCAAAGATACCTATATTTTACGGTGCCGCCAACCGCAGGCACGATAAGTTATCAATAATCGGAAAGCCTTTTATGAACAATCCCTACTTTATCTTCAGAAGCAGTTTCGCCTGCGCCACGGCGGCATCGGTGGTTGTCGTACCGCTTATCATCTTGGCTATCTCGTCTATCCTTTCAGCGTCGCTCAGGCGGCGGATGGATGTGTGCGTTTTGCCGTCGGCGGTCGCTTTGTAAACAAGGAAATGGACGCCGCCCTTGGACGCCACCTGCGGCAAGTGCGTGATATTCACAACCTGCATCGTGCGGGCGAGCCTTTCTATGATATTCCCCATGGCATCGGCAATGCGCCCCGAAACGCCCGTGTCTATCTCATCGAAAATTATGGTTGGCAGGTTAGATGTCTGCGCCACGAGCGACTTGAGCGAAAGCATGACGCGCGATATTTCCCCGCCCGAAGCGATTTTTTCGACCGGTGCGAGCGGCATCCCCTTGTTCGAAGAGAACAGGAAGCGCACGTCGTCGGCCCCTGTTCTGCGCAGTGCGTCCGCAGGCGCGATCACAACCGTGAAAGTACTCGCCGGCATTCCCAGTTCCGCAAGGGTCTTCTCGACATATTCCGAGATGGTTTTCCCCGCCCTTTCGCGTCCGGCGGTTATCTTGCCGGCAAGGCCAAGCGCCCGCTCCGAACATTCTTTGATGCGGCGTTCGGCCTCGGCTATGGCCTCTTCGCCGCCGGTTATCGCGGCAAGGCTGGCGGCATATCTCTTATGCAGAGCTATCAATTCTTCGACGCTCTCCACCTTGTGCTTGTGCTGGAGCGAATATATCATATCGAGGCGCGACGACACCTTATCGAGTTCGCCCGGTTCGGATTCTATGCGTTCGGCCTCGGACGAAACCTCGGCCTCGATGTCTTTCAGTTCGACAAGGCTCGCGCGTACACGGCCAAGCAACTCTTCCGCCCTAGGATAGTAACCCGCGATCCCGCTGAGTTCTCTCTCAACCGTTTTGAGCCGTGGCAGCACCCCCGTTTCGTCTTCCGCAAGAAGCGTCGCCGACCCTCCGAGCGCCATTTGGATTTCCTGCGCATGAGCCAGTTCTGCCTGCCTCGCCTCCAATTCGGACTGTTCTCCCTCAACGAGTTTGGCATCGTCCAATTGCCCGACCTGATGGGTCAGCCACTCCTCGTCCTGCTTGCCCCGGGCAGCAGCATCCTTCAACCGCGCAAGCTCCCTTTCGGCTCTGCGCAGTTCGTCGTATGCCACGGCATAATCAGCCAACAGCGGCTTATGCATCGCGACGCTGTCGACGATGCCCACCCGATAGCCGTCTTCAGAAAGCAGAAGGCTCTGGTGCTGCGAATGTATATCTATAAGGTGCGTGCCGAATTCTTTGAGCATCGTCACCTGCACGGGCAGGTCGTTGATGTAGCACCTGGTCTTGCCGCCGGGCGAGATCACGCGGCGCACGATGGTGTGGCAGTCGTAGTCGAGGTCGTGTTCCGAGAAAAACCATTCAAGGTCGTAGCGGCCGATTTCGAATTCACCCTCGATCACGCAGTTGCGCTCCGAGTCTTTCATCACGCCGCTGTCGCCTCGCGCGCCGAGCAGCAACCCAAGCGCACCTAACAGGATGGTCTTACCCGCCCCGGTTTCGCCTGTTATAATATTCAACCCGTCGCCCAACTCCATTTCGAGCCGGTCGATAAGGGCGTAATTCTCAACATGAAGTTTTTTGAGCATGGGCGAATATAGTGAACCGAGTTTGCTTTAGCAAGCGAGCTCAATGAGCGGAGCCCGCAGTCGGCCGTAAGGCCGGGGCGGAAATAGCGAAGCGGATTAACATACGCTTACCCGATTCTGAAATTTCCGTTGATCCGAGGTGCATCCCTAATTGTGCAAATATAAGAAAAGCCTAATGATTCGGGAAGGCCACCCCTTTTATTTTTCAAAGAAGTTTTCGACAATGTCGGCAATGCGCGCGGCCGCCTCTGTTTTTGCTTCCAGCGGATAGGCGGCAACGCTTCCGTCGCGTCCCAGCACCGTGATCTTGTTGCTGTCGCCGCCGAAACCGGCGCCCGCGTCGCGCAGCGAGTTCAACACTATGTAATCGAAGTTTTTACGTTCGAGTTTGTCTTGCGCGTTCGCCTGTTCGTTATCGGTTTCGAGGGCGAAGCCGATCAGAAGTTTCGGGCCTTTCATTGCACCAAGTTCGGCGGCTATGTCCTTTGTCGGGCGGAGTTCGAGCGAGATGTCGCCCTTGCGCTTCATTTTCGTGTCGGCTGCGCGGGCAGGTGTATAATCCGCTACCGCGGCACACATAACGGCACCGTCAGCCTCCTTGAACGCCTCGACCGAAGCGTCGTACATCTCCCTGGCCGAAACCACATCCACACGCCGCACGCCTGCCGGGACCGGCAACGACACGGGGCCGCTCACGAGGGTCACCTCAGCGCCACGCACGGCAAGTTCGGCGGCGATGGCATACCCCATTTTGCCGGTCGAGTTGTTCGAAATATATCTTACAGGATCTATGGCCTCAACAGTGGGGCCGGCCGTCACGAGGAATCTCTTACCTCGCAGGCTCTTTTTTTTTTCGAAGAACGCGGCGACGAAAGCGGCGATCTCTTCCGCTTCGGCCATGCGGCCTTTTCCGCTCAGTCCGCTTGCCAACTCGCCTTCACCCGGCTCGACCACCTGCACCCCGTGCGAACGCAGAGTCGCAAGGTTCTGCTGGGTCGTGACGTGTGCGAACATATCCAGGTCCATCGCCGGGGCCACAAAAACAGGGCAGCGGGCCGAGAGGTAAGTGGTAAGCAGCAGGTTGTCAGCTATGCCGTGGGCCATCTTCGCCAGCGTGTTGGCTGTAGCGGGGGCGATCACGTAGGCATCGGCCCATTCCCCGAGGCTCACATGCGAATTCCACTCTCCGTTCTCGGGATTGAAAAAATCGACCAGGATAGGATTTTTCGCGAGCGTGGCCATCGTGAGCGGCGTGATGAACTGCTTGGCGAGGGGCGTCATAACGACCTTCACCTCCGCGCCCCCTTTGACAAGGGCACGAACGAGCATAGCAGCCTTATAAGCTGCTATACTGCCTGTTACGCCTACCAGTATGTGTTTACCGCGAAGCATCGCGCGAAACCGGTTTTAGTTGGCTTGCTCCGCTTCGCTGTTGTCGCGGAAGTAGACCTTGCCTTCAAGGAATTCCTCGGTCGCTATGAGCGCGGGTTTGGGAAGCCTTTCGTAGTAGCGCGAGATCTCGATCTGTTCGCGGTTCTCGAAAGTTTCCTCAAGCGAGTCGCTCGTGCTCGAAAAATCGGCCAGTTTGCGGTTAAGCTCCTGTTTCATCTCGGTGCCGATCTGGTTGGCGCGTTTGGCTATGATCACGACCGATTCATAAACATTACCCGTAACATCGTCGATGTCAGTCAGTTTACGTGTCACCGTATTGTTCGGGACACCGCTTTTCTTAAATTCCATTTTTCGTATTGCTTGTATTCGTTTCGTTGTTTTCAGAGAACCGGGTGAGGTATTTGACCGCTCCGTCGTACATTTTCTGCGCCTCTTTCGCGTATTGGCTGTCAGGGAATTCCCCGTTGAAGTTGTAATACGCCTCCTGTACGTTCATATAGCGTTCGCGTTGCAGGCTCTCGATAGAGTTGCTCGCGAGCAGATAGCTCGATTTGACGATGAGGAAGAGCATTTCCTCCCTGTGCTTGGTATCGGGATATTCGTCAAGCGAGTTTCGCAGCGCCACAGCGGCAGCCTTATATTCACCTATATCGTAATAGATCCTGGCGTTAAGGTAAGCTTTTTCTTTCAACTTATCCTCCAGTTTGCCGACCTGGGCGGTCATTTCGTCCTTGTATTTCGAGCGGGGGTAGCGTTCGAGGTATTCTTCGATGGCCATAATTGCCTGTACCGTATGCGTCTGGTCCCGGTTGGGCGGCGGCGAACTTCTGTAAAGCCCGTCGGCATACAGGTATTCGGCGTCTTCGAGCAACGGGCTGCGCCCGAACGTCTTTCGGAATTCGTCGAACATGGCGCCGCTCGACTGGTAGTCATGCTGCCTGTAGTAGGCCAACCCCATGAAGAACAATACCGAATCTTCCTGTGGCGTACCCATGAACATCGGCCTGATCATATCGAAAAGGTCGATCGCCCTCTGGTTCTTTCCCGCATTGAGGAAATCCACGGCCGCATCGTATTTCTGGCGTGGAGTACCGGTCTTCATAAGATTGCCATACTCGCTGCAACCGGCAGCCAGGAGCGCCAGGACGAATACGGGAAAGATTCTGAACAGAGTTTTCTTCATCATACGGTCAATATACAGGTCGGCGCTGGGCACAACCCGGCGCAAAGTTACACATTTTTAACGACCGAAAAAAATATATATTGCGCCAATTTAATTTTTTACACGGCATGCTTGCAGCAGGCGGCAGGGCATTATCTTTTTCAGTAATTAATACATGCTCGCACTCGTGTTAAAATCAGCACACTGCCGGGCAAGGCGTGTAGTTATCTCTTTTTTATTATTTTTGTGTAAATTACATACACCCAATGGCAAAAAAACATACTCTGCACTTTGTTTTCGTTTTATTCCTCCTGCTCACATTCCAGACGGCCCACGGGCGGCAGCCGCAGGACACGATAAGGATACTCGCGCTTGGCAACAGTTTCGCCGGCAACGCGCTCGAATCCTACCTGAGCGACCTCACGCGCGAAGCCGGCATCCCGACCGTCATAGCCAACGCCTACATAGGCGGCTGCACGCTGGAGCGCCACTGGCAGAACGCAGAGAACGGCTCGGCACCATATGAGTACCGCAAGATAGCGCCGGACGGGGCCAAAACCATTACCCGCGGCCGCACAATACTGCAATGCGTCGAGGACGAGCCGTGGGATTACGTTTCGTTCCTTCAGGCAAGCGGTTACTCCGGTCTGCCGGACAGCTATTTCCCTTTCCTGCCCAACCTGATGTCTTATGTGTCGGCGCATGCGAAAAACCCTAACGTAGAGTTGGTTTTCCTACAAACATGGGCCTACGATTCCGACTCCGACCACCCCCTCTTCCCCCATTACGGCAACAGCCAGAAATCCATGTACAACTCGATCGTGAGCAGCGTGGCCTATGCCGCGGGGAGGGCTGCGATAAACACCGTCATCCCTGCCGGGACGGCAATCCAGAACGTCAGGGCCAACGTCCCCGGGATGGAAGTGTGCAGGGACGGATACCACCTGAACAACGGCATCGGAGAATTCACGGTGTCGTGCGTATGGTTCGAGGCGCTGTTCGGAAATGTACTCAGGAACAGATTCGTTCCCGACAACGTCGGGAAATACCAGGGCGATATCGCAAAGAAGGCAGCCCACTACGCCGTTATCAAGCCCGGCGGGACGACGATATTCATAAAGCAGAAAATGAAATGCACGCTGGCCAGCGGGACACTCGAAATTTGGTAATCTTATACGAGACCATCCCTTTTTGATTTCCAATCCTACCCGACGAAGATAAAGCTTGCCGTACAAATACTTTCGGGCACTCATGCCGGTTAAGGCGCAATCTGCTGACCCGGCACGGTGCGTATTAAAAACAAATTTAAGAGTCTGATGAAAAACATAATACTTATCATACTTCTCCTGTTCCCGTTGGGAAACAGCGCATTCGCCGTAAGAAAAACACCAGTCAGTATAGAACTGCCTGCTGTTTACAGCAGTTCCGAGCTGTCCTATTATCAAAGCATGCTGTCGGAAAATTGGTGTGATTTTTACCAAGACAGCGAAACTCATGAATATTATTTGAAAAAAGCGTCCCTGCATGTCGCGCTGGACAGCTACAACGAATGCTGGGAAGATTCTACGGTCAGCGTTTACTCCGCACGCAGCAGCCTTTTACTGATCAACGGATTAAAGCCCCGCAAACAATCCGTTAAAAGCACACCGCTGCCTGCAGAGAGTGTTCAGGCAGGCGAAAAGCAGTCATTTCGTTTCAACGGGAAAACATATACATTCCGCGCCGAAGCCACGATGAAAAACGGAGAAGCCGCTGATACCGGCAAATATGATAAAGACGACTGGGACGAAATAAGGGATTACAAACTCTATTTCTCCGAAGAAAAATCAGAAAAAGAGCAGTTGGTTACCTCCGTTCCCCGATTTATGGGAACAAAACTGCAAATACTCTGGATCGGCGATCTGGACAGGGACGGCAAACCCGACTTTCTGTTGGACACATCCGATTTTTACGAAACCACCAAAGTGGAGTTGTTCCTATCCTCGTCGGCAGGCCGGAAAGAATCAGTCGGATTGGCTGCCGAGGCGACGTACAGTTATGATTGTTAAAAGGGCGCCTGCATGCGGGAATACCGAACGGCATAAAAATAAAGTCCGCACGGGTAGCTTGTTCAGAATAAATATGTAACTTTGCAAAGTTTTACGGACACCGGACATGATCCGCTACCCCTAACACAAAACACATAAAGATTTATCACAGTGGATATATTTGAAAGATTGCAGAAAGACGCCGGCGGCCCCATCGGTATGTACCAGAAACTGAGCCACGGTTATTTTTCGTTCCCGAAACTCGAAGGCGAGATAGGCCCGCGCATGAAATTCCGCGGCAAAGAGGTGCTCAACTGGAGCCTTAACAACTACCTCGGGCTGGCCAACAACCCCGAAGTGCGCAAGGCGGACGCCGACGGCGCGGCTAAGTTCGGCATGGCGGCACCCATGGGAGCCCGTATGATGAGCGGCCAGACCAAATACCACGAACAGTTGGAGCGCGAGCTCGCCGCTTTCGTCGGCAAGGAAGAGGCGTTCCTCCTGAACTTCGGCTACCAGGGCATGATCTCGATCATCGACTGCCTGCTTTCGCGCAAGGACGTTGTGGTTTATGACGCCGAAGCCCACGCCTGCATCATGGACGGTATCCGCATGCACAACGGCGAAAGCATGAAGTTCCACCACAACGATATAAAACACCTTCGCAACCGTCTCGAACGCGCCACCAAGCTGGCCGAAGAATCGGGCGGCGGCATCCTTGTGATTACCGAGGGCGTGTTCGGCATGAAGGGCGACCTGGGCAAACTCGACGAGATCGTTGCGCTCAAGAAGGAATTCAACTTCCGCCTGCTGGTGGACGACGCCCACGGCTTTGGCACAATGGGCCCCGAGGGCAAAGGTACGGCGGCACACTTCGGAGTAACCGAAGGCGTCGACGTACTGTTCAATACGTTCGCGAAATCAATGTGCGGCTTCGGCGCGTTCGTAGCGTCGCACAAATGGCTGGTGGACTACCTGCGCTACAACATGCGCTCGCAGACCTATGCCAAGTCGCTCCCGATGCCTATGGTAATGGGCGCGTTCAAACGCCTCGAACTCATCAAAACGCAGCCGGAACACCTCGCGAAACTCTGGACCATCACGCACGCACTCCAGAACGGCCTGCGCGACCGCGGTTTCGAGATCGGCGTCACCCAGTCGCCGGTTACCCCGGTCTACCTCAAGGGCGACATACCCGAGGCCACGAACCTCGTTGTCGACCTTCGCGAAAACTACAACCTCTTCTGCTCGATGGTTGTCTACCCCGTTATACCGCTGGGAGAAATGATCCTGCGAATTATTCCGACAGCGTCCCACACGCTTGAGGACGTTGAGTACACCCTAAAATGTTTCGACGCCATCCGCGGGAAACTACTTGCAGGCGAGTACAAGAAAGAAATGCCAAACATGGCGGACTAAAACGAGCAACCATAAAGCTCTCCGGTCCGCTGGCCGGGGAAAAGATTTGGTTGAAAGAATATGAGCGACCCCGGCCCAAAAGCCGGGGTCGTATTGTTATATAATTGGCTTGCAATGCATGCCTACGGCTTACAGGAATAAAATCCGCCCTTTTCAACGGAGCCGTTAAGAGTTTCGAAGCGAACCGACGCCAAGCCGAGCGAAGAGCGGGCGTAGCCCGAACTCTTCCGAGGCGCGAAGGAGGAAAAGACCCTTAAATCGCCCGAAACTACCGTGTAGTGAGGGAAGTTCGCGTGAGAAACTTAGGCAACGGTGAGGGCGGCGAATTTTTAGTTACTTTTTGTTCGCCAAAAAGTAACGAAGAAAAAATTGTTGTTGCAACATAGTAGGAGTCTGGTGCGATGCACTAAATCACTCTGTTGTCGGAAAGCTCCTTTTTTGACAATGGAAAAGAAAGTAACGCTGACAAAACAAGAAGACTTGAGTATCGTATTTTTTAGCTAACAGTCTTTAGGTATTTTTAACTGAATGTAGTATTTTTGAACACTTATATAATAACAATACACCCGCACCTCCGGACAGGCCGGAAATGCACAAACCAATCCACATTATGAGCCAAAGATTGTATGTATTCGACACAACGCTCCGCGACGGCGAACAGGTCCCCGGATGCCAGTTGAATACGGTTGAGAAGATCGAGGTGGCGCGTATGCTCGAACAACTGGGCGTCGACGTCATCGAGGCGGGTTTCCCCGTCAGCAGCCCGGGCGACTTCAACTCGGTGCGCGAAATATCGAAAGCTGTGTCAGAGCCGGTTATATGCGCCCTGACGCGTGCCGTTGAGAAAGATATCGACGCCGCTGCCGACGCCCTGTCGCTTGCAAAACGCAAGAGGATCCACACAGGGATCGGCGTGTCGCCATACCATATTTACGATAAACTAAAGTCAACACCGGACGAGATCATCGAGCGTGCCGTTGCGGCTGTGAAGTACGCACGCAAGTATGTGGACGACGTGGAGTTCTACGCCGAGGACGCCGGACGCAGCGAAAACGAATACCTCGCCCGCGTGGTGGAGGCCGTTATCGCCGCCGGTGCGACGGTGGTAAATATCCCCGATACGACGGGTTATACGCTGCCGCACGACTTCGGAGCGAAAATAAAATTCCTGATGGACAACGTACCGAACGTCGATAAGGCGATACTCGCCACCCACTGCCACAACGACCTCGGAATGGCCACGGCCAACACGCTCGCAGGCGTTCTGGCCGGCGCGCGCCAGGTCGAGGTCACCATCAACGGTATCGGCGAGCGCGCGGGCAACACCTCGCTCGAAGAGGTGGTCATGGCCCTGCGCTGCCACAAAGAATACGGCATCGACACCAACATCAACACCAAGCTGCTCAACAAAGCCAGCCGCCTCGTGTCGAGCCTGATGAACATGCCCGTACAGCCCAACAAGGCCATAGTGGGCCGCAACGCCTTCGCGCACTCCTCGGGTATCCACCAGGATGGCGTGCTGAAAAACCGCGAAAATTACGAGATCATCGACCCGAAAGACGTCGGCGTCGACGAATCGGTCATCGCGCTCACCGCGCGCAGCGGCCGCGCGGCGCTCGGACACCGCCTCGAACTGATCGGGTACAAGCTGGACAAGAAAGACCTCGACGAAGTGTACGAACGCTTCCTCAAGCTGGCCGACAAGAAAAAGGACATCCGCGACAGCGACCTGCTGGCGCTTGTGGGCGACATGGACAATAACAAGAATTCGTTCATCAAGCTCAAGCAGTTGCAGGTAATGACCGGCATGCTCATTCCGACGGCGACCGTGATCCTCAAATTCGGCAACAGCGAACGTCTGGCCACCGCAACCGGCAACGGCCCTGTGGACGCCGCCGTGAGCGCGATCAAGAGCCTCATAAACGAAGAGGTCGTGATTTCGGAATACCTGATCCAGGCCATGACAAAGGGCAGCAACGACATCGCCCGCGTACACATCCAGCTGGAGAGCGGCGACCGCAACGCGCAAGGCTTCTCGGCGCACACCGACACCGTGCGTGCAGCCACCGAGGCGTTCATCGACGCGCTCAACCTGCTGAAAGTGACCGAGAAAAAATAAGACAAAGTGCCTTCCGGCACACGGAAGAAATAGAAAGGCTATTTCGCTTCAGAGCGACTATTTATTTTAAAGCAATCAGACACACTAAATAACAACGATGGGAAAGACATTATTCGACAAGGTATGGGACGCGCACGTCGTGCGCCATCTGGACGGCGGACGCGACATACTCTACATTGACCGACACTACATACACGAAGTTACGTCGCCGGTGGCGTTCCTCGGGCTGAAGAACCGCGGCCTCAAGGTCGCGCGTCCTGACAGAACGACCGCCACGGCAGACCACAACACACCCACCATCGACCAGCACCTTCCCGTTAAGGAAGCAGGGTCGAGGGCGCAGCTTGAGGCGTTCGCGGCAAACTGCGACGCCAACGGCATCGAGCATTTCTCGTTGGGGCACCCCAAGAACGGGGTCGTGCATATCGTAGGGCCGGAATTAGGGTTCACGCAGCCGGGCATGACCATCGTTTGCGGCGACAGCCACACGGCCACACACGGCGCGTTCGGGGCGGTAGCGTTCGGGATCGGCACGTCCGAAGTCGAAATGGTTTTCGCATCGCAGTGCATCCTCCAGCCCAAACCCAAAACCATGCGCATCACCGTGAACGGCAAGCGCAAACCGGGCGTCACATCAAAAGACGTTATCCTTTACATCATATCTAAGATATCCGCTTCGGGCGGCACAGCGCACTTCATAGAGTTCGCCGGCGACACCATCATGGCGATGAGCATGGAGGAGCGTATGACGGTCTGCAACATGGCCATCGAGAGCGGCGCGCGCGGCGGTATCATCGCCCCGGATCAGACCACTTTCGACTATGTGCGCGGACGCGAGAACGCCCCAAAAGGCGCCGAATTCGACAGGATGGTCGAAGAGTGGAAAAAACTGCCCTCCGATCCCGACGCCAAATTCGACACCGAATTCACATACGACGCGGCGGATATCGAGCCTATGATAACATACGGCACGAACCCCGGCATGGGCGTTGCAATCACAGGCGAAATACCTTCGAGCAAAGGACTCGCGGGCAGCGACAAGATATCGTTCGACCGCGCCCTCGAATACATGGGCTTCAAGGAGGGTGAAAAAATGATCGGAAAGAAGGTGGATTACGTGTTCCTGGGAAGCTGCACCAACGGCCGCATCGAGGATTTCCGGTTATTTGCGCAGTACGTTAAAGGGCGCAAGAAGGCCGAGAGCGTAACCGCATGGCTCGTTCCGGGATCGAAAATGGTGGAGAAACAGTGCCTCGATGAGGGCCTGGACAAAATATTCGAGGAAGCAGGGTTCGTCCTGCGCCAGCCCGGATGTTCGGCCTGCCTCGCCATGAACGACGACAAGATCCCGGCCGGCAAGTACAGCGTTTCGACCTCGAACCGCAACTTCGAAGGCCGCCAGGGCCCCGGCGCGCGCACCATGCTGGCAGGCCCGTTAGTAGCTGCCGCCGCCGCCGTCACAGGCACGGTGCAGGACCCGCGCGAGTTATTCAATATCAAATAATTAAGACGATCAGATTATGGCAATGGACAAAATATCGAAAATCTGCTCCTGCGGGGTGCCGGTCAACATCGAGAACATCGACACCGACCAGATAATCCCGGCGCGCTTCCTCAAAGCTGTGGAGCGCAAAGGCTTCGGAGACAATCTGTTCCGCGACTGGCGGTATGACAAGGAGGGCAACGCTATCGCTGATTTTCCCCTGAACGACACGAAATACAGTGGAAATATACTGTTGGCCGCCAAGAACTTCGGGTGCGGATCCTCGCGTGAGCATGCCGCATGGGCGCTGTACGACTACGGTTTCCGCGTTGTCGTTTCGAGCTTCTTCGCCGACATCTTCAAGAACAACGCGCTCAACTGCGGGTTGCTTCCGCTGAGGGTCAGCGAGAAATTCCTCATAAGCGCGTTCGAAACCATCGAAAAAAACCCGGAAGCGAAGTTCGAGGTAGACCTGCCCGCCCAGACCATAACCAACACGGTCACAGGCGAAAAGGAGAGCTTCGAGATAGACGGGTATAAGAAAGAATGCCTTGTGAACGGCTTCGACGACGTCGATTACCTTCTGAGCATCCGTCCCGAGATCGAAGCTTACGAAAACAAATAACGCCGAAAGCACGATGAAAGTGCAGGCAGGTTAGTGTGTCAGGCATTCCTGTGCGTGAAAATTCTGTCCATGAACGAAAGAAACTTTAAGATTATGACTTTTAGTGTTGTCGATATCTAAATATTAAGCGGCCCGCCCTCCGCCCCAAAGGGCGGGCCGCCGGGGTTAAAAAAAACACCGCAAAAAAAACCCACAAAGCAAAATAAAATTACTAAAAAAATAAAAATATTAATGGGGGAAAAAATGGTTACAACCCAAGCGACGGCGGACCACACAACGCGGGG
>JAVBMR010000001.1:0-114491 GCA_031552235.1 Tidjanibacter sp. | reverse complement strand
ACCGAAGTTATTTTTGTTCTATCGTCATTGATTTTTCAGGCTCTTCGCCGAAGACGTGGCGGGCCACGGCGAGGAGAAGAAACGGGAAAAGCAGTGGCGATAGGGCGAAAAGAACGAAATTCATATTTTTAAACAGTTTCTGAATATGAAACCGTACACGTCGGCCTGCTCGGCGATACGTTTCGAGGTTGGTTTGCCCGCGCCGTGTCCGGCCTCTGATTCGACCCTTATGAGTACCGGCCTGCCGCATCCCTGCGCCCATTGGAGGGCGGCGGCGAACTTGAACGAATGCGCCGGAACGACCCTGTCGTCATGTTCGGCAGTGGTTATGAGTGTTGCGGGATAGCACGCCCCCTTTCGCACGTTATGCAGCGGCGAATATTTATACAGGTACTCGAACTGCCCGGGATCGTCGGCGCTGCCATACTCCACCGCCCATCCCCACCCTATCGTGAAACGGTGGTAGCGCAGCATGTCGAGTACGCCGACCTGCGGAATGGCGACGGCGAACAGGTCGGGGCGCTGAGTCATACATGCGCCAACCAACAGCCCGCCGTTGGAGCCGCCCATGACGGCCAGCTTATCTTTCGAGGTGTATCCCCGGGCTATAAGGAATTCGGCGGCGGCGATGAAGTCGTCGAACACGTTTTGTTTGCGGTCGAGCATCCCTGCGCGGTGCCATCTCTCGCCATACTCGCCGCCGCCCCTGAGCGTCACGTCGACGAATACGCCGCCCCGCTCCAACAGCATTATCACAGCCGGGTTGAAAGCGGGCGTGTGGCTGATATTGAACCCTCCGTAGCCGTACATGACCGTCAGGTTGCGGCCATCGCTCGGCATGTCTTTGCGACGGGTCACGAACATCGGCACGCGCGTCCCGTCGCGGCTCTCGAAGGACAACTGTTCCGTGAGGTATTGCGAGGCGTCGAAATCGACCTCGGGGCGTGAAACAAGCGTAGAAGCCCCAGTCGCGAGGTCGTAGCGGTATATCGCCGGAGGGGCAAGGTATGTGGCGACCGAGTAGTACGTTTCGGAGGCATCGACACCCCCTTCGAATCCGGCGGCCGTGGCCATGACAGCGCAACTGGCCGGCACAACCTCTAACCCGGCGGCATCCCACTCAGGGACGGCCGACACACCCCCGAGCCGCACTTTCCTGACCAACCGCCCCTGCATATCGAACTGAAAAACGGCGCTCGCGGCGTCCTCCAGATATGTCGCCATAAGGTAGCCGCCGACAGCCGTCACGCTCTCCAACGGAGCGTCATCCCGCTCCGGAATCACATCCGCAGGCGCGCCGTCAGGCTTCGCGAGGTCAACGGCTATCAGTTTGAAATTAGAAGCGTTGCGGTTAGTCAGAAACAATGCCCTGCCGTCATCGGCATGGACTATTTCGTAGTCATTTTCGAAGCCGCGGAACAGCACCTTAAAGTCGCCGCCAACCGTGGGGCGGCAGAGTATTTCGGCCCCGTGAGTCCCCTCCGAGGCGTGGATGAAAACATGTTTGCCGTCGCGGCTCTCCGAACCGTGGAAATAACGAAGCGGATGTTCCGGGTCGGAATATATCAACGCATCGTCATGTTGGGCGTCCCCGAGCCTGTGGTAGAAAACCTTATGAAAGCGGTTCTGTGCCGAGTATTCCGATACCTCATCCGGGGCATCGTATGCGCTGTAATAGAAGCCTTTGCCATCGGCAGACCAGGACGGAATCGAGAATTTGACCCACCGGATACGGTCGGCCAGCAACCGGTTGCCTTCGGTTTCCACGATCCTTATCTCGGCCCAGTCCGACCCCGAGCCGGAAACCGAATAGGCGCAATGGCGGCCGTCCTCGGAAAACGAGAGGCCGTTCAGAGCCACCGTCCCGTTTTCGGAAAGCACATTCGGGTCGAGGAAGACCTCGGCATCGTCCCATGAGGCGGTGCCCGTCCCATCAGCGCAACCTTCGCTGCCACCAGCATTAACTACCCCATCGCTCCCGCTGAAGCGGGTGCCACCAGCCACACCGGCGCTCCATACTATACCGCGCGAACGGTAAATTACCGCCTGATTTTGCAGTCCGTCGTTCTTCGCGAAGTAATACCAGCCGCCCTCTTTACGCGGAATCCCGTCTTTGGGGTAATCCCACAACTGCGTCAGCCTTTCCCGTATTTTCTCCCGGAACGGCAGTTCCGACAAGTATTCCGCCGTCTGTTCGTTCTGCGCGGCGACCCACGCGGCCGTCTCAGCCGAACGGTCGTCTTCGAGCCACCTGTAAGGGTCTTCGACCCGTGTCCCGTGATAGTTGTCAGCCACGTTTTCCCGCCGCGAGGCAGGGTACGCCAAACGTTTTTCCTCCATAAATCCTCGCTTTTATCTGGCAAAAATAACAAGCCGCAGGCCAAATCGCGCATTTTTTCGGTATGAATGCACAAAAAGACCCGCCGGAAATTACTAAATTTGTATAGGCGCGAACAAAACCTTCACATAAAAACACACGTTATGGATGCACCTTTCGGAAAAGTATGCGGCGACTCCTGTTTCGGCATCTATTATTTCAAGGAGCTGGAATCGACCAACGACCTCGCACACAACACGGATTACGTGGACAAGGACATCATCATCACCGACGCCCAGACCAAAGGGCGCGGACAGGCAGGCAACACCTGGACGAGCGAGCCGGGCAAGAACCTGACGCTCAGCATAGTCGTGGGGGAGCACGGGCTTCCGGCCGCGAAACAGTTCCTGCTATCGGAAGCAATCTCGCTGGCCATCGCCGACACCCTCGAAAGCTACAGGATCAAAGCGTCGGTAAAGTGGCCGAACGACATATACATAGGAAACAAGAAAGCTGCCGGAATACTGATCGAACACGAGATACAAGGGAGTGATGTCACGCGCTCCGTGATCGGCATCGGCCTGAACGTCAACCAGAGGGAGTTCGACAACGAGCTTGCCAACGCGACGTCGATGGCAATCGAGGCTGACAGGGAATTCGACCGCGACGAAGTGCTTACGCGGCTGTGCAATCACTTCTCGCAGCGTAGCGACGAACTTTACAACAAGGATACGAAACTGATAGAAGACGATTATCTCTCCCGGCTCTACCTTGCCAACCAACCGCACACGTTCACGCTTCCCGACGGGAGCAAACTCCAGGGTACGATACGCTCGGTAAGCGAAACCGGCGAATTGATAGTCGAGGTCGACGAAGGCGTCTACCGCACGTTCCTGTTCAAGGAGATTATCTTCTGACGGTATAATTTGCAGCCCGGATAATTGACATCACTGTTTGCAGATATCGCTTTCGGGCGCCCCCTCGTGGGCACCCGACGGCCTTCAAAGAAGGCCGAAAAAGACTAAAAAAATGGCAACCACCATTTTAACCGTTTTTACACAAGAAGGCCACGGAAATCCGTGGCCTTTGCTTTTAGCTGTCCCGCAGCCTTTCCCGTGTACGAATGTTGATCGTTCCAGCAATACCGGCAGAAGGTTATGGCTATCTGACACCGGAACGTTGCGGTATATTATGTCGGCGCCCCCGCTCCGTCCGATTGCCTGAAGACCCCTACTCCACCTCCTGCATGTCGCACCAGTCCTGCACGGGGATCTTGGCGACGCGAGCGGCGTGGCGGCCGCCTTCGAACGATGTTTCGAGGAACTTGTCCACAATCTCGGCGGCCTCGGTATTGTCTATGAACCGGGCGGGCAACGTGAGTACGTTGGCATCGTTATGCTGGCGTGCGAGAACGGCGAGTTCGGGCGTCCAGCACAACGCCGCGCGTATGCCCTGATGCTTGTTGAGGGTCATGGAAATGCCTTCGCCGCTGCCGCAAAGCCCGATGCCGAGCGGAAGCTCGCCGCTCTCCACGGAGAAACCCAACGGGTGGGCGTAATCCGGATAATCCACGCTGCCCGGACTGTCGGGCCCGAAATCGTGGACGTCATAGCCGAGGCTGTCGAGGTAGCCCACAAGGAACTCTTTCATTTCATAACCGGCGTGGTCGCTGGCGATACCTATTTTTTTCATCTCAGTCATATTTTTTTGGAATTATCCCTTTTAATCGTGTATTCTTTTTGTTCGGGCTGCCACGGCATACCGCGGCATTGTCGTTTCAAAATTAGGAAAAACGTTGGAAAAAACCCCATTTTACAGTAAATTGCTTTGCCGATTCGGAAGAAAAAATTTGCGTGCACGCTGGCATGCTGTTTGATAATGAGATTGTAAACTATCATCTATAAAACGATTAAATATGAAAAATTTATTCAAAACCACGCTATTAAGCCTTCTGGTAATTGTCGCTTTCAGTTCATGCGAGGATGACGACGACAATTACTACTACCATTATTACTACTCATATGGGAATATCCTCGCCGACGAAGACGGCATTGAGAATGGATATTCCATAATCCTCGATAGCGGCAACGAACTGCTTATAAACCACAACTTTGTGGCGGACGAGGATGTCGAGGACGGGGACAGGGTATACGCCCAGTACAACATCCTTGGCCACACAACAAACCTCAACGGCAAGAAGACATACACCGTCGATCTTTACGGCCTGAGCCAGATCCTCGAAAAAGACCCTGTGCTACAGTCGGTTATCGACGACCCTGATTCCGGAATAACAGAAGAGACCATCGGCGACGATCCCCTGAAGCTGACCAACGCTATTGTAAGCGGCAAGTACCTGACCGTCGAATTCTGGATATTCACCAAGCGCGGATCGTCGTTGAGCCATTTAATCAACGTCGTACAGGACGACACACGCGTTCCGTCAGACCCCGGCGACAACGCCGTGTACCTCACGCTCCGCCACAACGGTTACGACGAAGTCCCGGCGTCCGGAACGGATTTGCGACAGTACGTAAAGACCTACGGAAGCGTTTCGTTCGACATTACCTCGATCCTGCCGGCCGGCGAAACGAGCGTGCCGATCAAGATCTTCTGGACGGAATACGGCATTACGCTCGACGAACGGCAGCAATACTCCATCGACCGCATTTACAGCTATACGCCCGACGAAGCCATTATGATGCAGGCGGTCGGCGTATCAGGCAGCGGCGGCCAGGCCTCGAACAGGTACATAGCGCCATACCTTATCAACTAAGCCTTTGGCGAGGTAAAGAACGTTTTCACGTCTGTCCGATGATTTGTTTGTATTTTCAGATAAACACTAAAATATTACGATGAAAATGAAAACAGCCAGAATCATGATCCTTTGCGTGCCGTTACTCGTTGCGGCCTGCAAAGGCAAAAAGACAGACCTGTCGACAGACGGGAAAGAAACGGCGGCGGCAGTAATCGAGAGCCGGCGGGCGCCCGGCGCTCCTAAAGACGCAAACGAACTGAAATCCGATTTCATGGGGACTTTTTCAGGGACGCTGCCGTGCGCCGACTGTTCCGGGATATTGACCACGCTGACGCTGAACGCCGACGGCACATACATGCTCGAATCGACATATCAGGGCAAAGGCGACGGCCAACCGTTCGTGGAACAAGGCAAATGGACACCTTCTGAAGACCTGGCGTTCATCGAATTGAACTACGACGTGCGGGATAAGTCGGTTTTCTATGCGCTCATAGACAAGAACACGCTCGAAAAACTGGACCAAAACGCCAAACCGATATCTTCGGAAGCAAACCGCAGGTTGATAAGAAAACCGTAGCGCATACAACTGATACGGCCATCGGCCGAACAAGAGGGCAGGATATTTTCCTGCCCTCATTATTTGTTTTTCCAACGCACAAACCGTAATTTTATGGGATAAAATACCACACAACCATGAAAAATTTCACATACTGCAACCCCACCAGACTCGTATTCGGAAAAGGACAGATAGCAAAACTCGCCGGGCTTGTCCCGGCAGGCAAAAAGGTTATGCTCACTTTCGGTGGCGGAAGCGTCAGGAACAACGGTGTCTACGAACAGGTTACGGCGGCGCTCGAAGGATTCGACACCGTGGAGTTCTGGGGCATCGAACCGAACCCGAGGGTCGAAACCCTGCGCAAAGCAATTGCCTTGGGCAAAGAGAAAGGCGTGGATTTCCTGCTGGCCGTGGGCGGCGGCTCGGTGCTCGACGGCACGAAACTTATCTCGGCGGCGCTCGCCACACCCGGCAAGGAGGCGTGGGACATAGTCGTATCCGGACGTGCCGAGGCCAACATCCCCTATGCGTCCGTCATGACGCTTCCGGCGACCGGCTCGGAGATGAACCGCGGCAGCGTGATCTCGCGCGAGGAAACCAAGGAGAAATACGCTTTCTACGCCGCCGACTACCCCCTGTTTTCGGTACTCGACCCTGAAGTTACATACTCGCTGCCCAAAAGCCAGCTCGCCAACGGCCTCTCGGACGTATTCGTGCATGTGATGGAGCAATACCTCACGACCCCGGGGCAGTCGCGCGTGATGGACCGCTGGGCGGAGGGCATCCTGCACACCGTGATCGAGGTGGCACCGAAAGTCCTCTCCGGGGCGAACGATTACGACACGATGGCCGACTTCATGCTTTCGGCCACGCTGGCGCTGAACGACATGATCCGCATGGGCGTGACCGAGGACTGGGCGACACACATGATCGGCCACGAACTGACAGCCCTCTACGGCATAGCGCACGGGGCGTCGCTGGCGATCGTTTTGCCGGGAACGATGTCTGTTCTGCGCGAGCAGAAACGAGAAAAATTGCTGCAATACGCCGGGCGTATTTGGGACATCACCGATGGCGGCGATGACGAACGCATCAACTTCGCCATAGCCAGAACGGTCGATTTCTTCAACTCGCTCGGACTGGCCACCCGCCTTTCCGATGCCGGTATCCCCGACGAAGCCATAGCTGAGGTGGAACGCCGTTTCAACGCGGGCGGCGCAAGTTACGGCGAAGCGAGGAATGTGACCGGCGAAGTCGCCCGCAAAATTTTGGAAGCCAGGAGGTAACATCACCTTACCGGAAACGGCCGCCCAAAAGCAGCGCAGGCCGCTACCGCTGTCGCGAACAAAGCGGCAGGATTATTTCAAACGACAACGCACGGTCCACACCGTGCGTTGTCGTTATTCCTGTGTGCCGACAGACATTGACAGGCATCGCCGCCACTACAACTCGTCAGCGTACCCTTTGTACTTCTTCGCTTTTTCCTTTAGTCCCTGCTTACGATATGACTCGGAAAGGCGCGTGAAAAGTTTCTTTTGGGCGGCCTGATCGTCAAGTCCCTGCGACTTATAGATCCACAACAGGTTATCGAACCCTATCTGCGACAATATATCCTGATCCATCATTCGGTTATACACCTCTTCGGCCGCGTCAATATCGCGGTTAGCCAGGTATATCTGCGCCTTCAGGTGGTAAGCGTCCTCGTACTTGGTGTTATATTCGATCATCTCGTCGAGCGCATTCAAAGAGCGCTCATATTCAGCCTGTTCATAATAAAGATACGCCGCCTGGTACTTCTGCCTCGCCCTGTTGGGATCGATGGCCAGAAATCGCCGCAGATAATTGAGCGCACTGTCCGGCTGCGCTTTCCGTATATAAATATCGGCCACATTGGCTATCGCGACATCGTTGTACGGGTCCGCCTCCAGCGCCTTCCGATAACACACCAAAGCCGAATCGAGTTCGCCTGCCGCGCGGAAACGGCTGCCATACAGGTCGGACTTGTCGCCGCGCCGCAGGATGACCGCGATCGGTCTACCATCGACATCGACGGTGTGGACTGTGTTCGCCGGCGGAAAATGAGGCCCCCGGAGCAACTCCGCCGATATTCCCGTTAAGGTGAATATCGCGTAATCCCAATCCGAATCGCCGCGCTCATACCATTTCACGAAACTTATTTCGAAATCCGTCATGTGCCTCCTGAAATAATATTCGGCAGCGGATTGGTGGTTGACGGCGACCTTTATTTTGCTTCCGTCCGCGGGTTTTTCGGCGTTCCGTATCACCCATTCCGCCGCCTCTCTCGACGAGTGGTAGTAGTAATCCATTTCGTACTGCCCATAGGCTTTGGACGTGCCTCCAATCAACGCGTTGAAATAGACGTACTCGTATGGATGGTTGCGCACGGTATGGCATAGAGGCGGCACAAGCATCAGCGTGATAAGCGCGCATACGGTTATCCTGACCGCGCGCCGCGGGAAACGCGCCGTGATGCCCTCGAACCCCGCCGCGGATATCATTGCGAGGAACGGGTATGTGAACAGCACATGCCGCCATCCGCCGTAAACGTTGGACCCCTGCCACATTATATACAGTATAGGGAACGCGAACGAGAAAAGCAGGATCAGTACTCCGATCCAGCCTGTTTTTTTAACGGTCTGGCGGAAGAAGGCGAAAAAAAGCAGCGTCCCGAGAAGGATGACGACCGGCGTGCTTATAGCGATATATTTGACAAGGTAATATGGCGGCAAATCATTGGACACATACACCTTGCCTTCGAATATCTGGCGCATGGCCACAGTGAACCGCGACATGAGCTCCATCGCCTCGAACGGGTGCGAGAACGGGGCTTGCAGGGCGTATGGCCACCACACCAATCCGGCCATGTATCCAACCAGCGACACGACGGCCAATATGGCGATGAGTTTGAGTGCTTCCTTCCAGTATGCCCATGTGGCGATCCTGCGGATCGGGGCATTCTGCAGGAACCAGAAACCGACGAACAGGAACAGGTACGGTATCAGCATCAGGCCTCCGACACGGACGCTGATTGCCAATGCGATTGACAGCGCCAACCAAATAAGCCGGTGCCATTTTATTACGGGCAATTCCCTGCACAGCAGGAACATCTGGAATATTGCCAGGACATAGCCCAAAGCGAAAGGGATATCCTTCGGGTTGTTGAACGAATGTCCGAGGAAACGGGGCGAGAGGAACATGAATATCATCCCCAGTATGCCTGCCCGCCATCCAAACATCTTCACGAGGAACAGGCCGACTACCAACACCACGAACCAGCCCACGACCGCGTTCATAAAGTGGCGCGACTCGTATTCGTTTTCGATCCCCAGCCAGCGGTTGACCAGATATGTGAAGTTGTCGAACGACTGGCCGAAATAGGCCATAAGTGACGGCCCTTCGGTTTCAACGGCGGCCTTATCGCCGTCCGCGTAGTAATCGTACACCGCTTTCGCATGCTCGTAGTTGATGGTGTCGTCGCCAGACATCCCGGCGCCGAAACTCATCGACCCCATCAACACCAACAAAGCCAACGCCACTCCGTAGAAGCACAGACGGAGCGTCCGCTCATGGCGTGCCTCCCCCGGCGGCATCAGCCTATCGCAAAAAGAGCGCCTGCCATCCTGGGCGTCGCCAACTTGAGCGCCATCTTCCCGGGTACGCTTCCGGCCCCGCCTCTTCGCGAACGATACACGCGGCACTGCCACGGTTTGCCCCGCCATATTATTCTCTTTCAATGACATAAATCTTACAGCAATAATATTCAAAGATATGCACAATATCCCGATTTTACAAAATCGCATTTCCCTGTAACGATACTGTGTTTTGTATATTAAATACACTACAACTTAAATTAAAGCCTGAATAATTAGGCAATATTGTTTATTTCATATAACTTTCCCATGCAATCCATTCACTAACTAAAAATTCAAGACCATTTACCCTAAAATCAATATTTTATGGACTTCAAAGATCAGATTAAACAACTTTCGGAGAGGATTGAGAAACTAAAGGACGGACTGCAAACCGAGGAGGCCACCAAAAACGCCTTAATCATGCCGTTCATGCAGGCTATGGGATACGATGTTTTCAATCCGATGGAAGTCACGCCTGAATTTACGTGTGACATAGGAACAAAAAAAGGCGAAAAAATCGACTACGCTATATTCAAGGACGGCGCACCTATAATTCTTGTCGAGTGCAAACATTGGAAACAGCCTTTAACATTGCATGACAACCAGCTATTGCGCTACTTCCATGTTTCTCCGGCAAAATTTGGGGTTCTCACAAACGGGGTTACATACAGGTTCTATACCGATCTTGAAACTCCCAACAAGATGGATGAAACCCCATTCCTTGAGGTCGACCTTTCGGATTAAAAAAACAACCAGATAGAAGAATTAAAGAAGTTTCATAAGGCATATTTTGATGTCGGTAATATCCTGAACTCAGCCAGCGAGCTGAAATACACAGGAGAACTGAAAGCCATTCTTGCCCGTGAGTTTACTAATCCAAGTCCCGAACTGGTTAAGTTGCTCGCAAAGCAAGTATACGACGGCACTATCAGCCAAAAGGTGCTCGATCAATTTACCGTCCTCGTTCGCAAGTCCATTATCAATCATATCAACGACATTATTTCAGAGCGATTGAAATCCGCGCTGAAAACCGAAACAGCAGAGGAGAAGCCCGAGACTTCATTCACAGATGATGTTGAAAGCAATGATATTGTGACTACTGAAGAAGAACTGGAGGCGTTCTATATCGTGAAGTCGATTTTGCGTCCTAAAGTCGCCGCCGAAAGGGTTGTGTATCGTGACGCCAAAACGTACTTCGCCATTCTTTTCGACGATAATAATCGAAAACCAATTTGTCGGCTCTATCTCAATTCGCCTACCAATAAGCAGATAGTTTTTATTGGCGACGACAAAAAAGAAAATCACTATAAAATCAATTCACTCGACGATATCTATCAGCACAGCGAGGAATTGATTCGCGCCGCAGAAAGGTATAAGTAAGATAAAGCTATCTCCATCATAAGAGATCCGCCACATTGTTTTATAAAGAAAAAAGCCGTAAGTAATTAATATACTTACGGCTTTTCTCGCATTGTACTCCCGACGGGAATCGAACCCATATCGTCAGAACCGGAATCTGATATTCTATCCATTGAACTACGGAAGCGGCCGGTATTGAAACCGAAGTGCAAATTTGCACTATTTTACCCTTTTTTGCAAACTAACGAGAAAAATTATTGTGCGAAACAATAATTAGTTATAATTTTACGTACTTACTTTCAGACAATTATATATAAAATAACTAATTTTAACCCGAAAATGTCATTTTATAGACAAATTGGGATATTTTTGCATGAAAGTAGAATTATTATGCTCGACAACTGGCAACGTATAGAACAGGTTATCAAATGGTCTGGAATCGCTTCAGTAAGCGCTTTTGCCCGGGAAATAGGATTGAACCGCGGTGAAAACCTGTACCAGATAAAGCGCGGGAACAACGGCATAAGCCGTGACCTCGCCGACAGTATTGCGGTTAAATACCCGCAGATAAGCAAAGCGTGGCTTTTGACAGGGGAAGGCGAAATGCTCCCGGGAAAAACGGCCAAGGACAGGTACGACATCCCGTTCTTCAAGGCGGACGTCACGTCGCTTGCGGAACCGCTGGAACAAAACGAACCGGCGTACTACATCTCGTTCCCGATGTTCAGGGGGGCTAATTTCGCGGCGTTCAGTTTCGCCGACGCGATGGAGCCGGAGATACCCAAGGGCGCGATAGTGCTCCTTCAGGAATCCGAGGCGGACAACCTCACTCCGGGAGGGATATACTATGTGAAGAGTTTGAAATTCAACGGTATACGCTACGTGAGAAACGCCGGAACTGAGGGCAAGCTGAGACTCGTGCCGAAAAACACGGCCGATTACGACGAGATCGTGATAGACGCCTCCGACGTAAAGGCGCTGTTCCGCGTGAGGGGAATTGTGATAGACAAATCGGTATAAGCGCAGGCCGGTATACGGATAGAGCCGGGGCGTTAATCCGCTCCTGAACGTTGCGGTGTGATTATATCACACCGCTCTGTCTGCTAAAACGGGGCGGGCGGCATTCGTAAAAACGGATCAGTCCGGAAATTAGGTTGGTGAATTTGTTTTTAATGACACATGGTTGTTGTGCCTGTTCCGTTGTCAGGCCGAAGCTCGCGGCGGGATGATAGCAACGAAGTGAATAGCAGCCCTCCGAATGGCGGAGCTTCGGGTTGCCGACCTTCGCAGAAGGCCGGAAAACAAACCGCTTAAAATACCACCAACTAAAATTCAGATTGATCCGCAAAACAGCGGCGTCTACATATAATTAAACGTTCCGGTTTGACCGGATAAAAATAAAATAAATTATGTTTTCAGGAATAGTCGAGGCTATGGCGAAAGTCGTGGCGGTGAAGGAGGATCAGGGCAACAGGCATTTCACGCTGTCGGTGCCTTTCGTGAACGAACTTAAAATAGACCAGAGCGTGTCGCACAACGGCGTTTGCCTCACTGTGGTGGATATTACCGAGGACACCTACACGGTCACGGCTATAAAGGAAACGTTGCTGAAATCCAACCTCGGGCTGCTGAAGCCCGGCGACAAGGTTAATGTGGAGCGCAGCATGAAACCAGACGCACTACTCGACGGGCATATCGTGCAGGGGCATGTAGACCAGACGGCAGTATGCACGAATGTCGAGGAAGCCGACGGAAGCTGGTACTACACGTTCGAGTACGAACAGACAGGCGACAATGTGACTGTGGAAAAAGGCTCCGTTGCCGTCAACGGCGTGAGCCTCACGGTGGTGAACTCAAAGGACGGTTCGTTCCAGGTGGCCATCATCCCCTACACGCACGAACACACCAACTTCCACACCTTCACAAAAGGCACGGTCGTGAACATCGAGTTCGACATCGTGGGCAAGTATATCGCCAAACTCATGAAAACCTACCGCGCGTAGCAGGGTCGGTCTAAAAAAACGGCAGGCAAAAGATGGCAGCGAAAAGGCGTTTGAACATGGCCGTTACGGTAAAAATAAAGACCATAAAATCGGCATCGGTCATAGTGAGTTCCGTGGCAGGGATACTTGCCGCGGGATTTGTCGTTCTGGCCGGAGGCGCCTGGTGGATGGTGCTGGCCGCGGCGGCAACGATCTTCGCGGTACTCTACTCCATCAGCGACATCGTGCTGCGCAAGTTCGTGATCTACAAGCTGAAACCGGTATACCAGATCGTACATTCGCGCAACATGAAGACCCGCCAGCTTGAGCATGAACTCTCGCACAAGGAAGAGATGCTCGACGACATCAAGGTGGACATACGCGCGTGGGAAGAGCGCAACCGCAGCGAGATCGCACAGCTGAAAGACAACGAACGCTTCCGCAAGGAGTATGTGGGCAACGTGGCGCACGAGATCAAAACGCCCGTGTTCAACGTACAGGGCTACATCTCGACCCTGCTCGACGGCGGGCTCGAAGACCCGTCGATCAACCGGCAATACCTCGAACGGGCGGAAAAAAGCATCGACCGCCTTATCAATATCGTACAGGACCTCGACCAGATATCAAAGCTGGAATCAGGGATTCTCAAGTTGAACCCCGAACGCTTCGACCTTGTGGAGGTGGTGCGCGAGGTTGTCGAAACGCTTGAAATAGAGGCCGAACGCAAGGACATTACCATCAAGGTCGGCAATTCGTCCTCCGGCGACGCGTTCCCCTCCGCACCCATATACGTCATGGCCGATAAGCACTACGTCAGCCAGATATTCGTGAACCTCATCATCAACTCGATCAACTACGGCAACGTGGGAGGCACCACGCATATATCGTTCGTCGACATGTTCGACAAGGTACTCGTCGAGGTCGCCGACTCGGGCGTCGGGATCGCCAAGGACGACATCCCGCGCGTCTTCGAGCGCTTCTACCGCACCGACAAGAGCCGTTCGCGCGAGCAGGGCGGCACGGGGCTGGGCCTTGCCATCGTCAAGCACATCCTCGAAGCCCACGGCGAGTCGATCACGCTGCGCAGCGAACTGGGCGTCGGCAGCACATTCTCGTTCTCGCTGACCAAGGCGTAGGCAGTGACGGGCCGCATACCTGTCCACCGCGCCACCCCCTATCCGCATACCCGCTATACCATATTCACATCGCGCCACACCTGTCACACCACACCGCGCCATACCCTATCCGCATACCCGCGACACCCTTGTCGCGTCAAAAATATCAAGGTTAGGAAAAAATAACTATCTTTACGGCACACAGGCTACGCCCCGTCATTTTTCAGGGGCGTAACCGCCGATAAACGTATTGAGTATGTTAAACGAATTTCTATCCGTAGTCTGGGACGTCGACCCCGAAATATTCCGCATAGGCCCCGTTTCGATCAGGTGGTACGGGATAACGTGGGCACTGACCTTCGTAATAGGCCTGTTCATGTTCCGCGATTTCTTCCGCCGTGAGGGCTACCCGGCGAAATTGCTCGACTCAGCGTTCATGTGGGGGATACTCTCCACCATCATAGGCGCACGCCTTGGCCACGTACTTTTCTATGACTTAGGGGCTTACATGAAAGACCCGCTGTCCATACTCTATCTGTGGGAAGGCGGGCTGGCAAGCCACGGTGCGGCTATCGGGTTGCTGGTGGGGCTTTGGTGCTTCTCGCGCAACAACAAGATGCCTTATATATGGTCGCTCGACCGCGTCATGTTCCCCGTGACGGCGGGAGGGGCTTTCGTGCGCCTTGGAAACCTCATGAACTCAGAGATTTACGGCACTCCGACCGACCTGCCGTGGGGCTTCGAGTTCGTCCGCGACCCGCAATGGATCGCCGGATCGCCGCCAGTCCACCCGACACAAATTTACGAAGCGCTGTGCTATTTCATCACTTTCGGCATACTCGCCTACCTCTACTACGGCCGTGACATGGGCCGCAAACGCCCCGGACTTCTGTTCGGGATAGGGCTTGTGGGTGTATTCCTGTCGCGCTTTATCATAGAGTATATCAAGAACCCGCAGAAGGATTTCGAACTGGACATGTCGCTCATGATGGGCCAGTGGCTCAGCGTCCCGTTCATCATCGCAGGCATAGCCATTATCGTAATGGCGCTTATGAGGCCGGCGGTAAAGGTCCCGCTCAAGCCGACCCCGGTCTACACCGACGGCAAGCACGACGCCCCGAAGAAAAAAGAACCTGTGAAAGGCGCTGTGGCGGTGGACAAAAAAACGGATAAACCTCAAGACATGCCGTCAGCGGCCAATTCCAAACCACATAAAAAAGGACGGAAATGAGAACCTACGATCAGATAATTTTCGGCGAGTTGGCCGACCGGCGGCCCGTCATACTCGAAGAGGTGGGATATTTGAAAATAGAGAACGTCCCCGCAAAAATGGAGGGCAACTCTGTCAGCGCCCCCCGTAACATCGTTATGTACACCTCAGAGGCTAATCCCGAGGCGAGGAACGTCATCAACATCCTCGAATCGGAGGGGATCGATTACCAGCAGGCACGAGACAGGTATTACGAATGGCTCTGGAACGCCCGGAAAGAGGGCGTACTCGCCATTGAAGAGGCTGGCGAACTCAGGGACGGCGTCTTCACGCCTACAGGCGAGCTTGACAAAAGGCTCAACCCCGGCCGGCAAGAGACCGTGGTCGTAAAACGCAAACGCGGCAAGGCATGGCTGTGGATACTGCTCGTCATAGCCTTATTGCTGTTGCTGCTCTTCGGTTACAAGCGTTGCGGTTCGTGCATATTCAAGCCTGAACAGCCAATAGTGGCCGTACAGCAGCCTGCCGCACCGGCAGCCACCGACACCACGGCGAGACCGATTCCTCCGCAGGCCGTCGAACATCCGGAAAAGAGCCTCAATTACCCCCTGCCCGGCAGGTATTACGTCGTGAGCGGCGTATTCGACATCCCCGAGAACGCGGACAAACTCATACGCCAGCTCAAAGTGAAGTTCCCCGACCTCGCGTTCGAAAAATTCGACTACCCGGGCTCACGCCCCGGCAGAACCATGGTAAGCGTGTTTTCGTCGGCGAAATACAGCGAAGCGCTCAATATGCAGCGACAACTGGCATGGAACTACGACCTACAGGAATACTGGATATATCCGCCGATGTACCAATAAAAGAAATGGCTTCCTAACCGGAAGCCATTTCTTTTAAACAACATAGATCAGATCGACAAAACCTTGACCGTATTCAGCAGGTCGCGGTTTATCGGTTTGTCGTTGCGTATCGCTTTAGAGAACGGGACGTATACAAGTTCGTCGTTATCGATACCTATCATCACGTTGCGCTGGTCGTCCATCAGGGCCAGGATGGCGGCCTCACCCATACGGGTAGCGAGGATACGGTCTGACGCCGAAGGCGACCCTCCACGTTGTATATGCCCGAGGATGGTTACGCGCACATCATACCCTGGATATTCGGTCTTGACACGTTCGGCCAGGCCCAGCGCCCCCCCTGTGAGTTCGCTCTCGGCGACAAGCACGATACTGCTGTTCTTGCTCTTTCGGAAACCGTTCTGTATAAGTTCCGCCAACTGGTCGACCTCGGTTGCTATTTCGGGAATGATAGCCGCTTCCGCCCCTGTCGCGATGGCGCCGTTCAGCGCGAGGAAACCGGCGTTGCGCCCCATGACCTCGATAAAGAACAGGCGGTCGTGCGACGATGCCGTGTCGCGGATCTTATCGACCGCTTCCATGATCGTATTCAGCGCAGTGTCGTAACCTATAGTAGTGTCGGTTCCGTAAAGGTCGTTGTCTATCGTGCCGGGAAGGCCCACCACAGGGACATTGAATTCCTGGGCAAATATGCGGCCGCCCGTAAGCGAGCCGTCGCCGCCGATTATCACAAGGGCGTCGATGCCCTCTTTCTGCATATTCTCGTAGGCCAGTTTGCGCCCCTCTTCCGTCCTGAATTCCGGGCAGCGTGCCGTTTTCAGTATTGTACCGCCCTGCTGTATGATATTGCTTACGTTCTGTGTCTGGAATGGAACTATTTCGCCGGTTATCAGCCCTTTGTAACCGCGCATTATACCTTTTACCTTGAATCCGTGGTAAATAGCCGCACGCGTCACCGCCCTGATCGCCGCGTTCATGCCTGGAGAGTCGCCGCCCGAGGTCAGGATACCGATGCAATTGATCTTTGCCATAATTCTTCTGTTTAAGTGATAATCCGCAAAGTTAAGTATAAATAGCGTTTTTTATTCACGGCCTGCCAAGATTTAACCGTTTGTTAGCAATCATTGTGCCGTATGGGTGAACGCGAAGAATATACTGTCATTTGTTCTGTAGTCCGCCGCCGGAGGACGCAAGCGAGCGGAGAGCGACACCGAAAGATTGATGACTGTCTATTGAGGCAGGGATATTATTACGGATAATTCAGTAAAAATATCCCGCCTTTCCGGGGCGGGATACATAAACTTTCGACCGGCAGTTACGGGCGCGTTTGACCGTCGCCGTCTATGAGGTATTTGTAGCTCGTGATCTCGGCCAGGGCCATAGGGCCGCGTGCATGAAGTTTCTGGGTGCTGATGCCGATCTCGGCACCGAACCCGAACTGCGCACCGTCCGAGAACGCAGTGGACACGTTTACGTAAACACATGCGGCATCCACATTTTTCTTGTACATATCGGCGGCGGCGCAGTCTTCCGTGATTATCGCCTCGCTATGCTTCGACGAGTGGCGCGTCACGTGGTCGATGGCCTCTTTTATATCGGCAACCGTCTTTACCGACATTTTGTAGTCCTGGTATTCCGTCCCGAAACTGTCGGCCGAGGCATGTTCTAAGAGGCTGGCGGGATACTTCCCGTCGAGCGCCTTATATGCCTCCGCGTCAGCATATATGATAACGTTTTTATCCGCCATCCTGCCCACTAACTGCGCGAGGTCGGCAAGCCTGTCGCGGTGTATTACGAGCGTGTCGAGGGCGTTGCACACGCTCACACGGCGCGTTTTGGCGTTGAATATCACGTCCGCGCCCTTTTTTACGTCCCCGGCCTTGTCGAAATAGACATGGACGATCCCGGCCCCGGTTTCGATAACCGGCACACGCGAGTTATCCCTCACATAATTTATCAGCGACTGGCTTCCGCGGGGAATTATAAGGTCGACGTAACCCACAGCGTTCAGCAGGTCGGCCGTGGCTTCGCGCGTGGAGGGCAACAGCGTCACGGCATCGGTCGTAACACCTTCGGTTGCAAGTACTTCCTTAATAACCTTCACAATGGCCTCGTTCGAATCTTTGGCATTGCTTCCGCCTTTCAGCACAGCGGCGTTGGAGCTTTTGAAGCACAGCGAGAATACGTCGAAGCTCACGTTGGGGCGCGCCTCATAAATAACGCCTATGACCCCGAACGGAACGCGTATCTTTGTGATCCTGATGCCGTTGGGGCGCTCTGTAACGCTCAGCACCTCGCCGACGGGCGATTTCAAAGTTGCCACATTGCGGATATCCGCCGCGATACCTTCTATGCGTTCGCGGTTGAGCAGCAGGCGGTCGTACATCGGGTCGGCCTTGTCCATCCGGTCGAGGTCCTTTTTGTTGGCCTCGATTATGGCGTCGGCGTTTGCCAGAGCCGCGTCGGCAAGCCTCAGCAGCACCTTGTTTATTTTGTCTTCGCCCAGCAGGTTCAGCTCACGGCTGGCTGCAAGCGCATTTTCGAACATTTTTTTCGTTTCCATAAAATAGGCCTTTGGCGTTACGTGTATGAAAATAAGTCGAGACGTACGGTGTCCGACGACCGTTAGACGCAGTAGGCGGCTAAAAGGGAGGAGTCTTACGTGAGACTTATTTTCTTGATTTTTCTTTGGTTACTTTCTTTTCATCAAGGAAAAGGAAAGTAACGTTTTTGGCCCGGTGCCAGGGCAAAATATTTTCGTATCCCAACAAGCACACTAATCAAGATACATATAATCATAATGAACCATCGGGCGGCCGCCTTTCGTGCCGGCTATTTCGCGTGCTTTTTCGCTTCCGACCGCCACGCGGCCCACTCCTATGTGGTCGCCGCCGGGGGCTATAATATGCACGATGTCGTCCTTCTCGAACTCGCCCACGACCTTCACAACCCCTACCGGAAGCAGACTGACGGCCTTCGGGCCTGTGAGAACTTCGTAAGCACCCTCGTTTATGTGCAGCTCGCCTTTTGCGAAACCGTCGCTGTGGGCGATCCATTTCTTCACGCCAGAGAGAGGCTTCGGCGACGGTACGAACCGTGTGCAAACCGTGTCGCCGCCCGACAACACGAGGTCGGTCAGTATGCCGTCCTTCTTGCCGTTGGCGATTATCACCTCGATGCCTTCATCGGCTACCTTGCGGGCGATGCGGCTTTTCGTGAGCATTCCCCCGCGGCCGAACTTTGAGAACCCGGTGCGGATATAACCCGACAGGTCGCGTCCGCCGTGTATCTCACGGATCACCTCGACGCCCTCTTCGCCCGGCGTGCCATTAAAAATGCCGTCCACATTGCTCAGTATGATAAGCGCCTCGGCGTCCATCATCGTGGCGAGGATACCTGAAAGCTCGTCGTTGTCGGTGAACATCAGCTCGGTAACCGATATCGTGTCGTTCTCGTTTACTATCGGGATGACGCCGTTTGCGAGCATTACGCTCATGCAGTTGCGCTGGTTCAGGTAATGGTTGCGTGTCGAGAGGCTCTCTTTGGTCGTAAGTACCTGGCCGCATGTTATATCGTGGCCGCGGAACAGGTCGTAGTAGTGGTTAATGAGCTTGGCCTGCCCTACCGCCGAAAACAGCTGGCGTGCCGACACCGAATCCATCCGGCCTGCCTTTGCGCCGAGTTCGCTGCGCCCCGAGGCCACCGCCCCGGACGAAACCATGATAACCTCGATCCCTGCCGCGTAAAGCTGCGCAACCTGATCGACCAGCAGCGATATGCGCGTAACGTCGAGCGTCCCGTCCTCGCGCGTTAGGACGTTGCTCCCAATTTTGACGACTATCCTTTTATATTTGTTCTTTTTCATTGTTCCTGAAAAATCTAATTATCCTTCCCTACTTTTGTATTGAAACAACCGACGCCAAGCCGAGTGTTGTCAAATTTATTTAATATAGCTGAGGCGCGAAAGAGGAAAAGAGCCTTAAAAGTAGCAAAAATTCAAGGCACGTCGCTCTCGGTGTCGCTTCTGCGACACCGGCAGCCTGCCGCCGCCCAACGCGGCGGGCTGCTTCATTCGCTTTGCTCGTTCGCACCCACCGCCGGCGGCATACCGCACACCACAGGTGTGTTTTTGCGGACAAGCATTCTTTATTTCGTCGCCAACAGCCCCTTTATGACCGCGTCAGAGAAACCGTTCTGCTCCATCGCTTCGAGGCCCTTGAGCGTGATGCCGCCCGGGGTCGTAACCTTGTTTATCTCTGTCTGCGGCATTGTCCCGTTGGTTTCGAGCAGCGCCACCGCGCCGCGCACTGTCTGCAAAACTATCCTCAGCGACTCTTTTTCGTCCAATCCCATTTCCACACCGCCCTTCACTGCGGCATCCATATACCTCAACGCATAGGCTATTCCGGACGACGCGAGCGCCGTGACGGCTGTCATCTGGTCTTGCTTCACATCAAACACCTTACCTAATGGAGCAAAAAGCGAGTGTACTTTATCGTACTGCTCCTGCGTCACATTCCTGCAGGAAATGAACGTTGTACTCTGACCTAACGCTATCGCCGTGTTGGGGATCACACGGAACAGGCCGACTTTACCAACCCAAAACGGCATCGGCGAAAGATACTCCTCCAACTGTGCAAAAGTCACCCCGGCAGCTATGGAGACCACAGCCTGCCCCGGCACAAGTGCCATAGCTACTCCCTTCAGAACCTCTTCCATGAGCCACGGTTTGACAGCCACTATCACAAGGTCTGCATCCATGACAGCCTGCCAGTTTTCAGTTGTAAATTGTATATCCAGTCCTTCGCCCCAAGCGCCGGCAAACATAATACGGGGATCGGCCACCACGACACTATGCCCGTTCTTTGCCGCGCCCACGGCTATCGCGCCCCCCATGTTGCCTCCTCCAATTATCCCGATCTTCATAAAAATATCGTTTGTGCGTATGAATTTTAATATTTTGTTTATTTTTACAGCGCAAGTTACTAAAATAGGCAATAATATCGCCATTTGCCGGCAAAATTATCTTTGGGCATCGTAAATATACGCAAACCAACGATTTTATCCCGGAGTGCCGAAATTATATTTGTCAAATAATTAAATTAAACGACCTAAACCCAATGTCAGAAAAAATCGGTTCCAAGATCAAGCAATTGCGCGAAGCGGCAGGCCTCACACACGACGACCTGGCCGAAGCAGCCGGCATCCAGTCTTCAAAAGTAGCACTTATCGAGAGCAGCGAGGTGTCGCCGACGCTCGCTACCCTACTCAAGATTGCCCGTCGACTCGGCGTGCGCCTTGGGACGATACTCGACGGCACGGAAGCCACGGTACCTGTCGTCACCGGCACCAAACAACTCATTTCCACCGTAAATACCAACCGCGCGGGCGACACCGAACACCTTTCGTTCTTCTCGCTGGCAGGGCACAAGAGCGACCGGGCTATGGAACCGTTCATCGTGACGGTTAAATACACCGAGCCCGTCAAGGAAAATTTCTCGACCCACGAAGGCGAAGAGTTCCTCTACGTACTCGAAGGCACGATAGACGTCTACTACGGCCGCGAAAAACTCACCGTGGGCGAAGGCGAAACCATCTATTACGACTCGATCGTCCCCCACTGCGTTACCACACCATCAAAAGACGCGACGGCCAAACTGCTCGCGGTAACCTATACACCCTATTAGTCTATGGCGGCAGAACAAGTACAACTGATAGACGCCACGATGGGCGGCCTGCTCGAAAAGTGGGCGCGCGAACTTCCCGGCCATGACTTCATAGTCTATCCCGACCGCGGGCTGAGGTTCTCCTACGCCGAATTCAACGAACGCGTGAACAACTTCGCCAAAGGGCTTATGGAGCTGGGCGTGAAGAAGAACGACAAGGTGGGGATCTGGGCCAAGAACGTGCCCGACTGGCTGACCGTATTCTTCGCCGCGGCGAAAATAGGCGCAGTTCTGGTGACTGTCAACACGAACTACAAAAGCTCCGAGCTTGAGTATATAATGAAGAACGCCGACATCCACACCATGTGTCTGGTGAACGGCTACCGCGACAGCGACTACGTGCAGATAATGTACGAGCTTGTCCCGGAACTCAAAACCCAGCAGCGCGGGCGCCTCAAAAGCGAGCGCTTCCCCGTACTGCGCAACGTGGTGTTCATCGGACAGGAAAAACAGCGCGGTATGTACAATACCCCGGAGATGCTCATCATGGGTTCGCACCTGCCGGACGAATACATAACCGAGGCCGGTAAAGACATAAACACGCACGACGTCGTGAATATGCAGTACACCTCGGGGACTACCGGTTTCCCGAAAGGCGTGCTGCTCTCGCACCACAACATCCTGAACTGCGGCAAGTCCACCGGCGAATTCATGGAGTTCACCGAGAAGGACAAGGTCGTGACCTGCGTGCCGCTGTTCCACTGCTTCGGCTGCGTGCTGGCGCTTTGCGGCGTCATCACCCACGGCGCAACGATGGTCATGGTCGAGGATTTCGATCCGCTCAGGGTGCTTGCGGCGGTTCATGCCGAACGCGGAACGATGCTCTACGGCGTACCGACCATGTTCATCGCCGAGCTCGCCCACCCCATGTTCGATATGTTCGACCTCACGTCGCTCCGTTCGGGCATCATGGCGGGTGCGGTATGCCCTATCGAAACCCTCACGCAGGTTATGGAGCGCATGCACTGCAATGTGATAAGCGTTTATGGGCTTACCGAAACGTCACCGGGCATGACTGCGACACGTGTCACCGACTCGAAAGAGGTTCGTGCCACGACCGTGGGCCACGAGTATCCGGGTGTCGAGGTACGCGTGATAGACCCCGAAACGGGCAAAGAATGCCCCGTCGGCGTTCCTGGCGAGATGTGCTGCCGCGGCTACAACGTAATGAAAGGCTATTACAAAAACCCGAAGGCCACCGAAGAGATCATTGACAAAGACGGCTTCCTCCACTCGGGCGACCTCGGCGTGAAGGACGCGAACGGCAATTACGCCATCACCGGACGTATAAAAGACATGATAATACGAGGCGGTGAAAACATCTACCCCCGCGAGATAGAAAACTTCCTGTTCCAGATGCCGCAGATCGAAGCTGTCGAGGTTGCGGCCATCCCAAGCCCCAAATACGGGGAAGAGGTCGGCGCTTTCATCAAGTTGAAAAGCGGCCAGAACCTTACGGAGGAAGAGGTCAAGTTGTTCTGCCGCGGCAAGATCGCACGTTACAAGATACCGAAGTACATCTTCTTTGTGCAGGGATTCCCGATGACCGCCAGTGGTAAGATCCAGAAATACCGTCTTCGTGAACTCGGTGTGGAAATGCTCAACGACGCAGGTATTGAGATCATTTAAAGGGTAAGATCAGGGGTGCGGCAACAGTGCGCACATCGCACCCACCGCCTATTCAAAAGGCCCCCAATGGGGGCCTTTTGTTGTTACAGCCGCTAATATTATTACCTCAACTTTCTTATTACCCTCGCAGGATTCCCCACGGCCAGCGAATCGGCCGGGATATCTTTCGTTACGACGCTTCCGGCGCCGATTATGACGCGATCGCCTATGATCACGCCGGGACATATCACAACACCGCCGCCTATCCAGCAATCCTCGCCTATCCTTACCGGCAGCGCCCTTTCTATCGTCTTGCGCCGCTCCATGTAATCCATAGGGTGCTCAGGCGTGTATATCTGCACCGAGGGGCCTATAAGCGTATGCCGGCCTATCTCGATGCGGCCGCTGTCAAGCAGCGTGCATCCGCAGTTAATAAACACATCCTCGGCTATATGCACATTGACCCCGTAGTCGCAGTGGAAAGGCGTCATCACGACCGAAGAAGACGGCACACCCTGAACCACAGCCTCAAGGGCCTCCCTATACCCTTCCATATCTTTCGTCAGGTTGTTCAGTTTCCGGAGGTTGCGCATAGTGGCGTCATACAGAGCCACTATCCCGGGGTCACTCGTATTGCCGAATTCGCCACGCGCCATTTTTTCAAGTTCCGACAACATAGTTTATAGTTTTATTCTGCGTCCAAAAAACGCTCCAGCCGCACATAAAGCGCCTGTACGGGAAGCCCCATCACGTTATAGAACGAGCCTTCGATGCGTTCTACACCTACATACCCGATCCATTCCTGTATCCCGTATGCCCCGGCCTTGTCATATGGTTTATATGTATCTGCGTAATATTCAATCTCTTCGCGACCAAGGCGGCGCATCCACACGTCGCTCGCCACGCTGAAAGACTCGCTGCGGCGGGCATCCCTAATCGCCACGCCGGTCACAACCGTATGCTTCCTGCCGGAAAGGCTTTCTATCATGGCCACCGCGTCCTCACGGTCGGCAGGCTTACCTAAAATCCTGTCTCCAAGTATGACAACTGTGTCGGCAGTGATAAGTATTTCGTTGTCACCCAAAGGCTTGGGATATGCGTCCGATTTCAGGCGGGCCAGATATTCAGGCACATCGGCCACAGGTAGTTCGGCCGGATATTTTTCTTCGGCATCGTAGTTTTCGGCCAGAACGAAATCCAGACCGCACCCGGCCAGCAGTTCCCGCCTGCGCGGCGACCGGCTTCCCAATATGAGTGTCTTACCTTTCAGTTTCTCGTACAGCAACATAGCAACTATTTTATATCGAAATCGAGCAGCGTTTCGCCTTCGAGCCTTGCGGCAAGGCGGTCGCCCGGTGCGACAGGCCCTACGCCGGCAGGCGTCCCGGTAAAAATAAGGTCGCCGATCTTCAGAGTCATGAACCGCGACACATAAGCGATCACTTTGTCCACGCCGAATATCATCTTGGCCGTGTGGCCGTTCTGGCGGCGCTCGCCGTTCAGGTCCATCTCGAAATGCAAGTTTTGCACATCGCCACCCAAGTCGCTGAGTTTCAGAAATCGGGGCGACAGGCCCGCCGAATGGTCGAACCCCTTGCATATCTCCCACGGGAGGCCCTTGGCCACGCATTCGTTCTGCAGGTCGCGGGCAGTGAAGTCGATACCCAGCCCCACCTCGTCGTAGCACCTATGGGCGAATTTTTCGTCAATCGACTTGGCAACGCGGTTGATCTTCACCACGAGTTCCGTTTCGTAATGCACCTCGCGGCTGAAATCCGGCACATAAAAGGCGTCGTTGTTCCTCAGCAGCGCCGTGTCGGGCTTGCAGAAAAACAACGGCTGCGCGGGTTTTTCCTGGGGATGGTCGAGCTCGCCAAGGTGCTCGACATAGTTGCGGCCTATGCAGATTATCTTCATCGTGTCGTTTTTTTCGAGGTTGACATATCTTTTCGAAGCAGCTCCACCATTTTGGCGCCGAAGCGTTCCGACGCCCCGGGGCCGCCTATCACTTCGCGCAGCTCATCGAACTCGGCAAGCATTTTTTCGCGTTTCGCACCGCCGGGCATAATGGCATCCAGCTCCGCCTGCGCGTTGGGGAGGGTCATGTCCCACTGAATCAGCTCGCGCACGACCTCGCGGCCCATAACGAGATTCACGAGCGATATGAACGGCACTTTCACGAGGTGCTTCCCGATATACACCGACAGCTTGTCCTTGCTGTAACACACCACCTCGGGCGTACCCAGCAGGGCCGTTTCGAGCGTTGCCGTCCCCGACGTCACCACCGCCGCGTCGGCATAACGCACGAGCGGGTAGGTCTGGTCGCAGATATACTTTACCGGGCTGTCTTTTATAATATCGTCATACAGAGAACGGTCGAGCCACTTCACGCCACCCACCACGAACGAATATCCGGGGTTCTGCCGCGCGAGGTCGACCATGAACGGCAGGTTGTACTTAAGTTCCGACTTGCGGCTTCCGGCCAGAAGCGCCACAAGCGGCTTGTCCGCCGGGATGCCGTTCTGAGCGAGAAACTCCTCCCGGGGTAGCATCTTTTGCTTCTCCTCTTCCAGCACGTCCACCAGCGGATTGCCCTCGAATACGGTTTCGATGCCTTTCTTGCGGAAATATTCGATCTCGAACGGGAAGATGATGAACAGGCGGTCTACGTCCTTGCGGATGCGCTTCACGCGCGACTCGTTCCACGCCCACACCTTCGGGGAGATGTAGTAATACGTGCGGATACCGATGTTGTGGGCATATTTGGCGATGCGGAAATTGAACCCGGGGTAGTCAATAAGTATCAGCACGTCGGGCGCAAACGCCTTTACGGCCTGCTTGCACTCTTTGATCTGGCGGAATATCGTACGGGCGTTGGCCGCCACCTCGGCGAGGCCGAAGAACGACGTGGTCTTATAGTGGCGGCCAAGGTTTTCGGCGCCGCCCACTTCGGCCATCTTGTCGCCGCCCCAGAAACGGAACTCGGCCTCAGGGTCGGCCTTCAGTATGCCTTTCATAAGGTTGGCGCCGTGCATATCGCCCGAAGCCTCACCCGCGATGAGATAGTATTTCATAGAGATTTATTATGTCTCGTTACTTTTGTCATTTCAACAAAGTTGCTCCCGCATTCATGTGTAAAGCGGCATGGCTAACTTCATCCCTTAACTTTGTTACTTTCCTTTTCCTTGATGAAAAGAAAGTAACCAAAGAAAAATCAAGAAAATAAGTCTCACGTAAGGCTTCTCCCTTTTAGCCTCGCTTCACTCGTCTAACGGTCGTCGGACACAGTACGTCTTGACTTATTTTCGGCGTCGTCTCAACAACAATGGCAGTCCGCCTCCAGCCCCCTTCAGGGGCGGACTGCCGGCTTTCTACGAAAGCCGAATTGCGACCCTGCGGCTCGCCGGCCTTGCTCTGCGCAAGGCCGTTTAGGCCGCCTGCGGCGGCCTGAGTCTTACCCTTCCGGCAGGGCATTATATTTAAATTCACAACGTAACATTCCGGTTCAAAATAAACTTACTCCTCTGTCCGCGTGTCGGCAGGCGCTACTCTTCCAATAAATCCGGCCTCAACGTCCGGGTGCGCTCGAAAGCCTGGTCCTCGCGCCATTTGTCTATCTTGGCGAAGTCGCCCGAAAGCAATATGTCCGGCACTTTCCAGCCGTTGAACTCGGCCGGGCGGGTGTACACCGGCGGCGCCAACAGATTGTCCTGGAAACAGTCGGTGAGCGCCGAAGCCTCGTCGCCTATCGCGCCGGGGATTATCCTCACGACGCTGTCGACTATCACCGCCGCGGCGAGTTCGCCCCCAGTCAGCACATAGTCGCCTATCGAGATCTCGCGCGTCACCACGTGCTCCCGTATGCGGTAGTCCAGCCCTTTATAGTGACCGCAAAGTATTATTATATTTTCGAGCGTCGAGAGCCTGTTAGCCTCGCGCTGGTTGTACTGTATACCGTCGGGCGAGGTGTAGATTATCTCGTCGTAGTGCCGTTCCGACTTGAGCTTCTCTATGCAGGCGAACACCGGTTCGGGTTTCATGACCATGCCGGCCTCGCCTCCGAACGGGTAGTCGTCCACCTGGCGGTGCTTGTCGGTGGTGTAGTCGCGTATGTTATGTATCACTATCTCGGCGAGGCCCTTCTGCTGCGCGCGCTTGAGTATCGACTCGTTCAGCGGCGAGTTGAGCAGTTCGGGTACGACGGTCAGAATATCTATCCTCATGGCTGGGGGTTTTACGGCCGAAAGCCTATTCGTACGACACTTCGTTATTTATAACCTCGGTGATGAACGGATTGTACATCGCCTCGTGCGCGAGCGTGCTGTGCGGCCCGTGGCCGGGATAGAACGTCACATCGCCGCCCAGAGGCAGTATATTTTGCAAAATGCTTTTCATTATCCAACTGTAATCGCAGCCGGGGAGGTCGGTGCGGCCTATGCTCTCCTTGAAAAGGGTGTCGCCGCTGAACAGCGTCTTGCCCTTCGGGTTATAAAGGCATATGTGGCCGGGGCTGTGGCCGGGCGTATGGATGATCTGCAAAGTTGTGTCGCCGAACTTTACGCTGTCTTGCCTTGCGAGGTCGATGTCCACCGAGGGCGCTTCGTCTATCTGGAACCCGTACAGCCTGCCCTGTTCGCGGCACGCCTCTATCAGAAAATTATCGGCACTGTGCAGCGCGAAAGGTACGCCGTAGGTATCCTTCACATACTGCACCCCAAGCATGTGGTCTACATGTCCGTGGGTATTTACAGCGAGTACGGGTTTGAGGTTCTTGCGTTCGATATATTCCGAGAGCTTGCTGTCCTCCAACGCCGAGTAGTTGCCCGCGTCGACGATGACGCACTCGCCAGTGCCGTCCGACACCACGTATGTATTTTCCCCGAAAGGATTGAACGCGAATATCGCTATTTCTGCCATGATTTTTCCGAATTATCCCTTATTATGTTATTACGCTTTTTCGGATTGCGTTGCAATCCGGCAGTCCGCCGCCGCCCCACGCGGCGGGCTGCTTCATTCGCCGTTGGCTCGTTCGCGCCCTCCGCCGGCGGCAGACTGATGCCGCAACGGTATGATTGCGAAAAATATTGAATTTCCATCCGTTATGACGTGCCGCTTCGTTTACAGCAGCCCCATATCGAGCAGCGCCTCTTCGCTTATCATCTCCCGGTCCCACGGGGGGTCGAAAGTGAGTATCACGTTCACTTCCGTCACGCCGTCCACTTTGGCCACCTGCGTGTTGACCTCCTCAATCAGCTGCTCGGCCATGGGGCATGTAGGCGCGGTGAGCGTCATTCGTATGGTCGCCGTCCCGTCCGGCTCCACGTCGATCTCGTATATCAGCCCGAGGTCGTAGATGTTGACCGGGATCTCCGGGTCGTATATGTTTTTCAGGGTGCGGACTATGTCCTGCTCCATCCTGAGTATTTCCTGCGGTGTGACTGCCATATTCTATTTCTCCTTGCTCGCGAACGCCAGCGCGAACAGCCTCATCTGTTTGATCATCTGCAAAAGCCCATTCGAGCGTGTCGGCGAGAGGTTCTCGCGCAGCCCTATGCGGTCTACGAAATAAAGTTCCGTGTCGAGTATCTCCTGGGGCGTGCGGCCGTTCAGCACGCGGATCAGCAGCGCGATGATGCCTTTCGTGATTATCGCGTCGCTGTCGGCGCCGTAATACACCCTGCCGCCTTCGAGCCTGGCATCGACCCACACCCTCGACTGGCAGCCCTCTATGAGGTATTGTTCCGTTCGGTGCGAGGGGTCCATCGGTTCGAGCCCGTTACCTAACTCGATGAGGTAGTTGTATTTATCCAGCCACTCGTCGAATATCGAGAACTCTTCGATTATCTCTTCCTGCCTCGGATCGGTATTCATATCTCGTTACGTTTTATTTTCTAAATATTGGAAATGCCTGCAAAATCTTTCTTTCCACTTTTGTCCGGCAAAAGTGGAGCAAAACCGGCCGCACGCCATCTTCCTCGGAGTTGCTACCGGGAACTTCCCTCGCTACACGGTAGCTTCGGGTGATTTCCCTACCGCAACTTATTTCCTCGTTGATGGAAGGAAGTGCGGTTTTCTTTTTACTCAGTCAATAAATTTTATTCGTAAAACTTCGTTATCTCGTTTATTTCCTCGCCTTCCGACGCTATCGGGCGGCTTATGCCCATGATTTTGGCAAGCGTGGGGGCGACGTCGCGCATATCGACCGTGCGCGAGATGCGCTCCCCGTATACCTGCGTACCGAGAATTATCAGCGGCACATGGGTGTCGTATTCGTACATCGATCCCGCTCCGGCCCTTTTGCCGTCGGTTTCCTCGATCCATCCCGGCATCAGGTTCAGCATCAGGTCGCCCGAGCGGCGTGGATAGAAGCTGTTCTGCATCTTCTCGGCGTAGCTTCCGCTGAAGAAGCTGTTCGACATCGCGGTCGAGGTCAGCACGTGCGACACTCCGCGGAACTGCAAAACGAATGCCGCGACGCGGTTCTGCACCTCTTCGAGGCTGAGGTTGGACATATATATCTTGTTCCGGTTCAGGAAGAGCTGGCGGTCGCAGTAGTCCACGACCCAGTCGCCCGGTCCCCATTGCGCGTTCATGAAACCGTTCACGATGACCTTGAACTGCGAGGCGTTGAACCTTTGGCGTTCAACCTGGCCGGCGTCGAACGAGTCGCTCGACCCGTGGTCGGAGGTCAGCACGAAAACGGCGTTGCCTTTGCCCGTTATCCCTTCGGCGAACTCGATCAGTCCGGCGATGTCCCTGTCGAGGCGGTAGAACATATCCTCGATTTCAATAGATTCGCCCCCGAAATACTCCCCGGCGATACGCGGCGTGTCGTAGCATATATTGATAAGGTCGACCTTGTCGTCCGTCCCCATTTCCATCCCGAGCATCGCGCGTTTGGCGAACTCTGTCACGAGCGAGTTTCCGGCAGGCGTGTAGAGTATCCGCGGATAATCGAACGCCAGACCTTCGCGCTTTTCGTACCCCATATCCGCAACGCGGTGCATGCGCTTGTCGTGCTTGCACGACTCTACAACAAGGTAGCACGTATTCGAATATTTCACAAGGGGCATGGCCGGTTCCCATGTATAGCCGAGGTACTGTTCCGCCACCCGGAGCTTGTTATAATCCCTGACCCATCCGGGCAGTTCGTCCATATATGCAGTGGACGACACCCAGTTGCCCCTCGTATCGTCTATCCAGTAGACGTTGGAGTGCCTGCCGCCCATTACCACGGCAGACATTGGGTCGGCGGCTATGGTAACGACCTTGCTCTCGGGCTTTTCCTCGGCAAGGCGGTCGCCCAGCGTGGGAGTCGTGATGTTTTTATTGGAATACTTCCCGTTGCCGTCGTCGCTGTCGAGCCCGCGTGCCGCGGTGTCGTCGATGAGTTTTATGGTATTGTTCGTGGTGTAATCTATCCACTGCGTCGCCACCACCCCGTGCATCGAAGGGTTGGCGCCTGTGGAAAGCGTCGCCAGCGCGGCCGGGGTTATGGTCTGCATGAAATTATAGCGTGCGTCGAGGAATACCGCCCCCTCGTTCATAAACCTGCGTATCCCCCCTTCGGGCATGTTCTGCGTGAAGCGCGAGAGGTAGTCGTAACGCGCCTGGCTCACGACGATATTGACAACCATTTTGGGTGCCGCCGCATAGGCCGGGGCGGCGATTACGGCCGATAATGCGAATAAGGAAAAAAGACGTTTCATTGCGAATTATTAAGACAGGCAAAGATAGCATTTTTTCAGAATTATCCCTTATTATATAGTTTCTGAATTATCTCCTTTTATGTTGTTCCGTTTTTTCGGCTTTCCGTGAAAGCCGGCGGCCCGCCCTGAAGGGGCGGAGGGCGGGCCGCTCAGTAATTTTTACGTTACAACAACACTAAAAGAAATAATCCTGTAAGTTTTAGACAAATATTACCGGCTTGCCATGCAAAGCTATTGGCTGCGGACTGACGGCTTGTTCTGCAAGCCGAAACGAATAACAAGCCTAAAGGTAAGAGTTCCAAAAAAACAGAGGTATCAGCCCGCCACCGAAACCTTGCAATGTAAAGCAATCTCAACGCTCTGCCAGGGTCGCGGGAGCGGTCGAGCCAAAATATTCTATCTCCTTCGAGAGATCTATCGCCGGGTATTTTTTCTGGAGCGCCTCGGCCTTTCGGAGCATCGAGCGCAGGAAGCGGCGATGTTCGGCGCTTTCGGGGTTCAGCGGGCGGTGCGAGGCCGCCGCGACTATCTCGCCCACCTCCGCGATGGTTTCGGCTGTCTTCTTCGCGAACAGCGTCTCCCCGAATATCTTCCATATATAATCCACCGCCTGCTCCGAGGGGTGTACCATATCCTCCTTATAGAACCTGTAATCGCGCAATTCGTCGTTCACGATCTCGAAAGCGGGGAAGTATTCGGCGTTCTCGAATTTCCCCACCAATTCAGATACGGCCAGCAGCAGTGTGGCCTTGCTCACGCTGTTCTCTTCGAGGCCGTCCTTTATGTGGCGTACGGGACTGACGGTCAACAACACCTGCTTGCCCGCGAGCACCGTGTCAAGCAATATTGAGTATATATCGACTATCTCGCCCACCGTGAGCCTGCGGCGCGAAAAAGCCTTCGCGGGAAATTTGTGGCAGTTGGCGACGACCCTCGGCCTGGCCATTTCGCGCATGATGCGCTTGGCCCGCATGAAAAGGTTCTCGTCTTTTTCTTCCACGTCGTGGTAATCGGGGTTCAGCTCGTAGACCCATGCCGTACCGAACGTAAGTATCACGTAATCGGCCTTTTCGAGGGCTTTGCGGCCGTCCTCGACCGCTTTGTTCATGGCCGCGAGCGCTTTCCCGGCGTCGACCGACGAGAAACTTCCGTGAAACGAGAAACAACTCCACAGGTCGCCCTCGCGCACGAGGTCTTCCTCCTTGAAAAGCTTTCCGCTGCTTATTGCGTTTATAGTGTCGGCCACCGTGTAAGGGTTGTACAGCACCCCGAACGGATTGCTCACGATCGGGAATTTGGCCTGCCTGAGCCTGGCGGCTATGTTCTCGGCAAAGCACGACCCAATGGACAACCCGTTCATCGAGTAGTCTATCTTGCGCCCGAAAGGCTTGAGGTTTATTTTAGTTCTGAATTCCATAACAGTAATTGCAAAGATATTAATTTCCGCTACTTTTGCACCATACACCCTGCTTTATAATGGTACTTTTTCCAAATTGTAAAATAAACATAGGGCTCGACATACTGCGGCGGCGCGGCGACGGCTTTCACGAGATCGAATCCGTGATGATGCCGGTCGGCGGCCTGTGCGACATTCTGGAGGTAGTCGAAAGCGGCGGCGAAATGGAGTTTACGTCGTCGGGGCTGGCTGTCGACTGCCCTGCCGAAAAGAATATATGTGTCAGGGCCTACCGCCTGATGGCCGAAAGGTACGGCATCGGCGGCGTGCGGATGCACCTGCATAAAGTAGTGCCTTTCGGGGCGGGATTGGGCGGCGGCTCAGCCGACGCCGCCTTCGCCATCAAAGGGCTGAACGAGCTGTTCGGCCTCGGCCTCGATACCCCGGCGCTGGAGGCGCTCGCCGCGGAACTGGGCAGCGACACGGCATTCTTCATCCGCGACACACCACAGTTAGCCCAAGGACGGGGCGAGAAACTTTCGCCTGCCAGCCTCGCGCTGTCCGGGAAGACGCTTGTCATTGTCAAGCCCCCGGTTGGCGTCTCGACCGCAGAAGCATACGCAGGCGTAAAACCATACGTACCTGCCATCCCGCTCGCCGACCGCCTCGCAGGCGATATTTCATCATGGCGTGACAGCATTACTAACGGCTTCGAGCCGCATATCTTCGCCGCACACCCTGAGCTGGCGGCCATAAAAGACAAGTTATACTCGCTCGGCGCGGCCTACGCATCGATGTCGGGTTCTGGGTCGGCGATGTACGGGATTTTCGAAGCGCCCCTTCCGCAGGCCGCCGCCGAATTCCCCGGAATGTTTGTACACCAGGAGATTATCGCATAGTGTTGACACGGTGTTGGTTCTTTTGACGGGAAAATTGGACTTATTTAAAAAATAATTGCTAAACTTGTGTCCGTTATCGTCGGGTATGTTATTTATCAAACACAACATAACCTGCCTAAAAGACTAATCTAAATAAACATTGTATGTCAGAAGACAAGAAAGTTCTCGACCTCAAACAGCGCATGGAGAAGATCTATGGCGGCGGAGGCGCGAAAGCTGTTGAAAAACAAAAGGCAATGGGTAAGCTCACAGCCCGTGAGCGCATCATCGCGCTGCTGGACAAGGACACCTTCCAGGAGTACGATATCTTTGTTCAACACGACAATACCGACTTCGGGATGCAGGGCAAGGAGCTTCCCGGCGACGGTGTCATTATAGGTACGGGGTTCATCCTCGGCAACCCGGTGGCTGTCTACGCGCAGGACTTCACGGTGGCAGGCGGTTCGCTCGGGTTCGCCCACGCACGCAAGATCACAAAAATGATGGACTACGCGCTCAATATGCGCATACCGCTCATCGGGATCAACGACTCGGGCGGCGCACGCATCCAGGAAGGCGTAAACGCCTTGGCAGGTTACGGCGAGATATTCTTCCGCAACACGCTTTCGAGCGGCGTCATCCCCCAGATATCGGTCATCCTCGGCCCCTGCGCCGGAGGTGCGGTTTATTCTCCCGCGCTGACCGACTTCGTTTTCGTGGTCGATAAGATATCGAAAATGTTCATCACAGGCCCCGAGGTCATCAAAACCGTACTCGGCGAGGACATCTCGGCCGAAGACCTCGGCGGCGCACGCGTACACGCCGAAGTCAGCGGCAACGCCCACTTCTTCGCCCACAGCGAAGATGAGTGCTTCACACAGATCCGCCGCCTTATTTCGATGATTCCGGCCAACAACACCGACAAAGCCGTTAAAACCATCCCGGCGAAACCGCTCAGGAAATTCGACATCACCAAGATAGTTCCGGCCGATCCGGCCGAACCGTATGACGTTCGCGACGTTATCCAGGCAATCGTCGACGACAGCGACTTCATGGAGGTGATGGCGAACTTCGCGGCCAACGCAGTTATCGGTTTCGGCCGCGTGAACGGCGAAACGGTGGGCTTCGTGGCCAACCAGCCGCTCGTACTCGCAGGCGTTCTGGACTGCGACTCTTCGGACAAGATCGCACGCTTCATCCGCTTCTGCGACTCGTTCAACATCCCGATAATCACGCTCGAAGACCTTCCGGGCTACCTCCCCGGCATTGACCAGGAACACGCCGGCGTTATCCGCCACGGGGCCAAGATCCTCTACGCATACAGCGAAAGCACCGTAGCGAAGGTTACCATCATCCTGCGCAAGGCCTATGGCGGCGGTTACATCGCTATGGGTTCGCGCCACCTGCGCTCGGACTTCGTGTTCGCATGGCCGTCGGCCGAGATCGCCGTCATGGGTGCCGAAGGTGCGGCCAATATCATCTTCCGCAAGGAGATAGTCGAAGCCGAAAACCCGGCACAGATGCGCGAACTGAAGATACAGGAGTACAAGGACAAGTTCGCAAACCCCTACGTTGCCGCCTCGAAAGGCTATATCGACGCCGTTATCGCACCCGCCGACACCCGCAAGTTCGTGGAGCAGGCGCTCAGCGTAGCCGCCACGAAGAACGTCGGCAGGCCCAAGAAAAAACACGGGCTTCCCCCGTTCTAAACCACACAAACTAATTTTCCGACACAAAAAACATCCGATAAAATGTCAACAGAAAACAGTGAAGATAAGGCAGTTGCCGGCCAAAGGTTCGTAAAACAGGAAATCTGGGTGGCCGTCGGGGCAGGCACGATATTCTCGTTCATGCCGGGTACTGTCGGCGAGATCAAGGTCAAAGTGGGCGACAAGGTTCGCCAAGGCGACCTGCTGATGATCTTCCGCGCCATGAAAATGAACAACAGGATACTCGCACCCATCGACGGAACGGTAAAAAGCATCAACGTGGAACCGGGGAAAAGCATCTCGAAAAACGTCATCATGATCGAGGTGGCATAAGCGCCGCAGCAACACGAATATCAAGGGGGCTGGTTTTAGGACCGGCCCTTTTTTTGACAGGCATAACCGTAACAAAACCCGTTGTGTATTTATAAAATAAGGCTTTAACCCACCACACAGCAAGCTACGGGGAATTTGTGAAGGCTGCGACTGCCTTGCGCTGTCGCAACATTAAGTTTCTTTTTGTTGCTGAAGCTCGGCAAAACACGCAAGCGGTCTTTGCCATCGCTGAAACGCAACGTTCCTCGTCCCGGCGCTTCGCATTGCTCTCCACCGCAGCAGTGGAATGTGAATCAGTATGAATTTTAGTTGGCGGTATTTTAAGCGGCTTGTTTTTCGACCTTCTGCGAAGGTCGGCAGCCCGAAGCTCCGCCATGCGGAGGGCTGCTATTCACTTCGTTACTATCATCCCGCCGCGAGCTTCGGCCTGACAACGAAACAGGCATAACAACTATGTATCAATAAACCACCTCGCAGCAAGCTACGGGGTATCGTAAAGACTGCGACTGCCTGCGGCAGTCGCAACATCCCTGCGGCTCGAAATCTCTGATTTTGTCCCCCGCAGCCGCAGGATATAAATACAAATCGCCTCATGCGGCGAACCGGTCACTATGGTGACTCCAGCGGGGCGGCGATGCGGTATCGTCACCTTTTGTCACCCACATCACCTTCGGCATCGGCAGGCAGCGTAGGCGTAAGCCACATTCTGGATGGCCCGCCCACAGCAACCCATCAACGCCCCCCACGCACTGCCCATGAGGCCGCGCTCCACGCGCGGCCCGTACGGCTCGCTACGCTCGCCACCGGCTTTGACGCCGACTTTGACACCGGCTTTGACGCCGTCAGCTATTTTGCGTTCCAAAAACATCATTTTATTGCCTAAATATTGCATCGCACCACAAAAACACGTACTTTAGCGGTACTAACCCAAACCGACCGTATACATGGAATCACGGTACGCCAACGAATTCCTGAAAGCCATCTGGCATCTGCATCCCGCGCATGAACTCGCTACACCCGGCGGCGAAGCTGTCCGCATCCTCGCTTTCGGCGAGTACGACGCGGTGACGGAAAAATTCGCGGGAGCCAGGACTGAGTTCGCCGGAACGGTCTACCACGGCGACATCGCAATGGGCGACGCTCCAATCGACACCACCAATCCGAACAATCATCCCAACACCATACTGCAGGTCATCCTGCGGCATTCGCCGGTAATACTCAAAAGCGATGGCCTGCCCGTCCCGCAGGCGATCCTGACAATCGATCCAGTGTTGGTGTTAGCATACGAAGGCCTGCGGGAAGGCGCCGCCGGATACCATTGCGCCAGGCATATCGCCGGCATGGAGAGCCACGAAAGGGTCGCCATGTTCACTCGCCTGCTGGCCGAGCGCATGGCACGCAAATGCCGGGATCTGACGGAGATATACAACGAGGTCGACCAAAGCTGGAACGAAACGATGTACGTCATGCTGATGCGCACGATGGGCGACAGCAGGAACAAGGAAGCCTTCACCGAACTCGCCCGGAGGGTGCGCTACACGGCTATCTCGCGCGAGCGCAATTCGATGGTTTACGTCGAGGCCATGCTCCTTGGCGCCTCGGGGCTGTTGGAGATGTATTCCGACGACAGTTATATCCGCGAACTGAAAGCCACGTTCGACTACCTGCGCCAGAAATACTCGATCGTCCCGATGGAGGCCTGCCGCTGGGCCATCTCGCACAACAACCCGAACAACCATCCCGTGATCCGCATCGCCCAGATGGCAATGTTCCTCTCGACACGCGAATTCCTGTTCGACAACATGATAAAATGCCGCACTGTCGAGGACATACACCATATGTTCAGGGCCGAGGCATCGCAATACTGGTCGACGCATTATATTCCGTCACGCCCTTCATACGAACTGCCCAAACGCATCGGCCATTTCAAAGCCGCTTTGCTCGGGATCAACCTGACCGTCCCGATGATGTTCGCCTACGCCGACTACACGGGCGAGGAAAAACTCAAGGAAACGGCGCTCGACCTGCTTGAGAAAATAAACTGCGAGGACAATATGTTCATCAACGCGTGGCGTGCAGGCGGCGTTGTGATGGAGAGCGCGTTCGATTCGCAGGCGATGCTCCAACTCACCAACGAATTCTGCCGCAAAGAACTATGCTGGCAATGCCCGGTGTGCAGGCGCGTCCTGCGGAAAACAGCCGGGAACACGCAGGCCATTACGCCGCCTGACATGCCGGCCGGTGCGAAATAGCCGGGTTTCGAGGTAAAAATCGCATTTTCTCCCCATATCTCAATTTAAAATCAATTATTCGGGCAATCCCTTCATGGTTTGCCCGAATTTTACTACTTTTACGGGTTCTGTAAAATAACACTTGAAAATACGACACAATGGATATAGTATCAGGATTATTGAAGTTGTTCTTCGGGACGAAGAGCGACAAAGACCGCAAGGAGATAGAGCCTTACGTGAACAGGGTCAAAGAAGTCTACCCTCAAATAGAAAAGCTGACCAACGACGGATTGCGCGAACGTGCCCAGGCCCTGCGCCAAAGCATAGCGGACGCCATCGCGGCCGACGAAAACCGCATAACGGAACTGAAGGTAGAGCTGGAACTCCCCGAAATATCGCTCGACGAAAAAGAGCGCATTTCGAAGGAGATCGACAAACTAAAAGAAAAGATAGACGAGGACATCGAGAAGAAACTCGACGAGATACTCCCCGAGGCGTTCGCCATAATGAAGGACACGGCACGCCGCTTCAAGGAGAACGAAACTATCGAAGTGACCGCCACGGCTTTCGACCGCGACCTTGCCACGACCAAAGACTTCGTGACCATCGAGGGCGACAAGGCGCTGTTCAGCAACAGCTGGACCGCCGGGGGCAACCTCGTGACGTGGGATATGGTACATTACGACGTACAGCTGTTTGGCGGCGCCGTTCTGCACAAAGGCAAGATCGCCGAAATGGCCACCGGGGAAGGCAAGACGCTTGTGGCGACCCTGCCTGTGTTCCTTAACGCATTGGCAGGCAAGGGCGTACACGTTGTAACTGTCAACGACTACCTCGCACGCCGCGACTCTGAGTGGATGGGCCCGATGTATATGTTCCACGGACTCTCGGTGGACTGCATCGACAAGCACCAGCCCAACACCGAAGCCCGCCGCAAAGCATACAACTCCGACATCACGTTCGGTACGAACAACGAATTCGGCTTCGACTACCTGCGCGACAACATGTCGATCTCGAAGGACGACCTCGTGCAGCGCAAGCACCACTTCGCAATCGTCGATGAGGTCGACTCGGTGTTGATCGACGACGCGCGTACGCCGCTCATCATCTCCGGCCCCGTCCCTAAAGGCGACGACCAGATGTTCGAGCAGTACCGCCCGGCTATCGAGCAACTTTTCAACCTCCAGCGCAACCTCGTGACGCAGCTTTTGTCCGACGCACGCAAACTGATCGGCGAAAACAAGAACGACGAAGGCGGCATACTGCTTTACCGCGCGCACAAAGGCTTCCCGAAATACAAGCCGCTCATCAAATTCCTGAGCGAACCGGGCGTTAAAACCCTGATGCAGAAGACCGAGAACACCTACATGCAGGACAACAACCGCCGCATGCCCGAGATCACGGACCCGCTGTTCTTCGTCATAGACGAGAAAATGAACTCGGTGGAACTTACCGACAAAGGCCACGAAGCCCTTTCCGGAAGTTTCGGCGAAGACGGATTCTTCGTGCTTCCCGACATCGGGGCGATGGTCGCCGAACTCGAAAAATCGGAAGAAAGCACCGAAGAAAAGGCTGCGAAAAAAGACGCCGTCATCAACGACTATGCCATTAAGACCGAGCGCGTACATACTGTAAATCAGCTTCTTAAAGCCTACAGCATGTTCGAGAAGGACGTGGAGTACGTGGTTATAGACAACAAGGTGTTGATTGTAGATGAACAGACGGGGCGTATCATGGACGGCCGCCGCTACTCTGACGGCCTGCACCAGGCCATCGAGGCCAAGGAGCGCGTGAAAGTCGAAGCGGCCACGCAGACTTTCGCCACCGTGACGTTGCAGAATTACTTCCGCATGTATCACAAGCTCGCCGGTATGACCGGTACGGCCGAAACCGAAGCGAGCGAGTTCTGGAGCATCTACAAACTGGACGTCGTAGTCATCCCGACCAACAGGCCCATCGTCCGCGACGACCGCAACGACCTGATATACAAAACCAAGCGTGAGAAGTACTCCGCAGTTATCGACGAGATCGAAGTTCTCGTAGGCAAGGGCCGCCCGGTACTCGTGGGTACGACGTCGGTCGAAATCTCGGAGCTTTTGAGCCGCATGCTCAAACTCAAAGGCATAAAGCACAACGTCCTCAACGCCAAGCAGCACCAGCTTGAAGCTCAGGTAGTTGCCGAAGCGGGACGCGCCGGACAGGTTACCATCGCGACCAACATGGCCGGCCGCGGTACCGACATTAAGCTCTCGGCCGAAGTGAAAACGGCCGGCGGTCTTGCAATCATCGGTACCGAGCGCCACGAATCGCGCCGTGTCGACCGCCAGTTGCGCGGCCGTGCCGGACGCCAGGGCGACCCCGGTTCTTCGCAGTTCTTCGTGTCGCTCGAAGACGACCTTATGCGCCTCTTCGGTTCGGAACGCATTTCGAGCATGATGGACCGCATGGGTATCAAAGAGGGCGAATCTATCCAGGCCGGCATGATGTCGAAGGCCATCGAACGCGCCCAGAAGAAGGTGGAAGAAAACAACTTCGGTATCCGCAAGCGCTTGCTCGAATACGACGACGTGATGAACTCGCAGAGGGAGGTAATCTACACCCGCCGCCGCCACGCACTCTACGGCGAGCGCGTCGAGATAGACCTTAATAATATAGTGATGGACTTCGCCGAGTCGTTCGCCAACGATTATATCGATGACAGTTTCGAAGATATGTCACTGGAACTCATCCGTATAGCGGCCATACAGCCGTCGTTTACCGAGGAGCAGTTCGACCAAATGAAGAAACATAAGCACGAGTTTGTGGACGCAATCGCCGACGACCTGCGCGAGGCCTACAAACGCCGCGCACAGCAGGTTGCCGCAACTGCCAAACCCACCATCGACAGGATATACAAGGAGCAGGGCGGCCAGTACGAGAACATCTACATCCCGATCACGGACGGCAAACTCGGATACAACGTACCTGTGGAACTGAAGAAATGCTCGGAAACGAACTGCACCGAGATCTATAAGGTATTCAGCAAAATCGTGATGCTCACGACAATAGATGACAACTGGCGCGAACACCTGCGCGAAATGGACGACCTGCGCCAGAGCGTGCAGAACGCCACATACGAACAGAAAGATCCGCTGCTGGTCTACAAATTCGAATCTTTCGAACTGTTCAGCAAGATGCTCGACAAGGTCAACCGCGAAGTACTCGCCGTACTCAACAAGGGATTCATCCCCATGCGCAACGCCCCTGCCGACGAGGAAATGACCCGCCAGAGGGAGCAGAAGCCCAAGACCGACATGAGCAAATTGCAGGAATCGCGTATGGAGGCCGCACGCAACGCCGGCGCCGCCGACCGAGGACGCCCAGCCCCTGCTCAGGCACAGCCGAAGGTAGGACGCAACGACCTCTGCCCCTGCGGAAGCGGCAAGAAATACAAACAATGCCACGGCCAAGGGGCATAAACCGACCGGATTATGTCATCCGACGCCGTATCGCCGCCCATGCCTCAACAGGTAGTGCCCAGGCCAACCGCCGCGGTTGCACAGCGCGTATGCGTCATTGTGGTAACATATAACGGGCGGCAATGGCTTGACAAATGCATCGGCGGGCTGCTCGGCCACGGATTGCAAGGCGCGGATGGGTCGGATCGCCACGGGCCACAAAATTCAGGGGGACCGCAGGGTTCGGGCATTTACACGGACAGGCGGCTGGAGGTCGTGGTGATAGACAACAATTCCTCGGACGGGACGCCGGACATCATCCGCCAAAAATGGCCGGACGTAAAACTCATTGAACCGGGCGAAAACCTGGGGTTTGGCCGTGCGAACAACATCGGCCTCAGGCATGCCCTCGATGCCGGGTGCGACTACGCCTACCTGCTCAACCAGGACGCATGGATAGATCCCGCGGATATTTTCATGATGGCGGAACTCCAATCGAAACATCCCGAATACGGTATTCTAAGCCCCATGCAGATGCAGGCTGATTTGGTAACGCCGGACAAAAACTTCGACTGGTGCTGCGACGAAGCGAAGTGTCCGGGCTACAAGAGCGACGTATCGTCGGGCAAGCCACCGAAAGACATATATACGGTGCGGAAAGTAATGGCCGCCCATTGGCTGGTTTCGGCGGACGCCGTCAGACGCATAGGCGGGTTCGCCCCGATCTTCACACACTACGGCGAAGATTACAACTTCATCGACAGGCTCCTGTTCCACGGTCTGGAAACCGGTATATGCCCTGCCGTTATGGCTGTCCACGACCGGGCCGACAGGCCTGCGGACACAAGCCTCAACAAGGTTATCTTCATGACGTACAACGCCATATTCCTACACATAGCCTGCGATATAACCAGGAGCGGATACACCGCGCTGAGGAATGCTTTCAAAATAATATTGAAGAGTTCTTTCATGCAGGCTAAAGAATACAAGTCTTTGAGGCCCCTGGCCAACGTGGCAAAAGCAGTCGCCAACATCAGCAGGATCATGGCAACCCGCAGGGAAACCAAAATCCCGGGGATGCACTACCTGTAACCGGAAGGCCGGACAGCCGGAAAACCGGAGAACCGGACAGGCGGAAGTACTGAAAGCCGCAAAACATCCTATATCATAGCGTTTGCTGCCAGCGGTTGGCAAAACGAATGTTGCAGCCTGCCGCATTGGGGCGGCGGCATGCTGCAAGGCTTGCCTGCGGCAAGCCTCCCAACACTCCGTCCATGCGGCCGCGCTCTACGCGCGGCCTGTATAATTCGCACGACTTGCCGTGCCAGGTATATTTTGCAGATAAGCATAATAAAAAAGGAAGCATAAGCCTCCCCTTTTACTTTAAAGCACAGTGCCACTGCCTACACATTATATAAATAGCGCTTGATACTCTTCTTCGGAGTTTTCTCGAACTCGTTGGGATAGAGCACTATATCCGATACCTTCTCATAGGGTGCCACGATGGTATTCAGCTCTTCGAGGTTCTTTTTCATAACATCCCCAAGGCCGCCGTTGACATTGTCCGCGTCGGCACGCTCGTAATCGGGATAGACCAACGCCACCAGTTTGCCGTCGCGCTCCAGTACGAGCGACTCCATGACGCAATAGAGGTTGTTGAGCTTTGCCTCGATCTCTTCGGGGTATATGTTCTGACCGTTCGCTCCCAGGATCATGCTCTTGCTGCGGCCGCGGATATATATCGTACCGTCCGGGTCGACAGTCCCCATGTCGCCCGTATGGAGCCAGCCGTCCTTTTCGATCACGTCGTCGGTAGCCGCCTGGTTCTTGTAGTACCCTTTCATCACGTTTTCGCCCCTCACGATTATCTCGCCGGGGATGGTGTACGGGTCTGGCGAGTCTATTTTGACCTCCATGTAACCGTGCAGCACCTGTCCGCATGAGGTCGGTTTGAAGTTGTACCAATGCGCGTAGCTGATAAGCGGAGCGCATTCAGTCATACCGTAACCCACCGTTACCGGGAATTTTATCTTGAGCAGGAACTCCTCGACCTCGTAGTTGAACGGCGCTCCGCCCACGATGAATTGGCGTATCTCGCCACCAAAAGTGTCGATAAGCCCCTGGCGTATCTTGCCGTATATCCTCGTGTCGAGCAGCGGGATCTGAAGCGCGAAACGCATGAAGCCTTTGCCGAGCATGGGGAATATTTGTTTGCGGCATATCTTTTCGAGGATGAGCGGCACACAGCACACCATCTGCGGCTTTACGGCCTGCATCGCCTCGATCAGCAGTTTGGGCGACGGGGTTTTACCCAGCAGAGTGATATGCGCCCCAACGGCCAACGAAAGCAGGAAATCGATCGTGCATCCGTAAACATGCGCCAACGGCAGGAAGGCCAATACGCGGTCATGTTTCAGCCTGATCCCCAGGTCTATACAAAACTGCACGTTACCCGTGAAGTTATTGCAGGTCAGCATCACGCCTTTGCTGAAACCTGTCGTCCCCGAGGTGTAGTTAAGCACCACCAGATCGTCGTTCTTAACGTCGTGGTATTTGATATCCTGGGGCTTGAACCCTTCGGGATAACGTTTTTTGAAATTCTCTCCGATATTTTTCTGGAAAGCCTCCACCGATTTATCTTCGGTGCGGTCGAACAGGCACGAGTAGTCTACAAGGCTTATGACGGCCATCACCTGTTCGATCTGGTCGGTTTCCACGGCGTCCCAGTGGCGTTCGCCGCAAAAGAGCAGTTTCGAGTCCGAGTGGTTTATTATGTGGTGGATGTCGTTGGCGGGAAAATCCTGGAGTATCGGCACCATAACGGCCCCGTAGGTTATCACGGCTATATATGCCATGCACCAGCGTGTATTGTTGCGCCCCACGAGCGATATTTTATCCCCCGGTTTTATGCCCTGGTCCTCGAACAGCATGTGGAGTTTGGCTATCTCCCTGGCCATATCGAGATAGGAAAAAACCTCGTCTTTCTTAAAATAATCGGTCAGCGCCGGCAGCTCCCGGTTTTCACGGAAACTGCGTTCGTACATCCTGATAAGATTTTGCTCCAACATTATTTATATAATTAAATAATCATTATTAAACGCCCGGCATGCCGTCATGGTACAGTCCATGAGATTGCATGTCAAAGATATGAATAATCAGAATAAATAGCCTGATATTACACTTCCGAAATCAATAATACAACAACTATGCAATTAACAATCAATAACATATCCTGATTAAAAATACTAAGTCCAAATCTGAATATAAAGCATTGCAAATACTATGCCGCCGATCGGTGGCGGGGCGAATCGGGCTTACGGTGGAAGTGGAATCAGTCCTCGGAACGCGCCTTGGACTTACAGAGATAGATCTTCGATTCCGTACCGCCGACCAGGCGTTTTATGTTGCGCCGGTGGGTGATGACGAGGGCGACGGCGACAAGGCACGCGAAGATAATGAGCGGCAGGTAGGTTTCCTTGAAAACGAACACGAGGTATAGCGGGAACATTATCCCGGCCGTCATTGAACTGACCGACACGTAATGAGATATAGCCAATACTACGATAAAGGTCGCCAGGCAGAGCAAAACCGCCAACGGATATATTGCGAGTACGGCGCCCGCTATTGTCGCAACGCCCTTTCCGCCCTTGAATTTAGCGAATATGGGGAAAATATGACCTGCGACCACAGCCACCAGAAGAATAAGCTGTAACCAGAACTCGAAACCTGTGTCTTTGTATGGCGACAGGTGGTAGAGCGACACCGCGGCGAAGCCTTTCGCCATATCGAGCAGCAGCACAGGTATGGCGGCCTTCCGGCCCAGCACACGCAAAGTATTGGTAGCCCCGGCGTTCTTGCTGCCGTGTTCGCGCACGTCTACGCCATAGAAACGCTTCCCGATCCACACGGCGCTGGGTATCGACCCAAGAAGGTAAGCAACAATAACAAGCAATATCGTGATTGCCATGCGTCAATCTTTTAGGTTAGAGTCCGCCGGACGCGGCGTATAAACATACCGACAAATGCCGGCACTTATTATCCAGCCGCAAAGATACATAAAGGCTTCGGATTTACCGCAAAAAGGCCGCTAATACTTGTCTTTCCAGCGCTCTTTCATGCGCTGGGCGATGGCGTTTTCCTGGGCGTTGTCGGCCGGGGAGTAGAATTTCGTCCCTTCGAGGCCCTCCGGGAAAAACTCCTGCTCCACGAAGTTATCCTTGAAATCGTGGGCATACTTGTAATTCTTTCCGTATGAGAGGTCTTTCATGAGGCTCGTGGGGGCGTTGCGGATATGCAGCGGCACGGGGCGGTTGGTCGTGTCCCTGCCCACCAAGTCCATCGCCTTGTTGATCGCCATGTAGGCCGAATTGCTCTTGGGGCTGGTCGCGAGGTATATGGTCGCCTCAGCCAACGGAATGCGCGCCTCGGGCATGCCGATCTTATGCACCGTATCGAAGCAGGCGTTCGCCATCAGCATGGCATTGGGGTTGGCCAGGCCGATGTCCTCGGCGGCGAGTATCACGAGCCGCCGGGCGATGAACTTGGCCTCCTCGCCGCCGGCCAGCATCCGGGCGAGGTAATATATGGCCGCGTTGGGGTCGCTCCCGCGCACGCTTTTGATGAATGCCGAGATGACGTCGAAATGCTGCTCGCCATTCTTGTCGTACAGCGCGATATTCTGCTGGAGCGCGTCCGTAACGGTTTTGTCGTTTATAACGAGGTCGCCCTCGGTCGCCCCGGCGAGTATGTCGAGAATGTTGAGCAGTTTGCGTGCGTCGCCGCCGGAGAACCGGAACAAAGCGTTGGTCTGCTCGACTTTGGGCTTGCGGGCCTTCAGTTCGAGGTCTGTCGTTAGTGCACGGTCGAGCAGGGTTTGCAATTCGGGCTCTTCGAGCGCCTTCAGCACATACACCTGGCATCTCGACAAGAGCGGCGATATAACCTCGAACGACGGGTTCTCGGTGGTCGCGCCGATCAGGGTGATGACGCCCTGTTCGACAGCGCCGAGCAGCGAGTCCTGCTGCGATTTATTGAACCGGTGGATTTCGTCGATGAACAGGAAGGGCGGCGCCGTGTTGAAAAATTTCTGCTTGCGGGCCTGCTCTATAACTTCGCGCACGTCCTTGACGCCCGAATTGATTGCCGAAAGCGTGTAGAACGGCCTTTCGAGCGAGTTGGACACGAGCTTTGCAAGTGTAGTCTTCCCCACCCCCGGAGGCCCCCACAATATGAACGAAGGCACATTACCCGTATCGAGGAAGCGCCTGAAAACGCCTCCCGGCCCCACAAGGTGCGACTGCCCGATATACTCATCGAGCTTCATCGGGCGGAGGCGTTCGGCCAGCGGAATGAAGTTCGGCCGGTCGCCGTGTGGTCGCGTATTTTGACTATTGTCCATATCCATAACCTGCATGAGCAAAGGTACGAAAATATAGCGAAAGCCGGTCACTTCCGTGACACGGAATTATTTTGTCGCTGCAATTCAAAACGCAAGCCAAAAGGTGAGCGGCAAGCGAAAGTTTACCATCAGCTTGCCCGAACCGCATCCTGAATTCTGGAAATATAGCGAAAGGCAGAGCGGCAATGGCAAAAGTAACAACAAAGAAATGACTTAGTGTAAAACCGTATATAATTCCCCCCAAAATTATTGGCAGCGCAACAGAACCTAAAACTTGCATAAACACAACTTTTTATACTATCTTTGCTTCACTACTAAACCGACTTGCCATATCAATGAAGGACAGACGAACCAATCCGGCTCCGTTCGTAAAAATGCTCCTGCCCGTAATCGCGGGGCTGTCGCTGTCGGCATGCCTCGAAATAAACTATTTCGCCGCCGGGGCCGTATGCATGGCCGTCATGGCGGCGGCGTGGATATACCAGAAACACAAGGCCGGCCAGATCCTCGCATGGGCAGGCATCCTTCTTTTCTTCCTTACCATATCCGAGGCGGCCGCACCCAAAAGTCAGCTGCCGGCGGGCGAGTACGTCACGGCCGTAGCCCAGATCAACGACCAACCCTCGGCAAGCGGCCGCTGGCAGCGCACGACCGCCATCGTCGGCTACTACAAAACATCGGACGACCCAGCCGCGCCTTGGCTGAAAACCAACGAAAGCATCCAACTCTACGTGGATACGTGCCACACCGTAAAGCAAGGAACACAGATCGCGTTCCGGGGATGGCTGAACGCAATCGACACCACCGGGTCTTCATACGGCGGCCTCATGCGAAAACGCGGACTCCACCGCCGCCTCTACCTGACGCCCGGCAATATGCTCAAGGAAACTCATTATACTTCAGCAACCCCGGCGTATTACGCCTCGAAACTGCACTCGAAAGCGGCGGCAAGGCTCGACCGCCTCGACCTTAGCGACGAATCCCGGGCGGTGGTGTCGGCTATGGCCATAGGCGACCGGAGGTATGTCGGCAACGACCTGCGCCAACGCTACAACAAATCCGGCTCGGCCCACGTCCTGGCCGTTTCCGGCCTCCACGTCGGGATCGTCTTCATACTGATAAATCTACTGCTCTGCCTTATCCCGTCGTTCCGTTACGGGCACATCGCCAAGAACTGCGCGGCCATATCTGGCATCTGGCTGTACGCGGTAGCGGCCGGGCTTGCGCCTTCGGTGATCCGGTCGGCCGTGATGGCGTCGTTCGCGCAACTGGCGCTCGCCACATCGTTCCAACGCAGCGCCATGAACATCATACTCGGGACAGCCGTCGTGATGCTCGCCATCAATCCAAACTACCTGACCGACCCCGGTTTCCTGCTGTCGTTTTCGGCGGTACTGTCCATAATCCTGTTCCACAAACACCTGTTCAACCCTCTGCGGACACGGTACAAATTGGTGAATGCCATAACGGGCGCGATCATAGCAGGCTTCACGGCAACCGTGGGAACAGCCCCGCTCGTATCGTACTGGTTCGGCAACTCCCCGGCCATAGGCATACTGACCGGGCCTGCCATTATCCTGACCGCATACGTCATCGTGCTGACCGGTGTATTGTGGATCATCGCGCCTCTCAGCATTTTCCAGCATCCGGCCTCGGCCATATTGGACAGTGCCGCACACGTTCAAAACCGGGTCGTGGAGTGGAGTTCGGCGCAGCAATGGGGTATTTTCGAGGGATACCTATCATTGACCGGCGTCTTTTTGTGTTATGCATTATTAATTATTTCATGTATATTCACGCACCATAAAACAAAATATGAAATAAAAATGAAAAACCTTTCAGAATATTAAAAAAGTTTACAATTATTTAAGAAAGGCATGGTTTTTGCTCCGCACATGATACTAACTACCAACCCAAAAACTGAATAACTAAAACTACAAAAAAAGAAAGGAACCAATATATCATGCTGACATTAAGAGAACTCGACTTGCTTCTTAACCAATCTTTACGCGAAACAGTCAGGGAGCATATATCGTCCGATCCCGCAAAGATCGCGCTGGATAAGAACATTCCGCATGCCAAACTTGTCGCCACCCAGGTAAAATACCTGCAAAAGGCACAAAAAAAATTACCGAGTTTCTATAAAGCCCAGTGTATTATCTCGCCCAAAGCATACGAGCAATGCAGCAGCGAAGCCGCCGCCGCACACCGGCACTACAAAGGCGAATTCTGCCTCGACCTCGGCAGCGGGCTGGGCGTGGATTCCTACTACCTGTCGAAACGTTTCGACCGGGTGATAAGCATAGAACAAGACCCCATACTTACCGAAATAGCAAGGGCCAACTACGAGATGCTCGGGTTGGATAACATCTCTATCGTGAAAATGGATATCGAAGAGGCGATAGAAAAACACCCGACCCTCACGGCCGACCTGTTATTCCTCGACCCCGACCGCAGAGGCGCCGACGGGAAGAAGAAAGTAACGCTCGAAGACTGCTCCCCGGACATAACAAAACTGCTTCCGAAACTGAAAGCGATAGCTCCCAAAATAGTCATAAAACTGTCGCCGATGTTCGACGTTGACGAAGCGTTCAGAATATTCGGGCCGCATACGGTCGTCGACGTCGTATCCGTCGACGGTGAGTGCAAAGAGGTACTCGTCGAGATAGACGACCGCATCGTGGAACCGACATTGAAAGCCTCGGGAGTAGGCGATTACGTGGTGGAATACCCATATGGCAAAGACGCCGACGTTCAGGCCGCACAGCATTTGTCGTCTTCGTCGCTGGCCGCATTCAAATACCTCATAATCCCCGACGTCGCCATAGCCAAAGCCCGGCTGGCGAAGAGGTATTTCACCGAAATGGGAGCCTACATCGAAACCGACAACTCCTATGCCTTCTCCAACACCATGCCGCAGGACAAGGTCGGCAAAGTATTCGAGATAGAATCCATCGAGAAATATTCGCCCAAGAACCTGAAGCAAAAACTCGCCGACATGAAGGTCAAAAAGATCAACGTCATGAAACACGAGTTCCCCTACTCTACGGAAAAGATAACCAAGGAGCTTGGTGTAACCGAAGGAGGCACACGCTATGTGGCCTTTACCACGGCGCTGGACAAAAAATGGGCGATATTCCTCAAGTAGCCAGATGAGGTGCGCGATTGCCAGAGTGGTGCGAGCGGCACGATGGGCATAACAAGCACATTATAGATCGTCAAACACCTGATTGCCCGGTCATTACACATAGACCCAGGCAACTAACCCAAAGATACGAGGATGATAAAAAGCATTATCGATTTCATAAAGCACGGGGTCTGGGAAACCGACGAAGAGGCGGTGAAAGGCAAGAAATGGGGGTGGCTGCTGCGTCCGTTCAAGATAATCATCTTTACAGCCAAAGGCATGGGCAGGCACAACATCGCCATCAACGCCGCGGCCCTTTCTTTCTATACGATCACGGCCCTCATCCCCATAGCCGCAATGGTCTTCGGGATAATGAAAGGCTTCGGCCTTTACGACAGCCTGCTGGAATATATACACGGCCTCGCCCCGAATGACGGGGGTGCCATCGACCAATTCATCGAAATATCCATCAACAAGCTCAACCAGACACGGGGGGGCGTAGTGGCGTCAGCCGGTTTCGTATTCCTGTTATGGTCGGTCATAATGGTATTCAGCAACGTCGAGAAGGTGTTCAACAATATCTGGGAGATCAAGAAACAGCGCCCATTCTCACGCAAATTTACCGATTACGTGGCAGTGATATTCGTAGCGCCCATACTGTGGATCATATCGAACAGCATGATAGTTTACATCCGCAGCCGGGTAACCGATTTCACCGGGGCATGGGTGGGCGACGTAGTGTTCTGGCTCATCTCGGTCGTGAGCATCTGGCTGATGTTCACGTTCATATACCTCGTACTCCCCAACACGAAAGTGAAACTCAAGGGGGCGTTCATCGCCGGCGTATTGGCCGGGACCGCGTTCCAGATATTCCAGTTGGCATACGTGTGGCTGCAGGGGTATATGACCTCGTACAACGCCATATACGGCACGTTGGCGGCCATCCCGCTGTTCTTCATCTGGCTGCAAACCAGTTGGTATATCTTGCTGTTCGGCGCCGAGCTGTCGTTCGCCTACCAGAATATCGAGAAATTCGAGATGGAACGCCAGGCCGAAAACATGAGCTACAACGAAAAGCGCAAAGTGATGCTGGCCGCCATGATGACGGTCATCAGGCATTTCGTGGAGAAGAACGAACCGACCGATTCGGAAACCATCTCCAACGAGCTGAACATGCCGCTGAGAATAGTCCGCGACGTGATGTTCGATCTCGAAAACGTTGGCATGGTAGTCGCCGTGAAGAAGGAGCACGAAGACAAGATAAACAGGTATATCCCCGCGCGCGACATCAACAAGATAACGGCGGCCGATATCATCCAGAGTGTGGACAACACCCCCCACTCGACCCTCGACTTCTCAATCAACAAGGAATTGCAGATCGTTGAGAGGACCATGGAGGAGTGCAGGATGACCAACGCCGACTCGCCCCTTAACAAGCCGTTGATCGAACTGATGACCGACACGGACAAGGCCACGGACGAGGCCTCAAAAAAGGCCGCCGGCAAACCGGGGACGGCCTAAAGATCGCACAAGACTACTACTGACCCTCTTATGGGGCTGTACCGCCAGGCGGTGCCGCCGCATGAGTAAACACGATACACAAATGGAAGACATCGTAATCATAGGTAGCGGAAACGTTGCCGAGGCGTTGGCGTTGGCGCTGACAAAGGCCGGCCGGCCGCCGGTGCAGATATTCGCGCGCAACAGGGACGAAGGGACGAGGATCACGTCGAAATGCCAGTGCAAGTTCACAGACAAGGCGGCCAACCTTAAACAGGCCGACCTGTACATTATCGCCGTGAGCGACAAGGCCATTTCGGGCGTGTCGGGTTCTTTGAATTTCGGCGACGCGGTGGTCGCACACACATCGGGCAGCACGCCGTTAAACGCCCTGTCGCCAAGCATCCGCAACCGGGCTGTCCTCTACCCGCTGCAAACGTTCACGAAAGGCCACACGGTGGATTTCGGCACAATCCCCATCATGGTCGAGGGGGCAACGCCCAAAGCGTTGGCGGCCGTGACGGCTGTCGCCGAACTGCTCTCGGGCAATGTGACGGAGGTGGCATCGAAACAACGGGCCGTGGTACATGTGGCGGCTGTTTTCGCATGCAACTTCACAAACCATATGTACGCCGTCGGCGAACTGCTGGCCAAAGAAGCCGGGATGGATTTCGACATCCTCAAGCCGCTGATAAAGGAAACCGCCGGGAAAGCGCTCGCCGCCGACTCGCCCCTGGCCACCCAGACAGGCCCGGCCATCCGCAACGATTTCCAGACCAAATCGCTCCACTGCGAATTGCTCGCCGAAAAACCAGATCTCAAGAATTTATATATAAGCATCAGCAAAAGTATATGGGAAACTTCAAAGAAGACATCGCAAAAGTAAAAGCATTCGTTTTCGACGTCGACGGCGTCTTCACCGACGGGAGCATAATCCCGGTGGCAAGCGGCGATTTCATCAGGAAATACAACACCAAGGACGGGTACGCGGTCACTTATGCCGTACACAGCGGCTACCCCATCGCCGTGATAACCGGCGGGCGCGGTGCCAGCCTCGAACTGCGCTTCCAGATGCTGGGCGTCACCAACTTCTACCACAATATTTCGGACAAACTCTCTGTGCTGAAGCAGTTTATGGAGGAGTTCTCGCTAAGCCCCGACGAGGTGCTGTTCATGGGCGACGACATCCCCGACCTCGACGCGATGAAGCATGTTGGGATGCCCGTGTGCCCGAACGACGCTGTGAGCGAGATACTCGAAGCATCGCGCTACGTTTCGCAGTTCAAAGGCGGCGAAGGGTGCGTGAGGGACGTCATAGAGCAAGTGTTGCGTGCCCACGGCAAATGGGCGCTCCATACGAAAGGGCTGCACACGGTCAAGTCGGTTTAAGCGCGACAGGGAAATGCCCTCCCCGTTCAGGCGGGCGAAAGACGATTGCCTCGTCTTTCGCCGCAATAGCATTGATGTTTCCCTGCTCCAAAGCATCTACCGGACGAGTAACACGCCTTATCTGTCAATAACTGAGAAATAAGGTTAACCTTTTAGGCATGTAGTTTTTGCTATGTTTTTCATCGCCGCCCTGAAGGGGAGTATGGCGGCGATGCGGGTTGCTTGCAACCCGAAAAGATCAGAAAAACTCGAAAAGGGATAATTTCTAAAAAAGAACATGATTATTCCTTTTAGTACTGTTGCAACGTAAAAATTACTGAGCGGCCCGCCCTCCGCCCCTTTAGGGCGGGCCGCCGGCTTTCACGGGAAGCCGAAAAAACTGAACAACATAAAAGGGGATAATTCAGAAAAAGAATGGAGACTCCTTCAGGTCTCCATTCTTTTTCACAATTTCGCAGCACCTATATCCCTCTCGCTCCTACATCTCCCCGGCCGGTTCGGCCATGGGGTAGTCCAGCGAGTAATGCAGGCCCACGCTCTGCTTCATCTGCCTGGCCTGCTTGATTATAAGGTAGCCTACCGTTATCATGTTGCGCAACTCGCACAGGTCGCGGCTCAGGGTCAGCTTCATGTACATTTCCTCCGTTTCCTGATATAGGATCTCAAGGCGCTTGAACGCCCTTTCCAAGCGCAGGTTCGAGCGCACGATGCCAACATAGTTGCTCATTATCTGCTGCATCTCCTTGTAATTCTGAATGATAAGCACCATCTCTTCGGGGTTGCTCGTGCCTTCGTAGTCCCAGTCCGGGATGCCGCGTTCGAATTCGATCCCGGCGATGCGCGAAACCGAATGCCTGGCTGCCTGGTCGGCATACACGGCAGCCTCTATCAGTGAGTTGGAGGCCAGGCGATTAGCCCCGTGCAGGCCAGTGCAAGCCGTTTCGCCCAGCACGTAAAGCCTGTCTATCGACGACAGGGCGTCGCTGTCGACCTTAACCCCGCCGCAGCAATAATGCGCCGCCGGGCTGACCGGGATCATCTCCTTGGTAATGTCAATACCGATGGAGAGGCACTTTTTGTATATGTTCGGGAAATGGTCTATGACCTCGCGCGGATCGCGGTGCGTGATATCGAGATAAACGAAATCTTCACCGCTTATTTTCAGCTCGTTGTCTATGCTCCGCGCAACCACGTCACGCGGGGCCAGCGACCCCATATGGTGGTATTTATGCATGAATTCCTTGCCGTTCTGCAGCTTCAGGATCGCCCCGAAACCTCGCATGGCTTCGCTTATCAGAAAGTTGGGGCGCTCGCCCGGGTTATAGAGCGCCGTGGGGTGGAACTGGATGAATTCCATGTTCTCTGTCACACCTTTCGCCCTGTGTACCATCGCGATACCGTCGCCGGTGGCAACACTCGGGTTGGTGGTGGTGTGGTAGATGTTCCCCACCCCGCCGGTCGAAAGCACCGTAACTTTGGCCAGCACCTTGCCCACGTCGCCTTTCTTGATGTCGAGCACATATGCCCCGAAGCACTTGATCCCCGGCGTGTGCTTCGTTACGAGTTCACCGAGGTGGTGCTGGGTCAGAATATCGACAGCAAAGTGATGTTCAAGCACTTCGATATTGGGATGGCGTTTAGCCTGTGAGATTAACGCGCTCTCGATTTCCGCGCCAGTGAGGTCTTTATGATGAAGGATGCGGCTCTCGGAATGTCCGCCTTCGCGAGCGAGTTCGTATTTGCCCTCGGCCGTCTTGTCGAAACGCACACCCTGCTTGACGAGTTCCTTTATCGCGGCCGGGGCGTGGGTCACGACCAGCTCCACAGCCTCGGGGTCGCACAGTCCGGCACCGCAGACAAGCGTGTCGTGTATATGTTTCTCGAAAGTGTCGGGCGGATAGGTCACGCAGCAGATGCCGCCCTGCGCGTAGTTCGTGTTGCATTCCTGCATCTGGCCCTTCGTGACGACCGTCACATGTCCATGCTCGGCGGCCCTGAGGGCATAACTAAGCCCAGCTATGCCGCTTCCTATCACCAGAAAATCCGTTTCCCTATTCATCCGAATATGTTTACCACGGTCGCAATGGCCGCAAGACGATGCAAATTTAGTTTTTTTTGCCGAGGAAATTCAGCATTCGGGCCGGATTGTGCAAAATAAACGACCCCGCTGTAAGCTGCGGGGAATTGTAAAGACTGAGACTGCCTTGTGCGGTCGCCACATTAATTTCCTTTTTGTTGCTGATGCTCGGCAAAATCCGCAAGCGGCATTTGCCATCGCTGAAGCGCAACATTCCGCAGCTCGCACTCATGGTGCGCCCCCCGCAGCCGCGGAATGTGAATTTATCAAGCGCAACAAGCAGCGGGGAATTGAACCCTCAGAGATTAAAACAAGTATGCTGCCAGGCAAGGGCGAGGCGAGGTTGCCGCACACCGCCGCCCTGATGCGGCGTGCGGCATGGCTTGCCTGCGGCAAGCCTCCCAATGCACCGGCCATGAGGCCGCGCTCCACGCGCGGCCTATGCGGCTCGCTCCGCTCGCCGCACCCACCGCCGACGACAGGCCGCATGAGGTGTTATTGCAGAGAGGTTGTATTCTGCCAAAGCCGAAATCCATAATTATTTAGGATTATTCCTTTTAGTACTGTTGCAACGTAAAAATTACTAAGCGGCCCGCCATGAAGGGGCAGAGGGCGATCCGGAAAAATGCTACAACATAAAAAGAGATAATTCAGAAATTATTTCGCATATTCGAGCGCGGCCCAACCCTCCCGCAGATGCTGTTTCAGCGACTTGAGGCTGAGCGAACGTGCTTTCTCTCCGATTGCCGCGATATCGGCTTCGAGGATACCGCTCATTATGAGCAACCCGCCGGCGTCCAGCGCCTCAACATATGATTCCATGTCGGCAAGCAATATATTACGGTTTATGTTCGCCAGAATGAAGTCGTAACGTTTGCCGCGAATCGCCGAAACGTCGCCAAGGATCGGGGCTATACGCCCCGCTACGCCATTTTCGACGATATTTTCGGCACAGTTCTCATACGACCATTCGTCTATGTCGACCGCGTCCACATGCGCCGCGCCGCGCAGTACGGCGACTATCGCCAGCACACCAGTCCCGCTCCCCATATCGAGGCCTGTTTTGCCGGAAAGATCGTGGCCAAGAATGGCTGATGTCATAAGCCATGTCGTGGCGTGGTGTCCCGTTCCGAACGACATTTTAGGCATTATAACCACATCGAGGCACCCTTCGGGGGCCTGCACGTGGAACGGCGCGCGGATCAGGCAGCGGCCGCCGACATCCACAGGCTCGAACCCGGCCTCCCACTCGGCATTCCAGTTGACCGTCTCGATCCGGGTATAGGTCCCGTGGATAAGCCTTCCGGTCAGGAACCCGGCCACGTCGCCGCGGCATTTTTCAAGATCATCCTCGCGTATATAGGCCTTGAGCTGTGTTTCCTCCTGTTGGAAACTCTCGAACGGGAAATCCGCCAATTCGGCAATAAGTATCTCGGCCTGCCCGGCATCGGCAACAGGAACCGACAATTCAATATAATCCGCCATTTTTATTAACTTTGTCCTACAAATATAGGAAAAGTCGAGCGCCATCGAACTTATTCGAATGGCCGAGACGCGTCCTATATTCTACAAATATAGGATATGTATTTCTCAAAATGAAAAAGATAGGCTTTGTAATAATCGATTTCGGTGATCGGGCGCAGGGCGGCGAGGTTTTCCACGGCCGCATGCTCGCCGAACGGCTCAGGCCTTATTACAATGTCGAGATACTGACGTCGACGAACTCCGGCATTGACGGCGAACGGTATCCGGAAGGAGTAAGCTCAGAGAAAGGATTGACCATAAGGCGTTTCAACGACACCCCTGTCGATCCCGAACATAAGCGCATCCACGCACGCAAAGCCAAAGGCATGCGAAGGCTTCGCTACTATCTTGGGCGCCTCGGGCTGCTGGGCCTGATAACAAAGTCTCACCCGGAATGGAAGGCGGGACAAAAGGCCGACATAAAATACCTCAAGGCCCAGAATTCGCACAAATCCGGCCTGTTGCAATATTTGGCCCTGCACGGTAAAGAGTACGATGCACTGCTTTTCATTAATATGTACAACAGTTCAACGGTATTGGGCTGTATGACCGTTCCGGAAAAAAGCATACTGATCCCGCTGGCACACCCTACCAGAGCCCTCTATAACCCTGTTTTCTCATCGCTGTTCACGCGTGTACGCCATATCGCGTTCAACGCGGCAGCGGAACAGCGGATGTGCCGTCGTGTCTTTGGGCCACACATGGCCCCCAACAGCGTAGTCGGCGTAGGGATAGAACTGGATCCTGCGGCACAATGGGAAACTGTCAAGGAAAAATACAACCTGCCGGAAGGTTATATACTTTACCTCGGACGCATCACTAAGTCGAAGATAGGCAGCCTTATACCCGACTTCCGGCGGTACCGCGACAAGTATAACCCTGATGCGAAACTTGTCCTTGCAGGCGGAGGCGGTAATAAAATCAATTTCCCTGACGACCCTTCGGTCATCTTTACCGGGTTCGTTACGGGCGAGGAAAAAACTGCCGTCATACAACATGCTACACTAATGGTCAACCCCTCGACAAAAGAGAGCCTGTCGCTGCTTATGCTCGAATCCATGGCCAATGGGATTCCGGTGATTGTCAACGGCAAAAGTGAGGTGATGCGCGACCATTGTCTGGCCAGCGGCGCTGCATTCTACTACGACAACCCTAAGGATTTCAGACGCAAACTGCACCGCCTGCTTACCGACGGAGCCCTGCGCAAAGAGATGGGGGGCAAGGGAATGGAATATGTCCGCACACATTATGATTGGGATGTTATCATCGGCAAACTGCGGACATTGATAGATAATTTGTAAACAAAGTACACACGCACGAAAACTTACCGCTACAACCATGTCCGGATACGCCGCCGATTGGGAAACGCTTTCGCAAAAATTCGCCTCGTGGCTGAAGTTCGAGAAGAACCTCTCGGCCAATACGGTCGAGAGCTATGCCCACGACCTCGGGCTGCTGCGCGAATACATGTCGCGCCAGGGCGACCTGCTCCCGGCCGAGGTCGATCCGGAGCATATCGAGGGATTGATGTCCGAGATATACGACAAAAAACTGGAAGCAGCCTCGCAGGCACGCATCCTGAGCGGCCTGAAAAGTTTCTTCACGTTCCTCCAGATATGCGGCATCCGCGAAACGTCGCCTGTCGAGTTCGTTGACGCCCCGAAGACAGGGCGCAAACTTCCGGATGTACTCTCGGTGGAAGAGATAGACGCCATTATCGGCTCGATCGACCTCTCATCGCCGCAGGGCCATCGCAACAAGGCCATCCTCGAAACGCTGTACGGATGCGGGCTTCGCGTGAGCGAACTCATCTCGCTCAGACTCGGCGACCTTTTTTTCGACGACGGGTTCGTACGAGTAGTCGGCAAAGGCGACAAACAGCGCATCGTCCCCATCAACGACACTGCCCGCCGGAACATTGAATTGTGGCTCGGGCAGCGGCGGCTGATGCGGCCCGATCCGAAGAGTGCGGATATCGTGTTCCTCAACCGCAACGGCCGCAAACTGACACGGGCGATGATCTTCCATATAATAAAACTGGCCGCCGAAGCCGCAGGCATCCATAAAGAGGTAAGCCCTCATACTTTCCGCCACTCGTTCGCCACGCACCTTTTGGAAGGCGGCGCAAGCATACGCCAGGTGCAGGAACTGCTCGGCCATGAGTCTATCGTCACGACCGAGATATACACCCATCTCGAACACACGCACCTGCGCGAAAGCATCGAGAAACACCATCCGCTGGGGTAGCCTGTATGGAAACAGCGGTCACCCGCCCATTTCAGATGTGCGGAACGCCTGCACCAGCGGCCACATGCAGTCAGGAACAACGCGATTGCCAAAGGCAATCGCCACATCCCGCGGCTCGGCGATCCATCGCCGCCCCCGCAGTCGCGGAATGTATGTCCAGAGAACGCTGCAAGCGAAATGGGACTAACACCTAACGTAATGCCCTCAAAAAACGCTGCCGCCCCGGAGACCGGGGCGGCAGCGTTTTTATAGCCTGCAACTTATCTGCTTTTCGTAACCAGCGGGCCGGTGTATGAGCGTTTCATGCCGCCGAAGTCGAGCACGATCTTCTGGATAACAGTCCCGGCATCGCCACAGATGATCCTTACGGTATGCTTGCCGGGTTTGTCTACGTGTAACGTGGTCTTATTGACGCGGCAGTTCTTCAGGGCGCTTTCGTACCATATCTGGGCGTACTCGATGGACGACGTCGATGGCGTGGTCACAGGGCCTTCGTCTATGGCAACCCCGTACTGGGTTTCGAGGTTGGTCTGCTCGTGGCCGGCGTAACCGCGGTCGGCGCTGATCACGAACGTCGGGAGGACATATGTGTAAACATCCACCGAACCCTGTTCGAACGTATAGAAGTCATACTCCAAACGCGGCGTTTCGCGGCCTTTGATAGGCTGTTTGGGTTGGATCGGATCGCCCAACTGCACACAGGTGTTTTCAACGCCGAGGTTGGGGATGATCCTCATCTTGATGGCGTCGTTCTCGACTTTCCTGTGGAAACCGGCGGCGTCGATAGATACGCAACCGTTATCCTCCATGTAGATGCCTGCCACTTCGGCGAGCGCCGGGGCCGAGGGGTTGAACACCGAAACGTAAACGGCTTCCTTTACACCACCGTCCTGCGCGATCTCTATCGTACCGAACACGCGTTCGCCGACCGGGACGGCGTTCCAGTCTATCGAAACATCGATGCGGTCTTCCGTTGCCGTGTTGCCTTCTTTCTTACTCAGCACGATCCACTTATCGCTGGCCTTTGCGCTCCATTTGAGCGGCGCGGCGCCCATATTGAACACGTCCACGAAGTAAGATTTACGCACATAGGTGCTGAACGCAGGCAGCGAATGGAAACTCTTGGCGCCCTTGAGTATATCCTCGCCCTCGCACATTACGCCCATCGCGGCACCGGCCGCGAGTTCGGCCTTGCGCGTCACGGGGAGCTTAAAGTAGTTCTGTCCTGCACCCTGCTCCATCATTATCATGCCGTTCCATTTGCCATCGAGAAGCGAGTTGTAGCCCTTGGTGATTACCGCGAGGCTGTCGAAACTCTGTTTGGCGAGGTCGGCGTACTGCTGCGACGCGGCACGGTTCTGGATCGAGTACCAGCGGTTCTTCTGGCCCGAGAGCGTCATTTTGCTCATCAGTTCGCAGCCTTTAACCGGATAGTAGACCAACTGGTAGAAGGCCGGTTTTTGGTCTTCTGGCAGGGAGTTCATTATGCGTTCGGCCTTCGCGGCTATCCTCGCGTACTCGGCAAGGCGGTTGTCGGCCTCGCGGTAGTTCACCAGCGAGAAGTCGGTGTCGGTGTTGCGCTCATACTCGAATTTGTTCGAGTTGAACTGGTATCCCCAGCCCATGAATTCGGGCTTGCGGATGAACGCCTGGTGGAAGAACGAGTTTGAAATATCGGCGAGGTCGGCATGGTATTTTTCGCCGAACATTTTGCTGAGCCATTCGGCCTGGTACGAGGCGGCGCGTTCGTAGCTGAACGAGTCGATGTCATATGCCATAGCGAGGAAGAAATCAACGGCGAATTCGGCGGCCTTGAGGTCGCCGGAGTTGAGCAGCCACACCCTGTCGGCAGTCATGTCATAGGCCTTGCGAAGCTCCTCGTACATCAGCGTTGGCGGGGTCGTGTTGAGCCACAGATAGCTGTGGGGCTTGCCGAGGTACGATGCGTGGTAGTAAACACCCGAACGGCCGGAGCGTTGCTGCTCTTTCGGGCCGCTGAGGCGCTTCATGTAGCCGTAGTTGTCATCCGGCCAGATAATCGTCACGTCATCAGGCAGTTCGAGGCCCATATTATACACGTCCAACACCTCTTTGTAGGGCGTAAACGCCTGCGGTATCTCTTCGGCGGGTTTGCCTGTCACGTCCACAAGCATCTGCCTCTGGGCGCCAAGGGCCTCCTGCATGGTGTTCTTGCGCTGTTCCATGTCGCCGCTGCCCTCCATCGCCGTGTCGTGCAGTCCTCGCAGGGCGAGGGTGTAGACATTCTCGAACGGCGCTGTGGCGACCACCCTCTGTTTCAGCACTTTGTCGACACCTTCCTTATTGTTCACATAGTCCCACGCACCCATCGTTTTCTTATCCCATTCGCTGGCGGTGTTGAGCAACAGCGGTTCGCAGTGCGACGAACCCATCGCTATCGCGAAACTGTCGGCCACGAGCCTGTTCTCAGCTATCCTGTGGAACGCCATTGTCTTGTCGTGCATGCCTGGCGCGAGGTAGTTGGCGTTCAGGCGGAGCAGCAGTTCGCACATTTTGGAATAGGTGCGCGGCCCCATGTTGCCCAGCTCTTTCTCGTAATTGTCCTTCGACCATTTGTATATGCCCCAGTCCTCGTCGTTGATGAAGATGCCCCTGTATTTCACCGAAGGCTCTTTCGAAACGAACTTATCGACCTTGAGTACCAACTGTTTTTCTTTTTCGACCGGGACGTCAGCCCACCAGTACCACGGCGAAACGCCGATAGCCCTCGAAATCGAGAGCAACCCGAATGCCGCACCGCGGCGGTCGCTGCCGGCGATAACTATCGCCTTTTTGATGCCCTCGCCTGGGCGGTCCACCAACTGGATGGTGTAGCGTTCCCAGCCGCCCTCGATAGATTTGGTGTCTATCTTGTTTTTAGCCGCGAGCTCGTCTATCCATTCGCTCTGCCCGACCGTTCCCACGATAATGGCGTAATTTGCCGATTTAGGGAGTTTCCGGTCGCTTGCCAGGGCGATTTTCTTACCCGTAACCCTCTCTACGTCATCCACAAAGAGGCTTGCGCTCTTGCCTACAACTATCGCGTCGTCAACGTCATAGCATACGACTGTGTTGGCAGAAGAAGTTACCAACGGGAAAATATTCGTGCCGGCGGAAGTCTCCACCAAAGTCACCTGCGCTTTCCCGATCCCAAGCCCTGCAACAAGGGCACAGGCGATCATTGCTGTTTTTTTCATTGTCATCATGGTATTTCAGATTAATGATTACTCTTATTTATGCAATGTATTATATAGTTTCTTTTGGCTTCCGCCTGTCCTCGTTGGCGCTACGCGCCACTGGCAGGAAGCCGCGGAATGTGAGTTTATCAAGCGCTGCAAGCAGCGGGGAATTAACCGCAGAAACTAAAGGTACAGTTTCAACAGTTTATCCATTTCATCGCGCGTTTCCCGGGCTTTCTCCCCTGCCACTTCGGCGAAGCGTTCGGTGGAGTCGGCATAGATTATCCCGCGCGAGGAGTTCACCAGCAGGCCGCAGCGCTTGTTCATGCCGTATGCGGCGACGTCCTGGAGGCTTCCACCCTGCGCCCCGACGCCCGGGACAAGCAGGAAATGGTCGGGGATCATCTTGCGGATACCGTCGAGCATGAACGCCTTCGTAGCGCCAACCACATACATCGTGTTGTCAACCGAACCCCACTGTGAAGACACTTCCAACACTTCTTCGTAGACCCTGCGGCCGTTTTCGAGTTTTTTCATTTCGAAGTCGTCTGCCGATGGGTTCGATGTAAGCGCCAGTATCACAGCCCATTTCCCGTCATATCCGAGGAAAGGTTCGACCGTATCGCGGCCCATGTATGGCGAGAGTGTCACGGCATCGACCAGCCCGTTCTCGAAGAACGCGCGGGCGTACATTGCCGATGTGTTGCCTATGTCGCCACGCTTTGCATCGGCGATTATGAATATGTCGGGATGTTTCTCGCGGATGTAACGGCATGTTTTTTCGAAGCTCGTCCAACCTTTGACGCCGTTCTCCTCGTAAAACGCGAGGTTGGGCTTGTAGCACACGGTGTACTGCGCCGTGGCGTCGATTATGGCCTTGTTGAACTCGAACTGCATATCGTCCGCCCCGGCGAGGCAGGCCGGCGTCTTGCATATATCCGTATCGAGTCCGACGCACAGGAAACTGCGTTTTTTCTGAATCTGTCCGAAGATCTGGTCTGCTGTCATAGCTGGTATTTTTTATGTTTATCCGCAAAACTATCTCTAAGTGTCCATGCTACCGGGTAGCGGCGAGCGGAGCGAGCCGCATTTCTTTATCCGGAAGGCGGTTGAGAGAAGCGAAACCGGCAGCCTGCCGCCACCAACGCGGCGGGCTGGTCGCTACGGCGACCCCGGTAGAACGTCAAGGTTATTTCGCTTCCAGGCGTTCCGGTGCGTGCTAATATCCCTGCTCTTTCCGTGTGCCGGAAGGCACCCCGCTTTCCGCTCGTTCGAGCCCGTCGCCAGCGGCAGGCTGCACCGCATGGGTATTAATTGCGGATAAACGCTTTATTTTTAGCCGCCGGCAGGTTATCTGCCAGCATGTGTTATCATTCTTTGCGCAACCACCCGAGTATGCGACCGTTATCCACCGTCCATTTCCCGTCTTTTTGGCTGAGGCCGAACGTTTCGCGCGAACTTGCTCCGGGGCCGGGGTTCTGCTGGATGATGGTTATGCTGCCGGCCGTTGCTCCGGCCACGATTGCCACATGCCCGTAAGGGTTGAAAACCGTCCCGCTGTAAACCACAAGGTCGCCGCGCCGCGGTTTGACCGCTCCCCCGTTCTTGTATTGTGTGAGGCCGCGCCTTTTGTTGACTTGGCCGTCAGCCACATTGGGGTCGAAGAAACTGACCGCGTGACCGTAGGAATCGGTCATTTTGTGCCCATAATACTCGTAATAATAGCGCTTTACGAACTCGACACACTGGTATTTCAGCCCTATGTTGTAACCGTCCGGCGCTGTGTTGCGCCCGTAGGTGCTGCCCACGCTGCCGTTATAATAAACATACACCCCGTCGAGGCTGTCTACGATGTCGCCCGGGGTTCGGCTAACCGAGGCCGAAGTAGTCGAAGTAGCCGAAGGAATAAACGCCACCAACAGTACACCCACGGCCACTATCACCGCCAAAAAAACGGTTATTTTCTTACTACGTTTCATAAGCGGTATTTTCCGGAACAGCTCCGGACACATGTGCAAAGCCGAAGCAGTTGTGACAGCCGAAGCCGCGGCCGCACTTATTTATCGCCGAGGCTCTCAAGCCCTTCCGCCAGCATAGTGGCGCCGAATTCGGTTATCTCGTACTCGGCGACCCCTGCCGTGTGGAACGGGTCTTCTTTAACGATCTCCCACATACGTTCCACGCTTTCGGCGGTGCCGATCATAACTCCACCCACACGCGGTATCCGGCGGCCTGCGAGCAGGAGGTTCCCCGATGCGAAATACTTCCTCAGGAAATCCCTGTGCGGCTCAAGCACCTTATCCACCTCTGCGACAGGCTTTACGTATGTCAGTTTTATAAAGAACATCTCCCAGCCGCCGGCTATTAAAGGTCGCTCTCCTTGAGGCGTTCCGCGTTTTCGGCAACTATCAGGTTATCTATGAGGTCCTGGATGTCGCCGTCCATGAACGCAGGCAGGTTATAGGCCGTGTAATTGATGCGGTGGTCGGTGATGCGGCCCTGCGGATAGTTGTAAGTGCGTATCTTGGCGCTGCGGTCGCCGGTCGAAACCATGGTTTTGCGCTTGCTGGCTATCTCGTCGAGGTATTTCGCGTATTCGAGGTTGAAAATACGGGTACGGAGTTCTTCGAGGGCCTTGTCGAAGTTCTTGAGGTGGGATTTCTGGTCCTGGCACTGCACCACGATACCTGTGGGTATGTGCGTAAGGCGGATGGCCGAGTAGGTCGTGTTGACCGACTGCCCGCCGGGGCCCGACGAGCAGAAGGTATCTTTGCGGATATCACCCATATTCAGCTCTATATCGAATTCCTCAGCTTCCGGGAGTACGGCCACCGAGGAGGCCGACGTATGCACGCGGCCCTGCGTTTCGGTCTGCGGCACGCGCTGCACGCGGTGCACGCCGCTTTCGTATTTCAGCGTACCGTAAACGTTCTCTCCTGTCACTTTGAGCACGATTTCCTTGTAACCTCCCGACGATCCCTCGCTGGTATTCGTCACCTCGGCTTTCCAGCCCTTGGTTTCGAAATACTTAAGGTACATGCGCATAAGGTCGCCGGCGAATATCGCCGCTTCGTCGCCGCCCGCGCCGCCCCGGATTTCGAGTATGGCGTTCTTGGCGTCCTGCGGGTCTTTGGGGATGAGCAGAAGCTTGATCTCTTCTTCCATCTGCTCTATCTTGGGTTCGAGGTCGGCGATCTCCTCACGGGCCATCTCCTTCATCTCCTCGTCCTTCTCGTTAGCGAACACGTCTTTTGCTTCCTGCAGGTTGGCGATCGCAAGGCGGTACTTTTCGCTCGTTTCCACAACCGGCTGAAGCTCCTTGTACTCCTTGTTCATCTGTATGAACCGCTTCATGTCGGACATAACGTCCGGCTCGGTCATCTGCCTGCCTATCTCCTGGTACTTATTGCTCAGCCCTTCCAAACGGGCAAGTATAGCGTTGTCTGCCATGTGATAAAAAAATTGGTATGCAAAGATACGAAAAGCCGAGTGCAATTCCAAGTATGCCTGGCGAAGCATCTTTTTATTTATGGAATTTACAATTTTTTAATCCGGTTCCGCAAAGCGGAACCGGCAGTCCGCCGCTCCACGCTCGACCTGTATATATCGGTTTGCCGGTGCCCTCCGCCGGCGGCAGACAGCACAACAGAAGAAGATTATTGCAAACAAAAATTAAACGAAATATCCCTTTGGGGCTTGGTTTCGGCTTGCTTTGCAAGCCGTCAGCCCGCAGCCACCACGGGCTGGGGGCTGATATCTCGCAAATACTCGATACATCCCCCGCCGGCTGCGAGCCGAAAAAGACACAACAAGCCCCAAAGGGATAATTCTGAGATTAAATACTGTAAAACGAAACTTTCCACACCCCGCGGCCGCCGGAAAGCTCTATCTGCGCGGAATATTTCCGGGTATACTCCGGCCCGACCCGCACCTCATAAACAAGCGTCACAAGCCCTTTGGTAAAAGCCGATCGCTCTTCGTCCAGTTTGTATATGACCATGGCTTCCTTCGCATCGCGGCGCATTTTGGCGATCCCGTCCGGACCGAGCCCCTCATAAGTTTCATCCACAAGCCTTTTTGCGTCGCCGGTCGAATATTTCATGAGTACCCCGAAATCCACGTCCACGAGATACGCTTTCATAAACCTGTCGCCCACATCGATTGCTTTCTGTTTGCTGTCGGCGCACGACACAAAAAGCATGGCGGCCACAGCCAAAACGCACGATAAAAATTTCTTCGCTGCCATTTGAATGATCTTTTGAGGCACTAAATTATAAAAATTAGGATTCCGCCCCAAAGGTTTTTATATCTTTGTACAATTTCAGAGCCCAATGGAGCAGCGCAGCCATACCACATTACATAAACTCCAGACGATCATCAAGGAGCGGCTCGAAGAGGCCATGCCCCTGCCCTGCTGGGTGACGGCGGAGATAAGCGAGCTGAAAGTCAACTACTCGGGCCACTGCTATATGGAGCTTGTGGAAAAAGGGGGCGACAACCAGATTCCCAAGGCGCGGGCGTCGGCTGTGGCGTGGCGCAGCACGTGGGGCGCGCTGGCATCGTACTTCCGCTCCGAAACCGGTAACGACATCGCGGTTGGCATGAACGTGCTGCTGAAGGTTTCGGTCAGCTACCACGAACTTTACGGCCTGTCGCTGGTCATCTCCGACATCGACCCGCTCTACACCCTCGGCGACATGGAGCGTCAGCGCCAACTGACCATAGCCCGTTTGCAGGAGGAGGGCGTTTTCGACATGAACCGTTCGCTCGAACTGCCTGCCGTGGCGCAGAAGATTGCGGTCGTGTCGTCGCGCAATGCCGCAGGGTTTCAGGATTTTATGAACGAGCTGCAATCAAGCGGTTATTTCTTCGCCGTGACGCTGTTCGACGCGTTCATGCAGGGACAGGGGGCGGAGAACTCGATAATCGAGGCCCTCGAAAAGGTGGCGGAAGCGGCCGAAGATTTTGACGTCGCGGTCGTGATACGCGGAGGTGGTGCCGTGAGCGACCTTGCCGCGTTCGACTCCTACCGCCTGTGCAGCCACATAGCGCAATTCCCGCTGCCTGTCATCACAGGCATCGGCCACGATAAAGACCAGAGCGTAGCCGACCTCGTTGCGGCATATTCCGTCAAAACCCCGACCGCTGCGGCGGGATTCCTCATCTCGGCGCTCGCCGAATTCGACGGCTGGCTCGACACGCTACAAAGCATGGTCGCGGAGGCAAGCGATGAACTTTTGGACACAGAGCGCCGCCGCCTGCGCGAAGCCGGATACGCGCTTTCGCAAACCCTGCGCTCGTTCACACGCTCTCTCGAAATCCGCCTTGAAAGACTGTCGGGAGAGGTCGTCCGCAGGCAGCAACAAGCCCTCACAGGCGACCGGGGCAGACTGGAAAGGCTTGAACAGTCGCTCCGGGAACGCACAAAACGCCTGCTTGCGGGCGAGAGGTCGCGGCTTGGTATGGCCGAAAAAATCGTGGAAGGCCACAGTCCCGACAAGATACTCTCGCTCGGGTTCGCCATCGTGCGCCACGACGGCAAAGCCGTGACGGACAGCCAGACGCTTTCGGCCGACACACCGCTCGAAATAACACTGGCCCACGGGTCGGCCGCAGCCAAAGTGACTAAAATAAATGAATAAGATAATGAGCAAAAAAGCACCCGGATACGCCGAGGCGATCCGCGAAATAGAAGAGATACTCGCCCGTTTCTCGAACGAAGAGTTGGACGTCGACACGCTCGCCGGGCAGGTTAAGCGAGCCACGGAACTCATCAAATCCTGCAAGGATCGCCTGCGCAAGGCCGAAGAAGACGTGGAAGAGATACTTAAAGACCAACAGTAATGGGAAACTGGACGACCACGGTAAGGGAACTCATCCCGCGCCGCCACCTGCACAGGATACTGAAAGTGGGCGGTTTTTTCACAGGGATCATATACGCCGGCAACAAAATGCAGTGCCCCGTCTGCGGCAAAAAAGCGCGGAAATTCATGCCCTACGGCATCGTGAAACGCCCCAACACACTGTGTCCCAACTGCTTCTCGCTCGAACGCCACAGGCTCATGTGGCTCTACCTGGAACGGGAAACGAACCTTTTCCTGGGCAAGCCGAAGCTTTTGCACGTAGCTCCGGAAAAATGTTTCATCAAATATCTCGAAAAGCAGCTTGGCGACAACTACATAACCGCCGACCTCGACAGCCCGCTGGCGAAAGTGAAAATGGACATCATGGACATCCCGTTCCCCGACGGGGAGTTCGGCGTGATATTCTGCAACCACGTTCTGGAGCACGTCGGCGACGACCTGCGCGCGATGCGCGAATTCTACCGCGTGATGAAACCGGGCGGCTGGGGCATAATGCTCGTACCGATAAACCTCCGCCGCGAAACGACCTACGAAGACCCCTCGATCACCACCCGCGAAGGCAGGACAGCGGCGTTCGGCCAGTGGGACCACCTGCGCGAATACGGGCTGGATTACCCCGAGCGGCTGGGCCGGGCAGGCTTCCATGTCGAGGCCATCGACTACGCGCGGTCTTTCACCCCCGAAGAACGCGAATACTACTCGCTGGGCGGCGACATACTTTACATAGTGAGGAAATAACACGGGACTATCATTTTCGACTTGGAATCTCGCAGACGCATATAAAGCCTGCTGTACAAATACTGTCAGGCGCCCCTGCCCCCCTCGGGGGCGCCTGACGGCCTTCAAAGAAGGCCGAACGAGATTAAAGGGAATAGACGGGAAACAAAAATCGAATAAATGGAAAATACAAGACCCAACGAACAACGCGCTAAAAGTGCGATCCTATGGATATGGATCGTTCTGGCGCTGGAGATCGCAAACCTGATCTCAAGTTACATGCAGTACGATTTACTTCAAGCCATAATCGGCGGCGGTTACGTATCCGACGAAGCGACCAATGCGAACGACATAAGGGAAGGATTACTCGGCATGCTCTACTTTGCAGCCTCAATTGTTTCGTGCGTCACTTTCATAAAATGGTTCAGGAGAGCCTATTTCAACCTGCACCGGAAAGTCGGCGGCCTCACTTATTCCGAAGGTTGGGCGGCGGGCAGTTGGTTCGTCCCGATCATAAGCCTGTACCGTCCATACAAAATAATGAAAGAGATATACGTCAAAACAAGGGAGTTTCTCACACAAAAGGGGCTTTCCGAAAGAATCGACTATTCCACAGCTTATCTGGGATGGTGGTGGGCCCTTTGGGTAATTTCGGCAGTCGTCGGACAATTTGTTATCAGGATGACCCTCCAGGGAGAAGATACTGTAGATAATCTTGTGACGATCACTATCATGCAAATAATACTGGGTATTATAGGCATTCCGCTCGCCATTATTACGGTTAAAATAATCAAAGATTACTCGAAAGCGGAGCCGTTATTGGCACAGATCAAAGACGAAGAACAAGAGATAAACAACGGGGAAGAATAGTAAAATGGGGGAAATAGAGATTTACTCAAGCAAAAAAAAGTCGGTTTTGCTACTGGCCTGTTCGCTGCTTTTTGTGGCCGGTGGAATTTTTATATTCCTGCACGCTGATAATATGCCGCGGTATAATCCTATCTTCCTGAGAATAGTCGGCATTGCCGGCATTTTGTTTTTCGGCTTCGGAATATATGTTTCAATCGCGAGGTTGGTAAAGAATCAACTGATCCTCATCATTGACAGTATCGGGATAAATGTTAATCCAAAAAAATCGTTATCGGAACGAATAGAGTGGAAAAACATAGACGGCTTTTCCGAGATTAAGATAAACAGTGCAAAAATTATTGTTATCGAAGTACATAATCCGGATTACTGGATCGAAAATGAAGAAAGCGCCGTTCGGAAAAAAATGATGGAATTCAATGTAAATTACTGCGGATCACCGTTCAATATCACGGCAGGCGCGACACGGTTAAGCCATGCGGAACTTATGAAGGTATTAAACGAGAACTTTCATAAATACAATGCCTGACAACAAACTGCCAGACCGTTCCAGACAATATGGTTTCGCTTATGCTAAACCATCGTTTTAGCGCGCCTCGGGTGCGAACGTAATCCCAGAGACACGTTGACAAAAGTCGATAACAGCCTCAGCCGCTGCTTCAGGTTCCTCCACAAACCCCATGTGACCGGAGTTCTCAAGCCAGAAGACTTCGGCCTGCGGATGGTTCGCTATCATGTTTTCGGCCACGGGCGGCGTTATGTACTCGTCGTGGCGGCCGAAGATGAACATCTGCGGCACACCGCTCGCGCGTAATATTTCGTTGCTGTCGCCGCGCTCCGACATCCCGCGGAGCAAGGCAACTATTCCCGCCTCTTCTGTCAGCACGACCTGCTCGGCAAGGTCGGCTATGTCGTCGGCGAAACGTTTCCTGTTCTGCTCGGCAAACCCCGTCGCGACCGTGTTGGCAAGCAAATCTTTCTTATTCGACAGCACTACCTCTATTTCCCGTTGGCGTTTTTCGAGCGTTTGGGGCGAATCTGCGCCCGGGTGCGAGTGGAAAAGGATTAAACCGTCGAGCATCTCGGGATACTTGCGCAAAAAAGCGAGTGCCGCGTATCCGCCCATCGAGTGGCCCGCAAGCACGCATTTTCCAACCCCCTGTTCTTCGAGGACGCCGCACAACACATCGGCGAGGAATTCCATCGTATGCACCTCGCCCTTGACCTCCGACACTCCGTGGCCGGGAAGGTCGACAGCTATGACCCTGAGCTTCGGGGCCAGCAGTTTCGTGAACTCGTCCCAGACATCCAGCGATTCGAGATAGCCGTGCAGCAGTACTATCGCGGGCTTGCTGCCTTCGGGGTTATTGCCTGCCGCGGTACGGCCGTATCCGGTGTCGCTGATCCTGAGCGCCGTCCCTGCCGCCATTATGAATTTTTCCATATACTGGGTTTTAGTGCAAAGGTAGTGAACCGAACTTGCTTTAGCAAACGGGGTCAATGAGCGGAACCCGCCGTCGGCCGCGTGTCGGGGCGGAAATGGCGAAGCGAATTAACGCACGGTTGATTTCGGTTATGCCGAGGCGCATCCTAATCCAAATCGAGCGAGACGAAGAAGACGGCGATCGAAGCGCACAGGGAATCGCCCGGCTGCGCCGAGGATCGAAAAATATATCTGTTTGGAACGGCTGTCTTTAAAGATTGTCTTCCTCCCCGTCGTCGAAGTAGTCGAGTATAGACTCGTGTTCGCGGTAGTCGAGTTCGAGTTCGTCGTCCTCTTCTTCGAGTTCGCTGTAAAGCTGGTGCCTCTCTTTACCGCTTTTTTTCATGGGAGGCAGCTTAACTGCCTTTTTGAGTGCGTCTTCGGCATTGTCTTCATGCCCGGTGCGGAAACCTTTGTCCTGTTTCATAGCTGGTGAAAAAACATCAACTTTTAAACGTTCGTAATATCTGTGCGTACCGGTGCAATTTTATGAAATATTTCTCAATATCCGCGCCGCCCCGCATAAAAAAGAAACAAAAAATGCGAAACATGCTATAATAGTGCCGCGGATATGCTTTTATCGAACATCAAGTTGTCCGCGATGCCGATTTTCTTTTTAATTTTGTATTTTAACTTCATCGACAATGATAAAGGAGATAGCGGAACACCGCTCCATACGTAAATTCAAGGATACGCCCGTCCCGGAGGATGTACTCAACGAGATACTCGAAGCCGGCACAAGGGCCTCCAACACAGGTAACATGCAGGCTTACAGCATGATAGCAACCACCTCGCGCGAACTGCGCGAGAAGTTGTCGCCATGTCATTTCAACCAGCCTTCGGTATTGCAGGCGCCTGTGCATATCACCTTCTGCGCCGACATCAACCGCTTCGGCAAATGGTGCCGCCAGCGTGGTGCGGAACCCGGGTACGACAACTTCGCATGGTTCATGAACGGGACGGTGGACGCCGTGCTGGCATCGCAGAACGTCGCCCTCGAAGCCGAGGCGCACGGGCTGGGAATCTGCTACATGGGGACAGTCATATACACGACCGACCGGATCGCCGAGATACTGGAGTTGCCCGACGGGGTTGTTCCTGTGGCGGCAATAGTGCTTGGTTATCCCGACCAGGAACCGCCCCTCACCGACCGCCTGCCGCTGGATGGCATAGTACACAGGGAAACCTACAAAGACTACACTCCCGAGGATATCGACCGCATCTGGGCCGCACGCGAAGCCAGCGAGGAAACGCAGAACCTACTGAAGATCAATAACCTTCCCAACCTCGCACGGGTATTTACCGAGAAGCGCTACAAAGGCGGCGACAACCTCGCCATTTCGCGCAGCTACCTCGAATTCATCAAGAAACACGGTTTCTTCAATCAGTAAGAACGGGGCAGTGGCGGTACGAGTGATAAAATATTATGCTTATTCGCAATATTACCCCTGCGTTGCAGGCCGCCGCCGGCGGAGGGCGAGAATGAGCCAACAGCGAATGAAGCAGCCTGCCGCGTGTGGCGGCGGCAGATTGCCGGTGTCGCTAAAGCGACACCAAGAGATTAATAATTGATTTAAAAGGTTAGGTGGTATTCTTGTGTATAAGCGTTTAAAATACTTACTGTTGTCCGCGGCGGTTTTCGCAGCCGGGTGCAGCGTGACGCGGCATGTGCCCGACGGCAGCTACCTGCTCACAAAAAACACCGTCGTCGCCGACAAGGACACCCCGAAAGCCGACCGTGTGAAAGCCGACGACGTGGAACGCTACATCCGCCAGTCGCCCAACAGCCGTTTCCTCGGCACTAACCTCTACCTGGGCATATACAGCATGTCGAACCCGGAGAAGGAGGTCTGGCTGCACCGTACCCTGCGCAAATTAGGCTCGGCGCCCATCATCCTCGACACGACCCTCGCCAAACGTTCGCTCAACAACCTCACGAACTACCTCGCAGACCGCGGCTACTACCACTCGGAGAACAGCTACGAGATCAAAACCCGCAAGAAAAAAGCGGAAGTCATCTACCGCATCAAACAGAACGAACCCTACCGCATATCCGGGGTTGAATATGAATTCCGCGACACACACCTGCAACCGGTCATCTCGCAGGACAGCTCCGGCACGCTGCTGGGGCACGGCGACAGGTTCGATATAGGCGTATTGCGGGCCGAGGAGTCGCGCATAACCGGCAACCTGAAAAACAACGGCTATTATTTCTTCTCGCCAAATAACATCACGATAGTCGCCGACACGCTGGCCGGCAATTACAGCGCCGACCTCGACTTCATAATAAAACAGCACCTCGAAGGCTACGACAACCAGGGTACGCCAATATACGAGGACAACAGGGTCTACCGCATAGATTCGGTCTTCGTCCGGGCGGGCTACAATCCCCAGGCGGCGGCAAGCACCCCCGGCTACCTCACCTCGATGGACACAAGCTCGTACCGCGGCCTCAACATCCTCTACCACGGGAAGCCCAACGTCCGCGGCAAGATCCTGCGCGGGGCCATCAACCTCCAGCAGAACCAGCTCTACAGCGAATCGGAGGTACGGCAGGCCTATTCCAACATCATGCGGCTGGGCTACTACAAAAACGCGAGCATCGTGTTCGAAGACAAGACCGACCACACGAAGCCCAACCTCGTGACTTTCGTGGGCACCGACGGCCAGACCTCGACCGTCAGCGAAGGCTACCTGAGCTGCTACATAAACTGCATCCCGGCCGTCAAACAAAGCTTCAAGATAGAGGTCGAGGCCACCACCTCTTCCAACTTCTACGGGACGTACGCCTCGCTCGGCTACCAGAACCGCAACCTCTTCAGGGGTGTAGAGATGCTCGACGTCACATTCCGCGGCGGTTACGAGTTCATGCGGGACAAAGACAACGGCGTCGACGGCCTGTGGGAAATGGGTGGTACGGTTGCGATGTCTTTCCCCCGGTTCGTCGCCCCCATCCGCGTAGACCGCTACAACAAAATGGTAAACCCGCGCACCAAGATCGAACTATCGGTAAACTCGCAGAACAGGAAACTGTATGAGCGCAACCTGTTCGGGGCGACATACAGCTACAGCTGGAGCAACCGCGGCGCGGGTTCTTACATACTCCGCCCCATCGACGTCAATATCATAAACATGGGGTATGTCGACCCAAGCTTCCTCAACGACATCAGCAAGAACCCATTCCTGCGTAACAGCTACGAGTCGCAGATCATCGCCGGTATCTCGGGAACATACGTCTACAACAGCCAGCTCCGCCCGGACAGCCGGAATTCGTGGATACTGAGATCGAACTGGGAAACCGCGGGCAACCTGCTCAACGGCTTCACGCACTGGCTGGGCGACCCTTCCTACGACGACAACGGCAAGTACTACCAGTTGTTCGGCATACGTTATGCCCAGTATTTCCGCGCCGATGCCTCGTTCACCGACAAAATAAACCTCGGCAGGGAAACCGTCATAGCCTACCGCCTCTATGCCGGCGGCGGCGTATCATACGGCAACTCCACCTCGATCCCGTTCGACAGGCTTTTCTACAGCGGCGGCAGCAATAGCATGCGCGGCTGGATCGCCCGTATGCTGGGGCCGGGCGACACCCCGACACAAAGCGGGTTCCCGGCACAGGTCGGCAATATCAAGCTCGAATCGAACGCGGAACTGCGCTTCCCCATCTGGAGTATAGTCGACGGGGCGGTGTTCTTCGACCTGGGGAACATCTGGCTGGCCGGCAAGAACAACAACGACGAAGCCGCCACGTTCTATTTCGACAACTTCTACAAACAATTGGGGTTCAACACGGGACTTGGGCTGCGGTTCGACATAAACGTGGCCGTACTGCGCCTCGACTGGGGCGTCAAGCTGCACGACCCGGGAAGGCCCGAAGGCGACCGCTGGATCAACCGGTTCAAATACTCGAATACCGTACTCAATTTCGGGGTAGGATATCCGTTCTAAGGCCTGACACACGTTTACCGGCATTTACGTAATATGCTCATCCGCAATACTGCCGCCATCTGGCGCATTTCGCAGTACAGCGTTCCCGGCAAGCATTGACGTTCCCGCCCTATCGGGGTTGTCACAGCGGCCGGGCCGCGCGTAGAGCGCGGCCTCATGGCCAGTGCGTCGGAAGGCTTGCCACAGGCAAGCCATGCAGCCTGCCGCCGCCACACGCGGCGGGCTGCTTCATTCGCCGCCGCCGGCAGACTACAAAACAAATGGTATTTTGGGGATAAGTATTTAGATTCGGGAACTGCATACGACTTTACACCGAACAAAAAATCGGCACTTAAATCGCAGGATCGGATACTCGCGTGGTTTTCACGAGCGATAGCCGAACGGAACGAAAATAAGTCGAGACGACCAGTGCCTATCACTTATTTTTGTCCTGGACGGTAGCTTCCGCCCTCTTCACAAAGTCGATTATCATTTCCGCGCTGCCTTCGATGCCGAGCAGCGACGAGTCGAGCGTAAGGTCGTAGGAGGTGCTGTTCCCCCATTGCTTGTCGGTATAGAAATCGTAGTATGCCGCGCGCGACTTGTCCTTTTTGGCCACCGCTTCCCTTATCGTTTTGGGATCGGCCGTGCGGTCGCGCTCAAGCACGTTCTTTACGCGCCATTCCATGGGCGCGTGCAGGAACACGTTGAAACACCTTGGGTTGTTGCGCAGGACGTAATCCGCGCTCCGGCCAACGATCACGCACGGCCCTTCGGCGGCAACTTTGCGTATCGTTTCCGACTGTATCCGGTAAAGCTCTTCCGACGAAAATCCCGGGCCTATATTAAACCCGAGCGAAAGCGCGTAGCGCAGCGAACCGGGCGTTTTCTCGTCCTTGCGTTCGAAGAAATCGCTGCTGAGGCCGCTGAGTTTGGCTGCTTCCGTGATCAATTCGTTGTCGTAGTACCTGATGCCGAGCGTTTCCGCTATCAGTTTGCCTATCGAGCGGCCCCCGCTTCCAAACTGGCGGCCCACCGTTATAACAAGATTGTTTTTCATACGAGTACTCCTGTGTTTTCCTGTTGTTTGAACTTCCTCAACTGGTTGACTACCAAAATCACTGCCAAAATGGTCGATAAGAAATCAGCCACCGGCAGGCTCATCCACACGCCTTTCGTCCCGAACATCGGGGGCAGGACTATAAGCAGCGGCACGATGAACAGCAACTGTCGCGTGAGCGACAGCAGGATGGCCTTGCCGGGCTTGCCTATCGACTGGAACAGGCTGCTCGACACGATCTGGAACCCCACGAGGGGGTACAAAATAAACACTATGCGCATCCCTTCTTCGGTGGCGGCAATCAGGTCTTTGTCGTTCGTGAACACTATGCTCACGAACTCCGGGAAGAAAATATTTATGACGAACCCAACCGACATAACGCATGTGGCGGCGATGACCACGCGCTTGAACGCCTCCATGACCCTGTCGTATTTCAGCGCACCGTAGTTGTACCCCACGATGGGCTGCATCCCCTGATTCAGGCCGAAAACGATCATGAAGAATATCATGGCGAGCTTGTTTATGTTTCCGTAAGCCCCGATGTAGAGGTCGCCGCCGTAGCTGCCGAGCCTCCAGTTTACCAGCGCCACGATGAAGCTCGAAGCGAGGTTCATCAAAAAAGGCGCCAGGCCGATGCCGAGTATGCCTTTGACTATCCGTTTTTTAAGCTTGAATATGCCCCTGGCGAAGTGGAGTTCGTGTTTTTTGTTTGCGAAATGGGTCAACTCGACAACCAGCGCCACCATCTGCGCGATCACCGTGGCCCATGCCGCTCCCGCTATGCCCCACCCCAGCCCGAAGATGAAAATGGCATCGAGGCAGCAGTTGACGATCACGGCTGTAAGCATCACCATCATCGACTTGGTTGGATATCCGGCGGCACGCATGGTATTGTTCAGCCCCATGTAGAGGTGCGTGACCACGTTGCCGTACATCAGCGGCAGCATATACTCGCGGGCATGCGGCAGTACCGCCTCGCTGGCCCCGAACGCGATCAGTATCGGATCGAGGAAGATCGTACACACTATCCCGAGCGACAGACCGAGTATCAGGTTGAGCATTACCACGTTGCCGAGGATATGCCGTGCGCTGTCACGGTCGTTCTGCCCGAGCTTGATGGACAGCAGCGACGACGCCCCAGCGCCCACCATCGCCCCGAAGGCGGCGGCGATATTCATCAAAGGAAGCGCGACGGTAAGCGCCGCGTTGCCTATCGGGCCTACGCCGTGGCCTATAAAAATGGTGTCAACTATGTTGTATAGCGAAGCCGCCGTCATCGCGATGATGGATGGCAGGGCATACCTCCACAACAGTGTCGATATTTTTTCCGTACCCAACAAATGGGTAGCTGTGTTACGGGACATTTATATAAATATTATGACTGTATACTATTTATCTCAATCTGAAAAACCGGCCCTGAAATCGAAGGCCCGGGTATCCGCTTGATTTTCTCAAGCGGCAGTGGCAACCGACAGGGGACGCAAACAAGTCGAGACGTACTGTGTCCGACGGCCGGTGCCTGCCGGCACACGGGCAGAGCAGGATCAGTAGCTCGCACCGGAACGTTGGAAAGTGAAATAAGTATGACGCTCTTCCTGGGTCGCCGCAGCGACCGGCTAAAAGGAAGGGGTCTTACGTGAGACTTATTTTCTATACCTTTTCGGTTACTTTTTGCAGAACACAAGCTGCGCCTCGGCCATTCAAATAAATTTGACGGCACTCGGCTTGCACTGTATTTACGGCAATGGTAAAAAGTAACAATGGATAATTGCAAAAGAACTTACATAGTCACTAAATATTTTGAAACCTCTAACTTATCGCCACCAGCTGCTGGCGGTAGGCATCGAGGATGCGTGATTTGGAGATGAAGCCCAGATACTTGCGATCCTTGTCGACGACCGGGAGCATCCACGTCTGCGAGGGTTCGAACTTGCTCAGCACGCTCTGTATCTGCTCGTGCTGCTGGATGGTGTCGGGGGGCTGCACCATATAGCTGTCGATGGGCGTGTCCCACTTCTCCTTGTCGAACATATCGGCCCTCAGGTCATCCAGCTGCACTATGCCGAGCAGTATGCCTTCTTTGTTCACAACCGGGAAAATATTGCGCTTTACCTTCGAAATGAGCGCCACGACATCGCCAAGTGTCGCGTTTTCGTCGAGTTTATGGAAATTGGTTTCCATAAGCGAATCGAGGTTCAGGAAGACCATCACCGACTTGTCCTTGTTGTGCGTGAGCAGATCGCCTTTCTGGTCGAGTTTCTTGGTGTATATCGAGTATGGTTCGAAATAGTAGCCTATGAGGTATGCCACGCACGTCACGATCATCAGCGGGATGAACAGCCCGTAGCCGTTCGAGAGTTCGGCTATGAGGAAGATCGAGGTCAGAGGTGCTTTCATCACGCCGGCCATTACGCCTGCCATCCCGACAAGCGTGAAGTTTATAAGCGGCAGGTCCATGCCGAGCCATGTGTTGGCTATGAAAGCGATCGTACCACCAGTGAATGCGCCTACGAACATCGAGGGCGCGAACGTACCGCCCACCCCTCCTGCGGCGTTCGTAGACGCCATTGCCACAACCTTAAAGAACAGTATGGCAAGCAGGTAGGCCACTATCAGCCACGGCGTGCCGCTGAAATTGTAGAACAGCGAATTGTCGAACAATTTGTCGATGCGGCCATGCATGAGGTCGGTAAAGCCCTCGTAGCCCTCGCCATAAAGCGGCGGGAAGAGAAAGATCAGCACGCCCAGTATGGCCCCGCCCCACAGCCATTTCTGCCATTGCCCCTTCATCCGTCCGAACCAACCGGCGACAGCCGAGTTGACGTATGTGAAATAGTAAGACACCAGCCCGCACGACAGGCCGAGGATAACGTACATCGGTATGTTTTTCAGCGCGAACGCCTGAACCCCGACCACATTCAGAACAGGATCGAAACCTTTGAGCAGGAACACGAGCGTGGTAGCCGTCACCGACGATATGACCAAAGGTATGACGGCGGACATGGTGATGTCGAGCATCAGGATCTCCAGCACGAATATCACGCCTGTTATCGGGGCTTTGAAAATCGCCGCGAGGGATGCCGCTGCACCGCACCCCAGAAGCATGGTTATTTGCCTGTAATTCAGGCGCATGAACTGCCCGATATTCGAGCCTATCGCCGCGCCTGTCAGCACGATAGGCGCCTCGGGCCCCACCGAACCGCCGAACCCGATGGTCGTCGCGCCGCCCACGATGGACGAATACATGTTGTGCGGTTTGAGGCGCGACCCCGTCCTCGACATGGCGTAGAGTACGCGCGTGACGCCCTCAGAAATATTGTCCTTGATAATGTATTTGACGAAAAGCGTGGCCAGGATTATGCCGACGGCCGGATAAATCAGGAACCATGGGCTGGCCTCGTCCACATTGAACCACCCCAGGAGCGAATCCTTGATCCAATGGAGCAGGCTTTCGAAGATATACGTCCCCATACCGGCGGCCAGCCCCACGACGATAGCCAGAATAAGCATCAACTGCTTGTCCGTCAGCCGCTTCGTGAGAAGCATGAACCACCTGTACGCTATTTCAATCCGGGCTTTCAAATTTATTTTATTATTTTTCTTCGTTACTTTTTACCATTGCCGTAAAAAGTAACCAAAAAGGTCTATAAAATAAGTCTCACGTAAGACTCCTCCTTTTTAGCCGTGCCTTACGGCACGTCTAACGGTCGTCGGACACCGTACGTCTCGACTTATTTTAGTTTGCCCACCATATTCTTTATAAATCACCTAAGGTCAAGTCCTCTCTAAAAAGGCTTGATGCCCATTATCTCGCGTATGCCGCGCATCGTGGCGTCGGCGCTTTCGCGGGCGCGTTCGGCACCCTCCGACACCACCTTGTGCAGGTAAGCGTCGTCGGCGCGGATATCCTCGATGCGTTCGCGGATAGGCGCCACTACCTTTATAATATCCTCGGCAAGCTGCTTCTTCAGGTCGCCGTAACGTATCGAGCAGTCGTTGTACGCAGCCATGAAATGGTCGATGGTATCCTGCGGCGAAACCACCTTCATTATCGTGAATATGTTGGCGATGGGTTCGGCCATCTGCTGGTTCGGCTCTGTGGGGCCGCTGTCGGTCACCGCGCGCATCACTTTCTTGCGGATCACGTCGTCCGGGTCGGCGAGGAATATGCCGTTACCCTCGCTCTTGCCCATCTTGCCGTTGCCGTCGAGGCCCGGGATCTTGGTCAGCTCCTGCCCGAAGTTATACGGCTCGCTCTCGGGCAGGAATTCCACCCCGTATATCTGGTTGAAACGGCGTGCGAAACGGCGCGTCATTTCGAGGTGCTGCTCCTGATCTTTGCCCACCGGAACATATTTTGCGCGGTGCAGCAGTATGTCTGCCGCCATCAGCACAGGGTAATTCAGCAGTCCAGCGTTTATGTTTTCCGGATGCTTGCGAATTTTTTCCTTGAACGACGCGGTCTTGCTCAACTCGCCCACGTAGGCGTGCATGCTGAGCAGAAGCGATAGCTCGGCAACCTGCGGGACGTCGCTCTGCACATACAGCGTAGCCACGTTGGGATCGAGCCCGGCGGCAAGGTATTCCGAAAGCGCGTTACGGACATTTTCGTGCAGGTGCGCGGGATCGGGATGTGTCGTAAGCGAGTGGTAGTCGGCGATGAAAAAGAAGCACTTGTTCTCGTGCTGCATCTTCACGAAGTTCTTCAGCGCCCCGAAATAATTACCCAGATGAAGCCTCCCCGTCGGCCTGATGCCGCTCAATACTATGTCCATATATGCCTTTAAGTTTGTATTAACTGAATCACAAAAATAGGCATAATAAAAAAAATAAAGTACATTTGCGGAAAGAATAATTCAGACCGAGATAAAATGAAGATATACTGGCGCCTGATGGCCTATGCGCAGCCCATTGCCAAATATGCCGTCCCATACGGGATCTGTACCCTGCTTCACTCCGTGTTCTACGTCATCAATTTCGGGATGCTGATCCCCATCCTCGACTTCCTTTTCGGGGAGAACAAGGAAACGGCCCCTGTTACCGAAATGCCCAGCTTTGAATTTACCAACGCTATAGGATACTTCAAAGAATCGCTCAACTACTGGATGCATTCGTTCTACGGCGAGGATGTCGATATATTCCAGGCACTGATATTCCTCTCGATAATACTTATCGTGGCCTCGCTGCTGGCCAACCTATTCCGCTACCTCAGTTCGCGCATCATCGAAAATATGAAGATACAGACGCTTATGCGCCTTCGCAACGACGTGTACGACAGTGTAATGGACCTCAACGTAGGCTATTTCAGCAACGCGCGCAAGGGCGACGTAATGGCAAAGATAACCTCGGACGTGCAGGTGGTGCAGTTCTGCGTGACGAACACCCTGCAGGTGATCTTCCGCGACCCGTTCATGATCCTGTTCATGCTCGGAAGCATGCTCCTCATATCGTGGCAGATGACCGTATTCTCGGCGTTATTCCTGCCCGTGGTGGCGCTGGTCATAGGAAGCATCGTCAAGAAACTCAAGCATAAAGCCGCGGCCGGCCAACAGACTTACGCCGAAATGGTCAGCACACTCGACGAGTCGCTGGGCGGTATAAAAGTCATCAAAGCCTACAACGGCATCGACTGGATAAAGGCCAAATTCTTCGGGATCAACAAAAAATATTCGAAGATACAGCGTTCGATGGCCAAGCGCCAGCAGTTGGCAGGGCCTACGAGCGAATTCCTCGGGATCTCGGCGATGTGCGTGCTGCTGCTCATGGGCGGCAAACTCACACTCGAAGGCTCGATGGCGCCCAGCGAATTCATTACATACCTCGGGATATTCTCGCAGATAACCAGGCCGTTGCGCTCGTTCGTGGATGCGTTCTCGACTATAAATCAGGGTATCGCGGCCGGCGAGCGCGTCCTCAGTCTGCTCGACACCAAAAGCGATGTGCAGGACAAACCCAACGCCTTGGTCCTTAAAGATTTCAACGAGGGCGTGGAATTCCACGACGTGCGCTTCACATACGACACTCGCGAGGTTATATGCGGCATCGACCTGAATGTCAGGAAGGGACAGACCGTAGCCCTCGTAGGCCCGTCTGGCGGCGGCAAATCGACAATCTCCGACCTCATACCCCGCTTCTACGACGTAACCCACGGCGAGATAACCGTCGACGGCATCAACGTGAAAGATTACACCCAGGAGTCGCTCCGCGCCAACATAGGCGTCGTTTCGCAGGACACGATCCTGTTCAACGACACCATCGAAAACAACCTGCGGCTTGGCAAGCGCGACGCCACGACGGAAGAGATCGTAGCGGCGGCCAAGGTTGCCAACGCCCATAATTTCATTATGGAAACCGAGAACGGATATCAAACCAATATCGGCGACAGGGGCATGAAACTCTCGGGCGGCCAGCGCCAGAGGCTGAGCATCGCCCGCGCCGTGCTGAAAAACCCCGACATCCTCATCCTCGACGAGGCTACCTCGGCACTCGACACCGAGAGCGAAAAACTGGTGCAGGACGCGCTCAATTCCCTTCTCGAAGGGCGCACATCGGTAATAATCGCCCACCGACTGAGCACGATATACAATGCGGATATCATCTATGTGGTCAGCGAAGGCAAGATCGCCGAACAGGGCACGCACGAGGAACTCATCAAGAAGGAAGGCATATACAGCAAGCTGGTCGAGATGCAGCATATGGCCTAATCTGCCTATGCCGCCAAAAAAGACGCCTTCTCGGGCGTCTTTTTTTCGTTATAAATATGCCTGAATAAAAAAAGTCTTATCTTTATGGAAATTACAACCCCAACCCCATGAAAAGACTTCTTACTCTTGCTGTTGTATTGTCGTCGTTCGCCTTAGTGCTTTCGTCATGCGAAAAAGACAAGGAAGAGCCGTACGCTAAAGGCAAATTCACTGTTAACGGTACGGAGTATATCGTCGATTATGTTTATTATTCCGAGTACGAAGGCAGATATTGTTTTGAGTTTTCGCCGACAGAATTATCTTCAGAAAGCATCATCTACCCGCCTGAATATATGATAGAGTATACGGTAAATTCCGAAGATTTAGGCAGTGAAGTGGTTTTCGGCGAAGAAGAATCCACAAATGCCGGGTTTTATTTGAGTTATGATGGAAAAAAATACAGCAACTCAACGGCACTGGCGCAATGGCGCTATCAGGGAGTTGCCGACGCTGTTGGCGGAACTGTGAAGGTCACAAAAAAGAGTAAAGATAAATTCAGGATAGAAGTTAATCTGGAGGTAGAGGGCAACGAGGTTAGCTGCGTTATCGACGGCAGATTCAGGCTAATAAACATCTCTATATACGACATAGATGAATAAAAGAAGAAGCCCTGCATATAGCAGGGCTTCTTCTTTTACGAAACGCAACCGGCTTAGTAGCTCTGGCCGATAGCGATGAAGTCTTCCGGTTTGAGCGACGCTCCGCCGATAAGGCCGCCGTCAACGTCGGCTTTCGAGAAGAGTTCCTTGGCGTTGCCGGGGTTTGCGCTGCCGCCGTAGAGGATCACGGTCTGCTCCGCAGCCGCACCAAATTTCTGTGCAAGTACCTTGCGGATGAAAGCGTGCATCTCCTGAGCTTGATCGGAAGTCGCGGTCTTGCCGGTTCCGATAGCCCAAACGGGTTCGTAAGCGATCACGGTATTTGCGAACTGGTCAGCACCGAGATTGAAAACTACCTCCTCGATCTGCTGTTTAACGACGTCGAAATGCTTCTCAGCCTCGCGCTCCGCGAGCATTTCGCCGATGCAGTAGATCGGTTTCAGATTGTTGGCGAACACCTGTTCCATTTTTTTGTTGAGCGTTTCGCTGGTTTCGCCGTAGTACTGGCGGCGTTCGCTGTGGCCGAGGATAACGTATTCTATGCCGAGCGACGCGATCATAGCTGCCGAAACTTCGCCTGTGTAGGCGCCTTTTGCTTCTGCCGCGCAGTTCTGCGCAGACACCGCAACGCCTGTGCCGCGGGTCACTTTCATTACCTCAGAGAGGTGCGTGAAAGGAGGCGCGATGATAAATTGAACGGCTTTGTCCACGTTCCTTGTGCCGGCCACGATACCTTTCGCAAGCTCTACTCCTTCAACGGGCGTGGTGTTCATTTTCCAGTTGCCCGCAACGATTTTCTTTCTCATGTTCTTTTATTTTAAGTTTAAAATATTGTTTTACTTTTGGATGGCATCTTTCTCGCCACGCTGTTTTTTCTGCGCGTTTAGGGTCATTACAAGATTCGCGACCGCCAGCACAAGAGCCGCGCCCATTATCGGAAAAACTACATCGGGCAACCTGTATCCCATTGCCCCCCGGATCGAAAAAACGACCATCGCAAGGCAACAAATTATAAACCCTATCCTGACAGCCTTATGGGCTTTAGTGGGGCGTATGGCCTCTTTTTTGTCGCTCATCGTTACCCTACCCACGCCTTAACGTCGTCCTGCGACGGGTTCGCAAGGCCGAGCTTATTCTTTTTGTTGAAGCCGCACAGGTCGTTGTGGAGTTTCGCCGGCGCTACGTTGCCGAGGGCGTCGAGCGTGTTGAAGCTCATCTTGCGCAGCACCGGTATCCATTCCGCCGGAACGCCTTTTGCCATAAACTTCTCGTCCGAGTCTTTCACGGCGTTCTTTTCCGGCCTCATCTGCGGGAAGAACAGCACGTCCTGGATCGACGAATTGTCGGTCATGAACATCGTGAGGCGGTCGATACCCATCCCCATGCCGGAGCATGTGGGCATGCCGTATTCGAGGGCGCGCACGAAGTCCATGTCGATGAACATAGCCTCGTCGTCGCCTTTTTCGCTGAGCCTGAGCTGGTCCTGGAAGCGTTCGAGCTGGTCGATCGGGTCGTTCAGCTCCGAGTAGGCGTTGCACAGCTCCTTGCCGTTCACGAACAGTTCGAAGCGTTCGGTCAGCTCGGGGTTCGAGCGGTGGCGCTTGCACAGCGGCGACATCTCTATGGGGTAATCCATTATGAACGTGGGCTGCACGAGATCGGCCTCGCAGTATTCGCCGAAAATGGCGTCGATCAGCTTGCCTGTACCCATCGTTTCGTCCACCTCGACCTTGAGTTCCCTGCACTTGGCCCTAAGCTCGTCTTCTGTTTTGCCTGTTATGTCGAAGCCTGTTTTCTCTTTGATCGCATCGGTCATCGTGAGCCTGCGGAACGGAGCCTTGAAGCTTACGGTCTTGCCGCCTATGGTAACGTCGGTAGTGCCGTGGAGCGCCAGGGCCACCTCTTCGAGCATCTTCTCCGTGAATTCCATCATCCAGAAATAGTCCTTGTAGGCTATGTATATCTCGACCACCGTGAATTCCGGGTTGTGCGTGCGGTCCATGCCTTCGTTGCGGAAGTCCTTCGCGAACTCATAAACGCCGTCAAAACCGCCCACCACCAATTTTTTGAGGTACAACTCGTTGGCTACGCGCAGATAGAGCGGCATGTCGAGCGTGTTGTGGTGCGTGATGAACGGGCGCGCGGCAGCCCCGCCTGGTATCGGCTGGAGTATGGGCGTTTCCACTTCGAGATATCCGTGCGAATCGAAGAAACGGCGCATGGTCGAGATTATCTTCGCGCGCTTCACGAACGTTTCCCTCACCTGCGGGTTCACCACAAGGTCGACATACCTCTGGCGGTAGCGCACCTCGGGGTCGGTGAAAGCATCATAGACCTGCCCATCCTTTTCCTTAACGATCGGGAGCGGGCGCAGCGACTTACTGAGCAGCACGAGTTCCTTGACATGTATCGAAAGTTCGCCCGTGTTGGTCAGGAACGCGAAACCTTTCACGCCCACGAAATCGCCTATGTCGAGCAATTTTTTGAACACGGTGTTGTACATATCCTTATCCTCGCCGGGGCAGATGTCGTCGCGTTTGATGTATGCCTGTATGCGGCCCGTGTGGTCCTGTATCTCGAAAAAAGACGCGCTGCCCATTACGCGGCGGCTCATCATGCGTCCGGCTATCACGACGTCGGCGAAGTTGCCTTTTTCGGCGTCGTAGCCTTCCGTGATCTCTTTTGTGGTCGCGTTAACGGGAAACATTACTGCCGGATAAGGCTCGATGCCCAGTTCGCGGAGTTTCGCAAGCGACTCGCGCCTGAGAAGTTCCTGCTCGCTGAATTCCTGTATGCTCATAATAATCTGTGGTTTCAAAGGTGCAAATATAAATAATTCTGCGCAATAATATGCCGTCGGCCAGCCTCAGAAACAAAAAAAGGGCAGACCCGATAGTCCGCCCTTTTTCGTCAAACCGTTTATTCCGGTTTATTTCTTTTTCTTGGTGTCTTCAGCCTCTTTGTCGCTTCTCTTCAGAAGGTCGTAAGCCACAGGCGTAGCGATGAACACCGAAGAAAGCGTACATACGAACACACCGACCAGGAGCGCGAATACGAACCCGCGGATCACTTCGCCGCCGAACAGGAAGATAGCCAGCAGGGTAACGAGTGTCGTACCCGACGTATTGATGGTACGCGAAAGCGTACTGTTAATAGCGTTGTTGATGTTCTCATACGGCCTGCGTTTCGGGAACAGGGTGTGGTACTCGCGGATACGGTCGAAGATAACCACCTTGTCGTTGATCGAGTAACCGATTATGGTAAGGATCGCCGCGATGAACGACTGGTTGACCTCCATCGTGAAGGGCAGTATACCCCAGAACGCCGAGAACAATGCGACTATAAGGAACGCGTCGGAAGCAAGCGCTACCACGCTGCCCGCGCCCCACTGCCATTTCTTGAATCGGATGATCACGTATATGCCGATAGCGAACAGCGCGAAGAATACCGCGATGAAAGCGTTGCGGACAGTTTCGCCTGCGATGCTCGCACCCACTTTGTCCGCCGATATGATACCGTAGGGGTTGGTGGCTGTCGTTTCAAACTCTCCCTGTGTCAGGTCGGCAGCGAACAGCGGCTTGAGTGCCTGGTAGAGGAGTGTTTCCACCATATCCGAAGCCTCTTTTCCTTCGTCGTCCACCATATACTGGGTCACGATACGCATCTGGTCGGCACTGCCGAACTGAACCACTTCCACGCTCTTTTCGGCATCGTCGCCGGGAGCGTTTTCAAATGCGGCGGCGATATTCGACCGCACCTCATCGGCAGTCACTTCCTTGTCGAAACGAACGACATAGGTACGTCCGCCAGTAAACTCGACGCCGTAGTTCATACCGCGGGTAAAGAACGAAACGACACCCAGCACTATCAATGCCGCACCTATAATATAAGTAACCTTGCGCTGTTTGAGGAAGTTGATCTTGGTATGGGCGAGGAAGTTCTCGGTAAATTTGTTCGAGAACGAGATCTTTTTCTCTTTCGCGAGCATTCCGGCGAAGAATATCCTCGTAACGAATACCGCGGTAAAGAACGAGGTAACGATACCGATCAAAAGCGTAGTGGCAAAACCCTGTACAGGACCCGTACCGAAAATGAACAGTACGATACCCACGATGATCGTCGTAACGTTGGCGTCGATAATCGCCGACATCGCGTTGCTGTAACCTTTCTGTATGGCGACTCCCAGGCCGGCGCCGGCGCGGAGTTCTTCTTTCACACGTTCGTATATGATCACGTTCGCGTCGACCGCCATACCCATCGTCAGCACGATACCCGCGATACCGGGGAGCGTCAGCACCGCCCCGAACGAGGTAAGCACGCCGAACAGCAGGATAAGGTTGGTGATGAGTGCGAGGCTCGCCACCCAGCCGGCCTTGTTATAGAAAAGGATCATGTAGATAAGCACGAGGATGAACGCCAGGATGAACGAGATCATGCTCGCATTGATCGACTCTTGTCCGAGCGACGGGCCGACTACCGTTTCCTGTACTATGCGTGCCGGGGCGGGGAGTTTACCCGAACGGAGCACGTTGGCAAGGTCGGTCGCTTCTTCCATCGTGAAGTTACCGGTGATCTGCGACTGGCCGCCTGTTATCTCGTTCTGCACCGTAGGGGCCGAGTATACATACCCGTCGAGTACGATAGCAATGGACTCGCCCACATTGTCACGCGTCAGGTTGGCCCATTTGCGCGAGCCTTCCGAGTTCATGCTCATTGACACATGCGCTGCCGCGCCGCGGTTCTGGCCATAATCGGCATGGGCTTCGATTACCGCGCCGCCGTCGAGGGGCGCTTTGCCGTCACGGGTATTCACCCTGATGGCGTAAAGGTCTACCACCTCCACTTTTGTATTGTTGGGAGCGTCGACGACAGCCGGTTTCACACCCCACAGGAACTTCATTTCACGCGGGAAAAGCGCTTTGACCTGCGGAAGGTTGAGGTATGTGTTGACAGCCGCCGTATCGTATGTCCTTGCCTGTCCGACCACCGGGGTATGATAAGCGCCGCGCGACTGGTCGGCCATGGGGCTGAGTTTCGAGAAAAGGCCTGCAACGCCGTCGGACACCGCCGGTTTGCCTTCGCCTGCCTGTATGGCGGCCAGAAGGGCGTTGTCTTCAGCGGGTTGGCCGTTCGCCGCGTTCAGCGAGTCGGCGGCAACATTCAACGAGTCGGCAACCGGTTCCGCGGAAGCGTTATTGGCTTCTTCGGCCATGCGCACCACTTCGTTCGCCTGGGCGAGGTAAGGGAATACCTCGGTGTTGTTGTATGTAACCCAGAATTCGAGCGACGCTGTTCCCTGAAGGAGCTTGCGCACGCGTTCCGGTTCTTTGATACCCGGGAGTTCCACAAGTATACGCCCCGTACCTTCGATGCGCTGGATATTGGGCTGCGTAACGCCGAAACGGTCGATACGGCTGCGCAGGACGGCGAAAGAGTTCTCTATCGCACCGTCGGTTTCCTCGCGGAGCACCTTTATAACTTCTTCGTTCGTCGAGTTCTGGTTGATCTTGTCGCGCAGGTCGGGCGTGTTGAAAAGGGCTGCCAGCGGAGCGCCTCCCGATATTTCGCTGTACGAACGTGCGAAAGCGTTTATGAAGTCGTCGCCTGTTTTCTGCGACTCCTTGGCCTTGGCCAGCGCTTCATGGAAAGCCGGTGTCTGGTTGTCGTTCGAGAGCGCCTTCACCACGTCTTCGACTGCGATCTCAAGCATGACGTTCATACCGCCCTTGAGGTCGAGGCCGAGGTTTATCTCTTTCTCCTTGACCTGCTTGTAGGTATATTTTACCAGGCCGAGGTTGTAAACCACCTCGCTCTTAACCGAGTCGAGGAATGACTGTTCTTTGAAATTCTGCTCTTCGGGAGCGAACTGGGAAGCATACGTTTCAGCTTTTTTCTCCACCCTACGGGCCACGTAAGTGAACGAAAGCTGGTATGCAGAGGCGATCAACAAACAGATCACCAACACTTTGAGTGCACCTTTATTCTGCATTTGCAAATGTTTTTATATTGTTTTGTTTTATGTTTGCGCTTATCACAAATAGCCAACGGAGTGCAAAACTATTAAAATTTTGCGAATAAGCCTCAGAGTTTGTCTAAATTTTACTCATACAAAAGATTATGTGCCAATTTTTTGATGATTCTTTCGCATGGAGAATGAGCCGTGGCGGTATCCCACGGCGACTGAGGCAAGTGGAAAAAGCACGAAAAAGTGTTATAAGATCTTGTGTGAATAAACTTTAGATAAACTCCCGTTACCTGAAATAAAATTACATAAACCCTCGTTTAGCATCCCGCCGCAGTGGATATGTCAGTATTTTCTTTGTTTCGGGAAAATTTTGCCGACAAGATTACATGTCTTGTACAGTAGCCTCCCCGCGCCATAGCGGCTATAAATACGGGTATAATAGATAATGGCGTAATAATACCTGGTTTTGCGTTCGTCCTTTATGGTTTTGAAATAGCCTTTCACGAACGAGCGTATTTCGTCCCTCGTGAAAAAATCGCTCTTGACCATGCCGCGAAAATAAACCATGGCGTTCAATTGGTTGAAACGCGCTGCGTCGGGAAGCGCATGAACCCCCATCGGCAGGCGGTCCTTCCACTTCATGTAATACTTATAATAGGACGTATAGTATTCCCTGGTGTAGCAGCCGTTAGAGAGATGTTTGAGTTCGATGTCCAGCAGCACCATTACTTTCTTGTGCTGCGCAACCTGCATCGACATGTCTACGTCATACACATGGAAACCACTGTATGTTTCCTCGTCAAAGCGGACTTTCCCCTCGTCGAAAAGCGAGCGCCTGACGGCGAACATAAGCCCGTCCACCACCATCGCCTGTGTAATGTCCTTTCCTTCGGGATTGTTATATGTCATGCAGAAGCCCGCCTCGCCCTCGAAGGAGTATTTCGGATTGCCCATGTTCTGCACAAGCCGGCACATGGGCCTGATGTTGTCGCCGTGCAACCCCCAGGTGTTCCACCCCCTCGGGGCTTTGGCCGCGCACTGCGTCCCCACAACGCCGATCATACCTATTTCCTGGTCGGCGGCGAAGTGGCGCTCCATATCGGCCCCCCATCCTTCGCTGCGCATTATCACGTCCTCGTGCGCAAAAAGCAACACATCGCCTTTGGCCACGCCGACACCGTAATTATATGCCGAGAATATATCATACCTGTTTCCCGAGTTGTCCACGTCGACCACCTCGTAAGGCGCACCTATGGTGCGCTCCACACTCGCAAGGAAACCCGCAAGCACATCTTTCTTCCGCGAACAAACAATAATGCTTATCATTACATGCCGAATTTTCTACAAATATAATGAATTGGCTGCCGCAAACAAAAAAAGGGAGGCCCTAAAGCCTCCCTGCCGATTCTCCGATACTCTGCCGGAGCTATTTCACTTCATTCAGTATACGCATGGCCGCGTCGAGGACGGTCGTATCGTCGAGCGTCACCACACCGCCGTCGGGGCCGTTCTCGTAATGGACTCCCTGGGGCGTGCCGGATTCGAAATGGCGGCCGCCGAAATAATTCCTCACCGAATCGATGTCCATCCCGAGTTCGTCCGCGATCCTTTTCGAACTTCCGCTTGGCAGCCGGTCCTTGATCCGGCGCAGCTCATTGAATGTTATTACCATGTCCATAAAGTTTTAATTTAGTAACTAAGGTTAGTTGTATGTTTTAAAATATACTCAATACGAAAACCGGCCGAAGCGTCCTTATCCCCTATCGGAATAACCCCGGCCATGCCTTTTTATTATGTACGCTCCGTATCCTCCATCTGTTTTTACTGGTTCGTAAACCGCCGGCACCGCCTTTCACTGGCACCGAGTCTAAGTTAATACATTATTTCCGATATTCAAAATAACCGGCCGTTAAAATTCCGGCTATTTATAAAACGGTAAAAATGGCAGTTTCCGTGTCAGTCGCGACTGCCAAAACAACTCGTTTTGTCAGACTTTTTAATATTGCCCCACGCTATCGCGGGTTGGCACAATGATTGAGAGTTTAAAAGGCGTAAAATCTGAATCAACAAACTTAAAAAAATATATAAGGACATGGCAAAGATTATCGGTATTGACTTAGGAACGACCAACTCGTGCGTCGCCGTAATGGAGGGCAACGAACCAGTCGTTATCCCCAACAGCGAAGGACACCGCACCACCCCATCCATCGTGGCGTTCACGGACGGCGGCGAGCGCAAAGTAGGCGAACCGGCTAAACGTCAAGCTATTACCAATCCAAGGAATACGGTTTATTCAATCAAGAGGTTCATGGGCGAAACTTACGACCAGGTACAGAACGAACTCGGGCGTGTTTCGTACAAGGTCGTCAAGGGTGACAACAACACGCCGCGCGTGGACATCGACGGGCGCATGTACACACCGCAGGAAATCTCGGCTGTCATACTCCAGAAGATGAAGAAAACCGCCGAAGATTACCTCGGCACGACCGTGACAGAGGCGGTTATTACCGTTCCGGCATATTTCTCCGACTCGCAGCGCCAGGCAACCAAGGAAGCCGGCGAGATCGCGGGCCTCAAAGTGGCGCGCATCATCAACGAGCCTACGGCTGCCGCACTCGCATACGGACTCGACAAAGCGAACAAGGACATGAAGATCGCCGTGTATGACCTCGGCGGCGGTACGTTCGATATCTCGATCCTCGAACTGGGCGACGGCGTATTCGAAGTGAAATCGACCAACGGCGACACACACCTCGGCGGCGACGACTTCGACCACGTCATCATCGACTGGATGGCCGAAGAATTCAAAAGCAAGCACAACATCGACCTTCGCAAGGACCCGATGGCCCTCCAGCGCCTCAAGGAAGCAGCCGAAAAGGCCAAGATAGAGCTTTCGAGCTCGACCAGCACGGAGATCAACCTCCCGTACATCATGCCTGTGGACGGCATACCCCAGCACCTTGTGATGCCGCTTACCCGCGCGAAGTTCGAACAGCTCGCCGACAAGCTCATCCGCGCTACGGCCGAACCTTGCAAAAAAGCGCTCAAAGACGCGGGACTCAGCGCCAACCAGATCGACGAGGTTATCCTCGTGGGTGGCTCTACGCGTATCCCCGCTATCCAGAAGGTGGTTGAAGACATATTCGGCAAAGCCCCCTCGAAAGGCGTAAACCCGGACGAAGTTGTGGCAGTAGGCGCCGCTATCCAGGGCGGCGTGCTGACCGGCGAGGTTAAGGACGTGCTTCTGTTAGACGTTACGCCGCTTTCATTGGGTATCGAAACCCTCGGCGGCGTATTCACGAAACTCATCGACGCCAACACCACCATCCCGACCCGCAAGAGCGAAACGTTCTCGACGGCTGCCGACAACCAGCCCTCGGTGGAGATACACATCTGTCAGGGCGAGCGTCCTATGGCACGCGACAACAAGTCGCTCGGACGCTTCCACCTCGACGGCATACCCTCGGCACCGCGCGGAGTACCGCAGATCGAAGTGACGTTCGACATCGACGCCAACGGTATCCTCAACGTGTCGGCCAAAGACAAAGGCACCGGCAAGGAGCAGAACATCCGCATCGAAGCCTCTTCGGGCCTTTCGGACGCCGACATCCAGCGCATGCGCGACGAAGCCCAAGCCAACGAAGCCAAGGATAAGGAAGAACGCGAACGCATAGACAAGGTAAACGCCGCCGATTCGATGATCTTCAGCACCGAGAAACAGATCAAAGAGTACGGAGACAAAATCCCGGCCGACAAAAAATCGGCTATCGAAAGCGCCCTCGAAAAGCTGAAAGAAGCGCACAAATCGGCCAACATCGCCGAGATAGACAGCGCCACCGAGACCCTCAACCAGGCTTGGAACGCCGCTTCGCAGGACATTTACTCCGCACAGCAACAGGGCGGTGACGGCGCTCAGAACGCAGGCCCCGGTCCCGAAGCAGGTCAGGCCCAGAATGGCGACGGCGTAACCGATGTCGAGTTCGAGGAAGTGAAATAATTTTCAAGGTATCTTTAAGGGGGGGCTCGAAAGCCCCCTTTTTTCATATTATACCTTACCGGTATTCTGCCCGCCCCTGAAAAAGGGCGGCTTTTTTGTATGCTTTCAGCAATATTACCCCTGCGGTGCAGTCTGCGGTGGGCGGTGGGCGCGAACGAGCGGAAAGCGGGGTGCCTTCCGGCACACGGAAAGAGCAGGGATATTAGCACGCACCGGAACGCCGGGAAGCGAAATACCCTTGACGCTCTCCCGGAGTCGCCGAAGCGACAAGCCCGCCGCTGGCAACGGGCACAGTTTCGCAGCACAGCGTTCCGGGTGTGGATCGACGTTCCCGCTCTATCGGAGTCGCCATAGCGACAAGTCCGCCGCGTGGGGCGGCGGCAGGCTGCCGGTGTCGCTTCGCGACACCAATAGATTAATATTTGACTTATTTAAAGATTAGGGGTATTTTTGCGGATAAGCGTTCTTTTTTGTCCCGCAATACATTATTTTGCTCTGTTTTCATTATTTTTGCCGGCACAAAACCCGAACAACCATGAAAGAATTCTGCAGGAAACTGGTAACAAACCAGTTATTCGAGATAATTATCGTAGGGGTCATACTTGCGAACTCCATACTCATAGGGGTCGAAACATACCACACATCCGACGGAATCCGCCTCGCGCAGAGCATCATCCTCGGTATTTTCACAATGGAAATACTCGCCCGCTTCATAGCGGCGGGAAGCATCAAGAGCTTTTTCTCGAACGGATGGAACATATTCGACCTCACGCTCGTGCTGATAAGTTTCATCCCCGAATCGCTGGTACACAGCGCCCACATGCTCGTGGCGCTCAGGGTACTGAGGGTTTTCAGGGTACTGAGGCTCCTGCGCACGGCACCCGAGATAAAACTTATCATATCGGTACTCGTCAAGTCGTTCAGCGCCCTTTTCTACAACGGGATATTCTTCTTCATTTTCCTCTACCTGTTCGCCATCATAGGGGTTTCGCTGTTCAAACTGCCTGTTTACGAGAACCTTCCGACCGAAAAACAGGCTGCGTACACACAGCTCATGGCAGAAGCGCCGAACGCGCCGGCGGTATCGCCCGACCCTTACGGGGCCCTGGGCGAGTCCATGTTCACGCTTTTCCGCGTCCTCACGGGCGAGGACTGGACCGACCTGCGCTACAATCTCGTCCGCGCGTCGCAGCTAAAATTAGTGGATGTCCCTTCGTGGATCATAACGACTTTCCATGTGGCATGGTTCATCCTCTCGGCATTCCTGCTGCTCAACCTCGTGGTCGGCGCGATAGTTAACAACTACCAGCTGATAATGGAAGAAACCAAACGCAAAAAAGCAGAGGCAGAACTCAACGCGGCTTTCGCCCCGGAATAAAGGGAAGAGCTCCGCGCACCGCATACAAAAAGGGCTGACGCCAAGATGTCAGCCCTTTTTGTATGCGGTGAGCGGTTCTACGCCGTAATCCCCTACCGGAAGAATTCGTCGCTTGACTGTGACGGCGATGACTAATCCATCTCGGCGGATCTTTATATCCGATCGCGCCGGCAGGCACGTCAGTCCTCGACAAAATCAATCAGACGGGTCATGCAGGGATTTTGCGAGGCGGGAAGCACGCGCACGCGCCACCTTTGGAAGGGTTCGCTGTACACAAGCAACCATTGGGTGAGTTGTTGCTCGAATTTATCGCTGTCGTCTATGGCGTAACGTCCGGTCTTTTCGGCTATTGGCCATCCTTTCGCCATCGCCTGTTTCACGCAGTCCTGCGCAACGCTACCGTATATGGGCTCCATGGCATCGCACGCGGTCAGCAGCGAATCGGCATACATCCCGGCGGCCACCACAACCGTGTCGAATTGCGGAATAGGGCCTCCGTGGAACAAAGCCAGGCGTTTGAAGTTTTCGCTGTCGCGATACACCCCGGCCAACATATCCCAAGCTATAGGTCCGACGGCACTTGTAGGCGATATGCCTTCCCGCATGGCCATGTTTTCGACGTGGCGCACCAACGAATCGCGCCGGGCACCCATTACAGAATCGTAAACGACACTTACGCCGGCTAATATCTGTCCGCGGCTCGCCGTCATGTCGATGGCATCCAGTGCGCGGCATAATGCAGCGGAGGTTTCCCCGACGATGTCCCGGCCTCGGAGAGTACCGGCACCGGTGAAGCAAAGAACGAGCAAAATTATTCTTTTACAAAACATCGCAACAGGTTTAGTAGTCTGTAAAGATAACGATTTTTTTGTTTGCTGTCAATGGTTAAAACCCTGCAATTTTATTGCGGCTACTTTAGTTTCTATAAATTTTTGTTTTTTTCGGGCAATTCGTCCGTTCTTCATCGCCGCCCTCCGCCACTTCAGGGCGGCGATGCGAGTCGTTTTGCGACTCGGAATGAGGAATTTATTCCTTTGGCGAAACCCATGTACTTTAGTGAATGGTGGTTTATTTAAACCACCCCGCAGCAAGCTATGGGGTATTAGGCTGCGACTGCCTTGTGCGGTCGCAACATTAAGTTCCTTTTTGTTGCTGACGCTCGGCAAAATCCGCAAGCGGCCTTTGCCCTCGCTGAAGCGCAACATTCCGCGGCTCGGCACTTTGTGCCGCCCCACGCAGCCGCGGAATGTGAATCTATCAAGCGCAACAAGCTCCGGGAAATTCAACCCGCAGGGATTAATATTCGCCACGACATAACGTCCATTATGCCGCATAATATGCAGGCCGCCCGGATCAATCCGGGCGGCCTGCATATTATGCTATGCGCGGAACCTACTGGAAGAATTCGTCGTTCGGCTGTGACGGCGATGACGAATCCATCTCGGCGGAGCAATTATAGTCTATCGCACCCTGCGGCACATAGAAATTATCGTTCTGCGATATCCCGAGCGACGGGTCGGCGTAAACGCGCTTCATGAACTCGCCGAATATCGGGAGCGCCAGCACCGAACCCTCGGCCGCGCTGCGCAGGTGTACGCTTTGGTCTTCACCGCCTACCCAGGCCCCGCCCACGAGCTTGGGCGTAATACCCATGAACCACGCGTCGCGGTTCTCCTGCGACGTCCCCGTCTTGCCGCCTACCGGGGCAGTGGGAATGTACTGGCGCCTCAACCTGTTCCCCGTACCCCAGGCAACGACGTTTTGCAGCATTTTGACCATCGTGTAGGCGGTCTGCTCACTGATGGCGTCCGAAGAAACGGGCGTGAACGTGTCTATAAGTTTACCGTAGCGGTCTTCGATGCGCGTCACGAATATCGGTTCGGTAAACACGCCGCGGTTCACGAAGGTCGAGTAAGCGCCCACCATCTCATACAGCGACACGTCGGGCGTCCCCAAAGCGAGGGCGTATACGGGATCGATGTAGCTGTGTATCCCCATCCTGTGGATAAAGTCGGCGACGGCCTGCGGCTGCTTGCCCTGCTTCATGATCCAGGCCGTGTAGTTGTTGCGGCTCTGTTCGAGCCCCCAACTGAGCGGTTTCATCTCGCCGGTGTATACCTCATCCTCGGGTTTGCCGCTGGCTTCCTTGGGCTGCCAGGGGCCGCTCGGGGTTTCGATGGTCACAGGGAGGTTCGGCACGGGGGTGCATGGGGTGTATCCGAGGTGGTCGATGGCGAACGTGTAGACGAACGGCTTGATGGTAGATCCCACCTGGCGCTTGCCCTGCGCCACCATGTCATACTGGAAATAGCGGTAGTCGGGCCCTCCGACATACGCTTTCACATGGCCGGTCGCCGGATCCATCGCCATGAACGAAGCACGCATCATGCGTTTATAGTAAAGGATCGAGTCGCGCGGCGTCATCAGCGTATCTATCTGTCCCTTATACGTAAACAACTGCATCTCGACCGGCGTCGTGAACGCCTTGTTTATCTCGTCGGCCGAAGCTCCCTCTTCTTTCATGGCCTTATAGCGGTCGGAGTAACGCATCGCGTTCTGTATTATGCGCTCTATCTGGTCTTTGCCCTGCCCGATGAACTGCACCTTGTCGCGCTTGTACTGGCGGTCGTATGCCGGTTGTATCTCGTTGGCCAGACGGTTGTGCAGCGCTTCCTCGGCGTATTTCTGCATCGAGGAGTTGATGGTGGTGTATATCTTCAGCCCGTCGGTGTAGACGTTGTAATTCGTGCCGTCCGCCTTTTTGTTCTTGATGCACCACCCGTATATCGGGTTGGTGTCCCAACGCCTGAGTTCCTGTTCGAAATCCCAGTCGTTGGCGAACTGCGAGCGCGACGGGCGCTTCATGTTCATCACGGCCCTCAGCCTCTCGCGGAAATATGTCCCGGTTCCCTGCGTGTGCGTTATGGGGTGGTAGTCGAGTACTATCGGAAGCTGTTTGAGCGAGTCGCGTTCGGCCTTGGTTATGAAATCACAGCTCTTCATGCGGTCGAGCACGACATTGCGGCGGCGCATCGAGCGCTCCGGGTTGCGCACCGGGTCGTATGCCGTGGGTGCGTTCACCATCCCCACGAGCAGCGCCGCCTCATTTATCGTGAGCTGGCTCGGCAGCTTGTTGAAGAACGTCTGCGATGCCGATTTGACCCCCATGGCATTGCGGCTGTACTCTACCGTGTTGAGGTACATCGTGATTATCTCCTCCTTGGTGTAGTTGTATTCGAGGCGCACGGCCGTAATCCACTCTTTCAATTTGAATATCAGTATATTCGACCGGCCCATATCCTCACCTACGCTTTCGCGTATCCTGTAGAGGTTCTTGGCCAGCTGCTGTGTGAGCGTACTTCCGCCGCCCTGCCGGCTGAACGTGAGCACCCCCACGCCCACGCGGGCAAGGGCTATGAAATCTATTCCCGAGTGGGAGTAGAACCTCATGTCCTCGGTCGATACCAACGCGGCCACGAGCGAGTCGTTCAGTTCCCTGTACGACACGTCGGAACGGCTCTCTATGAAGAACTGTCCTATTATCTTTCCGTCCTCGGAATATATTTCTGTGGCGAGATTGGTCTTTGGGTTTTCCAGCTCCTCGAAAGTCGGGAGCTTGCCGAACGCGCCGACCGAGATCAGCCCTATAAGCAGGAACAGCACCGCGAAAGGCGCCGCCACGATTATCCACATCCATTTCACAGCCTTGCGGCTGTTGAGTATGCCCTGTATTGTCGGTGTTGTTTTTTTCTGTGCCATATATGTAGTGTTACGCTGCAAAGGTAATGATTTTTATTAATGCTTATTAGCAATAATGCCCCTAAGTTATATTCTACTAATAAACGTAATGTCTGTTGAGAACATTCTTTCGGGCGCCCCTGCCCCCTTCGGGGGCGCCCGACGGCCATCGATGAAGGCCGAAAAAGACTAAAATGGATAAGTCCGTTTTGTACGTTGATTATTCCGTCGGTCGCCGCATCTGCACCGCGGTTACAGCGGCAGCGAAACGCCGACCCCTACCTGCGCATCCGAGCCGTTCGGCTTGTAGACGCCTATCCTCAGGCTCCCCTGCGAGTTGAACGGCAGGGCGATTGGTATCATGTCGAATATCAGCTCGCCGCCGAAAGACCATGTGCGTTCGTTCCGGACACCCTGGTTTATGGCACGCAAATCCCTCTCCCAGAAGGCCATGTCGAAACCGAGGTCGAGGCGTATGCGCGTTATGTAAAGTACTGCCGGGATACCTGTTTCCGGGTAGCACAGCGGCAACTGGTAGTCGACCGAGAATGCGGAGTACGCCCCGGGCCTGAGTGCATCGTAGTCCGCGCCGCGGGGAAAATAACCGTCCGACGAGAAGCCGTAAAGCCCATTGCCTGTTTCGTGCTGTACTGTCCCGCGGAGCCTTATGCCGTGGTTGGGGAAGAACCCGGGCGTGTAGACGCTCCCGTAGAATTCCATGAGATCGGTGTACATGTCCGAGAACGGGTTGCCCATCACGTTCACACCGGCCATGTATCCCCAGCGGGGCTGGAAGTCGCGGTAAGCCATGCGCACGTTGTCGCTGAACTGAATGCCTGCCGCCACTTTCTGGAAGCCCGTACTGAATTCTATCCCGTCCGGATCGTAGTAGAACGCGCCGTCCTGAAAAACTATGCCGTCCGAAACCACCCTCGCATTGGTGTGCTCCAACTCGACCTGCGGCGTAAGCCTGCGCAGATGGTAGCCCGACGAGAGGGTTATCGGGAGGTAGGCCCTCGCCTCTACCGAGTAGTAGTCCTGCGGCCTGTAATCCGCGTCGAGGGACTCCACTCCGGCGGGACGGTAATCGTATTGGTCGCGCGTACCCCACTCGCCGCTCAATTCGAACTTCGGCGCCCAGCCGTAATAGCGGAACACCCCCGAAACGTAATGCTCGTTCTGCTTGTAGCGGTATCCCAGCTGTGCGAACGCCGAGTTGAGCTGGTTCTGCGAAAGCAGTGTCGCCCCCAGTCCGAAGTTGAATTCGTTGTAGTCCATAAGGTCGAAGGCGTCCATGTAGAACGGCGCCCAGCTGTGTACCTGTATGAGGTGTGTCCCTTTGCGGTATCTGTCCGTTTCGTAACGGGTCGTGTCGGCCGTCCTGACGCTGTCCATGTTTATCACGTCCCACTTGCGGCGCTCGGGATTCACGAGGTTTTTTGGGAGCCTCGACCAGGCTATCTCCCTCGCCGCCTTGCCCTCGTCCTGCACCGACAGGCGGTAGCCGTCTTTGGAATATGTGGTCAGCGCGATTTTGCCGCCGCCCAGCGGGGCGGGCGAGAACGAACCGTACTTCGATTCGGTAATCGCGTATTCCTTCCCGGCGGCAAGGTCGTACATGTGCGCCTCGTCCTTGCCTGTGGCTATCGAGTTGTAGTAGAGTTTGCCGTCTTTCGCACGCAGGTTCGAGATGGTCGAGCGGCCCGGGCGCGTAACCATCCGCACCGGCGTGCCATCCGAAACGCAGCCGATCCACATGCCGGCGTCGCTCAGCCCGATGAAATAGAACCCGGCCGTAAGGTTGTCGTATGCAAGCCCGTGGACCGAAACCGTATCGGGCAGTTCGACCGCCCAACCGCCATGTTTTATCGAGTACGAGCCATCATAATTATATTCGGCCGCGGCATATCCGCCGTCGTCCATCGCCACGGGATATACCGCCCTGCGTTCGCCCCTGACCGTCCCTTTTTTCCCGGTCGCAGGATCGTACCAGCACAGCTGCGAATTGACCCTCTGCGCCCAGAAAGTACTCTGGCGGTATTCCGACCACCAGACCTTCCCGCCCGCCGCCGACATGGGCGAACTCGGCGCCCCGGGGCGCATCGCCAACTCCTCGCGCCCGGTCGCAGTATCCACCGACACCATCTTCATGGGGCGGGTCAGGTTCTCCCTGAAAGCCAGCACATTCCCGTCGGGCAACCCGACAGGCGAAGCGTATGTCGTGTATGTGTCGCCCAACGCGGAAACGGGCGTCGAAGTATCCTCGACCTGCGGCAGGGTTTTCCAGAACGCCCACAGGTCGCCGAACGTTTCGTGGAACAGCTTTTTGGGCGTGGTATAGCCTTTGTCGTCGAAATGGAAACGGTTCGTGAAGAACATTACAGGCTGTCGGGCGGCGTCATGCGCCACCCTGCCCCACGCGCCTTCGCCGTATTTCGTATCGGCGTAGGACACTATCTGGTAGCCAAGCTCGTACTGCCCGGGCATAGGATAGCGGAACGACCCGCTGAAATACTGTTCGCGCGTGAACTTCATGTCCTCGTAGCAAAAAGCGCGGTACTGCATCGTGAACGAAGGCTGGAGTCCGCGCCCGAACTCGGTCATCTGGGTTTCGGCAAGCACAGCGTCGCCCTCCAGGAACCAGTACGACAGCAGGATAGTCCCCAGCAGCGAACCCTGTTGTCCCAACGCCACGGAGAGGAACTTCACGAACCCGTTGTTCAGGTTGTTATACTGTACGCTGTGGCGGTATTCATGTATGGCGAGCTGCTTCGTCCACGGGGTGGCGTAGAGCGTCTGCGATGGCGTCACGATCAGCTCCATCCTCTTCGGGGCGAGCATCACGAGGCCGTTGGACTGAAAATTCTGGGTGTGCATGATCAGCGGCATCTTCATAGGCCCCAACTCGAACCCGTTGCTGATATAGGGCCTCACTGTGTCCATGTAGTTCACGATGCGCGCGGCCTGTTTACCGTATGTCCTCGGGAAAATATAGCTGCCGCCGGCGGTCTTTATCTTGTCCCATTTTATCGAGGCCGGGTCCTGCCCCCAGTCGTAATACTGCGCCGAGACGGCCTGGCACACAAGCACCTGCGCCAGCACAGCCAAAGCATATTTCATAAATTTCTGCATCGGGCTTTATTTATTTCCGCGTTTAAGTTTGGTAATTGCATACAAATTCGCAGCAATCATTTTCTTCCTTATTACTTTTTTGGCTGGCAAAAAAGTAACCAAAAAACCAGCCGCCCTCACCGTCGCCTAAGTTTCTCCCGCGAAGTTATCTCGCTTCGCTTGTTTTCCTCCTTGCGGCCTCTGCTCTCGTTCGCTGCGTCGGTTCGGGGTGCCTTCCGGCACACGGAAATATTTTGTTTGCGCTAAACCTAATCTGTCCGTGTCGCGGAAGCGACCTCCGCTGAAAAGGGCGGGTTTTATTTTTTTGTAGTTGTTTTCCAACAAAAAAAGACCCTCTTCTTCATGATCGGTGCAAAGTCATATATATTTTACCTTAATTTTCATCAAGCCCCACGAGGCCGTTATCGTAAGCGCCTCCGAAGCCACGGCGGGCAGCAGCAAAAACCCGAACATCACATCGAACACGAATGGCCAGTAGAGCAATCCGGCCACTGCCAGGACGAACGATACCGCCAACCTCACAACGGAATACGCCGTTATCCTCAGCACCTTCCGCCTGCCTTTAAGTTTCTTAACGCACAAAAAGGCGAAAACGGCTGCACCCATAAGGAACGTCACCGAGCCGAGGTAGGCCACGAACATCAGGAATTCCTGTAGCGAAAGCGGATCCTGCACCAAAACCTCCTCCATATCACCCCCCCGCTTTTTTGGCCTTGTATCCGGCCTTGACGAGCAAGTCCACGACCCTGTCGCGGAAATCGCCCTGTATGATTATCTCGCCGTCCTTGGCCGAACCTCCCACGCCGCATTTATTTTTCAGCATCGAGGCCAGTTCCTTCAGGTCGTCGTCCGACCCGGCGAACCCCTTCACGAGCGTTACCTGCTTCCCGGCACGCGACTTTTTATCGAGCCACACGCGCAGGTCCTGCTTCGAAGGTTCGGGCGTTTGGTCGCCGCCGCCATCCGCGGTATCATATTTGTAATCGGGATTCGTGGAATAGACCATTCCGAGGCGCGACTTCCAGTCGTTGTTGCTCATAGTCCTTGACGGTTGATTTCCCTGCAAAGATAATAAGAATTTTACACTATATTTGCATAATATAGGATGCGCCCCGGACAAACCCAAGCAAGCTTGGTTTGCCTCCCGGCTTTCACTATATTTGCACAAACGAAAGTGGAAGATGAGCCGCAAGTCTAATCGCAGATACTCTCAACGGGCCGGTGAGCGCGAGAAAAGAGGGGCCAGGCAGCAGGGGCGCCGGGACACCGATCCCCATACAATAAAGCGTCACACGGGTGAATCGCAGGTCAATATATACAAAGGCGATCGCGACAGCCAGAACGGCTGGACAAAATACAAGGAGAGTCTGCTGGAACAGATGCCGCAAAAACTGCCTGTGGACCCAGGCAAAAGGGTGGTACACGTATATGTCGAGGGCTACGAGGACGTGTCGTTCTGGCGCGGGATATTCGACGTGTACGAAAGCAATACGCTTACCTTCGACGTCGCCGTGCCTCCGCGCGAAGACCTTGCCAAAGGCAAGAAAGTCCTGATCGGCATGATCCCCGAAACCTCGCCTTACCATATATTGTGCATGGACAGCGACTTCGACTACCTGTTCGGCGATTCCACCCCGCAGGCCAAAACCGTCAACCACTCCCAATATATTTTCCACACATACGCCTACTCCACCGAGAACTTCCTGTGCTACGGCCCTTCGCTACACAACGTATGCGTGAAGGCCACGAAAAACGATGCGCGTATATTCGACTTCGAGAAATTCCTCAAAGAGTACTCGCGCGTCATCTACCCTCTTTTCGTGTGGTATGCCTACTCGGCACACCTCAAAGACGAGAACGTATTCACGCTGCTCGAATTCAAGAGCAGTGTCAAACTGGGCTACGTGGAGGTCGAGAAGAACGGCGCAGACACCATCGACTGGCTAAAGATACAGGTGGACAAACGCCTCGGCATCCTGCATCGCCACAATCCCGATTATGCCAAGCAGATCCCCGTGTTCATGCGCAAACTCCAGCAACGGGGACTGCGCCCCGAGGACACCTACATGTACATGCAGGGCCACACGCTGCTGGACAACGTCGTGATAATGATGCTGAACGCCGTCTGCGAACAGCTCAAACTTATGAGCAACATACGGATCAACACCTCGTCCAAAACCGGCGTGGCGCTCAAGAACGAACTGAGCAATTACAACAATTCGCTGCGTAATGTGCGCGACGTGCTGTTGGACAACGAAGCCTACAAGGACTGCCTTCTCTATAAAAAACTCCAGCAGGATATCGAAAGCTACATAACGGCGCTGCAATAGGCGGCCGGATAAGAGATGTGTTGTTCGCGCCGATTGCGGGGCGGCGGACACGCGCTGAGCTACGACCCCAATTGACGGCGGACACGCCCCGGTGGATTCCCGAAGCTTTTCTTACAGAAATCGTTGAAGTGCGACAGTGAGGAGAACCCGTACTCGTCCTTCATCTGGCAGAACGATTTCGATGTGTTATGCAGGTCGTAGAGGATATTCTTGGCCCTTTCGGCGTTCATCCAGCGGTATGGCGACATCCCGAACACCCGGCGGAAACGCTTCTCGAACCCCGAAAGGCTGTAATTCGCAAGTTTCGCGAACTCGATCACCGTATGCACCTTGCTGTGGTGGTTGTTCACGAACTCGACAAACGCCGAATTGCTGCCCATTAGCGAATAGAAAAAAACGGAAAGCGTGTCCTGTGGATAATACCTCATCAGCAGGAAAAGGTACTCTTTCAGTTTCAATTCGAAATAATAGCCGCTGTCGACGCCGTCCTTTATCCTTGCCGCGAGGTTATCCATGAAATCTTCGATCTCGGGGCATGTCCCAATGGCCGATATTTTCTTTTCCGGCATCGGCGTGTCTTCTATTATCTGTTCGAACGAAAATTGATCGAACGATACGATCCCGTAGCGCATCCTCAGCACGAGCAACATGGTTTGGGACATGGCCGTAAGCCTCAGGCGGCAGTTCTGCGGCAGGAGCACCATCCCTCCTTTGCCGACCTCAAGGTTGTCGACGTTGTCGAACGACAGTTTCAGCCTTCCGGCGTGCACACACAGCACCTCGCTTTCAAGAATGTGTGTTTCAATAATATCGCTTTCGTGTATATCGAGATATTCCACAAGAGGGCGCCGGTCGCAGTTGCGATCGTTACAGTCCTTGGCATTCACGTTGTTGGCGTTATTAGAATTCCACATTTACAATACAAATATCTCCGCAGACCGGCAACGCGGTCAGGCGGAATGACAAAAGCAACGGCTTTTTAAAATAAATTCACGTATAAAAGTCAGAAAAAAATTATAACTTTCGCTAAAGTAAGCTCAAAAAGCCCAAACAAGTGACCTGTTTTTCCTAATTTCGCAATAAAAGCTCCACTGAAGAGACAATCTCCATCAAATACTTTGTTTCTATGGAAAAAACACGCGACTTCAGCACCATCAGGCGACCCAACCTGAAAAGCTCAGGCACACTGCTCGCGCTGATGGTAAGTTATGCCTTTTTGTTCTTTTGCATAGGACTGGGCGCCGACCTCGCAACCTACATTTATCACGGGTCGGCAACGCTCGCCATAATAAATGCGGCGGCGATAGCCATCATCGTTGCCGTATTCGTACTTTTCGTACTGAAGAGGGTATCACCTGATACAGCGATGCTGGTAATGCTGTCTTCCATCACGCTCGCCCCCAGCCTGTCCATAATATACATGGCGCTGAATCCTGTCGCTGACAACTCTTTCTGCATACTTTCGGCAACAGGCGTATGTTTCGTCCCTGTGCTGATGGCACGCCTGACATCCCGCCAGCATTTTTCGATAGTATTCATAGCCGTGTCCGTCGGCAGCTACGTTTTCGCCGGCATCTACCTGCGGGACAACCTGCTCATATACAGCGCACCCATGTTCCTGCTCCTGCTCACGGGTGCGGCCATACTGTCATCCTACACGAAAGAAATGACCCGCAGGATCGAACGCGAAAAACTCGAAGCCGAAACAGAATGGAACAAACTGGTACGGTTCCTCGACCTCGACAAACAGCAGATAGATACGCTGAAACATGACACTCTCACGAAAGAAGACATAGCAAAACTGATGTCGAACATGACCGAAGCAGTCCAGGAACTTATCCTGCAAAACGCCAAACTCGTGGTGCATGACGATCAGAGCATGATGAAAGCGCTGAGGCAGAAACACCCGGCGCTGACGTCGGGCGAGTTGGAACTGTGCTGCATGATAATCAGGGGGCATTCCGTGGGAGATATCAGCCGTATGCGCGGCGTGGGGATATCGACGATAACGTCGACCCGCAGCAGGCTGCGCCAAAAGATCGCCCTGCCCGAGGGCGAGATACTGAAAAGCTACCTCGAATCGGTAGTCAACGGAAACATGGCAGAATAGACCGCCTGCTGTTCCCCTGACATTTCCGTTTAGCCTGCAAAACAATTTTTGTGGTAATGGTGCAAAAAAGGCTGCTTAGTTAGCCGGATTAGCTGCGAAAAGCATACTGTTTTCGCAGCTGTTTTTTCATACGGTCTGCCGCCAGCGGTGGGCGCCATTTCGCAACATAGCGCTTCTGGTGCGCACTAACGTTCCCGCCCTTTCTGCGAAAGGCAGGAGCGACCAGTCGCCGCACCGGGCGGCGGGCCGCTTCATTTTGCCCGCACCCTCAGCCAACGGCAAACTATACAGCAAAGGTGCTTTTATAAACAAGATACAGCCGTGACTTACTTGAAAAGTTTCAGCCGCATCGCGGAATACGGCACATACTCGAACCCGAGCTTTTCGTAGAGTCCGACCCCCTGTTCGGTAGCGTGCAGGTCGATCACGGAAAGGCCCAACTCCTTCGCCTCCCCGATTATCGCCTGTAAAAGCGCCTTGCCGTATCCCCGTCCCCGGTACTCCGGATAGGTAAGGATATTGAACAGGGTCCCCATCCTGCCGTTGGGTACCGACCCGCTCGGCGGCATCTCGGTCACACTCATAAACCCCACGGCGGCCACAGCCTCGCCTTCCGCAACCGCGAACGCCACAAAATCCCCAGCCGGAATATGCTCTTCGAAATACCTGCGCAAATTGGCGGCAAGCATATCCCTGTCCGCAGGCGGCACCAGCGGATCGTTGTCAAAATAATCGAACCTCGCCTGTACGAGTTTTCCGATATCCGTAATCCTTACGACTTTCATGTGTGTTTTTTGCTAACTTTGTAAAGATAGTGAAAATTAGGCGAGGTTGTACAGATATGAACATCGAAGAGTTCCGCGAACATTGCCTCTCGATAAAGGGGGCCACCGAGGGCCTGCTGTTCTTCGGAAAGAACATACTCATGCTTAAAGTAATGGGCAGGATATTTGCAACCGTACTGTTGGAACCTAAAGACGGGCGGTTCGTCGCAAACCTCAAATGCGATCCGGGGCGGGCGGTCGAACTGCGCGAACGGTATGCCGGCATCGGCCCGGGCCATGTCCCCACGACACTTTTATGGAACGGGGTCGATATCGACAGCGACGTGCCGGACGAACTCATAACGGAACTCATAAGGCACTCGGCTGACGAAGTGATAAAAAAGCTGCCGAAGAATAAACGCGAAGAGTATCGCCGTCTCTAAATAATCATTACATTTACACCTATTAAAATAAAAAACCATGAAAAAGATCCTATTCCTTATGCTTGCGGCCATGTTCGTGACGGCATCCTGCAACGGACTGTCGGGCAAGAAAAAAGACGGCAAAGAAGACAGCAAAACCGTAAACGCCATACATCTGACAAAAGCCGACTTCCTGAAAAAGGCCTTTGATTTCGAATCGGACACGGAAGAGTTGAAATACCTCGGCGACAAACCGGCCGTGATAGATTTCTATGCCGACTGGTGCGGGCCATGCAGATCGATAGCACCCCTGTTAGAGGAGCTTGGCGGCGAATATAAGGACAAAATCTACGTCTACAAGGTCGACGTGGACAAGGAACCGGAGATCAGCGCGGCGTTCAATATAGAATCGCTGCCTACGCTGCTTTTCGTCCCGATGGACGGCAGACCGCAGATATCGATCGGCTCGATGTCGAAAGCCGACCTCAGGGAGGCCATCGAAAGCGTACTTTTGGGAAATTCGGGAGCGGATAAAAAGTAAACGCCTATCCGCAATATCACCCATGCGGTGCAATCCGGCGGCGGGCGTAGTTTTGCATTACAGCGCTTCGGGTGTGCATAGACTCTCCCGCCCTGTCGGAAGAAGCCTAAGCGACCAGTCTGCCGCGTGAGGCGGAAGGTTGCTGACGTAGCGAAGCGACACCGTGAAATTAACAAAGATCTAATAAACCACGCCGTAGCAAGCTACGGGGTATCGTAAAGACGGCGACTGCCTGCGGCAGTCGCCACATTAAGTTCCTTTTTGTTGCTGACGCTCGGCAAAATCCGCAAGCGGCCTTTGCCCTCCCTGAAGCGCAACATTTCGCAGCCCGGCACTTTGTACCGACCCCCGAAATGTGAATTTAGGATCAGTCCGGAAATTAGGTTGGCGAATTTGTTTTTACGGATACATGGTTATCAAGCCGAAGTTCGCGGTGGGATGACAGCAACGATGTGAATAGCCCCCCCCGCACGGCGGAGCTTCGGGCTGCCGGCCTTCTGTGAAGGCCGAAAAACAAGCCGCTTAAAATACCACCAACTAAAATTCAGACCGATCCTGAATTTATCAAGCGCAGCAAGCAGCGGGGAATTAACCCGTGGAGATTAAAGTCAGGGGTATTTTGCGGATATGCGTTGAAAGTAAACCTGAAAATTTACGGAACGAAAACGTGCGGCTTTGTTAACCAAGCCGCACGTTCTGTGTTTCCCTTTCAGTCTGCCGTACTACACAGCTGGTTGCCTGTGTCCATGGCGACCGCTCCGCCCTTGTCGCCGCCACGGCCTAAAGCGGATAGAACCTAAAGCGGATACCCGTCGAAGTCGTAGAGTACGGTCGAGAGATAGCGTTCCCCCGTATCGGGGAGCACCACGACTATGTTCTTGCCCTTATTCTCGGGCCGACGCGCCAGTTGTGCCGCGGCGAACACTGCCGCACCGGACGATATGCCTGCCAGCAGCCCCTCAGACCTGGCGAGTTCGCGGCTTGTGCGGATGGCGTCGTTGCCGCTTACCTGCACCACTCTGTCGACCACCGAAGGATCGTATATCGCCGGGACGAATCCCGCGCCGATGCCCTGTATTGCGTGCAGGCCTGGCTTACCGCCCGACAATACCGGCGACTCGGCAGGCTCGACAGCCACGACCTCAACGCCCGGGTTCAGCTCTTTCAAACGTTTGCCGGTCCCGCTGACTGTCCCTCCCGTCCCCGCTCCGGCGACGAATATATCGACCATACCGTCTGTATCACGCCATATCTCCTCGGCCGTAGTGCGCTCATGCACAGCCGGATTGGCCGGATTGGCGAACTGGTCGAGCGTCACAGCGCCGGGGATCTCCGCCCTGAGGCGTCCGGCGGCGGCTATCGCACCCTTCATCCCTTCAGCTCCCGGGGTCAGCACCAGTTCCGCACCCAAGGCCTGCAACAGTTTGCGGCGTTCGAGGCTCATAGTTTCCGGCATCGTGAGTATCAGCCTGTAACCTTTTATCGACGACACGAACGCAAGCCCCACGCCGGTATTCCCGCTGGTGGGCTCCACTATGGTCGCTCCCGGTTTCAGCACGCCCCTTCGCTCCGCGTCCTCGACCATAGCCAGCGCTATGCGATCTTTCACGCTGCCGAGAGGATTGAAATACTCAAGTTTGGCTATAAGTTTAGCCCAGGCGGAGTGGCGTTTCCCGAAAGCCGCCAGCTCCATGAGCGGCGTATTCCCTATAAGACCTGTCAGGTCGGCTGCTATTTTTGTCATGGTCGTAGAAATCTTAGCAAGTATTTTTTCGATTCGGGCCGAAGCCTGTGGAGGACTGCTCGTTTTACTCACACCCTCCGCGTGGCGCGGTAAGTTAACTGCATTTCGTTTTTATTTGTTTGTTCGGGCTGCCGGTTCCGCAAGCGGAAGCGATAGTTAGCATTTCAATATCGGCAGCCTAAATAGTCGAATCGCCTCTCTGTGCTGGCGGCAGTTCTTGCCGCGGTCTGTTATTCTTCCATAATTCGAGGGCGGGAACGGGCGCCGGGATCGTATCCGCCGGCAGTATCTCGGCCGGTTCGTCAGGCTGCTTATCGTCGCCCGGCAGGGAAGACGCATCCAGTAAGCCATTGTATACAAGGAAACTCGAAAGTGACACGCCGCGCCCCCTGAAATTGCGGTACAGCGTATCGGCAGGCGCACCCGAGCCTCTCGACAGCACCTCTTCGCGGAAACGGCCTGCCACTCCCCTGTCAAACAGGTTCGTCCCCCTTTTGAAAACGTCAAAGATATCCGCCCCCAGCGTACCGGCCCAAAGCCTTCCATAATATCCCGCCCCTCCGGACGAACCGAAAACGGGTACGAAGTTCGCAAGCGAATGCGGCAACCCGATATTGCGCGGCATACCGTGTTTTTCATACAGGCTCGCGCGCTCGAAAGCCCACTCTTGTCCCTCGGTCGAATCCGCCGCCATGTTCATGTGGACATCCATATCGAGGTAGGCCGAACCAACCGTCCTCGTTATATCGTATGCCTTGCGGTAGTTGCGGCTGCCCGATATCCTTTGCAGGTTCACCTCGGAGAGTTGGTTGCCGGTCGAATAATGCAGGGCGTAGTTGAACATCAGCTGCGGCTCGAACGCCCAATAGGCCATCATCTCGCCCGTGATTCCGGCGAGGTCTGGCTCAAGCCCCTGAAGCCCTGCGTAAGGCGTATCGGCAAGCATTATCTCCACGGCGTTGCCCACCTGGCGGAACATTTCTTCCACATCGGTGAACGACAGCAGCGTAGGCCGGTTGGCGCCTGTCGGCTTCATAAGATTAAACGCCGAGCATGTGACGGGATCGGAATAATCGCCGCCGTATGGCCAGCCGTCCCTCAGGCATTGTGTCCACGCACCGCTCTGCTTGCCGGGACGGGCGTAGTAGTCGAATATCATTATCCCGAGATGCGAATTGTCGACGTCGAACACCTCGTAGGCCTCGCAGTCGGCATCGTATAATTCCGCAGGCACCGGCCTGAAGGTCAGCCCGAACAGGCGATTGCACAGCTCGAACGCGCCCAAGCGGACATTGACCAGCGACATATACTGTTCTATCTGCTCCTGGTCGACCGTAGTATCGCGTTTGCGCACCTGCGCCAGGTAAAAGTCCCAATCCCACTTTTTTATCCCCCCTGTTACCCCGGCAGGCCGCACAGGCAGCATCGCCTCCTCGTCCGACTGCGCCTTGCTGGCAGACTCCTTCCACACTTTATCGAGCATATCGTACACCGCCACGGGACTCCCTGCCATGCGGCCGGGCATGTTATACGCGGCATACGTCCCATACCCGAGCAGTCCCGCCTTTTTGCTCCTCAGGCGCACTATCTCCCACGCCAGAGTACCGTTCAGCGAATCCCCGGCGCCCAGCTTTTCATAGGCGTTCATATACTCCTCGCGCAGTTTCCCGTCTCTGGCAGTCATGAGGACGCCATCAGCGATCTGGTCTTCCATCGTGAGCGCGAACTTCCCTGGCATCCCTTTGTCCTTCGCCAGCGCCGACGCGTAAGTGCGCACCGGATACGTCAGCCCGTCTATCCTGGAGCTGTCGGTAACGACGAATGTTTCGTTCCTCGCCTTCATGAAATTTATACCGTAGAGCGCCTCTCGCTCCGCAAGTTCTTCGTTCACCTGCCCGAGTGCGGCCTTGTCCGCCTCCGTGAGCGCCGCCCCGTTCCTTACGAAACTCAGGTATGTCTTTTCTGTAAGCCTCAGTTGCAGGGAATCCATCTCCGACTCCAAACGGCTGTCGTACACGGCCTTGACCTTATCAAAAAGCACCGCGTTGTGGAATACGGCGTCTTCGTGCGCGGCCATCATCACTGCCATCCGCACCTTCAGGCTGTCCATCGCTCCGTCGGCACTTACCGACCCGGCAAGCGCAAACAACTCCCCGACCAACCGCAGGCGGCGGCCCGAGCTGTCGAGCGGCAGTATGACATTCTCGAACACCGGGTATTCCTCGGAATCGGCTATCTCTTCGATCTCGGCCAGATGCGTCTTGGCTGCGTATGCCAGTGCCGGTTCGTAATCCGCCACAACTATCTTGTTGAACGGCGGAAGGCCGAAGTTGTCGGCCCACTGGTCTATAAGCGGGTTATGCCTCACTTTCCTGTCGGGGTCGCACGAACAGAACAGCACGAGGGAGATGAGAAACCCGAATATAAATGGTTTTTTCATGTTTTTTACGCTACTTTTGTAAACAGAGTCTGTCAAAGATAATATTTTTTATGCTTATCCGCAATAATACCACGTGTGCGGCGAGCGGAGCAAGTCGCATAGGCCGCGCGGCGAGCGCGGCCTCAAGGGCTGTGCGTCGGGTGGATTGCCGCAGGCAAGCCCTGCAGCCTGCCGCCGCCCCACGCGGCGGGCTGCGTCGTTACACAACTTGCCCTCCGCCGACGGCAGACCACAGGGGCATTATTACAGATAAACGTAATATTTTTTAGCCATATGCAATTATTCTACGCACCAGATATAGCCCCGCCGCACCACACGCTCACCGAGGAGGAGAGCAAGCACTGCGTCCGCGTACTCCGGATGGCAGAGGGCGACACGCTGATGCTCACAGACGGCCGCGGGAACATGTACACGGCCCGGATAGCGGACGCTAACCCGAAACGGTGCGCAGTCGAGGTCGTATCGACAGAAACCGAATACGGCAGGCGCGGATATTCGCTCACAATGGCCGTGGCGCCGACCAAGAACCCCGACCGCTACGAATGGTTCCTCGAAAAGGCGACGGAGGTGGGGTGCGACGTTTTCATCCCCATCGCAAGCGCCCACAGCGAACGCCGCACTGTCAAGGAAGACCGCCTTGAAAAGGTCGTCACGAGCGCCGTGAAACAGTCGCTCAAGGCATACCACCCAGCCGTGGAGCCTATGATTGACGCGAAAGATGTGATCATGCGGCCGTTCGAAGGGCAGAAACTCATCGCCCACTGCCGGCCAGACGCCGGGGAACGGCAACCGATCAAGGACGTCCTCGCCCGTGGCGGCAATACACTGATACTGATAGGCCCCGAGGGTGATTTTTCGCGCGAGGAGGTGGAGTTGGCGCTGGCCAACGGATTTACCGCCGTGACATTGGGCGAAGCGCGCCTGCGCACCGAAACCGCCGCCCTCGCCGCCGTCATGTTCACATCGTTCGCCAACCTATGAGCCGCCGCACGAGTTGGTTAAGCCGTTTGGGGCGCGCTGGCCGAGGTGGCCGTTTGAGTGGAGCCGGCCGCCCGAAAAACGGAAACGGCGGCGTAGAACACCCGGGCGAAAACCCAGGCGGCAACCCGGAAGAGCGGCCGCAGGCCTGCGGTACCGATGCGCCGCAAGAATTCGGCGGCAACCTCGGCTGTGACTTGAATGGAAAAGAAACTGCAAACGAGAAGAAATCCGCAGGCCGAAAAAAAACTGCGTGCGGAAGCTCTGCCGGAAACGAAGCTCAGCCGCGGCCCAAGGAAACCTCGCCCTGCCTCAACGAAACGGCGGCATGCGCCACAAAAAAGTCAATAACATTCAGCGGCCCGCAATCCGACCCTTTAGAGTTGGCCGCCGGATCGCTCCGCAATCCGACAAAATATCGCGACAATAAAAAGGACGATCCCGAGATCTCTCTCCGCGCAAACAAAACCGAACCCGGCCACGGAGAAACCGCACCACGATCCGGCTCTCATCCCGGAGAAACCGCGCCGCAAGAATTCGGCGGCAACTTAGGCTGCCCTGTCGGGGACAGGCCAAACAGGCCAAACAGGCCAAACAGTGCGAACAATGCAGGCGGCACGGACGATGCGGACAGTGCTCCGCACCATGAAAAAACCTCATCCCGCCCCGGGAAAACAGCACCCCACCCCGAACGGTACATCGCATGGAAACTTTTCTGGAGTTTCCTCAAGATCGGGGCGTTCACGTTCGGCGGCGGATACGCCATGGTCCCGCTCATCCAGCGCGAGGTTACGGACAAACGCGGGTGGGTCGGGCGCGAACGGTTCCTCGAACTGCTCACCCTCGCCCAGTCGGCCCCCGGCCCCATATCGCTCAACACCGCCGTTTTCGTGGGCTACAACCTCGCCGGATACAGGGGAGCGGCGGCCGCGATATTCGGCGCAGTACTGCCATCGTTCGTGGTCATCGTCCTCATAGCCATGTATTTCACCGACATAAAAGACAACCACACGGTCGAAGCCGTCTTCAAAGGGATGCGCCCGGCGGTCGTGGCGCTGATAGTCGCCCCGCTCTTCGGGTTCACAAAAGGCATGGGCGCGTACAGGATCGGGATAGCCGTGCTGGTTGCCGCGGCAATCTGGCGGCTCGGAGTATCGCCCATGTGGTTCATATTCATCGGAGCGGCGGCCGGCATAATCTGGGCATACCTCAAAAAAAGGAAGGAGGCCGGCCGATGATCTATCTACAGTTGCTCTACTCCTATCTGAAAATAGGTTTCTTCGGCTTCGGCGGAGGCTATGCCATGCTCTCGCTCATACAAAACGAGGTCGTGGTCCGCAACGGCTGGCTCACGAATGCCGAATTCGCCGACATCGTCGCCATCTCGCAGATCACCCCAGGCCCGATAGCCGTAAACAGCGCCACCTATGTCGGGTATGCCGTCACAGGAAGTGTTTGGGGCGCGGTGCTGGCCACCGTAGCGGTCTGCCTCCCGGCGCTTACCGTAATGATCGTGATAACGAGGTTCTACATGAAACTCCGCCACAACTGTTACGTCGTCGGGGCGCTGAGGGGCATGCAGCCCATGGTAATAGGCATGATCGCCGCGGCAGCTTTGTTGCTTGTCACGCCGGCGACTTTCATCGACTGGAAAAGCTGGGCCATCTTCGGGGCGGCGCTGATCGTTTCGCTTCTCAAAGTGAACCCCATACTGCTCATAATCGCCTCAGGGATCGCCGGGTTCCTGATATATTCCTGATTCGTTGCGCGATCTGCCGCCGGCGGAGGGTGGTCGCTCCGGCTTTCGCCGACCTTACTTCCCGCCCCCGTCCCGCTCTTTCTTTTCGAGTTCGGCCAGCAGTGCGAGCGAAATACGCCCGAGGTAGAGCGTCAATACGGCCAGAATCCCAACCGACATCCACATTACCGTCGTAAGCGGGAATAGTACGGCGACGAGTATCACGAGTTGCAGGAACATCAATATTACGGCGAGCCATATTACTTTCCTGAGCGTTTTGAACCTTTCCATACGAAGTTTTTTATTGTCAGGCTATAAAAGTAGTGTATTTAACCGAAAAAACACAGCAGCAACGGGTTTTAGCGCCGTATGTTTGGTATGTTTAAAAAATATATTACTTTTGCACCCACGAAATGGCTCTGAACGGCCATCTCCAACAGGAACGCTGTTGTAGCTCAGTGGTAGAGCACTTCCTTGGTAAGGAAGAGGTCACGAGTTCAATCCTCGTCAACAGCTCAGAATCGATAAAATAGCACTCGGAAACGGGTGCTTTTTTATGCCTAAACCCTCGGACTATCCCTTCCAATCAACCGCAAAAGCACTGAAAATAAGCATTTTGAATCAGGCATTTTTTTCGTATATATTTTTTTGACGAAAA
>JAVBMR010000006.1:0-99130 GCA_031552235.1 Tidjanibacter sp. | reverse complement strand
CCATCCCAATCGGCGTAGCCGTAGCCGCCGCCGGTGGGATAAACATAAGCCCAATGATCTCGGTCGGTACAATACAAACATTCTACCTCAACATCTGCTTCTCCATACGGCCCCTCCATATGGACCGTTTTCTTATGCCATACGTGTTTCTTGTTTTTCGACCACTCACCGTGATCGTCGCCCGCCGCCTGGCACAACATGTTGCATCCGAAACTTCCTGATTCTAAATTTCCAAACTTTTTCATTCCTTTTAATTTTTTTGTGTTTTTAATTGGTTGATAAAATTGTCCCGGGTCGACCTTTCGGACACTGCAAAATTACGGAACACGATCAGGAAAGAAGCATTCTTTAGTCTATAGTTATTGACCCAAACTTATTGACAAATAATAGATTATAAGTGTCAGTAACTCACGCCTCCGTTTCTTTGTTTGTTCGCGACAGGGCGCTAAATTTGCACCATAACCAACATACCGGAAGATGAAAAAAGCTGCCTTTATCGAGTTCAATCTGTCGCACAGCGAGTGCATATATTCCCATTTGCTGTACCTCAAGACAGCAGGCTACCATGTAGAGTTCATCTGTAACGAGATACAGAGAACTAAGGTCGCCGAGATAAAAAAGATCGCCGATAAGACCACGTTTATAAAGGTCAAGCAACGTTATTTCGACAAAATCTGCGGATATATCATTGGACAGAAGTTCGATACGGTAATAATAGGCTCTGCTTTTTACAGGGGTGATATGAATATTGTCAACCGGCTATCGGCCCAACAGACGGCCAATTTTTTCGCCGTGCTGCATAGTCTTAACAATGTGGGATCAGAAGACCTTACAGAGCCAAAACACAGGCAGTACACGGAAAAGATCAACAGGTTTTTTGTCCTGGCCGACTATATCGCAGCCAACGCACCCAAGCAGACAGGATTTACATATTCAGTGGCGCCTCTTATTTTTCAGCCAGACTACCCTCCCGTACCGATCGAGAAACCTGACGGCGATATATGGATAGCGATACCCGGGGCTGTAAATTTTTACCGCAGGGATTACATGGCGCTTATTCCGCCGAAAGGTGAAAAGTATGCCTCAAATATAAAATTCATCCTGCTCGGATGGGATTACGGAGAAAAAACCACCTCATTTCGCAATACATTGAAAGAGTGCGACATAGAAGATAACTTCATCCTTTTCAAACACTATGTCGAGGGTGCTGAATTCCAGTCGTGGATCAGAAAGTGCGATTATATCATGCCGCTGATACATGAAAAATGCACGGCTTTCAAAGACTATCTTAGTGTAAAGATCTCGGGAAATTTGAACGTCGCGCTCACATACCGCAAACCCATGCTGTGCGACGAGGCATTCAGCGTTCTACCCGAATATGCAGCCCATTCGATATTCTACAAACGGGACGGGCTGTGCGGTTTTGTCAATAGTCTTGAGGTACCCGACACCAAAAAATTCTACAACGAAAATTTCGAACGAACGCACTCGTTGGAAGTTATATCCAAACGTTATATGAAGTTCCTGGAGATGAAATAATATCAGGAAAAGGAAGAGCAAATAGCTTGCGGAAATACCTACGACAGCATAGTGCCCTGTGTTTGGATTGAAATACAAAGACACCATTTGCGCCCAAATTGTTCCCATACATCCCGAAATTATTATGACTCCGCTTAATCAATATAAATTCGCTATGTCCTTATATATTCTGATAATCAATTGTTTTTCACCGCTTTGCATTTTGATCATACTTAACCAAGGTTACTATTTCAAATGCGTATCCGGGTACAAAGGCAGCAAGCAAAAGCCCTGAAACAATTAAGTTTCAGGACTTTATTCTTGATTCAACTTGCGTATTACTTGCAGGAATATGATTTTGGAATAAAAAGAGGGCCAAACTTCCCGCTATCCATTCCGTTTACTCACGCATTCGGCTAAAAAGATATCGTTATAGATTTGCTGATTTGGCTGCCGTCAATTTCCACCTGCACCGTAAAAGTATAGTCGCCTGCAGAGGCCGGAGCAGTCGTAAAATGCAGGTAACATCTCGTAAAAAGCATTTTCGTAGTTTCCGCATCGACCTCATTCAAGAATTACTTACAAAGATATTAATCTTCTAAAGTTATCTTGAACCTTGAAAATTATAACCTGCCCTCGAAATTCCAGATACTTCGGGTCTAAGGGCCAGTTCCTGTCTTTTCGCTTCGAGTCCTGCAGCATCGAGCATCGAGAAATCATCCCAACCCCATAGGCTTCCCATATCGAAAGGCCCGTTTCCAGTATCGAATGCACCGCTCAGATAATAACCATCGTCTGCCCTCCCCATCCCAAGTTACAGTAGATGTAATACTGTATCTTTTTTTTCGGTTTTTGGTTACTTTTCCCTTGTTGTCATATACATTCCTTTTCCATTCAACCTCAAGCAACCCATCAGCCAGCCGGCAATGCCCGCCTGGAGGCAACTTTATAGTCCTGTCCGATTGGCATCTTCATAACAGCGGCCGCATAATTTCGACTTTATTCCCGCCGCCATGACCAGTGCAACCGGCAACAGGGCGAGCCACGACACCGAGGGGAGAGAGGTTTCGCCGGAATAGCTGTGCATGCCTCCCAAAAGATAGTTCACCCCGAAATAGGTCATCAATACCGCATAGAACGCCATTACGGCATAGCCGTGGAAGAATAACGGGCGGCCAAACCATCGCAGGCTTCTCCCGTGCAGCGGCAAGGCGTAGACCATCATCGTAATGAGCGCCCACACCTCCTTGGGATCCCAGCCCCAGTAGCGGCCCCACGATATGTTGGCCCACACGGCACCCACGAAGATCCCGGCCGCAAGCAGGAATACCGCAGGATACAGGAACAGCCGGCTGACCAGTTGCAGGTTTTCGGCCTGTGCCATTACCTTTTCCTTCGCCGACGGCTTGGCGGCCAGCCACAACACCAGCGCGGCCAATCCGTTGAGGGTTATAAAGCCCAGCAGGGCGTAGGAAACCATGATGAGCGATACGTGGATGCTCAGCCAGGGCGAGGCGAGTACCGGCATAAGGGGCGTGATCTGCGGGTTCATCGCCCCGAGGGCCGAGACCAGCAGGGCAAAGCCCGAAAGGATGAACCCCGAGGCGGTAATCAAAAAGAATCTGCGGCGGAAAACGACCGTTATCAGCAGCACGCACCAGGCGATGAACATCATCGTTTCATAGCCGTTGCTCAGTGGGACATGCCCGGCAATGCAGCCTCTCAGAACCAAGGCCACCGTGACGAATGCCAGCGAGTGGATAAGCTGCACGAGGAACAGCGCCTGCAGCCAGCGGCTCCGCCGCCCCGTGGCAAGGCTCCAGCAAAAATAGAAGAACGCCAGCAAACCGAAGCAAAGGTTGATCCGGTAGAGCATAGTGGCGAAGTCCATGCGGTTGTACCACAGTTCGGCTTTGAGTTTGCCGGGCGTGAGGAGTTCCGTGCCGCCCTGTTTTTGCTGGAATGCGGCGATCTTGCCGATCAGCGTTCCGACTTCGGCATCCCGTCCGGCCAAAAGCGCCTGGTACATGAGCGGGAAGATGCCTTTCACGAAGAGCGAATCGCCCCGTGACGCATTGTGGATGGAGTCGGCTGGCGAATACCATTGCAATCCGTTCGAACCGCGGACAGGCAATATGGGGAAATATTCCCCGGCCTGCAACATGGCTATCAGCTGTACTTTTTCGTCGGCTTCGGCGACAGCTTTTCTCAGTTTGCCGTTTTCGGTTTCGGCGTGCGGTTTCCGATAGCCGGCCAGTTTATAGCCACTGTTCCCATCGAAGAATGCGGTGAAAGGAGCCATCTCGCCGCAACCGGCAAGCCGGCGCACATCGCCGCTCTTGACACGCACCATCGGTTCGTGCTGCCACTGTTCGGGGTAGAAGATCCATCCGGCGAGTACCTGCTCGGCCGTGAAATCGCCGTAGCGGGGTTTGCCGCAGAGTTTGAGCGTGAAGTCGCGCGCAAAGGTCTGCACCGGGGCTATGCGGCCGTCATATAGCATTTGCAGACGTCCGAAAGCCTCGGCCTGTTCGCGCGGGAGAGTGGCGGGCCGGGCAGACATCCCGCCAGCGGCCAGGAGCAACAACGCTGCCGTCGCGCCCATTTTTTTGAAGCGGGGATCTGCCAGAAGCCGGCGGAACCCGCACTGCCGCGAAAAAAGCATCCAAAGCATCGAAATACCGAGCAGGACATACCCGGCATATGTGACAGGAATGCCCCACGGGTCGCGGTTGACAGATAGCGTACTCCCGCGCCCGTCCTCGTCGAACGAAGCCTGATAGAACCGGTAGCCCCTGTACCGCAGTATGTTATTCATCGATATGAGGTGCTGTTCCGTTTGCCCGCCGTCCCGCACGGCGACATGGCTTACGTAATCGGCCGGGGCCTGCGTGCCTTTGTAATACTCTGTATCGAAATGTTCAAGGGCAATCTCGAATGGCATACTCCGCACGCCGCCTTCTTCAGACCGGAACTCTCCCGCCCATACGCCTTCGCGCAGGTGCAGCAGTCCCTTCTCCGCGGTCAGGAAAGTGAATAATGCCCCGGCCAGGATTACCCCGAAAGAGGCATGCAACATAAAGACAGGCTTTTTTCGGTACAGCGAACGTCCCACGATTACCGCCATCGCCGAGCAGAACATGGCCCCCCACAAGGCGGCGAACCACCATGCGTGATAAATGTGCCTGGCCACAAAGTCGCTTCCGCAAGCCCGTTCGACGAAGGTGGCAATCCCAAGGCAGGCTATCATCAGCCCGAAAAGCGCAAAGGAAGTGCGGGTCAGCAGTCGCATGGTCAGAAGGGTTTGAAAGAGGGATTGGTTTCCTTCTTTATGGCGATGCACTCGGTTTCGATCAGCCAGCCGGGACGGCAAACAGGGGCGAGTGTAATTACCCCCGGGATATGCCCGAAGCGCTCGCCGATTATGGCCGCGACACGCCGGTAGTCGGCCGCGTCGCGCAGGTATACGATCATCTGCGCTATATCGTCCATCGTGGCCCCCGCCTCGGCCAGCAATACTTCTATGTTCTCGAACATCCTGCTGGTTTGCGCGACGATGTCGCCCGGGGCGACGATCTCACCCCGGTTGTCGATGCTTGCCGTGCCCGAGATGAAGATGTGGCTGCGGTCGCCGTATGCCACGCGCACGCCGCGCTCGAAAGTCACCCCGTACTCGTGCGTGGGGTTGAGGTGTGTGGGGGCGTGTAAAAACCGTTGCTGTCCCGGCTGTAGCCCTTTAACGGAATAAGCGTCCATCAACACGCTCGCACGCGGGTCGGCCGAACGGCCCTCTATGCCTGTACTGGTAATGTAGTGTGTTTTCTCGGTCAGGCCATGGGTGCTGAATAATTCCTTGCGGGCCTCCACCACGCCTTTGTAATTCACGTCCACATCCCTCACGAAAAACCATGTGCGTATGCAATCGCCGGCCAGCGTGCAGCCTTCGGCCGAAAGGCGCTCCACATATTTCCTCAGCAAGGTATCGGTCTGGGCATACGAATCGCCTTCGGGAATACTCCGGGATGCCGTCCACAGGTGGCGCATGCCGTTATGGGAGACAGCTGTCCCGTCGGCGGTCCGTTTCACCACGACCCCGGAACACAGGTATACCCATAACGCTATCTTGCTGCCGTCCAGCGGGGGTTGTTGAACGACCGATGTGGCACACGCAGGATAGCTCATTTCCCCGACCAGCAGCATTTCCGCCTGGTTGGCGGCGTCGCTCAGGAAGTAGCGCCTGAAAACGGGGCCGACTTCATGCCCGAGGTTCGAGAGCAGATAGAAATAGGCGGCGCGTATGTTCTGCAACTGCACCTCGAAAGGGTCTTCTGCATCGACAATGTGCAATACCGCGTTGTACTCGCGGATGCCGCCTTCTGCTTCGAAGCAGCTGATCTCTATGCGGATATTGCTGAAAATTAGTATTTCATTTGAAAAGCTCATAATTATTCCGTTTCATTGCATCCGTCCGTAATCCAGGAACGGAGCAGGTTTACATCGTCCTCCTTGGCAATTTCGGCATGGTCGGTCGACAGGGCCCCCGACTCGGTCAGCGCTTTGACGATAAAACTGTTGGAGGGGCTGCCTGGGAGCGCCAGCTTCATCGACGGGTTCTTTTTCGAGTTAACGTTCACCAATGCGGCATAGCTGTGCCCTTCGGTAAGGTTGAGTCCGCGCGCCATAATGTCGGCACCGCCGTGGCAGGCTATACATTTGATCGAAAAGACCTGGTGTTGTACTCTGCCGTAGCAGTTCAACGCTATCGTTTGCTGCGGCAGGGTCAGCGATTGTCCATCCATGCCGGCCATAGGATAAGTATAAAAATGATAGATCAGTTTCTTGCTCTTGTCCAGCAGCGAGAGCGAAACGATCTCCGTTCCGCCCGGCACATTTGGCAGCGTTACCGCGGCAGTTCCGCCGGCAGGTTTCGGCACGGCGCTGAACGCCAGAGGGTATTGGCCGTCAGGCCCGAAAGCGGCAAATACGAGCTGGTAATATTCGCTTGCAGGGTAGGCGTCCAGCCCCGTGAAAGCGAATGATGCCTCGACCTTACGCCCCGATTCTTTCGGCGGTTCGGGATATATGTCGCCGCTGTCGCACGAGGCCAGACCAATGGCCGCTGATAAGCAGGTTATTGCAATATACCATTTCATCCCGTATGTATTAGAATGAGAACTGCATCATCACTGTCACGGCGTTCATGGCCAGGCCCAGGTCGTCGCGGTCGCGTGCCTCCTGGTCGTCGTGTCCCCAGCGGCCGGTATACTGGTACATGGCCTGCAGCTTGAGGTTCGAGCGCAGGGCATACCAGTTCAGTCCCACGGCCGGCATATTGATCGTGCCTGCCTCGTTGGTCGAGTTGCGGTCCATCACGTCGTAACGGATGGCCGGTTGCAGCTTCTTGGTCACGAAATACCCCACCTGCGCATAACCGCCAATAAAATTGTAAGGCTCGATTATGTTGCGTTGACGGGCAGTGTATTTCATATTCATCCAGTAGGCTTCAGCCCCGAAATACCAGCGGTTCAGCAGCCATGCGAACTCGGCGCCCACGCGCAGGTCGTTGCTGCTCTCCCAGTTGGCCTCGACGTTGTACGACCCTGATATGGCGAACAATAACTTATTGTCGTTCAGATCGTCCGGATCGCCCTGATGGGCGGGCATCACGCCTTTGGGCATGTAGGCCACGCGGGCGGCATAGAGCAGCGAGGGCAAATTTTCATACTCGTCGCTCATCGTTTTCTTTGCCGTATTCACGTCTATGCCCGTGCCGTTGAACACCCCCGCACGGTACTCCCATTTGCCGCCCAGCAGGCCGTGGAGCTGCACCCCCAGGTCGAAACCGGTGGCAAACGACGGGTTGACGGAGTTGATCGACTCGTTGATGTTGACCGGCACCGTCAGCGACGACGGAAGCACAGGGAAGAGCGTTTCGCCGAGGTTGACCAGATAGGCCTGCGAGAACGGGGTCTTGAACTTACCCGCACGCACGCGCAGCTGGTCTTTCAGGTTCACGTCGAACCACGCCTGCTGCAGCAGCGCCCCGCCGCTCTTGGATGCGTTGAGCGCCAGGTTGAAAGTGACGATATCGAAAGCCTTGCCCGAAAAACCGAGTACGGCGTTTCCAATTTCGAAGCCGGTGTTGGCCACGCGGTCCTGATCGGCCAGATCGATACCTTCGTCGTCGTAATAGTTGAATTTGACCGAGGTCTGCACCAGCGAGTATGGTTTGAAAAGGAAGTCGCCCGCCTGCGAGGAGAACGATACCCCTTTCTTGCCGCTCAGGTCGATCACGCCGCTCGAAACGTATTTGTCGTCTACCCGGGGAGCGGTCTGGGCTGCCGCGGCGGCGGCCATTAAAGTGAAAATCGGAAGTATCCTAAAAAACAATTTCATATTTCGGGATTATAAAGATTCGAGGAAAGTTATAAGGTCGTCGCGTTCCGATTTGGGCATGCGGCGGAAAAGTTCGCGGGAAACAGCCCCTTCGCCGCCGTGCCACATGATGGCCTCGACGAGGTTGCGGGCGCGGCCGTCGTGCAGGAAGTAGGTATGGCCGTTTACGCGCTCCTGAAGGCCCACGCCCCACAGGGGCGTTGTACGCCACTCATCGCCGTCGGCCAGGCCGGCCTTCAATCCGTCGGCCAGTTCGAGCCCCATATCGTGCAGCAGGAAGTCCGAGTAGGGATGGATTACCTGGCTTTGCAGCCACGGCAGGCGCGTGCCGTTAAGCAGGACTGTCGCCTCGGGCCTGGTGTGGAGCGTGGGCGTGTGGCAAAGCTGGCACTTGGCCTTATAGAATGCCTTCTCGCCGCGCAGTACCGCCTCGGCCGTAACGTTGCGGCGGGCTGGAACGCCCAGCGCATGCATGTATAAATCGACATTCTCCATCTCGCGGGTTGTGATCTGGATGCCGTAGTGCGAGTATCCGTTCATCTGGCTCTGCCCGTGCGACACCTCTTCCGGGAAACGGTCGTTTGTAACGCCCATGTCCGAAGAGAAACCCAACTCCACCGTCAGGTCGGCATGCTGGGCCTTGTTGCCTGAAACGCCGATATATGTCCGCCCGCGTTCCTGAATATAGTTCAACTTGCCGCTGATGCCATATTCCGGATAATTGCTTTGGGCCGCGAGGCGCAGCAGCTCGTCCGTATCGAGCGACATGATTTGCCCCATGCCCACATGGCGCAGCGGAATGCGCACGCTTACCAGCAGGTCTTCGGCAGGAATTTCCTCGGCATACCACTCCGAAACAGTGTAGTGCGGGGTCATGAGGCTGTATGTTTCGCCATCAGGGAAGCTGTACTGCTCCTCGGTATAGGCGACGCTCAGCTTACCCTCGGCCTTCGAGCCATAGATGGCCTGGTCGTGAAGCACGCGGCCGTAGTTTTTGTAATACGAGCCGTTTTTACGGGCAATGTATACCAGGTGCGATGAGAAGCCGTATGTTCCCGTACCGCCGTCCGTCCACATCGTTGGCCGCGTGCGTCCCGCATTGCGGTGGCAGCTGCCGCACGAGAAACCGGCATAGACAGGGCCTAATCCGCCTCCGTGTCCGTCGCCGCTGATACGCGGGTTATGGTAGGCCATATCGCCCAGGTTGAAGCGGGTCACGAGCGAACCGGTAACCCACGGCGCAGGATTGTCATAGGCCTTGCTCGTAGCCACAAAGACCGTCGAAGTCCCCGCCGAAAGCTCGGCGTCTTTCGCCGCCCTGCCATTGGGTTTGAGTATCTGATCCTGCTCCGTCTTTTCGCACCCCGCCAGACACACCAAAGTGCAAAGCCCCGCGAGGAGCTTTGCACTCGCGGTGCAAAGAATTTTATGTTTCAGGGACATACCAAATTTCGTTAATCCAATTCCATTAATCCTTTTATGGCCAGGAAAGCGGTTTGTACGTCTGTGCAGGCCGTTACCGCGGCATTAATATCGGCGTCGTCCAGGTTTTGTTCTATGGTGCGGGTGAAGGGATAGTCTATCGCCCCTATCCTGGCTATCGCGTTGTCTATCGCCGACACTATATCGTCGTGCACAGCCTGCCCTCCGTCCTGAGCAAGCACGCAACCGGCCATCGAATTGTCGATTATTTCCGCCGATCCCGACGTCCAGCCTTCGACATTGTCGGTACGGTAGCCGTAATATGCGTTGCGGATACCCTTTATGTTGTCGGTAAAATCGACCAGCGAATTCCATGCGTAGCGCGATTCCACGTATATCACACCGTTGGGGTCATTGTTAGGCGTGTCGATCTTGCCTTCCGACACTTCGCCGGCAATTTCGCAGCAGCCGGCGATCATCTCTGCAAACACGTCCGATTTCGAAGTGTAGGGGCGCTTCGCATTCTTGAAGATATAGGCATAGCTGCTCGCATTTTTAGACTGGAGATATGCCGGCACATCCCAATAGCTTCCCATTCCGGTGATCGCACCCTGGTCTTTCGCGCTGATGCCGCTCAGTCCGTACCATGCGGCCCAAACGCGGATACAGTCGTTGCGCAGCACGGTAGTCGCCGAAACCAGATACTGGAGTTCGCGGGCTGAGAGCTGCGTGGTCCTCGGGGCTCCGTCATCGAATATCAGGTACTCGATAGTGTGGTAGCCTCTCAGGGTTTCGTTGTAACCGCTCACAGCCGTAACGGTAATGGGATCGGAACCGCCCAGTATTTGCGCAAGGCCGACTTCGTCGAACGGCCATGTGTCGATGTTGGGGTCGACGTTAAGGCCGTCCTCGCCGCAGGGGCCGTAGAGAAACGCCTCGCTCAACTCCCACGGTTCGCGCACGGCAAGCCACGCGTTGCATACCGCCTGCAAATTGGCCTGCGACTGTTCGGCGTTATAGGCGTTTACCTTTTCCAGCAGGACCCACGCGTTATCCTTCATGTCGGCATAGGTGGGAATGACCACATCGTCGACATAGGTATCGATGATATCGGTGTAATCGTACTCGTTACCGCCGCCCTCACCGCCGCCCTCACTTTTGCTGCAGGCGAATGCGCCTGCCACCATAGCTGCCATTACGAGGCTTTTGATCGTAACTTTGAAACTTTTCATCTTGGTTTATTTTAAATGATTTGAAAACTGGTTATTTTGACGAGAACCACACAACGTATCCGGCCGACAGGCCGAAAGTGTTCTCGCTGTTGAAGTCGCCTCCGCCCACGATGCGGTGGGAGTAGTCGGCTTTGAGTACGAGGTTCGGGAGCGGGAAATAGTTGATCCCGGCCGTGATAAGCTCGCACTTGTCGCGCGGTTCTGCCAGCACGCCCTTTTCGACCTTCTCCATCGAGTTGTAATACTCGTAGCGCACAAACGGGAAGAGCTTTTGCTTGCTCCCGAAGAATGAGAAGACGTTATACCCTGCCTCGGCGTAATAATTCAGCGCGTTCTGGGCCACGGCCGTACGGGGATAGCCTGCCGCCTTGGGCATCGAGTAGTTTATGCGCGAGATGTTGTAGCTGTCCGAAAGGTTGCCGTACAAGGCGTTGGCGCGCACGGTCAGGTTGGCGGTTTTATATTGTACGTCGCCCGAGAAGATGGTTACCTCGCCTTTGAGCCCCTTCATTTTGTTGGTTTTCGAGGTGTTTTCAGCCGTATTGCCCCAGTATGCCGATCCTCCGACACGCAGGTTGCGCACACCGCCGTATTCGAGACGCCCCACCAATGCCGGCGAGGTCATGTTGTCGCCTTCGAAGAGGCCCTGCTTGCCTTTGCGTACCCAATAACGCGAGCTGAAACCGTTAGGATCGAGCCCTGCGACCACCATGGCCTCGTAGTGGAAACCTTTGTAGTCGCCCAAAAACGCAAGGCCGGTGTCGTGCCATGTGCAAGGAATGATGGTCATCTCGCCCTCGGGACGCGTAGTGCCGAAGAAATGGATCGGCTCGTGATGGACGTTGGTCAGCCCCACAGGGACGATCATGTGGCCGAAACGCACCTGTACGGCCGGGTTGAACCGCTTTGTTATATGGAATTGCTCAAGTGCAACCTCGCCGCCCTTTTCGAGTTCGGTCTCATATTCACCGCCCTCGTCATACTCCAGTTCACGGGCCATACCCGTGCCGCCGTATTCGAACTCCACCTCGGCCGAGAGTATCCAGGTCGGGTCGAATTTATAATCGAAAGCCATGATCATTCGCGGAACTGAAATTTGTCCGCGCTTCTGCGGCTGTGCGCCATCCGGATAATTATAACGGTCGGCGCCGTAATCCATGCGCTGGTATAGCATTTCGCCATAACCGCCCACACGGAATTTTTCGTAACCGTCCGGGTTCGTGTTTTTCGTGGAATCCTGCTGGGCTGAGAGCTGCATGGTGCCACACAGTGCCGCCAGCATCAGGGTAAGTTCAGGTTTCATAGGCTTTGCCTTAAATTACAGGGCAAAAGTACCGTCGAACCCCGTAACCGGCAATCCTTATGTTTCGGTATAATCCGTATAACGCCTAACAACATTGAGCCATTTGCAGCCCCAACGATATGATATAACCGTAATTATCTTTTTTGCCGGAGCGGTGTTTTTCCGGAGCGCCCTGCAATCCGGCGGCCTGCCTTTCATGGCAGGTCGCCTAATGATTTTACATCCGAACACTATCAAAAATGGTGATCCTGTGATATAATGTTCATTTGTATTTATAATTCAGCCCTGAATTTCAGCATCCATTTGTAGCCGGGGCTGATGCGGTATCCGTTATCGTGCATATACCTGACTTCACGGCTGCAATGCCGTCGTGGTAATTCATCAGACCGGGCGGGATAGCGTCGCCCGGATTTTCGCATCGCCCACGGCATTGCTTACAACTCCGGCCTCGGCCCTGCCAGTCGCTTCAGTCTCCCTCTCAGGGGTGCATACGAATAAACACACGGCGCTGATTATAAATGCCGCGATGCCGAAAACATTTCCCTATTTCTTTTTTTTCATCCTCAAAAATTGGGATTAATATGCTTATTTCGGTTTTTCGTACCGGCAGATCTAAAAAAATTATATTTTTTATATTATATAATTGTTATGTTTTGTCCGAAAGTTTTTTATATTCTTATTTTTACTTAGATTTGCGGCCAGTTTTACAACATTAAAAACTTAAAAACATGAAAAAAATCCTTTTTGTACTTTGCACATGCGCTCTCACGCTTGCATCATGCGGCGGCAACAAAAACAGCGTAGATTTCGAAGCAATCAACCTTGGCATGATCGAGGCTTTCACCAAAGCTAACGAAGCCGTAACCGTATTCGACGGTAAAATCACTGAAGGCGTTACTTCTAACGATTTCGCAAGCATCGCTGTTGCAGCCGATACTGCAATCGTAGCTATCGACAAACAGATCGAAGCTGTAAACGCTATCGCAGTTCCCGAAAACGGTAAAGCTTATCAGGAAGCAACTGTTAAGTCTCTTAACGTTACTAAAGACCTCGTAGAAGTAGGCCGCAAGTATTCTGACCTCAAAGAAGGTTACACTCCGGAAGAATTCGCTACACTCGACTCTGTTTACAACGTACAGAGGACAGTCCTCTCACAGGAACTTGCCAACGTGGCAACAGCTGCACAGGAATTCGTTCAGGCATACGCCGCTCCTGTTGTTGAAGAAACAAAATAAGTCGGATCACACAAGATTCGTTTAAACATAAAAAAGGCGGGGTACTTTGAGTAGCCCGCCTTTTTTATGCCATCTATGCTTTTGCCCGGCTTTCTACGAAATCAAGACAGCCGCCCTCCTGGGGCGGCTGTCTTAATATTATATCCCGACAACACTGAAGAGGATATATTGTTTCAGTATTATTTCACAGTTTTCTCGAGCGCCTGTTTGATATCGGCGATTATGTCGTCCGCATCCTCGATACCTATGGAAAGTCGTATGAGGTCTTGCGGAACACCCGCGGCGGCGAGCTGCTCTTCGGTCAGCTGGCGGTGGGTGTGGCTGGCCGGATGCAGCACACAGGTACGGGCGTCGGCAACATGCGTCACTATCGCCACCAGCCCGAGGCTGTCCATGAACTCGACCGACTTGTCGCGGCCCCCCTTCAGCCCGAATGTCATAACGCCGCACGTTCCTTTGGGCATATATTTCTTTGCCAGGGCGTAATATTTATTCCCTTTCAGGCCGGGATAATTTACCCATGCCACCTCAGGGCGCGATTCAAGAAACTCGGCAACCTTCTGCGCGTTGCTGCAATGGCGCTCCATGCGAAGGTGGAGCGTTTCCAGACCTATATTGAGCAGGAACGAGTTCTGGGGCGCGGGTGTAGACCCCAGATCGCGCATAAGCTGCACCGTTGCTTTCGTTATATAAGCCCCTTTACCGAACGCCTTCGTATAGATAAGTCCGTGATAAGAGTCGTCCGGCGCGGTCAGGCCGGGGAACTTATCCGCATATTTGTCCCAGTCGAAATTACCGCTGTCCACAATGGCGCCCCCGACAGCGGTCGCATGCCCGTCGAGGTACTTCGAGGTGGAATGCGTCACTATATCCGCACCCCACTCTATCGGGTTGCAGTTCATCGGCGTGGGGAATGTGTTATCGACGATGAGCGGCACTCCGTGGTCGTGCGCTATCTTGGCGAATTTTTCGATATCCAGCACGTTCATAGCCGGGTTCGATATGGTTTCCCCGAAAACGGCCTTGGTATTGGGGCGGAACGCTTTCGCGATCTCTTCGGCCGGGGCGTCCTGGTCTACGAACGTGACTTCGATACCCAGTTTCTTCATGGTCACGCCAAAAAGGTTCGACGTACCGCCGTAGATGGCGGCAGTGCTGATGAAGTGGTCGCCTGCCGAGCAAATATTGAGCAGGGCGTAAAAATTGGCTGCCTGTCCCGAAGAAGTGAGCATAGCCGCCGCACCGCCTTCCAGCAACCGGATCTTTTCCGCTACGCATTCATTCGTAGGGTTTTGCAGGCGCGTGTAGAAAAATCCAGCCGCTTTCAGGTCGAAGAGGTCCGCCATCTGCTCGCTGGTTTCGTACTTAAAAGTCGTACTCTGATAGATAGGCAACACCCTCGGTTCACCTTTCTTCGGCTTCCAGCCCTCCTGCACGCAAATCGTGCCTTTGTTCTTTTTCCTGTTTTCCATTTCTTCGTGGTTATTTATCCGTTTTATGCGATTGCCGCATTTTACAAAGATAAAAAAGAAGCTTATCGTTGTCACATCCTAAAGGCTCTCTTTTCGTCCGCGGCGCAAAATTGGGTATATATACGCATCCCGGCCGGATATTTCAAAGGCCGGCTTTTATAAGCCGGCCTTTGAAATACGTTGCCATAACCGGCAGCCTACTTCACACCGCAGGGGTTCGCCGCGTTGTAATGGTACGCCACGTTCTGCTTCAGGTCGGGGTGGAGCGATTTGGCCACGGGGCATGTGTCGGCCGCGCGTTCGAGCATCACCTTGCATTTGTCGCTGTAATCGCCCGGCATGTAGAAATCTATCTTGATTTCGGCTATGCGGCGGGGTTCGGCGGCCATTATCTTCGTGATTTCGAGGCGCGTACCTGTGAGGTCGAGTTCAAGCCTGCGGGCCGTAATGTCCATGATCGTGAGCATGCAGCTCCCGAGCGCGGCGGCCACCATGTCGGTGGGCGAGAAAGACTCGCCTTTGCCCTGGTTGTCGGTGGGTGCGTCGGTGATAATCTTCGTTCCCGACTGGAGGTGGGTCGCTTCCGAACGGAGCTCCCCTTTGTAGATGGTTTCTATCGTCATGATAAGATTGTTATTTGAGAACTATCCTTTTCTAACTCGATCAATCGTCTTCGGCTCGCAGCCGGCGGAGGAATATCGAGCGGGAAGCGAGATATCGGCCCTCCGCGCCGGGTGGCTGCGGGCTGACGGCTTACTGCGCAAGCCGAAATATAATTGCCGCCTTAAGGGGATAATCCTATGATTTTTTCAAGATGCCCCGCACTTTCCGTGCGGGGCATCGTTGGGATTAAACCTTGTGATTATTTTACCGAGTTCAGCAGGTCGAGTTTGCCTTCGTTGACGAGTTTGAGCACGAGTTCGCCGAAGAGGGTGTTCTGCCATGCGAACCATTTGCGCGTAAAGTTGGCAGGATCGTTCTTGTTGAACGATTCGTGTATGAAGCCCGTTCCGGCATCGGTGTCGACAAGCATCTGGAGGCATTGCTGTATCTCCTTGTCGTCTTGGCTCGTGAAGGCTTTCATCATGATGCTCATCGGCCATACCATGTCGTAACCTACGTGCGGGCCGCCGATACCTTCGCCGGCGCTGCCTTTGAAGAAGTAGGGATTGTCGAGGCTCCATACGAACTCGCGCGTGTTCTGGTAAACTTTATCCTTAACGTCCACGTCACCGAGGTAGGGCATCGCGAGGAGGCTCGGCACGTTGGCGTCGTCCATCAGGTAGTAGTTGCCAAAACCGTCCACCTCGAAAGCATAGATCTTACCGTATTTCGGGTGTTTGTAAACGGCGTATTTCTGAAGTGCGGTTTCTACTTCGTTGGCCAGGTCGAGGCATTCTTTGGCCTGAGCCGGGTTCTTGTTGACTTCGGTCAGGATCTCGGCGGCCTTGCGGAGCGAGCTTACGGCGAAGAAGTTCGACGGCACGAGGAACAAGAACTGCGTAGCGTCGTCGGACGGGCGGAAGAACGAGCATATAAGGCCAACGGGGTTAACGGGGTGTCCCTTGCCGTCGTTGCTCACGGTGTCGAGCTGGCGTTCCGTTTTACGCTGGAAAGTATATGGGCCGACGCCGTCCTTGCGTTGCTGTTCCTTAAAAGTTTTGAGTACGGCGGTTATGGCCGCTGTCCAGTTTTCGTCGAAGATGGATGTGTCGCCCGTGATTTTCCAGTACTGGTATGCCAGGCGGATCGGGTAACAAAGCGAGTCGATCTCGTACTTGCGCTCGTGCAGCGAGAGCTTCATATCCGTCTTGTCCTTCATCCACTCGTGGTTGGGGGTGGGGTCGTTCGGATCGATGAACGCGTTTGCGTAGGGGTCGAGGTTGATGCACTTGAACTGGCGGCGGATTACTCCTGCAAGCAGCTCTTTAAGTTCCGGGTCGCTGTTGGCAAGCTGGATGTAGGGATATACCTGCGCGCCGGAGTCACGGAGCCACATGGCGTGGATGTCGCCGGTGTAGACGAACGTGTCGCTCTTGCCGTTCTCGTCCTTGCGCGGATAGACCGTGGTGTCGAGCGTGTTGGGGAAGCAGTTCTCGAACATCCAGCGGAGTTTCTCGTTGGTCAGCATACCTTTGACGCGCACGATTTCGTCCTCTACGGCCTGCGAAGTGAAAAGCCTTTCGGATTTCGGCGGGCGGTTGGTCTTGTTGTAGTTGGGCACGGCGCTTCTCACGGCGTCGAGTTGTACGGTAACGTTATCGGTCAGCAGAACAGTAGCATTCTTGCCGGTCACTGTGAACGTTTCACCTTCGGGTGACGTTATTTCGATAGCATTCGCCTTAACGTTGACCTTTTGGGCTGACACAGCCCCCACGGACAGGACGGCCGCGGCCGCCATTATCCCTGCGAATTTAAGTTTTTTCATTCTCGATTATTTTTAGTTTATAGGTTTTTTCAATTTCAATCCTTTTTTGCTTATCGGTGTCGCCTCGGCGACACCGGCAGTCCGCCACCGCCCGATGCGGCGGGCTGCTTCACTCACTGAAGGCTCTTTCGCGCCCTTCGCCGGCGGCAGACAGCGTCACGATTCACAGCAAAGACGGTCAATCAATCCTCTGCCAACGCCGCCATTCGGGCATACATCTCGGCCATCGCGGTCTGGGCCAGCAGCCATTTGCGGTCCTCCTGGTCGCGTCCGCTGAAGTCCTGCGAGAACAGCCCTTCCGGCGAGCGTCCGTTTTTCCAAATATACAAAAGGTTTTTGGCAAATGCGTCGATATATTTTTTTTCCGACTTATCCACACGATATAATTCGACAAATCCGCGGAACATTATGCAGTGGAACCACGTGTTGCCGCTCCGGAGTATGCGGAAAGACTCCCCGTCTTCGGTCTGGAAATCGCGGAAAAAATAGTCGTAGCACGATGCCGCAATGTTTTTGGCGTCGGTGAGATATTCCTGCTGCCCGGTAGCTTTGTAGAGCAGTGCCGCCGCCTGGAGCATCTGGCCGCTGTTGTACGAGAATTTGCGGCGGTCTATGCGGCCGCTCCTGCCGCCTATGTTGTCGAAATAAAGGTAGTCTTCCTTGTCCTGCAGGGTCGCTTTCGTCCAACCGTAGATCGAGCGCCCGGCTTCGAGGTATTTTTTATCGCCGGTCGCCTCGAAGAGCTTCATCGCCAAAACGGCCGCGGGTGCTGACGAGCATGTGTTTTTCGACCGTTTGTCCTCGCTCCAGTAGACGCCTCCCCCGAACCTTTGGTCCGTGCCGTCCTCGATAAACTTCCAAACTATTTCGGCTTTACGCAGGAATTTTTTGTCTTTGGTTATCATGTAAAGGTCGATGAAATCGAGTCCGACCCAGTCGTTGTCGTCATAGAAACGGCCGGAGCGCGGGTCTGCCTTTACTATATACGAGGCGTAGGCGGCTGGCTGGCGCTTCGTGTCGAAATATTGTTCCAAACCTGGCAGCACCCTGCTGTCGAGTAGTTTGCGATACTGCTTGCCTTCCGGCGCCGCCATCATGGCCGTGACCATGGAAAGCGTCCCCGAGTAGGGCCACAGGAAAGCGAACGGGCGTTTGCCTTTTTCCGAAACCGGCGTGTCCTGGCTGAGATAACCGGCAACGTAATTGGCGTCGAAAGGATAGTTCTCGCTTAGGAGTTCCGTCCCCGCGACCGAATAATATTTGTATATGCTGTCGATGGTCGCGGCGGCCATTTCCCCATATATCCGGCCCATACTGATGTCGGGCATTGGTTTCGCCGCGCATGTGCATACGAACAGCAGGGCGGCTGATAATGAAATAAAGCGTTTCAAGGTTTCGGTTTAATGAGGTTAGCCCCGTCGTTAGCATACAAGGTGCGTAAAAATAGCAATATTTGCCCAAATTACTACACCGGGGTCAGTAAAATATCCGAATTTTTACCGGAGCAAAACAAACGATCTGTCCGGGAAGCGCAATATTTACGAAAATCGAGGAAAATTAGCTATCTTCATGCCATTGAAATGCGCGGGCGGGCATTACCTTTGTACTCCGTACAGCAGAAGTATGGCAAATGAAAATTTTTAAACTGATCTTAAAAATATTCATGTGGACGGTGGTTTCCATCACGGGACTGCTGTTGCTCGTCTCCATACTCATATATCTCCCCCCCGTACAGAATTTCATAAAGGACAAAGCGGCGCAGGCGGTTTCCGAGAGCCTCGGGATGGACCTGTCGATAGGGAAGATCCGGCTACGGTTCCCGTTGAGGCTGACTCTGGAAAACACGACGCTGATAACGGCGCAGGGCGATACACTGGCCCGCGCGGGCAGCATAAGCGCCGGGGTCGCCCTGGCTCCCCTCGTAACGGGCGAGATCTCGGTGGCGCGGCTGAAGCTGAAAGACGTCGGGGCGAATTACCGCGACACCGTATCCATGATGCACCTGCACGGTACATTGGGCAGCCTGACCGTCGAGAACACAGGCGTGCGCATGTCGGGCCAATCCGTCCGGATCGGCAACATAACACTCAGCAGGGCGGACATAACGCTTGACCTCGGCGAAGCCCCCCCCGACACGACCGCTGCGGACACGACCTCCATGGCATGGAAACTCAGGCTGCGTTCGCTCGACCTCGACGACGTGTCGTTCAGGATGCGCACCTCGCCCGAGGTTACGGAACTGACGGCCACCATCGCGAAAGGCAGCCTGCGCAGGCTGGCAGTCGACCTCGGGACGCAGGAGATAGACGCCGGAACCCTCAGCATAGACAACGGCTCTTACGTCTATTTTACAGATACGACGACTGTTGCACCCGCCGCCGAAGCACTGCCGGAAGAGGAAGAAGAAAGCCTGCCATGGACGGTCAGGCTGGCACGGCTGGAATTAAACGACAACTCGGCCCGCTACGGGGCGCTTTACGGCGAACCGGCCGAGGGTTTCGACCCGGCGCACATCGAGGCCGACGCCATAAACCTGCGGATCGATTCGGTCTTCAACCGCGGCGCGGAAATATCCGCCGCGATCGTATCGCTCGCCCTGCGCGAACGGTCGGGGCTTGAGATCACCGAAGGCCGCGGACGTTTCTCGATGACGCCGCAGGCGATAACGCTCGAAGACTTCGGCCTGCGCACCCCGTCGTCCGACATACAGGCGCGACTCGATGCCGACGCCTCGGTACTCGACATGGACGAAGCGGCAAAAATATCGGCAACCCTGTCGGCAAATATCTCCGTCTCCGACGCTTTCTTGCTGTACCGGCCCGATCCCGCGATGCGCAAAGCGCTGGCCGGCAAATCGTTCGTCCTGGACAGCGAACTCTCGGGGACATTGGGCGACATCTCGCTGCGCACCCTGAAAGCGCAGATGCCGGGACACATTGCCCTGCAGGCGAGCGGCAATATAAGGTCGGCAACGAAGCCCGGCAATATCGCCGGCAACCTCAGGCTTTCAAGCAGTTTCCGCAACCTCGATTTTGTCAAGGGAATGCTGCCCGAGAGCATCAGGAACACGGTCGGATTCCCGCGGGCGATGACCCTGAGCGGCACGGTGTCGGCAACGGGAAGCAGCTACACCCCCAACCTCGTAGTCATGGCCGATTCCGGCCGGGTGGCCATAAACGGCAGCCTCGATACCCGCGCCGAAACATACAAAGCCGAACTTACCGCCGACAATTTCCCTCTCGGGACGTTCCTGCCGCATGATTCGCTGGGACTCGCCACACTCAGGCTCACGGCCGCCGGCAAGGGGTTCAATCCCGTTTCCAATAACGCCTCGGCAGACATAACCGCCTCCATAGGCCGCTTCGACTACAATCGCTACAATTTTTCCGGGATCACCCTGGACGCAACACTCAAGGAGCATATACTGTCGGGCAACATCGCCAGCGACAGCAAAGCCCTGCAACTGAACCTCGCCCTGGGCGGCGAACTGCGCGACAGCCTTTACGCGGCCAGCCTGCGGGGAACCGTCGGAAAGGCGGACATACACGCGATGGGATTCATGGCCGATCCCATGTCGCTGTCGTTCACACTCGAAGCCGAAGCCTCGGCGCAAATGGCCGACAGCGCGTATAAAGCCAGCATCGCACTGGATTCGGTAGCGATAACCCACGGCACGCGCACGGAGAAATTCGGGCTGACGACATTGAAGGCCTCAGCCAACCGCAGTTCGGTCACAGCCGGGCTTGCCTCGGGCGACCTGCGGATGGACTTCACCTCGTCCGAATCGATCACAAGCCTCGTGAACGGCATGACCGCCGCTGCCGAGATACTTGTCCGCCAGATAGATTCGCTCAATATCGACATCCTCCCGATACAGCAGGCCATGCCGGCGTTCAAGCTCGACTTCTCGGCAAAGCGCAAGAACCCTTTGAGGGATTATTTCTACTCGACCGGCATGGATTTCAGCAAAATAACGCTCTCTGCAGGCAACGGCCCCGGGACGCCCATAGCGGCAGGGGTGGTGGTCAACGGCCTGCGCACGGGCGGCCTGACCCTCGACACCCTCAACGTATGGGTCGGGCAGCGCAAAGAGAAACTGTCTTACGGCGTCCGTGTGCGCAACAGGCCCGGGAACATCGACCAAATGGCATTCATCGCCGCGGGAGGCACTGTGGCGGGCAATACGGCGACCGTAAACATGATCCAACGCGACCGCTCCGACAACACCGGTTTCCGTTTCGGGATAACCGCCGAACTGCTCGACTCGGCCGTGCGCGCCTCGATGACGCCCCTCAACTCCATATTCGGATACCAGGAATGGACGGCGAACGAAGGCAACTACTTTACCTACCATTTCGACAAGCGGATGGAGGCCGACCTGCGCCTCGAAGGCAAGAACGGCAAGCAGTTCTTCCGTATAACCTCGCTCGCCAGGGACGATATGCCCCACGGCTCGGTAAAGCTCGACATGTCGGGCATGGATATAGGCAGCGCCCTCAGGCTGTTCCCAGCCGCACCTCCGCTCGAAGGCATATTGGCCGGCAACGGATCGATAGGGCTGTCGGAGAACATCTTCAAAGGCGACCTGTCGTTCGCGCTGAACAACCTGAAGTATGACGGCCAGAAGGTGGGAAATATCTCTTTCGGCGCAATAGCGAACATCAACGAGAACAAGCAGTGGTCGCTCGACCTGCTACTGGGGGCCAACTCTAAGACCGCGATGACGGTACGCGGCACTTACGACATCTGGGACACCGGCGCGCTGGACATAAAAGTAGCCATCCCAGGGCTGGACCTCGGGTTGGTCGGCGCGTTCCTGCCTGTGGATATGGCCAGGCTTTCGGGGACGGCCAACGGGAACCTCGACCTTACCGGCACGATCGAAAAGCCGGTCATGAACGGAGGGCTGGCATTCACTAACTCCCGCCTCGCCATTCCGATGATAGGCACGACGTACAAAATATCGAACGACAAGATCACGATAAGCAACAGCCGCGTCAACTTCAACGGGTTCGGGCTTATAGCTCCGAATAACCGGAAACTGGCGCTGGACGGCAGCGTAGACGTCAGTGATTTTTCGGCCATAAGGACAAATCTCAACTTGTCCGCCTCGAACTTCGAAGCCGTAAATTCGCCGCGCAGCAGCGGATCGCAGGTATACGGAGTGGTGGCGTTCGACATCAACGTCAGGCTGCGGGGACTGCTGGACGCCCTGTCGGTACGCGGCAACATCAACCTGCTCAGCAGGACGAACGTCTATTATTCCATGCGCGACTCGCCGCTCGAAGTCAAGGAGGCCAAGCAGGATATCGTGTCGTTCGTGTCGTTCGCCAACGAGGAGGACTGGGCACTGGCCGATTCCGTACCGCTGAGGCGGCCGAGCAGTATCGACATGCTGGTGAACGTCGATATGCAGGACAACGTGAGGGCCACGGTAAATCTCATGGAGAACGGTAGCAGCCGTATTGAGCTTGCCGGCGACGGAGCGCTGGCCTACATAATGAACAGCCAGGGCGACACGCGGCTTACAGGGCGCTACAACCTGTCTGGCGGCAAGGTCGTGTACGCCGTTCCTGTGGTGGGCGCGAAAGAATTCAGCATCGACGACGGAAGCTACGTGGAATGGATCGGGGAGATGGCCAACCCCTCGTTCAGGATCACAGCCACGGAGGCTACCTCGATAAAGATAACCGATGCGAACGGCGTGTCCCGGACCGTGAATTTCGACATAGTGATAAACGTGCGCAACACCCTCGAAAACATGGAGCTTACGTTCGACCTGCGCGCCCCACGGGACGGAGATATACATAGCGAACTGCAAAGCCTGTCCGCCGAGGAACGTTCGCAGAAAGCGCTGTACATGCTTATCACGAACACATACCAATCCGACGCTTTCGTATCCGAAGGCAGTGGCTTCGACGTAAACCAGCAGATAGGCGATTTCATTTCGAACGAGCTGAGCCGGTGGGCACGCAACAACCTGAAAGGGGTGGAACTTTCAGTCGGGATGGACACGGTCGACGACCAGGGCGCCACCCACACCGACTATTCCTACAGTGTTTCGAAGAGCCTGTTCGACGACAGGTTCAAGATCTCGATAGGCGGCACGGTGAGCAACGACAAGAACATTAACAGCACCGAGGAAAACTTCGTCGACGACGTCGAGATCGAATACCGCATCACGAAACGCGACAACATTTTCATAAAAGGCTACCGCTACAACACGCAGGAGAGCATTCTGGAAGGCGAAGTGGTGGAAACGGGCGTGGGATTAGTAATCCGCAAGAAGATGAACAAACTGCGCGAGCTGTTCCGCCTCGTCCCCGACCCGGCCATCAGGCTCGAAAGGCAGAAGGCGCGTGAGTTACAGCGGGAAATAAGGCTGAAAGAACAGGAGCAGGGCATCGACCCGGCCAAAGAACAAAACCAGGACGTACCCATGCCCGCCGGGGACGGCAACACCGCATCCGGCACTCCTTCTGGTACTCCCGTAGCAACCACCGCCGGCAAGGAAGCGAACATCCCGGAAGACAAAGGGAACCAAGGGCCTAAACGATGAACGGAAAGATGAACATATATACACGCACAACGGGTGTCGTGGCGTTCGCGCTGGCACTGGTCGCGTGCTCGACCACGAAACGCCTCGGCGAGAACGACATCCTGTATACAGGGGTGAAGAAGATACATATCGAGTCCGTGACTGGCGAAGAGGTACACGGAAGCGTGGAAACGGCCGTGAAAGAGCCCCTTTCCGTGAAGCCGAACAACCCGCTGTACAGCCCTTATGTGCGCACGCCGCTGCCGATAGGGCTGTGGGCATGGAACTACTTCTACACGGATAAAAAGGGCGGTATCGAAAGCTGGCTCTACCGCACCCTGGCCAAACAGCCCGTGTTGATGTCCGAGGTAAAACCCGAACTGCGCGTGAGGCTGGTGGAAGACATTCTGGACAACCATGGGTATTTCGATTCGCGTGCGGGATATGAGGTGATCACGCAGAAGAACCCTAAAAAATCGCGCGTCAATTATAGCGTGGAGGTCGCCGAGCCATGGTTCTACAGCCACGTCGAATTCCCCGGGGACGAAGGGTCGGCGGCGCAGGCCATAAGGAAACTGCAAGCGTCGTCGAACGTGAAAATGGGGGTGCAGTATAACGTGGACTCCCTCATGCTGGAACGTGTACGCATCACGAACCGCCTTCGCGAACAAAGCTACTACTATTTCCGTCCGGAATTTATCGAATACCTTGCCGACACCGTTGCCCAAAAGCACGAAGTGGACCTGCGCATGACGCTCGCGAAAGGCATCCCGTCAGCCGCGCTCCAGCCATACAAAATCGGGGGGGTGTCCGTTTCGCTCTACGATTCGCAGTACTCAGGCCCGCAGTCAGGCAACCGTCCCAACCGTCCCGACACGACGGGTTCCAGGGGTGTGAGCCGTTCAGACACAACTGCCTTCAGAGGCAGGCCCGGCGGATCAGACACTACAGCCCTCCGGAGCAGGTCCGAGCGGTTCAGCAGCTTCGACACGACCAGCTATAACGGCATAAAAATACGCTACCAGAAACCGGCCAGGATACGTACCAAGCTCCTCGCTCGCGCGCTCACGGTCCAACCCGGCCAACCGGCCCGCCTGAGCGACATAAACACCACGCTGACCAACCTTACCAAACTCGGGATATTCCGCTCGGTCAACATGGAGGTCACACCGCTCGACTCGCTCAGGCAGGGCGACAAACTGGATATGAAAATAACCGCCACGTTCGACCAACCTCTGGAGGCCGAACTCGAAACGGATTTCTCGTACAAGTCGAGCAGTTTCATAGGCCCTGGCGCCGCGTTCTCGGTCAAGCACAACAACCTGTTCCATGGCGGCGAGGTGTTCTCCGTTAGCCTCGACGGGGCCTATGAGTGGCAGACCGGCAACAACTCTGAGAATTCGCTCTCGATGAACTCCTATGAGGCCGGTATTACCACGTCGCTGGCATTCCCGAGGCTTATCGCACCCCAATTCATCCGGCGGAACAAGTATCCCATGCACACGACCTTCAACCTCGGGGCCAGCATGCTCAGAAGGGCCGGGTTTTTCTCGATGTCGTCGTTCGATTTCAACATGTCCTACGATTTCCAGACCTCGCGGACATCGAAACACAACCTGAGTCTGTTCAAATTCACATACAACCATACGTTCAATACGAGCGCGGAATTCAAGGAGATGGTCCCTGAGGGCAGCGCGATAGCCCAAAGTTTCGACGACCAGATCATTCCCTCGGCATCGTACACATATACGTGGAACAAGCCGGTGGGCAAGGCAAAAGAGAACCAGATAGTATGGATGTCCACGCTGACCTCGGCCGGCAACATCCTCTCGGGCCTATGGTCACTGGCTGGCAAGGAAAAGCCCGGGATGTTATTCGGCAGCGAGTTCTCGCAGTTCGCCAAGGTAACGTCCGAGATCAGGTACTTCAAAAAACTGGGCAGGTCCACCACGCTGGCAATGAGGCTCGACGGAGGTATCGGATACCCTTACGGCAATATGGACGTGCTTCCCTATTCGGAGCAATTCTACATAGGCGGCGCCAACAGCATCCGCGCGTTCACGGCACGCTCCATCGGACCGGGCAGCTTCGTACCCGACCTGACGGACAACAACGGCTACTTCGACCAGATGGGCGACATGAAGATCGAGGGCAATATGGAATTCCGCTTCGGCATAGTGGCCGGACTGAAAGGCGCGGTTTTCCTCGACGCCGGGAACATCTGGCTCCTGAGGGATTACAAGGACGAGAACGGGAACGAAACCCGGCCTGGCGGCAAAATCGGGGAAACTAACTTCTTCGACGCCATAGCTTTGGGGACGGGGGCCGGCCTCCGTTACGACCTGCAATTCCTGATAATCCGTGTCGATATGGGTATCGGGCTGCACCTCCCCTACGACACCGGCAAAAAGGGATATTACAACATACCGTCATTCAAAGACGACGGACATGCGTTCCATCTGGCTATCGGGTATCCGTTCTAAAAAGGGACGAGGTTAGTGCCGTTCCTTTTTGGTAACGGTGCAAAAAACTGTTGGTGATTGTTCCCCTGCTTTCAAGTAAAGCCGGAGGCCCGTTGCGGATGAGCGGAGGCGGGGTCGCTTCACAACGCCGAATGGAATAATTCCAAAAACGGAACGAACCGGGGATATCCCCGGTTCTTCTCTAACGCTTATCCGCAAAAAACACCCCTGACCTTTAAATAAATGGTGGCTATATACAATTTACACCGAACTAAAATCGGCACATAAATCTAAATATTGGGTATTCGACAAGATGAAAATAAGTCGAGACGTACGGTGTCCGACGACTGTTAGACGAGCGAAGCGAGGCTAAAAAGGAGGAGTCTTACGTGAGACTTATTTTATAGACTTTTCTTTGATTACTTTCTTTTGGGCAATGCAAAAGAAAGTAACAAGCTAAAAAGGATTGATGTAAATTTGTACATAATTGCCAAATAAGTAATTATTAATCTCTTGGTGTCGCTTCGCGACACAGGCAGCCTGTCGCCGCCCCACGCGGCGGGCTGGTCGCTTCGGCGACTCCGATAGAGCGGGGACGTCGATCCACACCCGGAACGCTGTACTGCGAAACTGCGCCCGTTGCGGATGAGCGGAGGCGGGGTCGCTTCACAACGCCGAATGGAATAATTCCAAAAAGAAGAAGAACCGGGGATATCCCCGGTTCGTTCCGTTTTTAAGAAAGCGTGCGGCTTCCTTATGCTTTCTTCCGCGTGAAGAGGCCCACGATCAGCAGAAGGACTATCGCACCTACGATCGACGTGATAAGGCTGCCCCACATACCGGTGCTTGCAATTCCCATAAGGCCGAAAAGCCATCCGCCGAGTACGCCGCCGATTATCCCGATGACGATATTGAGCAGCAGGCCCGAACCGGAACCTTTAACGATCAACCCGGCAAGCCATCCGGCCACCGCACCGATAAGAATATACCACAACCAAAACATAATAAAAATAATTTTAACAGATTAATAAAAAGTTTGTCCCCGAAAGGTACAAAAATTCAACGTTCAATAGTCACGCTTCCTCCGCAAAAAATCCCCGCGGCCTCGAAAGCCTTGCGGGGATTTCCTGTCGTCGGATTCCGGCTGAACTATTTCTTCTTTTCTCCTTTGAAGGCAGAATTAAGTTCTCCCTGTTTTTTGTCATGCTGTACTTTTGTGGGCCTTTGGCCGTCTTTTTCAAGATTTCTGACCTTTTTCTCGAAATCGGCTTCACATGAACAGCAACCGCCTGTTTTTTTCTTGTTTTCCATAGTGGTAATTTTATTAGATAGTAATAAGTTTATAAATAACTGCTTTCGTAGCTATATTGCAAATACTATGCCGCTCGGGATCAGAACGGGAACAGCAGCGGGATCACGAATATCATGACGATCCCCATCACGATCTGCAGCGGCAGGCCGACCTTTATGTAGTCCATGAACGAATACTTCCCTGCGCTCATTACCAGCGCGTTGGGCGGCGTCGAAAACGGCGAGGCGAAGCACATGCTGGCCGATACGGCCACCGCGAAAAGGAACGGGTACGGGTTGGCGCCCACGCCTATTGCGGCCTGCATGGCTATGGGGATGAAGAGCATGGCGGTGGCCGAATTACTCATGAACATCGTCATGACCGAGGCGCATAAATAAATCAACGCCAGCAACATATGCGGCCCCGGATCGCCCAGCCCGTGAAGCAGCCAGTCGGCGATAAAGGCCGTCACGCCGGTCTTCTCAAAAGCCGTAGCCATCGGGATCATCGACCCTATAAGCACTATACTGCTCCAGTTTATGCTGTTGTAGGCTTCCTCCATGTTGCGCAGGCAGCCCGTGATGACCATAAGCACGGCGGCGCCCAACACGGCAGCCACGTCCGGCACGACCTTGAGGACCATCGCCGCTATCATCAGGAGCATTATCCCGGCGGCTATGGGGGCTTTGGCGTCGAGCGTAACTTTCGCCGCCTCCTTCGCCGGCTGCCCCACCACGACGAAATTCGACTGTTTTTCGGCCATTGCCGCTATCTCTTCCCAAGGCCCCTGCACCAGGAGGGCATCGCCCTCATGCAGTTTGACGTCTTTGACCTCGGTTATGCTGTAATTGCCCTTTTGCTTCACGCCAAGCACGCTGACGTTGTACTTTTCCCGGAAACGGCTTTCGCGCACGGTGTTGTTTATCAGCTTCGAGGTGGGGAGTATGTACACTTCGGCAAGGCCGTAGTCACCGAAATATTCGCTCGCTTCGCGGCGGGCCATCTTCTCCTTCGTGAGCGACATGCTCTCCACGAAAGCGTCTATGCTCTCCTGACTTCCGCGGCAATATAGTATGTCGCCCGCTTTTATTACCGAGGTCGATTCGGCCACTTCGACCACGGGAGTTTTGATTATCTTTCCCGTGGGCGTATGCGATATTTTGACAATGCTGACAAGATATTCGGTGGCGACCCTCGATTCTTCGAGGGTTTTGCCGACCAGTGCCGATTTGGCCGGGACGCCAAGTTTATAAAGCTGGGTCGAGATCTTATATTCCTCGACGAGTTCCGAGAGCGACCGGCCGCGGTTCTCTTGCGCCGCCTCCTCTTTTTTGTTCGAACGCAGGCGGCGGCTGAGGAAGAAAAGCACCACCACGCCTATCGTGAGGCAGACGAAACCTATGGGGGCAACTGTAAAGAACCCCATAGGTTCGTACGGTGCGCCATAACGCTCTATCTCTTTCTGCACGAAAAGTATCGGAGGGGTACTGATAAGCGTGAACATCCCCATGCTGGCGGCGAAGGCCATCGGCATAAGGTATCGCCGGGGGTTTATGTTGGCCGTGGCGGCCATGCTTATCACGATCGGCATCATCACGGCCACCGTGCCGGTATTGCTCACGAAAGCGCCTATGCCGGCAGTCACCAACATAACGAGCAGGAACAGGAGGCTTTCGTTCTCCCCTGCGAGCTTCAGTATGCGGCCGCTTATCATTTTGGCGAGTCCCGTGCGGAATATCCCGGCCCCGACTATGAACAGCCCCACCATCATTATCACGACCTTGTCGGAAAAACCCAGCAGCGCTTCCTCGGGTTCGAGTATGCCCAGCAGCATAAGCATAAGCATCGTACACAGGGCCACCAGGTCGGCACGCACTTTCCCGCTCATGAAGAACACGGCGGAAAGCGCGAGTATGGCCAGCGTCATGTTAAACGGTGTCAGCAACTCGCTCCAGGTCATAAATTATCTTTAGTTTTTCTAATCAATCACATTTTTCGGGCCAAAACGGCGCACCCCGCCTGCCTCCCTTTATTTCTACTGCATCTCTACGACGACATATTCGCTCTTGGTGCCTATGCGGAACTTGCCGCCCCACAGGCCTAACCCCGAACTCACGTAAACATAAGTATTGTCTTTTTCGAGCAATCCGGCCGATTTCGAATACATGGCGTCGGTTATCCACGAGAAAGGCCAGACCTGCCCCCTGTGGGTGTGTCCGGAAAACTGCACCGTCACCCCGGCCGATCCGACCTCGTCGAGGTTCGAAGGCTGATGGTCGAGCACTATTACCGGCTTCGCGCTATCCAGCGGGGCCAACAGTTCGTGCAGGTATTTTCGGTTATGGTTGGTCTTGTCGTCGCGCCCGACGACATACAAACTGCTGTCGATCAGCGTGACCTCGTCGCGCAGGACATTTATTCCGGCTTTGCGCAGGAAAGCGATGCTCTTGTCTATCCCCGCTATGTATTCGTGGTTGCCCGGCGACATCCACACCCCGTACCTGGCCTTCAAGCCCCGAAGCACATCGGCGGTCCCGGTCTCCTCCAGCGGCCGCACGCTGTTGTCGATAATATCGCCAGGTATCAATATAATGTCGGGCGATTCGGCGTTCATCATCTCCACCCAACGGGCCAGCTCCCTGTTGCCTATCCCATACCCCAGGTGCAGGTCGCTCGCGACGACTATCCTGAGCGGAGGTTCAAACTTTCCCTTGGTGTGGAATGACAACTCCACACGCTTCTTATTATGGTAATTGATGTTCGCCGCCACAAAAACGGCGGCCATGACCAGCGTCATGCCTATCGTCCCCGCCCAACTTGCGTACATGAACTTTCCGACGGGCAGCAGGTGGGTAATCCTCAGCAGGTCGAGTACGAGGAACGCTATGGCCATGTAGAATGCTATGAATATCCACGACGTGCCGGTCTTATACAATACCGTGGTCACGGATATCGGGAAATTATCCCCTGCCAGAATGCAGACGGAAAGGGAGGCGAATGCAAGGATGCCGATTATCACGGCGGCCCAGCGCAGCCACATTATCTGGGGCAGCATGTTCCATACGCGGTAGAGGACATAAAAATTAACGCCCGCTATACCCAGGAACATCATTACAAACATCAACTTCATTGGCAAAAGGGTCAAATATTAACGGCCCCGTCCGGGCAGGGCGGCCGCTTCGGATATCCGGATGCCCCTTCGGGATGGCGGACGTCTAAAAATAGCTCGAATTATCCCAGCAGTGCGTACACAACTCTTCTTTGGGAAGGCCTATCGCCCTGACGAGGTCTTCGAGTTTTTGGAATTTGAGCGTGTCCGCGCCTATGATCTTGCGCATCGCCTCGACCATCTTCGCGTAACGCTCGGTGGCCGGGTCGGCGTATTCCTGCAGCATTTCTTCCGAAAAATCCTCCGTCCCCTCGATCGATTTTATCACACGGCGCGTTATCAGGTCGAACGTCGAACGCGAGGTCGAGAAGTTCAGGAAAACGCACGGGTACACGAGCGGCGGGCAGGCGATGCGGATATGTATGGCTTTCGCGCCGGCTTCGGCGAGTTTCACGATATTGTCCTTGAGTTGTGTCCCGCGAACTATGGAGTCGTCGCAAAGCACCATGTTGTTGTCCCTGATGAGCGCCTCGTTGGGGATGAGCTTCATGCGGGCCACCAGGTCGCGCATGTTCTGGTTCTGCGGCATGAAACTGCGGGGCCATGTCGGCGTGTACTTCACGAACGGGCGCTGGTAAGGTATCTTTTTGCAGTTGGCGAAACCTATGGCGTGCGCTATCCCCGAATCCGGGATACCTGCCACGAGGTCGGCGTCTGTCAGTTCGGGGTCGGCGGCAGCCATGGCGCATCCGTTGCGGTAGCGCGACGCCTCGACGTTGACGCCCTCGTAATACGAAGACGGGTAGCCGTAATAGACCCACATGAACGAGCATACCTGCTTTTTCTTTCCGGCAGATGTTACCTCCTGCAGGCCGTCGGCCGTGACGAGCATCGTTTGGCCGGGACCCAACTCCATGTACGTGATGTAGTCGAGGTTGGCGAACGCCGAGCTTTCGGTGGCTATGGCGAACCCGTATGTGTTCTTGCCTACGATGACGGGCGTGCGGCCGTACTTGTCGCGCGAGGCGTATATGCCGTCTTTCGTGAGCACCATCATCGAACACGAGCCTTTGACCTTGTTATGCACGATCTCGATACCCTCCTTGAACGAATCGCCGGTGGATATGAGTATGGCAACAAGCTCGGTGGCGTTTATCTGCGACGATGACAGCTCGGCGAAATTGACCCTTTGGTCGAGCAGCTCCTTCGTAAGCTCTTCTATATTGTCGATTCGGCCTATCGTGACCACAGAAAATCGCCCGAGGTGCGATGTAAGCGTGATAGGCTGCGATTCGAGGTCGCTTATGACCCCGAAACCCATCCTCGATCCTTCGAACTTCGGGAGATCGGGTTCGAACTTGTTGCGGAAATAGGCGTTTTCGAGCGAATGGATGGAGCGTGTGAAATTGTCGTCCTGGCAAAACGCCATCCCGCCCCTTTTCGTACCCAGGTGTGAATGATAGTCTGTTCCGTAGAAAACGTCGGCGACGCAGTCGCGGCGTGAAACGCATCCGAAAAATCCGCTCATAGAGGTCTTATGTGGTGGTTTATGTTATTTTAGCTTGCTTCCGATAAGCTGCATGAATTCCTCGCGCGTTTGCTGCTGCTTGAGGAACACGCCGGTAAACGCCGAGGTGGTCGTCACCGAATTTTGTTTCTGCACGCCGCGCATCTGCATGCACATGTGGCTGGCCTCGATCACGACGGCGACCCCCATGGGGTTGAGCGCTTCCTGCACACAGTCGCGTATCTGCACCGTGAGCCTTTCCTGAACCTGCAGGCGGCGGGCATAGGCCTCGACCACGCGCGCGATCTTCGACAGCCCCGTTATGTAACCGTTCGGTATATACGCGACGTGCGCCTTTCCGTAGAACGGCAACATGTGATGTTCGCAGAGCGAGTAGAGGTCGATATCCTTGACCAGTACCATTTGCTTGTATTCTTCGGTGAATTTCGCCGAGAGGATTATCTCTTGGGGATCTTGCTGACAGGCGCCTTTAGTTAGGAATGCCATGGCCTTGGCCACCCTTTCCGGTGTTTTAAGCAGTCCCTCGCGCTCCGGGTCTTCGCCCAGCAGCTTGAGTATCTCGCGGTAATGCCCGGCGAGTTCGTCGATCTTCTCGGGCGAGAAGCGTTCCTGCATATTGTACAATTCTTCCATCGGGGATCTGTTCGGTCTCGCAAAATTAATCATAATAGGCCGATAATAAAAACGGCGAAACAAAAAAACCACCCTAAAGGGTGGTTTTTAGCATTACACAGGATCCTGCTCGGTCGGTTCCGGATCTTCCGAGAATGCGCCCCTTTCAATATTTATGGTCTTGGGGGTCGACAGCAGCGTCACTATCATTTCTCCATGGCTGCCATGCACTTTCTCCGCGGCCAGGAAAACTTTCTTTCCGTCGAACCTGCTATCGTTATACCCGGGTACGATCAAATAGCCCACCTCTCTTCCTACGGTAGGATTGAGCGGATCGTCATAAACCATTGTCATGGTGATGGGTATCCAGTCGGTATCGCCGGGAAGCGCTCCCCACCATTCCCTTTCGAGGCGGTACTGGTCTTGCCCGGTCTGCGCATTATTCATAATGACCATGTAGTAGTTGATATTGGCCGCCTCTTCCGGAAAAGGCCTGAATTTCAGTTCTATCTCTCCTGGAGAGTTGGGCATACTACCGTCGGTTTTGGCGGCACTGCCGTATGTGAACACTTCGATCCTGCTCTCGGACGTACTTCCCGGGACATCCCCCCAACTCTGGCTGAATTCCTGCCCCATACCTGCCTCGAAGTTCCAGGCGGTCTGTATAGTCAGCGTATTTCCGCTCTCGCTGGCCGCGGAGAAAAAATATACCCCGTTCAGCGCCGGAAGTGTCGACGTGTAATTAGCCGCATCGTCTATATATGTTTCGGCATGTCCCGTGTAGGCTGTGAAGTTCCTGAGCGAACTTGCCGTTACGTTGTCTTTTGTAATACGGGGGTTGATAATATGCCCGTTGCTGACCGCCTGCCCTATGATATTCGGCACAAAGACCATGCTTGGACTTCCTCCTTCCACCGGGATCTCTTTCTGGATTACCTTGGCTACCATCTGGCTGTTTATGAAAGGCTCGTTTTCATTCGAACACGAAGCCAGGCTCAGGGCCAATGCCGGAAGCGCGAGGGTAAGTTTTAAGAATGCAGATTTTTTCATTTCGTCCTAAAATTTGAGTTGTCGCTTTAGACGCGTATAAAGATAGCACTAAATACAAAACGGTGCAATACTTTTTTTATTTTTTACGGCCGGCGTTTTTTTAAACGAGCCTCCGTGTTTCCGATTCGTCGGTAAGCGAAATGTCCGTCCAGTCCACCCCGGTAAGCAACACGACCCCCGGCCGCTTGCCTTTTTCGAACGACCCCATGACCCCGTCCAACCCCAACGCCTCGGCGCCCCTCATCGTCGCCCACCGGAGCGATTCTTCGAGCGGTATGCCTTTCAGCGCCTTCAGTTCGTCCAACATCGAAAGGCTGTGATTCGAGGCCAGCGAGTCGGTACCCACCGCTATGCGGACTTTATTGGCGCGAAGCAGCTCCACGGGCGGCATCAGCCCCGTGATGAACCGGTTCGAGCGCGGGCACAGCACGAAAGTCGCGTTGTCGCCGAAATGCCCTCTGAGCATATCTATTTCCTGCTGCCCGATGAGCGTGTTATGCACCAGCAGCACCTTCCTGTCGGCAGGCACAAGCCTCACGACCCTCTCCGCAGGCGAGGTGTAAACCGAAGTGAAATCGGTACTGAACCCTGTTCTGTCGTACCATTCCTGCATTTCGCCACGGCCCTCGAAAAGTTCCGTTTCGCCGGGGCTTTCCATGAAATGTATGGACAGCGGGGAATTTCCTCCGTCGCCGACAGCCGCCCGGAAGCTCTCTTCGTTGAGGGAATAGGTCGCGTGCGGCGTGACCGTAGCCCGCAGGCCTGCCGCAACCGCCTCGTCCCTGAGGTCTTCTGCCCGCGTGGCTTCTTCCCGGCCGGCGTCCAACCCGAACAATTCCACGAACGAATGATAAACGATACGGCTCCCGGCTTTGGCCGCGAACGTGCTGCGGTCGTTGCATATATCGCCTGCGGCCTGCACGCCGTCGGCCCACATGCGGGCGTCGTTGTAGTCGATGGCCTGCACGATATCTTCCTGCGAAAAACGGCCGCGGTTGTTCCTGATCCCCGCCGCGAACCCGGCGAAGCCGGCTCCCTCGGGTATCACGCCTTTCAGGTATGAGAGTTCGAGATGGGTATGCGCGTTGACCATCCCCGGGATGAGGATGCCGCTGTAAAACTCGACCTGCCGGAGCGAATTCAGGTTCGGCGGCGCCGAAACCTCAAGTACCGTCCCGCGCGCGTCAAGGGTTATCATCCCCCCCTTCAGGAAGCCACGGGGGGTCAGCACGCAATGTGCCGCGAGACGTCGTATCGGGTCGGTCTGCATATTGGGGAAAGGTAATGATTCTGTTCTGGTAATATATCGTCATCGAGTCGAGCGCCTCCTTCACCGGGAGGTTATACACCACGCGTATCGAATCGATGGTGACGTGCGGCCGTTTCATCATCGGGCCGTAACCCGCCAGTTTGATGCGCAGCGTCCTGTCCCCGGGCCTGGCCTCGACCGGGACGGCAATATTGGCCGGGGCACGCGTAACGAGCGCCCTTGCATGTGTATTTGTGATCCTGCGTGCCGAGTCGAGCATCTCGAACATGTATGCCGACCGCCCGTTCTGGTCGAGGCTGTCGATCAGGTAGGCGAATTCGACATGGTAGGTTCCCGGACGGACGGGGATCTCGATGCGCAGTTTGGCCGTGTCGTCGAGGCTGAACACCTGCCGCCGGGTCGTGTCGCGGAACACCGTCCTGGCGAAAAGCCTCAACGCCCGGGCTTCTATCGTGTCCTGCTGCGTGACCAATTCGGCATAATACCTTTCGGTATTCTCAAGCCCCCGGATGCTGGATTCCACCACATCCGAGATCCTCTTGCTCTTTCGCTTCGAGTAGTTCTCGATGGTGTAAGTCAGGTCCTGGACCCTGTACCCGTATTTTTTCAGTATGGGGCGGTATATGTCGGCCGTATCCATCTGAGCCCTGTCGCCCACCGTGTTGGAATAGGCGTTGGCGAGGAAAATCTCGTCGAATATTTTTTCGAGTTTGTCGTCGGGGATGGTTTTGGGCTTGCCGCACCCTGCCATCAATACCATGACGGCCAATGCAAATATGCTGTATCCGAAAAATCTTTTCATATCCTTATCGCCGACCGCGGGATCATCCGGCCGACCGTAAATTTAGTAATAATATAGCTAACCGCGGTAAAACATACAATAATTGTGACAATATCGAGCGGCTGCACCTCCACCGGGTAGGCGTCGACGAGGAAAGTGTCGGCCGGGATCGTGACCAACCCGAACGTTATCTGCACCCAACACACAAGCAAACCCACGACAAGCCCTCCTATTGCGCCGAGGAGCGATATCATCATCCCCTCGCGCACGAATATCCCGCGCACGAAATTAACGCTCCCGCCCATGTTCATTATCGTCCGGGTGTCCTTGCGCTTGTCGATTATCAGCATCACGAGCGACCCTATTATCGAGAACGAGGCGATGACAAGCACCATGAGTATAATGAAGAATATGCCCCACTTTTCGTAGGTCATTATCTGGTAGAACGATGCCTTCTGCTGGTAGCGTGTCAGCACCTTGTATTCGTCGCCCAATCCGTAGCGGACAGCTGCTGCGACCTTGTCGGCATCCGCCCCGGAAGCGGTGCGTACCATCGCCGCCGAAACCCTGCCTTCATAGTCGAACAGTGCCTGTGCAAAATCGAGCGGAACAATCACATACCGGCCGTCGGTTTCGGCGTCGAGGGCGAACACCCCGGCCGGGAACGCGTCTTTGGTACGGTATGCGTCTATCGGGAGCAGGGTCGAAAAACTGCCCCTGCGCGGTGCGTACATTTTTATCGGATCGTAGAGTACCGTCCTGACACCCAGGCCATAGGCCACTCCCTGCCCCACCAACGCCTGTGCCATATCGCCGAATTCCAGATCGTAGGCCCCTTCCACCACCATCTTCTCAATCGGCACGACACGGCCGTACAGCGAATCCACGCCCCTTACCGTAGCGACCTGCTGCCGTCCGCGGTATTCGAGCAGGGCCTGGTCCTCCAGTACGAACGAAACCTCTTCGACTCCCTCGACACGCATCAGCGCGTTGAGGTCAAAGCTCCCGGTATCAAACACTTTCCCCTCGGCGGCCGAGATGGCTATGTCCGGATCGAAATCGCGGAACATGCCCTTCACCAACTCCTCGAAGCCGTTGAACACGGAGAGCAGTATGACCATCGCGGCCACGGGAACCCCCACGGCAAACGCGCTCACACGGGAAATGGTGTTTATCACCGAGTGCGATTTGCGGGAAAAAAGGTACCGCCGCGCGAAAAGCAATTGGAGCCGCCGCATTCGGAACTTATTCTTTCAGGAGGTTTTCGATATTGTCGATATATTCGAGCGAGTCGTCCAGGACGAACGCCAGCTCGGGGACTATCCTCAGCTGGTTCCTGATGCGCGTGCCGAGGGCCTTGCGCACCATCCAGTTGTTCTCTTCCAGCGTTTTCATGGCCTGCGGGGCCTTGTCGAACGGGAAAACGCTCATGTATACCTTTGCAAAGCTCAGGTCGGGGCTTACCCTCACGGTTGTAACCGTAACCAGCACCCCTTTGAGCAGGCCCGCGGCCTCCTTGGCGAGTATGTCGCTTATGTCTTTCTGTATCTGCCTGGCAACCTTCTGTTGCCTCGTACTTTCTTCTGTCATAGCTGTTTATAATGTTTTTAGCCTTGCCCGCCGGGCAAGCAGCCCACCCCTTACTATTGGCCCGACACCGCCGGGGATATGCCTTCCAGCGGAAGCCTGAGGGATGTTTCCTTCAAATATGAGGACGTCAGCTGCCGCGCGTTGTGCGCTATTTCGGCCGCGCTCGTTTTTATTTCCTTATCGAGGCGCAACGACTCCTCGCGCATGGTCTCTTCGAACTCCCTGTCCCATTCCCTGATCTGTTTCTGCGGATTTTTCAGATTGTTCTCCATCTCCTTTTCTTTGCGTGCCTCCTCCATTTCGCGCATTTTGGCCGCTACTTTAGGGGTTGGGGGCGAGAGTATGCCTCCCTTTCCCAGCCGCCAGTATACCCCCAGCGAGAACTGGATATTATCGAGCGGCGAACGTATAGGGTTGAGTTCGTATCTGTTGCGGTTGCGGTAAACATCCCCGTAGCCGAAATAATATCGGGTTTCGAAAAGCACTTCGAGCCTGTCGAACGACCATCCCGCGCCGACGCCGCCCGTCAACCCATACATAAGCGGATTGTCGCGCGAGAGTATCATATCGTAGTCGCCGCTGACCTTTCTTTCGGTAATGTAATTATACTCCTCGAAGTCGGAAGAGTAGTTGTATGAAAGCGAGACCCCGAGGTTCAGGAACACCCTCATCTGCCTTGCGAACAGGTACGCGCTTGTCTGCCAGTATACCGGCAGGGTTATCGTGTTGATTGTCCTTTGGTAGTAGAATATGCGTTCCGCCCTTTCGTTGCTGCCATCGGGGAGGTTGGCGAAATCGTAGCTGCGGAAACCGTACTGCATGAACATAAGGTCGGCCTGCACGCCCCCCACATACCTCTCCTTCGAATAGTATTTCCACGATATGCCGCCGTGGGTAAGCCCCCACACCGTACCTTTTTCATCGGGCTTGGGTTCGATCCGCCCCATACCGCCGCCCCAGCCGCCGCGCACACCTATATAATGCTGGGCAAGGACGGGCGTTGCCGACAACGCCGCCGCTATGCATATGAATATTTTCCGAACGTTCCTGCCTATCATAATCCCGTTATAAGCCAAACCCTTGGGTCGGGTTGAAAGTGTTTCCCCTCTGGGGGCTGCTTTGCTGATCCTGCTTTTTAGTTTCCATTGCCGCCCTCCGCTTCAGGTACTCCTGCATCCTGGCCGCTTCCTGGCGCTGGATATCGCGGTTCACGCCCTCCATGGTTATCGGGGCGAACAATTCGGCCATGTCGATGTCGAGCGTCTCTTCGAAGTTGGCCCTGATCACCCTGTCGAACCCTGCCCTCTCGTCGGAGTATATCTCCACCCGTTCTGGCTGGCGCCTGTTCACCAGGTCGCCCGCGTCCCACAGTCCGTTGCCGTTCATGTCCTCTATCACCCTCACCCGTGCCGTGCCGGGGTCTATATAATAGAAACTGTAGGTTCCCGTGACCGCGTCGCGTATCTCGTTCATAAGCCTGCCGTTCTGGTCGGTCAGTTGCAGGACGTATTTACTGCCGGCCGTTTTACCCTTGACGTTGACCTTGATCGTCCCGTACTTGTCGAGTTCCATGACCGTGAACTGCGATTTGAGCGTGTCGTTCTTTTCGCCGGCTATATTCGTGAAAACGCCGTCGGGAATCTCCAGGTCGTACTTCTGCCCACCCTGCCACTTGGCGCTTATGGTCCAGCGGCGGATGTTCATCGTGTCCTGCCTGAGCGTGAACTGAACCCTGAACATGGCATCGCCCTCGCCATACCTCACGAGCGATATCCGCGACGTGTCTATGGCCGCAAGCGGGGCTCCGAACGTGAGTACTATGTTTTTCTCGGGATTGAGCGGATTGGACGCTTCGGCCGTATACTTGAACGGGTTGGCCGGTTTGGGCGGTTTAAGCCCCTGCTCGATAAGTTTCTCCACTTCCTTCTCAAGGCGCTCGCGTTCACGGCGCTGATCGGCGGTTTCCACCGGTTTTTTCCATATCCCTTTTACAGACAGCGTGTCCAGCCTCAGGACGTTGGCCGAGTCGTGCCTCATGAGCACCACCTCTCCCTTGATCGTGTCGGGGAGTTGCTCGGCAGGCACGTTGAACCAGAACGATATCGAGTCGTGCGCGGGACGCAGGTATTCCTTCACGACCCGCGTAGAATCGAAGCCGTCGAATTTTACCGAGCGTATATCCGGATGCGGGGCGGAGAACACCATCAACACCTGCTGCTGCGAGGGGCGCTCGGTGCGCCTCAGCCCATGCCGCTGGAAGGCCTTGTCTGTGAACATTCGGAAATATGTCTGCGGCTCGGCCACGAGGTATTTCCGCAGGGTGTCGTAGCATATCGAGAACGAGGGCATGTTGGCCGGGTTCACCAGCGAGTCGATGAACCCTATCATATCCGCCCCGGGTTCATACGTCTTGTTGTTGTTCCTGTCCTTCACGGCATACACGCGGTAGTCGATTGGCTTCAGGTTCTGGGTAAAGAATATGCCGTTGCCCTCCGCCTGCCCGATGGCGTCGGGCAACCCCTTGAAGATAAGCGAATCGTATTGGGGTATGGTATCCCTCACAGCGTCGTAGAAGAATATCAGCGACTTGGCGACGCTGTCCTTGGTGTAGGCGTCCACTGTGTACCCCGACAGCACCATCGAATCTATCTCCTTCCCGGTCGACATCACGTAGCGGAAGCCGAAAAGGGTATTGCCTTCATTGTTGTCGCGTATGCTGCTGCCGAAATTGAACGCGTATGTGGTATTGGGCTTGAGCGTGTCGTCGGGGTGTATGTCTATCTGCACTCCGCGCCCGCGGATGGTCACGGTGGGCATGCGCTTGAGCGGCGGGGAAACGAAGAACTCCTGCATGATGTCTTTCAGCTGGACGTATTCGTCGAACTCGACGTATATCCTGCGGCCCTTGAATTCCGTGGTCATGTCTTCGGGCGTCATCCTCACGACATAGGGGGGCAGCGAGTCTTTCGGGCCGCCCATGGGGGCTGCCGTATTGGCGCAGCGCGGGAACATCCCGACAAGGCAGAAAACGCCCAGAAGCGCTCCCGCGACCCTTCCCAGAATATCTATCCCCTTAACTTTCATAGCGTCTAAAACTTTGTATCCGTGCAAAGATAGTGAACCGCGATTGCTTTAGCAAACGGGACGGCCAAATACGCATTTTCAGGCGTTCCTGCCCTTTCGGGATACCCGAAAACCTTCCGCAAAAGCCGAACAAGCCTGCCCGGAATTAATCCGGCAACTTTATGGCTCAGGATCAGGGCCTTCCGGTTCCGCCGGAGGCATTTCGTTCACATACAGCCATTTGCCCTCGCTTTTATACCTAGTAGTCCTCCACGGTTTGAACGTGACGTGGACAGAGAGCTGCGGCAGGTCTTCCACGGTCGCCGCATTCCGCCACGCATACATCTTCACGTCGTCCACCGCTTCCGGATTTGTCTGGCACATGAGTACCATGAACTCATACCGCGTGAACGGCCCGAGCGTGAGCTTGCCCTCCGCGTCTGGATCGGCCGTGAAGTCAGGCAATTTGGTCACGGTTTCGTCCGACCGGCTGGTCAGCAGCCCGATAAGCGCGTCGTCGTACGAGGCAACCCTCCACTGCGTCGTGTCGCCGTAATAGCCGTATGCCCTGACATCCGGCTCGGGCATCTGATGCCCCTTGTCCACAAACTGCACATAAGGCGTAACCACGTAATTCGTGCTGACCTCGCCGTCTTCGCACGCGGCCAGAACACAAACACACAATAATATATAAACCAGTTTTTTCATGATAAACCTGTTCATTTCTTTGGATACACGTAAGTTTCTTTATCTGTGCGGCTTGTGCGGCATAGGTTGCAACATCCCTATGCGGGTCGGCGGCCCTGCTTTATTCGGGAGCCTTCCAATTCCTGCGGTCTGCCGCCGGCGGAGGGCGAAACGAATGTTGCAGTCCGCCGCATTGTGGCGGCGGCAGGCTGCGTGGCTTACCTGCGGCAAGCCTCCCAACGCACTGCCCATGCGGCCGCGCTCCACGCGCGGCCTGTATAGCCCGCTTGGCTCGCCACACAGGGGAATATTATTGCACCCTCCTCCATTATTTATATATGCCTCTCCCTCAACTCTGACAGCATCTCCGCGGCCGTTTTTCCCGTAACGGGATGCTTCGCATCCGGCATAACCTCCGCCAGCGGCACAAGCACGAATTCCCGCTCGGCCATCATCGGATGCGGAACTGTCAGTCTTTCCGTATTTATGATCTGTTCGCCGTAATACAATATGTCTACATCTATGGTGCGAGGCTTATAAACCCTGCGTCCCCTGCCGTCTCCCTTGTCCGTGCGGCCAAGGCGGCGCTCGATGGCCTGCGTCCTATCCAACAGTTCCAAAGGTTCAAGGCTTGTTTCCAGAACCAGTACCTGGTTAAGGAACGCCCCGCCGCCATCTTCCATATCCCCCCACGGTTCGCTCTCGTATATCCCCGACACAGCCGCGATCTTCCCGACCTCCCGCCCCAACAACTCCCGCGCGGCGGAGAGGCTGCCCTCGCTGTCGCCCATATTGCTCCCCGTCAGCACGACCGCCCGCCGGCTCATAGCCTCACGATGAGTTTGCTCACGCTCAGCGCGAAATGCGGGAACACGATCCTCGGATTCCCGTTCTGCCCGATGTGCCGTATGGCGAGTTCGATCTCGCTAACGAGCTTTTCTATATTATGATTGCCTATGAACGGCGAAAATTTCTTGCAAAAATCAAGTTCCCCACCCCAAAGGTAAGTAATGTCCGCCATTCCGGCGTTCATCATATAGCTTTCGCGCAGCAGGCGAACACAGTATTCGAGAAATTTCTTCTGCTGCTCGCGCCCCAGCGAGGCAGCCGTGTCGGCCCATTCCAGAAGTTCCATGTGGCGGTCGTTGTAGCTCAGGCGCATGAGCGACGAGAAGAGTTCGAAATACTCCTCGCAGGACTCCTGTTGTCCCGACGCCAGCCTGCGCGCCTCGAGAACGTCGCCACCCGACAGGCGCGCCATAGCCGACAGTTCGTCTCCCGAAATGCCATACTGTTTCGCTATCCATGCCGCCATATCCACGCTTTCGACAGCGGGCACGGCGACCTCCTGCGTGCGCGAAATTATCGTCGGCAGGAGCTTGCCCGGGTCTTCCGTCACCATGATGAAAAGCGTGCGCTCCCACGGCTCTTCGAGTATCTTGAGTATCGTGTTGGCCGCCTCGGTGCGCATCTTTTCCGGAAGCCAGATTATCATTACTTTGCTGCCCGCCTCGAAAGGCTTGAACGAGAGTTTGCGGATCATTTCGTCGGCCTCGTTGCGCGATATGATGCCCTGCTGGTTGTCTATCTCGATGGCTTTATACCATTCCTGTTCATCGAAGTACCCGCCGGTTTCGGCCACTATCCCGCGCCACTGGGGCAGGAACGAATCGCTCAGTGGCTTCTGCGAACCGCCGCTCCCCTTTGGCGAATTTACCGGGAAAACGAAATGCAGGTCGGGATGCGCCAAAGCCGCCGTTTTCACGCACGAGGCACAAACCCCGCACGAATCGCCGTCCCTTCGGTCGGTGCAGTTCACATACTGCGCATAGGCCAGCGCGAGCGGAAGCACACCGCTCCCCGCGCGGCCGCTGAACAGCTGGGCATGGCTCACACGTCCCTCGTCGACTCCCCTGGCCAACATGCGTTTCAGCTCCCCGTGCCCTATGACATCCGCAAATTTCATCCCGGTTATTGTTCTTTTTCTTTCCTTTTTATCAGTACCAGATTATAGGCCATAAGCGCGATGACCGCACAGAGGCACACCGACAAAACTATCTTTTGAGTAGTCGCGAAATCGAAGAAAGCGAACACTCCGACCAAAAGGCCGACACATATCACGATAAAGGCGATGCTGAGTATCTTGTATGTTTTCATAAACACTGTTTTTATAAGTCTTACCTCGTTATTTTTTACCATCACCCTAAATACATTACTTTTTTTTGCATTGCCCAAAAGAAAGTAACCAAAGAAAACTCTATAAAATAACCCTCACATCTAACTCCTCCTTTTAGTCGCTTCGCGCCTAACGATCGTCGGACAATATATGTCTCGGCTTATTTTAGTCATTTCCGGAGTGCCGGCGGCAGACTTCGAAGCAACGTTTAATCTTCGTTCCTTTCCGCCCGACCTATTTCGTCCCCGTATGCCCGAATCCGCCCGCGCCGCGCTTGGTGTCCGAGAGGGCCTCGACGCTCTCCCACTCGATGCGCTCGAAACGCGCTATGACCATCTGCGCAACCCTTTCGCCGGGATTGAGCACATAGTCCTGCGACGACAGGTTCACGAGTATGACCTTTATCTCACCCCTGTAATCGGGGTCGATAGTTCCGGGCGTATTGAGCACCGAAATGCCGAATTTGGCCGCCATGCCGCTCCGGGGGCGGATCTGCATCTCCACGCCTTCCGGCAGCTCGACGAACAGTCCTGTCGGCACCATGGCCCTTTCGAGCGGGCGGAGCGTTATCGGCTCGGTTATGTTCGCTTTTATATCCAGCCCGGCGGCAAGAATGGTTTCATACTGTGGCAGATCGAACGCCGAACGGTTGATGATCTTGACTTTCATAACTTTATTTCTTTTTATTCGCTATCGAACGCACCATCTGCGGCAGGTTTATATTCTCCCTGCGCAGGAACCAGAGGCCGTAGGCCCCTAAGAGTGCTAAGTTACACAAATATTTCGGAAGCAGGGGCAACATCGCCGTAAAATAGCTTATCCCGTACAGCGCAGCTCCCAGCAGCACATACTCCGCTATCCGCCCCAACGGGTAGGGTGTCGGGCAGTGCTTGCGGTTTAGCGCGTAGCTGACGCCGACCATTACGAATTCGCATATCAGCCTGGCCAGCACCGACCCCAGGATACCCAGCACCGGCACAAGAAGCAGATTGAATACGACCGTGAAGACCAAGCCCGTGCCGGTCACGACGATGGCGTACTTTGTCCTGCTCATCTGCTTGTACCAGAACGAGAGGTTGAAGATCACACCCGTGAGGATGTTCGACACGAGGATTATCGGCAGCAGCCCGATGCCCTCCCTCAGCCCCGGCCCGATTATCACGGCGAACAGGTCGGTGAACAGCGTGACCCCGAGGAATATGCCGATGGCGGCGATCAGGTAATATTTCATCGCGTCGGCGTTCATTTTCAGGAAGTCTTCTTTTTTGAAATTCCCGAGGAAGTATGGTTCGGCGCCCATGCGGTACATTTGCAGGAAAAGCACGAGTATCCCGCCCAGCCGGCTCACAGCCCCGAACTGCCCTAAGGCGGCAAGTGCAACGTCTTCAGGCATGATGAATTTTATCATCTGGCGGTCGAGATATTCGTTGGCCGTGCCTGCGATACCGGCTATAAGCAACGGCATCGAATATACGAATATCGGCAGCAGGACTCCTTTGCTGATTCGTGGCAATACGCCCCCGCATGCCGGCAGCAGGTAGAATATCGTAATGAAACTCGCTATCAGGTTGGCCACAAGCACGTATCCCGCCCCGAACGACGGATCGTACATCGCGTCGAAGAAGGCCGAATGCGACGCCAGCGCGGGCAGTGCACTGTAAAAGAAAAAGCAGAGCAGGACGTTGACCGCTATGGCGATAAACCTTGCGGCAACGAATTTCGCAGCTTTCCCCTGCTCCCTCAACCTGGCGAACGGTATCGCGAGGAAAACGTCGGTGGCGATTATGGCGCCCGTTATCCAGATGAACGAAGGCGTGTCACCATACCGCATCATTTCGGCCAGCGGGCCGTTAAACATCAATACCAGCGCGAAGAAAACTACGGCGGCAAGGCTTACGGCCCCCCACGTATTCGCGAAGACCGTCCTCTTTTGCCCTTCGTTCTCCGCCTTGCCCGCGAACCGGAAATACCCCGATTCGAGGCCCATCGTGAGCACCACGAGCGCGAAGGGGATAAAGGCGTAAAGGTCTGTGACCACGCCGTAGCCTTCGGGCGAGAGTATGCGGGTAAGGTAGGGTACGAGCAGGAAATTGAGGAACCTCGCAGCCACGCTGCTGATACCGTATACGGCCGTCTGGCCCGCGAGTTTTCTTATCGACATTCGGTTGATGTTTTTGCTCCCCTGCAAAAGTAAGAAAACCCCGGCGACACGCCAAGGGTTTACAGATTATTTCTTTATGCCATACTTTTGCCCGCAGCAACACACGGATCGGCGGCCTGGATCATTGTTTTTCACCGACGTCCATTCGATTCGTCGACCTCAGGCAATCGAACAGCACCTGATTCACACGGCTGTCAGGTTCCCCTTCTTCTTTTCCATAATCCGGAAGTTTACGGTGAACGTCTATTTGTCCGTTAAATGCGAATGCCGTTACAGCGTCACAGCCAAAAGAGGAAATAAAATTCCAGAAGTACCCCGTATAAACGATCTGCCCGTCCACCACCAAAGCAAATTGTCTTCCGCAGCAAAGAGGTATATCCAATCCGCTCCCCGCAACTCCCTGTATCCGGTCCGCGGCAGATTCCGAAACATTGAACACATGCCGCTCAATAACTTTAGAGCCCACCGTATCCCTGCTGATCCGCAGTGAGATAATTTCGCTGTTCCTGATAAAAGCAGTATCCTGCAAATCTGCCTGCGTTGCAATGAACGCGCCCCTCAACCCTGTCGACGGGTCGAGACTCGGGATTTCCTGTTTCAAGAGATAAAATTCGACCTGGCCCTTTTCTGTTTTGCCGCCATGCCCACATGCGTTAACCACATAAGTTAACACCGCAAAGACAGCTATAATTTTTATCGCCTTCATAATTCTTTCTGTTTTTCCGTTGAAAGCAGGCCGCAGGCCGCCTGTATATCCTCCCCGCGCGAGGAGCGGATGGTAGTGGTTATGCCTTTGCGCGACAGGGCGTCGCGCAGACGCACCATGTGCGCATCGTCGGGGCTTCGGAACCTGCTGCCCGGCGAGTCGTGGAAACGGATGAGGTTGATGCGGCATTTCAGCCCGTCCAACAGCCGGGCAAGGCCCTTTATGTGTTCGGGTGTGTCGTTCAGGCCCTCGAAGACTATATACTCGAAGCTCACGCGTCGCTGGCCCGAGAAATCGTATTTTTTGAGCAGTTCGATCACTTTTTCGGCCGGGAACGCCTTTTCCACAGGCATTATGTCCGCGCGCTCGGCCGCGAACGGATTGTGCAGGCTCACGGCCACATGCACCTTGCTTTTCTCCATCAGCTCGCGCAGTCCGCCCAGGACGCCTATGGTGGAAACGGTTATACGGGTCGGACTCCATCCGTACCCCCATTCCGAGGTAAGTATTTCGAGCGATCCCAGCACCTCGGCGGTATTGTCGAGCGGCTCGCCCATGCCCATATAAACGATATTGGTGATCTGTTCGCTCTCGGGGATCGAGCGCAACTGGTTGACTATCTCCCCTGCCGTCAGGCTGTGCTGCAACCCCTGTTTGCCGGTAACGCAGAATTCGCAACCCATCCGGCATCCGGCCTGCGAGGAAACGCACAGCGTCGCCCTGTCGGCCTCGGGGATATACACGGCCTCTATGTAAGCGCCTCCGATCGTGGGAAACAGATATTTTTTGGTGCCGTCCCGCGACACTGCCGTGTCGGAAGGTGCGACCAACCCCACCACGTATTCTTTTTCGAGAAGTTCGCGGTTGCGGAGCGAGATGTCGGTCATCTGGGATATTTGCGCCGCGCCCTTTTTGTAGAGCCACGCCGCTATCTGCCGCGCCGTGAAGCGCGGCATGCCCAACCGGGAAACCATAGCGTCCAGTTCCCCGAGCGTTTTCCCGAAAAGCCATTCTTTATTCCGCTCCACAACGATCGTTTTGGCAAAGATAGCAACAGCCGGCCGAAACTAATCCCATGCGGCCATAAAAAACTGAATTATCTCCTTTTATGTTGTCCCGTTTTTTCGGCTTTCCGTGAAAGCCGGCGGCCCGCCCTCCGTCCCTTCAGGGCGGGCCGCTTAGTAATTTTTACGTTACAACAACACTGAAAGGAATAATCCTGTAAAAAACGCTTATCCGCAAGAATACCCCTCTGCGATCTGCCGCCGGCGGCGGGCGCGAACGAGCCGGCGGTGAAGTGCCTACCGGCACCCGGAGAGGACAAGAGCGAAAACTCGCATCGGAACGTTGCGGTGTGAAATAACATTAACGCTCTGTCCGTGTCGCGGGAGCAACCAGCCCGCCGCGTTGGGCGGCGGCTGGCTGCATGGCTTGCCTGCGGCAAGCCTCCCAACGCACTGGCCATGAGGCCGCGCTCCACGCGCGGCCTATACGGCTCGCTACGCTCGCCGCACGAAAGTTTTATTGGTATAAGGACAAAACCACCCCGCAGCAAGCTGCGGGGTATTGCAAAGACCGCGACTGTCTTGTGCGGTCGCAACATTCAGTTCCTTTTTGTTGCTGACGCCCAGCAAAATCCGCAAGCGGCCTTTGCCCTCGCTGAAGCGCAACATGTCGGGGGTAGGCACAAGGTGCCTACCCCCGAAATGTGAATTTAGGATCAGTCCGGAAATTAGGCTGGTGAATTTGTTTTTAAGGATACATAGTCGTTATGCCTGTTTCGTTTTCAGGCCGAAGCTCGCGGTGGGATGACAGCAACGAAGTGAATAGCAGCCCTCCGCATGGCGGAGCTTCGGGCTGCCGACCTTCTGCGAAGGCCGAAAAACAAGTAACTCAAAATACCCCCAACCAAAATTCAGACCGATCCTGAATTTATCAAGCGCTACAAGCTGCGGGGAATTAACCCGTAGAGATAAAAAACGGCGCAACCTCATCGGTTGCGCCGTTCGTGGTGGAGAATATCGGATTCGAACCGATGACCTCTTGCATGCCATGCAAGCGCTCTAGCCAGCTGAGCTAATCCCCCTTATTTGTTGGAGACCCGGAGGTGAAACAGTCTTAATCCCCCCTTTGCGGTGACAAATATACATAAAAATCGGTCCCATGCAAAAAACACGGATAATATTATTCTCGAATCGCCCTGTGAATAATCGCCAGGGGTGTATTTTTTATGGCGGAACTATTTTTTTTAACGTAATTGTTCATATCTTTGTAAACGGAGACATACTCCGTGCAAATAACCTTGACCTAACCAAAAAGAAAATCATCCGGGTTCCGGACGGATACCCTGACCTAAAGTATCCTGACCGAACCGTAAAACTTAAATTTATGGAATTAAAAAAATCTCTTAAAGCCGATCTTCAGCCCAAGAAGGCGCTTTTTTTCGAGATAGGCATGATAATCAGCCTGCTGGCGACGATAATTTGTTTTGCGTGGAGCCAGAGCCAAGTCGAGGAACAAATATTCGCCATACCTATGGGCGGAGGCGGAGGCCCGATCTCCGAAACCCCTCCGATCACCCGCGAGCAACCCAAAGGGGCTACGCAGCCCACCAAAAAGGTGCAGCAAAGCATGGATATCATCAAGATCGTGCTCAATGAAACGGAGATCACGACCGAGATCGACTTCAGCGAATTCGACATGGACGCCATATTCGCCGACGCCACCGCGGTAGGGCCTATGGGCGTAACCGGAGGTGCTGGCGACGGCAATCCTTTCGGCGACAACGATATCATCGGCTTCGACGTGATCGAGGAAACGCCGAAATTCATGGGTAAAGACCTGACCGCGTTCCAGCCGTGGGTACAGGCGAGAGTACAATATCCGGACGAGGCCATAAGGCAAAAAATCCAGGGGCGCGTCAACGTCACGTTCGTGATCGAGAAAGACGGGACGCTGTCGGGCATCGAGGCTTCCGGTAACCCTATCCTCGTGGCAGAAGCGGTAAAAGTGATCAAAACATCGCCGAAATGGACGCCGGGAAGGCAAAGGAACAGGCCTGCGAGGGTAAAGTTCCAGATCCAGGTACTTTTCCAGTTCCTGTAAACCGGCCACATTGCTGAAAATAAAATCTCCTGCAACCTTCTCTAACTTAAAACCTTACACCCGCAGGCAAGAAAAGGCCACACGACCCATAATGGCGCTCAAAAAATCCACGCAAGCGGACTTGCAAAACAAAAGGCTGCTGTTTTTCGAAATAGGTCTTTGCGTATCCTTGTTTACAACGGTTCTTGTATTCTCGTGCCATAGGGACAAAGTTGCGGTCGATCCGCCGGTTTTAGAGCCAGACCTGCCCGTAATAATCGAAGAGGCCGCGGAGATTACGCGCCAAGACCGCCGTCCGCCGACGCCACGGGTACAACAACAGGTACGCATGGTCTCGGAAGTAATACAGATAGTGAAAAACGAGACCGAGATCACCACAGAGATAGAATTCGACGATTTCGCCGACGAAATTATCACAGCGGCGGTATCCGCAGGGACAGGTCCCGCGGCAGGCACGGGAACGATGGACTTCGGCGACGAGATATACATAAAGGTCGAAGAAGAGCCGAAATTCATGGGCCGGAGCTGGGAGGCGTTCAGCTACTGGGTCGCAAGGCAGATAAAATACCCCAAGGCCGCCATTAAGGGTAACATACAGGGACAGGTCAAGATACGTTTCGTGATCGAAAAAAACGGCTCGATCTCAAATATCGAGGTACTGTCCTCCCCCAGCCCCATACTCAGCGAGGAAGCCCTCAGGGTGATCAGGGAGTCGCCGGCCGAATGGACGCCAGGCAAACAAAGGAACACACCAGTAAGGTTGAGATTCGAGATCCCGGTTGATTTCCACCTGTAACAACCACAACGGCATTGGCTTTGTATCGATAAAAGGGTCGCCTCAGTCTGAGCGGCCTTTATTGTTGGGTCGCTCCCGCGACACGGAATTGGCAGGTAAGTCAGGACATACCATAACATTGTATGGTGAAACAACCGCTCCTCACTGCCTTACCTGTATCACGGAATCGACTCAGCAGACATAATAAATTTAGTACCGAATTACCAAAACGAATATGACAGAAGTAAAAGATATAAAATGCGGGGCGGAAAGGGCCGTACTCGCATCGGTGATCCGCGACAGACAGGACGAGGCACAGGTAACAGAATACCTTGACGAGCTCGAATTCCTCGCCGAAACCGCCGGGATAGAGTCCGTGAGGCGCTTCACGCAGAAGCTGCCCACCCCGCACTCGAAACTGTATATGGGCCCTGGCAAGATCGGGGAAATCGCGGCGTATGTCGAAGAGAACGGGATAGACACCGTGGTATTCGACGACGAACTCTCCCCGTCGCAGACGCGCAACATCGAGAAAGAGATAAAATGCCGCATCCTCGACCGCACGAGCCTCATCCTGAATATTTTCGTGCAGCGGGCCGAAACCGCCTACGCGAAAACACAGGTGCAGCTCGCGCAGTATGAATATATGCTTCCGCGCCTCACGGGGATGTGGACGCACCTCGAACGGCAGCGCGGCGGAACGGGCACGCGCGGCGGTTCCGGCGAACGCGAAATCGAAACCGACCGCCGCGTCATCCGCAACCGCATCAGCAAGCTGAAAGAAGACCTCAAGAAGATCGACCGCCAGATGGCTGTGCAGCGCTCGAACCGCGGAAGCCTCGTGAGGGTTTCGCTCGTGGGCTACACCAACGTGGGCAAGTCGACCATAATGAACCTCATCAGCAAAAGCGAGGTGTTCGCCGAGAACAAGCTCTTCGCCACGCTCGACACGACCGTGCGCAAGGTAGTGCTCGACAACCTGCCGTTCCTGCTCTCCGACACCGTGGGGTTCATCCGCAAGCTGCCGACCCAGCTTGTCGAATCGTTCAAATCGACCCTCGACGAAGTGCGCGAGGCCGACCTGCTGCTCCATGTGGTCGACATATCGCACCCGGGGTTCGAAGACCAGATCGACGTCGTGAAACAAACCCTTCAGGAGATCGGCGCGGGCGACAAACCCGTGTTCATGGTCTTCAACAAGATCGATAATTACACCCACGTCCAAAAAGACGAGGACGACCTCACCCCGGCTACGAAAGAGAACATGACGCTCGAAGAACTCAAGAAGAGCTGGATCGGCAAACTTGACACGCCCTGCATCTTCATCTCGGCCAGGGAGAAGGTAAACGTGGACAAACTCCGGCGCGACCTCTACACCATGGTCAGGGAAATCCATGCCGGGAGGTATCCGTTTAATAATTTCCTCTACTAAAACGAGGTTTTTGCAGGGTAATTTCGTATCTTTAGGTCAATCTAACACGCTGTAAGCATATGCTGAACATACTCGACAAACAGAACACGATCTTCAATAGTTTCATCGCCCAGATGCGCAACGTGAACGTGCAGAGCGACACTTTGCGTTTCCGCACCAACCTCGAACGCTGCGGCGAAATCATGGCTTACGAGATAAGCAAAGTGCTTACATATAACTCAAGCGTTGTCGAAACCCCGCTTGGGGAAGCCGAAGTCATGCTGCCCCAGGAAGAGATAGTCATTGCAACTATCCTGAGGGCTGGCATACCGTTCCACAACGGGTTTCTGCGGTTCTTCGACAACGCCCAGAGCGCTTTCATCTCGGCTTTCCGCAAATACAGCAAAGACGGGACGTTCAACGTGAAGGTCGAATACGTTTCGAGCTGCAACCTCGAAGGCAAGACGCTGATACTCGTCGACCCAATGCTCGCGACGGGGTCGTCGCTCCTGCTGACATATAAAGCACTGGTCGAGAAAGGCGGCAAGCCTGCCCACACGCATGTCGCGACGATAATCGCGAGCGAAGAAGGACTGGACTACGCCGCACGCCACATGCCTAAAAAAGAAACCACCATATGGTGCGGGACGGTGGACCAGGAACTTACCGTGAAGTCGTATATCGTTCCGGGACTGGGCGATGCCGGCGACCTCGCATACGGGAACAAGCTTTAAGCGTAACGGAAGTAACAACAAATAAACCACCATGCACTCAAAGTGCATGGATTTGGCGAGAGGAATAAATTCCTCTTTCCGGGTTGCAAGGCAACCCTCATCGCCGCCCTTTGGGGCGGAGGGCGGCGATGAAAAAACAACAGAAAGACAAAGGCCCAACTAAATTTATAGAGACTGAAAGTAACCGCGAGCAAATTGCGGGGTTTTAACCATTAATCGCAATCAATAAAAAAAACTGCGGGGAATACCGCAAGCACTGGACGCATGTCGAATACACTCTTTCGGACGTAAATGCCCTATGAGGTCTGCTGTCGGAGACGGGCGTAATTTCTCAGCACAACGCTTCGGATGCGCATCGACACTCCCTCCCGTTCTATCGGTGAAAGCCGAAGCTGCCAGCCAACCGTATTCGGGCGGCAGACGGCCACTACCCTTCGGACTGAGTTTCGGAAAGCATCATATCGTACAGTTCTACTACACCGGCAAGGCTTCCGTCGACAGCCGTCACGATAAGCGAGTGTATCTTGTACTTCTTCATTATCTCTTCCACCTCGGTGATTCGGGCGTCGGCGGAAACGGTTTTCGGCGTCCGGGTCATGACCTCGGCAGCCGTAACCTCGAAGAAGCTGTCGCGGTATTTCTGCATGGCGCGCCTCACATCGCCGTCGGTCACAAGGCCCGCGATCCGGCCGTTCTCCATTATTACCGCGATCCCCATACGGGCGCGACTGATCTCGATTATAACGTCGCTCAGTTTGGTTTCGGGAGCGGCAATGGCAAGGTTTTCCGAACGCATCACGTCGCCTACACGCGTAATAAGCCGGCGGCCCAGCGTCCCTCCCGGATGGAACCGGGCAAAATCTTCCTTGCGGAAACCGCGCTCGTTTATCAGCGCTATGGCCAGCGCGTCGCCCATGGCCAGCGTGGCCGTGGTTGACGAGGTCGGCGCGAGGCTCATCGGGCAGGCCTCTTCCCTGACCGCGATGTTGAGGTGGTAATCGGCATGCCGCGCGAGCGACGAATCGGGGTTTCCCGTCATGGCTATCAGCACGTTGCCATTCTCCTGAAGGAACGGAATGAGGCGCAGTATCTCGTCTGTCTGGCCGGAATTGGATATGCCGAGTATGACGTCGCCCTTCGAGATCATCCCCAGGTCGCCGTGGTAGGCGTCGGCTGGGTGCAGGTAGAACGAGGGCGTACCGGTGCTGGCGAGGGTTGCGGCGATCTTGCGGCCTATCAGCCCGCTTTTGCCCATGCCGGTCACAACGAGTTTCCCGGTGCATTTTATCACGGCACGAACAGCCTTCTCGAAATCGGGGGTAAGCTGCCCTTCAAGGTCGGCTATCGCCTGCGACTCCATGCGGAACGTAAGTTTCGCACTCTCTATTATCGAACTCATAACAAGGACGTTATAACGTTTTCAAGGTCTGCGAGCGCCAACATGTTGGCCGCGTCGCTCATGCCTTTGTCCGGGTCGGGGTGTACTTCGAAGAAGTAGCCGTTTGCCCCGAATGCCTTGGCCGCCAGCGCCATCGACGGGACGAATTCGCGGTTGCCGCCGGTTTTGCCCCCGGCCGCCCCCGGCCGCTGCACCGAATGCGTGCAGTCCATAATAACGCGCGGAACGATCTTTTTCATATCCGGGATATTCCGGAAATCGACCACCAGGTTATTGTATCCGAAGCTGTTGCCCCGCTCGGTAAGCCACACGTTCTGGTTGCCGCTGTCCATGACCTTCCCGGCCGGATACCTCATGTCCTCGCCCGAAAGGAACTGCGCTTTCTTGATATTCACCACCTTGCCCGTATTCGCGGCCGCGACCAGAAGGTCGGTCTGGCGGCAGAGGAACGCCGGTATCTGGATTACGTCGACCACCTCGCCCACGGGCGCGGCCTGTATGCTTTCGTGTATGTCGGTCGTTAGCGGCAGGCCGTATTTGGCGCCAACGTCGGCCAGCATTTGCATGCCCTTCTCAAGCCCCGGCCCCCTGAACGAGCACAGCGAGGTGCGGTTAGCCTTGTCGAACGACGCCTTGAATATTATCTGTATCCCCAGCTTTTCCCGCAGGCGCACGAGTTCGCGGGCCGCTTCATCGAGCAGCTCCGCGCTTTCGATCACGCACGGGCCGGCAATAAAAACCGGTTTATCTGAATCGAACATATACATTATTTTTTATGGTTCGAATGTTTCTACGGTATCGTCCGCCTTCGGTTCTCCGAAATATTCCAGCGCCGAACGCCTGAAATGCGCTATCGTTTCGGCCATCGACACGAACGACTTGCCGCCGGACGCGTTCTTATGCCCTCCGCCCTCGAAGTATCTGTTGGCGAATATGTTGACATCGACATCGCCTTTCGAGCGCAGGGAGATACGGATGAATTTCCGGGTTTCGATGAACGATGCGGAAACCTGCAACGTCTGCACCGTAAGCGGGAAATTGACGAATCCCTCGCTGTCGCCGGGCTGGAAGTTGAATTTTCGCAACTCGTTCTCTTTAAGCCCGATATAAGCAACACCCACATTGCCGGCGCGGAAAGTTTCCATCTTATTGAGCGCGAACCCCAAAAGCCGCAGCCTGTCCTCCGTGAAGCTGTTGTAGACATCGGAATGTATCTGCGCCACATTTACCCCCTTCTCGACCAGCAGCGCTACGGCGCGGAAAAGCTCGGGCGTGAGGTTGCTGAACGCGAAATTGCCCGTATCGGTCATCATCCCCACATAGAGGTTTTCGCCCATCCGCTTGGTTATCGCGTCCGTACCTTCAAGCTGTTCTACAAGCTCGTATATAAGGAACGAGGTCGACGAGCTGTCCGGATACGAAAACATGAGGTCGAAGCCGGCGGAAGGGTTCAGGTGGTGGTCCATCAGGACGATCTTGGCCGTTCCGTTCCCGGTTATGGCGTCGGACAGGCGTTCGAGGCGCGTGATCTGGTTGAAGTCGAGGCAGAAGATTATCTCGGCTTCGCTTATCGTTTTGGCTATCGAGCCGTCTTCGTCGAATTTGAACACCTTCAGCTGGTCGATCCCGGGCATCCACTCCAGGAAACTCGGGTAACGGTTCGGGACTACGCACGTCACATCATGCCCTTTACCCTCAAGCAGTTCGGCCCATGCGAGAGAAGACCCTATGGCGTCGCCGTCGGGGTTGGTGTGCGTAACGATCACTATGCGGCGGGGCCCCGAGTCGATCAGTTCCCTCAGTTTGTCCGTTTTATCCGTCCCTATTTTCATCCTGCGCAGGTTTCTAATAATATTTTACCTCTGTCCCCGCGATGGCCGACAGCAGGCTGTTAGTAGCCGAGCTGGCACCTATGCGGAAAAGCGACGGGTCGAGCCATTCCTCGCCCAACACGGTTTCCACTATGCTGTAATATAATGCCGCGTCTTCGGCATTGCGGATGCCGCCCGCGGCTTTGAACCCGACCTTGTAGCCGGTTTTCTTATAATAATCAAATATAGCGCCACAGATAACCGCGGCGGCTTCGGGGGTCGCGGCGGCCGGCTCTTTGCCGGTCGAGGTCTTCACGAAATCGGCCCCGGCCGCCATAGCCGCCAACGCGGCCTTCCTTATCGTGTCCGGCTGCCCGAGTACCCCCGACTCGATAATGACCTTGAGTACCGTTTCCTCGCCCACTTCCTCGCGTATGATCTCTATCTCACTGCCGGCCTTGTCGAATTCGCCCGACAGCACCTCCCCGACGTTCATGACGATATCCACCTCGTCGGCGCCGTTCTCCACGGCCATCGAGGCTTCGAGCATTTTCACTTCGAGGAATGTCTGGGCGGAAGGAAAGCCTCCCGCGACACTGGTTATGCGTATATCCGAATCCCCGAGGCCAACGCCGACGGTTTCGATGAACGATGGATAGACGCACACCGAAGCTACGTCGGGGACATCAGGGAACTCCGAGCGCTGGCCTGTGACCTTTTGGGTCAGGGCCGTTATCGACTCCTGCGAGTCCGAAGGGTTCAGCGACGTGAGGTCTATGCATGCGTAACAACGCTTCAGCGCGTTCGGCGACATGTTTTTACCGACAAGCTCCCGCGCCTTGGCGAGCACGGCTGCAATCTCGCCCTTGCCTGGCGCCGGCCCATAATTATTCAGAATCTCAGCGTATTCCATCGTCTTTGAATTAACACCGCAAGATAACGATTTTTTGCATAATACAGGCTGCGCCTCACACAAGATTCGAACAAGTTCGATCTCGCCTCCCGGCTTGCACTATATTTATTATAAACGCTTATCCGCAATATTACCCGTGCGGTGCAGTCTGCCGTCGGCGACGGGTGCAGTTTCGCATTATAATGCCTCGGGTGTACATCGACGTTCCCGCTCTATCGGAGTCGCCGTAGCGACCAGCCCATCGCGTGGGGCGGCGGCAGGCTTCAGGTGTCGCGATGCGACACCTGAAGATTAATAATTACTTATTTAAAGGTAGGGGGATTTTTGCGAATAAACGTTTTATTATAAGGTATGGCCTAATCCAAATATTACCCGTGCGTCCAAATCAACAAAAAGAAGGCCCCCGTAATGGGAGCCTTCCTTTGTCGTGGCCTCTGGTATGTTAGAGGGCCTGGAATTCGCTGTTACCGAAAAGTTTCGCGAACTCGATATCGTTCTTAGCCCTTGCAGCAAGGCTCTTGTCTTTGCTAACCGCGCTCTTGAGGTTGCGCAGGGCAGCGTTAGAATCGCCTTCCCTCATCGAGATGATACCACGGAGGTAGTCTGCGTCTGCAGAAGATTCGTTTCCAAGAGCGGCTTTAGCAGCAGCTACGTTACCGTTTGCAAGCTGTGCTACGGCAAGGTTGTAACCCTGGAGGCCTGCAGTCGTGTTGGTTTTGCCTTCGAGAATGTCTACGAGAGCTTTGTTGGCGTTAGCTTCAGGAGTGTTGAGCGGCTGGAGGTATTTCTTAGCTTCAGCGGCGTTGCCTTCTGCAAGTGCAACCAGACCGAGGTTGTTGCTGATAGCCGGGTCGTTGCTGAGTTTGGCAGCCTGCTGGAATGCGCTCTTAGCCTGGCTGATTTTGCCTTCGCTCATAAGCACGATACCGAGGTTGTTGTAAGCGCGTGCGTCGTTGTATTTTTCAGCGGCGGCTTTGTAGATCGCAGCTTTGGTAGCGTTGTCGTTGAAGAGAGTTGCGGCGTAAAGCATTTCTTCTACGTTGAGCGAGCTGATGTTTTCCTTGGCAGCGGCGCGGAGTTCAGCGTCGGTTTTGCCCTGAATGTCGGCAGAAGCTACGACTTTCGTGCGGCGGAGCTGCGGAAGGATGTCTTTTTTCAGTACTTCGAAAACAGCGGACATGTTCTTGATTTCCTGTTCCCTCTGTACGGGAGAAGAAGAAAGGCTCAACACCTGGAGGATGAGGTCTTTGTCCTGGATGTTCGAAGCTTCTACGAGGGCTTTGAAACCATCCCAGTCTTCGCCGTAAGCGGCAACGTCATAACCCACTTTCACGTCTTTCATCTGTTTGCTGACAGCGTCTTTACCGGTGTTGCTACGGTTTTTCGAGAGCTTGTCGTTGAGGTCGGTGGGACCGTCGGGCGAAGCGTAACCTTTAGACTGAACATTGCCGAGCGATACGCGGTCTTTGTTCTGGTTGTCGCGAACGAAATTTTCGAGGAGTTTGATCTGGTCGGAGCTGAGGGCTTTCGGGCCTACAACAGCGCTGTTGATCTGGTACATGATGTTCGCATCCTGCTGGATTGTAGTCACCCTTTTGAATTTGTCGGGCATAAGGGCAGCGTTGTCGGTTTCGTCGAGAAGGCCGAGTACGTTGCTAACACCCTGGGCAACAGGCACAGATGCAAAAGTCAGGAAGTCAGCGGTGGGGCAGCATTTCACTTCGAAGCGGAGTTCGAGGGTCGAGATGGCCGCACGGCTGTCATACGGGAAAGTTACGGTCTGCGTGTAAGAACCGCCCTTGTTCGAAAGCACCTGGTAATTGTCTTTCACAGCAGAGCCCTGGAGGAACTTGGGTGTACCTGCGATCTCGCCGCCTTTGAATACGAGGACGGGAGTTACTTTCACGATGGCTTTTTTGTTCATGAAGCCGGCCGGGAAGTCTACCTTGACATCTGCAGTGACCGTATTACCCTTAAGGATAAGGATTTCGGGAGTCGCAGACATTTTCACGTTGCTAATCTGTTTAGCCATTTTGTTGTAGCAGCTACAACCTGCCAGCACGACGGTCATCGCGGTAAGGAGCAAACTTACCTTTAAGAATTTTTTCATAATCAGACTGTTAATTTAAATTAATATTAGTTTTCAATCTTTTTCGGTTGGTTCGCGCAATAAATAATTTACGCCGAGACAAATATATGAATAAATCTTATTAATAAATGCCTTGACATCTATTTATTTAAATGCACAGGGGTTGTTTTTCAAATAAAGACACCGTATTCCCCTCGATACGCCGTTCAAAAATTATACCGGTTTTGATTTTTCGCGATCCGCCACGGTGAAAATTCATCGATTTTCGCGTAAAAAAACCATAACCACCACCGGTCCCGGGACTTGCGGCGGCACCGGAAGCCATGCTTATCATCCTCAGGAACAAAGGGAAACTACCGTTTCCCCTGCCCTGAAAATATCCGGTGCGGCGCTTCCGGCGCGGTGTGTTTATTTTTTGTCCCCTTCCGGTTTGGTCAGAAGCACCTTGCGGGAGAGTTTCAGTTTATTTGTTTTCGGGTCTACGCCTATGAGCTTCACCTCGATCTCGTCGCCTTCTTTGAGGCCTGTGGCTTCCATCGTTTCATAGCGCTGGTGGCCTACTTCCGAGATATGGAGAAGGGCGTCCTTGCCCGGCAGGATCTCCACGAACGCACCGAAAGGCACTATCGTTTTAACCTTGCCTTTATACACTTCGCCTACTTCCGGCACCGCAACGATCGCGTTCACGCGACCGCGTGCGATATCGAGGGCGTTCTGGTCGTTCGAGAAGATGTCCACGATACCGATCTGTTTTTCAGTGTCTTCCGTGATCGTGATGGTAGCGCCAGATGTTTTCTGGATATCCTGGATGATCTTGCCGCCCGGGCCGATAACGGCACCGATGAATTCGCTCGGGATGATGATCTGAACGATGCGCGGGACGAACGGACGGAAGTCTTCGCGCGGTTCTGCTATGGTTTCCTTGAGGATATTGAGTATGTGGAGGCGGCCCTGGCGTGCCTGTTCGAGCGCCTGCGCGAGTACTTCATAGGGAAGCCCGTCTACCTTGATGTCCATCTGGGTAGCTGTTATACCGTCGGCGGTACCCGTTACCTTGAAGTCCATATCGCCGAGGTGGTCTTCGTCGCCGAGGATATCCGAAAGGACGGCGAACTTGTTGCCTTCGGTGATAAGGCCCATCGCGATACCCGAAACGTGTTTCCTCATCTTGATACCGCAGTCCATGAGCGCGAGGGTACCGGCGCAAACCGTAGCCATCGACGACGAACCGTTCGATTCGAGGATATCCGACACCACGCGCACCGCGTAGGGGTTGTCCGTTCCGAGCGGCACCATCGGTTTGAGCGCCCTCCAAGCGAGGTTGCCGTGGCCGATTTCGCGGCGCGAGGTTCCGCGCGAAGCCTTGGCCTCGCCTGTCGAAAACGGCGGGAAGTTGTAGTGGAGCACGAACTGCTCGCTACCCTGAACCAGAACTTCGTCTTTCATCTTCTCGTCCATCTTCGTTCCGAGGGTCACGCTCGTAAGCGACTGTGTTTCACCCCTCGTGAAGATTGCCGAACCGTGTGCCGCGGGCAGATAGCCGGTTTCGCACCATATCGGGCGGATCTGGTCGGTCTTGCGGCCGTCGAGGCGCACGCCTTCGTCGAGGATCATCGCGCGCATCGCTTTCTTCAGCACGTCGTCGTGGAAGTAGCGTTTAACGAGCGATTTCTTTTCTGCGAGTTCCGCTTCGTCCATAGAGGCCATGAATTCAGCTTCGATAGCGTCGAACTTGTCCGAGCGTTCGTGCTTGGCGCTCATGCTCTTGGCGACTTCGTAAACCTTGTCGTAAGTCGCTTTGATGATCCGCTCGCGGAGTTCTTCGTCTTTCTTTTCGTGGCAGTATTCGCGCTTAACATCCTTGCCGAGCGCTTTGCTGAGCTCTATCTGGGCCTGGCACTGCTTTTTGATCTCTTCGTGAGCGAATTTGATGGCTTCGAGCATTTCGGCTTCCGAAACTTCGAGCATTTCGCCTTCGACCATCATGATATTGTCGTAAGTTGCGGCCACGATCATGTCGAGGTCCGCCTCTTTCATCTGCGAATAGCTCGGGTTGATAACGAACTGGCCGCCTATGCGGGCTACCCTTACTTCCGAAACCGGGCCTGCGAAAGGGATGTCCGATACTGCGAGCGCCGCCGAAGCCGCGAGGCCTGCGAGGGCGTCGGGCTGGATGTCCCTGTCAGCCGAAATGAGCGTAACGTTAACGAAAACTTCCGCGTGGAAATCCGCCGGGAAGAGCGGGCGGAGCGCCCTGTCTATGAGTCGTGCCACGAGGATCTCGCTGTCGTTCGGGCGCGCTTCCCTCTTGAGGAACCCACCCGGATAGCGGCCTGCGGCTGCGTATTTTTCTTTGTAATCCACCGAAAGGGGCATGAAATCCACGTCCTCTTTGGCGTCTTTCGCTGCGACAACCGTCGCGAGGAGCATCGTATCTCCCATTTTCACCACAACGGCACCGTCCGCCTGCTTGGCGAGCTTGCCGGTCGAGATCGATATCTCGCGGCCGTCCGCGAGGGTTATCGTCTTCACTGATTCGTTGTACATCATTTTATCGTCTTTTTAACCTGTAAGTGTCTAAGGTGTTGCCCGAACCTCTTTTGATTACCTTCTCGTCTGTTTCCGCACCGCCTTCGGCGACTGCGGGACTTCGTCGGTGAACTCGCCTGTACTACAGGCTCGGTTCGTTGTACATCATAATTTTATCTTCTTTAACGTCTTGTGTTTCGTCCAAGTCCGGCTTCCGTGATCCTTAAAAAGCAAAGGCAATCCTACGTGAGAAATTGCCTTTACTCCGTTTTACGGTAACCGTAGTTTTATCGCCTGAGGCCGAGCTCTTTGACGATAGCCCTGTACCTTTCGATGTCTACCTGTTTCAGATAGTCCAACATCTTACGGCGTTTACCAACGAGGCGCAGAAGCGAACGCTGTGTTCCGTAGTCGTGTTTGTTGGATTTGAGGTGTTCCGTAAGGTGGGCAATACGGTAGGTGAAGAGCGCGACCTGGCCCTCGGGAGAACCCGTGTCGGCTTTCGACTTCCCGTACTGACCGAAGATTTCCTGCTTCTTTTCAGCACTTAAATAATTCATAATCTTATTGTTATGGTTCCACTTTACGACAGATCCTCCTTACCGGATGATGCCAAAGCGTGCGCAAATGTAATTCATTTTTCGTTATAACCCAACATATTAGCATTTTTTTTGAGCACCGGGACGCATCGCCGATAATTTCATATATTTGCATTCAGCTAACGAAAAATCCATGAAAAAACTATTCCCGGCGATCGCGATCGCCGCGCTGCTGGCCGGCTGCGGGCAGCAAAAAGCCGAATATATAAAACTGGAAGGGTTCGCCCTGGGGACGACATACCATTTCGTACTGCAGGCGCGCGACACCGCCGGACTCCGGCACGACATCGACTCGGTTTTCGGGACGGCCGACATGTCCATGTCCGTATACAACCCCTCGTCGTTGGTCAGCAGGGTCAACGCCAACCAGACCGACAGCGTAGACCGTTTCATCGCGCACTGCATATCGGTAGCGCGGGAGATAAGCGAAATCAGCGGCGGCATGTACGACATCACCATCAAGCCGGTCACGCAGGCCCTCGGGTATTCGGGCGGCGAGATAGTGGAAAACCCTAATATCGACTCGCTCCTGCAATATGTCGGCTACGAGAAGATAGAGGTGCGCGACGGCCGCCTCGTGAAGGCCGATCCCGCCATGCAGATCGACCTCAACTCCGTGGCGAAAGGTTATACATGCGACCTTATGGGTGAGATGCTGGAAAGCCGCGGCATCAAGAACTACATGGTTGAGATCGGCGGCGAGATATACTGTCGCGGCAAAAGTTCGCGCGGCGGCGACTGGATAGTGGCGATAGACAGCCCCATCGAAGGAAATCTCGAACCGGGGGCCTACCGGCAGGGGGCGCTCAGCCTGAGCGGCATGGGGCTTGCCACCTCGGGCAACTACCGCCAGTTCTACATCGACGATTCGGGGCGCAAAGTCACGCACATCGTCAACGCGAAGACGGGGCAAAGCGGACACAGCGATGTGCTTTCGGCGACTGTCATAGCGGAAACCTGCGCCGAAGCGGACGCCGTGGCCACGATGCTTATGATCGTGGGGGTAGACCGGGCGGTCTGGCTTCTCGGACAGCACCCGGAGTGGATGGCATACCTGGTATACGACGGCGGGGAAGACGGCTTCGTGACATACGCCACCGACAACCTCAAAGACAGGATAATAAACAATTAAGTGCCGGCCGGCATCCGGACAGAGCATGGACTACAAGCCGCACCGGAACTTTTAAGGCGTGGAGCGGCGGCGACAACTTAATAATAAGCAATCAAAAAGGCGATGAAAAAAGTAAGGTTCATATACAACCCCAAATCGGGGGAAAACACGGTAACGAACCGGCTCGACGAGATAATCGGGCTGTACCAGTCGCGGGGCTACACCATCGTCCCGCTGCGCCTCGATTTCAAACTGAGCGACGGCGAGATAGCGAGTGAGTTGAAAGGCGACTACGACCACATTCTGGTTGCGGGCGGCGACGGCACGGTGAACTACCTCGTGAACCTAGTGAAAGCGAACGGGATAGAGACCCCGATGGCGTTCCTGCCTTCCGGGACGGCCAACGATTTCGCCAACGTACTCGGCATGCCGTCGGATATCGTGAAGGCGTGCGAAGAGGTACTCGACGGGGAGGCACGCGATGTAGACCTGGGCAAGGTCAACGGGCAGTGGTTCGCCAACGTTTTCAGTTGCGGCCTGTTCAGCGACATCTCGCAAAAGACGCCGACCATCCTGAAAAACACGTTCGGCAAGCTGGCCTATTACGCCACGGGCGTGGGCGATCTGGTGCGTTTCCGCAAACTGCATATCAAGATAGAGTCGGACGGAGGAAACTACGAAGGCCCTTCGGTCATATTCTTCGTTTTCAACGGCAAAACGGCAGGCAAACTGCGCCTGGCCTACCTTTCCGAGGTCGACGACGGGATGCTCGACATCCTGATCCTCAAAGGCGACAACCCCATAGAGAACATACAGACCGTACTGCATTATGTGACCCTCCCGCGCAAGCCGAAGAAATACCCGGCGGGCATGGAACATATCCGTTGTACGAAACTTAGGGCGGAGTGCGCCACACAGGAACTGACCGACATAGACGGCCAGACCGGCCCTGATTTCCCGGTAGAGATAACATGCGAGAAAGGCGCGCTGAAAGTCATATGCCCGAAAAAAAGTAACGGGAAAAAGAAGAGGAATTGACGGCTAAATAAAGCAAGAAATCTGTATTATTCTAATATATCAGCCTTGCATAGCAAGGCTCTCAGCCCGCAGCCACCCGGCGCGGAGGGCTGAAATTCCTCGCCTGCGGCTCGACACAGCCTCCGCTGGCTGCGTGCCGAAAAACATATAGTGTATAGTTCGATGCATTTTAGGCTCCCGAACATAGCATGTGGACCTATCCGCACCTGAATGTTACAGCGCGAAACAAGCATAACGCTCTTTCGAAGTCACCACAGCAACCGCCTATGGTAAAAAGTGACAAAAAAAATATGTACTCAAGGTTGTATGGGAACTTCAGGCCAACCCCAGCAATCCGCGGGTTATGTTCCAGCGCATGATAAACAGATAGCCCCCTTTTGAAGGCGCGAACGAAAGGGTATAGCCCAGCGCCAGCACAAAAGTTCCGCCCCACTTTACCGCCTCCGAAAAAAGCCTTTTGACATAAGCCCCGCGCGACACGTTCAACGACCTCAGGCGCTCGCTCGTCCCGACCATCTTAGACAGTTTGACTACAAAACCGCGCGTGAGCCTCTCCCGGGGAATGACATGGTCTATGCGCGACTGCGGCAGATACCAGATGGTTTCGCCCGCGGCCTGCAGGCGGTAGGCGTAGTCTTTTTCCTCGCCGCCGAGCAGTTTCTTCCCCGTGCGCCCGAGCGTCGGCGAGAACATGCCGTATTTTTCTATCGTCGAGCGCCGGAATGCTATATTCCCTCCGAACGGATATTCCCCCTTACGGAAAGGACGCGTTTTTTCGCCTTTGTCCATGCGGCCCGAAAGCAGCACCTCGGTGTATTTCGACAACCATTTCGGGGTTTCGTATTCATACAGCGGTATCATCCGCCCCCCCGCCTCGGCGACATCCGGACGCGAGTCGAAAAACCGCACATAGACCTCGGCCCAGTCGGGGGCCGGGACTTCGTCGTCGTCGAGGAAAGCGAAATACTCCCCGAACCCCTCTTTCATCCCCCGGTTACGGGCGGGCGAGATGCCCTGCTCGGTTTCGAGGAAGGTACGGACGTTTATCAGGGCGCTGTTCTCCCTTATATATTCTGCGATTCGCGCGGAGGTATCGTCGGTCGAATTGTTGTCCACCACGACCAGCTCCCACTCGTCTTTCGGAAGGGTCTGGCACAGCAGCCCGTCCAGCGTCCGCGCGAGCGACGCCGACCTGTTGTATGTGGCGATAATGACTGTGAGGCGTACCATCCGTAGGCGTAAATTGTCCGAAGCCCTCTATTTCGGGGCCTTCCTGTAAAGGTATATTGCGATAAGCGCGAATATCATATTCGGTATCCACACGGCGAGCACCGGGTTTATCGTCCCCACTTTGGCAAACTCCTCCGTGAACTTGGCGATCAATATATACGAGAAACAGAGCGTGATACCTATACCTATATGCAGCCCCGTCCCTCCGCGCACCTTGCGCGAGGAGAGCGACACCCCGATAAGCGTCAGGATGAACATGGCGAACGGATAGGAGAACCTCTGCGCCCTTTCGACCTCGAACACCGATATCATATCCGACCCTTTCTCCTTCTGGTCTTTTATGAACCTGTTAAGTTCGAAGATGTTCAGGGTTTTGGCAAGCCCTGCCATATCGCCCAGCTCCTCGTAGGATATGTTCAGCACCGTATCGAGCCGTTCGTGCTGTTCGAATGTTTCGACGTTGTCGGCGAAGGTCCTCGTTATGTAGCGGTCCGACGTCCAGCGCTGGGTCTTCGGGTCGTACTGCGCCTTGTCGCCCGTTTCGAGTATGGCAACCACCGTACTGCCCTCATACTTCTCGATAGCCAAATAATCCGTCATGTTCCTCTCCCCGTTGAACCCGCGGATATAGACGTATGTCCCCGGCGATTCCTGGATGAACATGTTGTCGGCAAACTGCTCCGACTTGTTTTTCAGCTCATTCTCGAAGGCGATCCTTTTTATGTTGGCCTTGGGGATCACCATCAGGCTCAGGAATATCGACACGATGAAAATTATCAACGCCGACACGAAGTAGGGCCACATGAGGCGGTTGAAACTCATCCCGCCCGAAAGCATGGCGATTATCTCGGTCTGGTAGGCGAGCTTCGAGGTAAAGAATATGACCGCGATGAACACGAACAGCCCCCCGAACTGGTTGATGAAATAGGGGATGAAATTTATCACGTATTCTTTAAAATACTTGTACGGCGAGGCATGCATCTGGATCAGCTTGTCCATCTTCTCTACGGTGTCGAATATGATGATGACCACTATGAGCAGCGCTATGGCAAACACGAAAGTCCCGAGGAACTTTCGGATTATGTACCTGTCGAGTATTTTTATGCCTGGAAATTTCATTTTCCTGTTTTAGGATATTTACTGTTTTTTTTGTCCTTGTAACTTTTTACCATTGCTGTAAAAAATTTACCTCCCGGCAAATGGAAATATTTTTGCACCCGGCCGAGCGCGGAGCCGATCCGCCCATCAAAATCCGAGCCGTGAAGAATTCCGAAGCTAAACCACCCGAAGTTACCATGTAACGAGGGAAGTTCGCGAAAGGAATTCAGGCGAGGATTTCGGGCGGCGGGTTTTGAGCCATTTTTGCCCGAACAAAAGTGGGGAAAGCCCCCTATAACCGTCTTGCCAGTTTTTCCACCATTTCGGCTTTCCACCCGGCGAACGTGCCGTCGGCGATCCTGCGCCCGGCCTCGTCGGTGAGCCAGAGGTAGAAAGCTATGTTATGCAGCGAGGCTATCTGCGCGGCCAGCATCTCGCCCGAGATTGCCAGGTGGCGCAGGTAGGCCTTCGTATAATGCGTATCCACAAAACTGCGGCCGTTCGGGTCGAGCGGCGAGAAATCGTCCTTCCATTTCTCGTTGCGTATGTTTATTATGCCCTCCGAGGTGAACAGCATGCCGTTGCGGCCGTTGCGCGTGGGCATCACGCAGTCGAACATGTCCACACCGCGGTCTATCGCTTCGAGTATGTTGACCGGCGTCCCCACGCCCATCAGATAACGCGGTTTTTCCTGCGGCAGTATGGCGTTCACCACCTCTATCATATCGTACATCACGGGCGCAGGTTCGCCCACTGCCAAGCCTCCTATCGCATATCCGTCGGCATCGAACTGCTGCACGAACCTTGCCGATTTCTCCCGCAGGTCGGGGTAAACGACCCCCTGCACTATCGGGAAAAGCGACTGCTCGTAACCGTATTTGGGCTGCGTCTTCGCGAACTGCGTAAAACACCTGTCCAGCCAACGGTTCGTCAAATCGAGCGATTTCGCGGCGTAATCCCTCGGGGCATCGCCGGGAGGGCATTCGTCGAAAGCCATCATTATGTCGGCACCTATCGAGCGCTGTGTATCCATCACGTTCTCAGGCGTAAAGAGATGCCTGCTCCCGTCGATATGCGAGCTGAACCTGCATCCTTCCTCCTTTAATTTGCGGCATCCGGCCAGGGAAAAGACCTGGAACCCTCCGCTGTCGGTCAGTATCGGCCCGTCCCATCCCGAGAACTTATGCACGCCTCCGGCCTTTTCGAGAATCTCCGTCCCCGGCCTCAAATACAGGTGGTAGGTGTTGGCGAGTATTATCTGCGCCCGGGCGTCGTCGCGCAGGTCGCGGTGGAATATCCCCTTTACCGTTGCGGCCGTCCCCACCGGCATGAACACCGGCGTGCGCACCACACCATGCGGCGTTGCGAGTTCCCCCGCCCGCGCCGCGCTACCATTCGCCCTGTGCAACAGCCTGAAATCCATGGACGCAAAGATAGAAAAATAATCTATGGTTTTTGCGAGTAACAGCCAACTGAGACTAAAATAAGCCGAGACATATTTCTGTCCGACGAACGTTAGGCGTGTCGCGACAGCGACCGGCAGCCTGCCGCCGCCCCAATGCGGCGGGCTGCTCAACGCGCCTGAGGCTTGTTCACGCCCTCCGGCGGCGGCAGGCTGCCAGACAGATGACATTCTTCGCAGATAAGCGTTAAAAATAATACCGGCCGTTAGCGTTTTCCAATCGGAGTTGTTACCTTTGCGGGTAACTTTTTTCTCACGGCCGATGCAGACCATCCTTGACACATATGAAAAGCTTGCCGCGCAATACGGGGTGTGGGGGTTGCTGCTTATGGCTGTGGTACTCGGGCTTTTCGCCGTGCAGCTTTTCTATTATCTGGGGCGGTATTCCGGCATCCCGAAGTTTCGCAACAAGGCCCGCGGGCCGAAGCGGGAGATAGACGGAATATCGGTCGTGGTGGTAATGGGCGAAGACAGCTGGTATGTCGAGAACGTGCTTCCGCGGCTGATGAAGCAGAAATTCGGAAGGTTCGAAGTCGTACTCGTGACCGTGGGGGCCGACGCCGATTTCCTCGACGAACTGGAGATACTCAAACACCGTTACCCAAACCTCACGGCGACGAAAATAGACGAGGACAGGCGCTTCCCGATAAGCAACAAAATGGCCTACAACGTGGGGATCAAGGCGGCCTCGTATGAAAATATCGTGATGACCACCACCGACGCCATGCCCGCGTCGGACAAATGGCTCGAATGCATGGCGAGGGGCTTCACGACGGGCGAGGTTTTGATAGCCTACTGCGGCATCGAACAGCGCAAAGGCTTCGCCAACAAAGTGATGCGTTCGAGCAGGTTCATGATGTCGGTGCGGTACCTTTCGTCGGCGATAAAAGGCAAGCCATTCCGGGGCATCATCCACAATCTGGGCTTTACAAGGGATATCTACTTCTCGCACAAGGGCTTCGACCACCTCAACATGAACATGGGCGAGGACGACCTGTTCATGGGCCGCATAGCCACGGCGAAAAACACGAGCATTGTCCTTAATCCCCACGCCACAATGAGGCAGATCCCGCAGGGCGACCTCTCGTGGTGGCGCGAACGCCAGAGATTCTACGCATCGACTTTCCGTTTCTACCCCGATTACGCCAAGAATTCCCGCGAATGGGAGAGCGGAAGCCGGCTCCTGTTTTTCGTAACGACCATTACGGCTATTATCATCATGCCGTTCGAGATACAAATGGCCGCCGCCGGGTTGTTCCTCCTCAGGCTCGCCATCGTGCGGTTTGCCATGTGGCGCGTACGCCGCCGCCTTAACGAACGCAAACTCGGATGGGCTCTCATGCTCTACGACATCTATTCGCCCGTGAGCGATATCGCTAACTACCTGTACCGGCTGGTGCGCCCGGCCCCCGGAGTATGGCGATAGAAAAATATATCGTTTCGACCGACCAGGAGCTTATAGAAATGAGCCTCGGGGGCGACGACATGGCTTTCGAGCACCTTTTCAAACGCTACCGGGAGTCCATATTCCAGCTCTATGTGCAGCGCACCGGCAGCCGCGACGACGCCGACGACCTGCTTCAGGAAACTTTTGTGAAGGTCTACCTCAAGCTCGACAGCTACAACCCCAAGTTTACGTTTGGCCAGTGGGTCTACACAATAGCCCGCAACACATTCATCGACTACACCCGCAAGCGGCGCGACGATATCTCGATCGACAGCCTGACGGGAGGGTCGGGAATGACTCCGTCGGCCGAAGCCCCAACCCCGGAAGAGAGCTACATAAACAGCCAGCAGCGCACCCAACTCGACCAGTATATGGCGAAGATGACGCCGCGTTACCGCCGCCTTATCGAGCTGCGTTTCTTCAAGGATTATTCATACGAGGAGATCGCGAAAGAGCTCGGGCTTCCGCTGGGGACCGTGAAGACCCAGATACACAGGGCACGCGAACAGCTGTGCCGCTACATTATCGAAAATTCCGACATAATTCCATAACCACCGTGGATATAATCGAGCAATATTTTCCGGACATTACCGGCCGGCAACGGGAGCAATTCGCCGCCCTCGGCGCACTGTACGCAGACTGGAACGCTAAAATAAACGTGATCTCGCGCAAGGACATGGAGCATTTCCACACGCGCCACGTACTCCATTCGCTCGCGATAGCGAAGGCCTGCCCTTTCGGCAAGGGTGCGCGGATAATGGATATCGGCACGGGCGGAGGGTTCCCCGGCATCCCGCTGGCGATCATGTTCCCAGACGCGCAGTTCGTCCTGACCGACTCCATAGGCAAAAAGATACTGGTCGTCGCCGAGGTCGCCAAAACACTGGGCCTCACCAATGTACAGCCGCTCAACGTCCGCGCCGAAAGCGTCCCTGGCAAATTCGATTATGCCGTTACCCGGGCGGTGGCTGAAACCTCGGCGCTCGTCAGTTGGGTGTGGGACAAGCTTACCCCGGGCAAAAAAGGCGGCCTCGCCAACGGCATGCTGTGCCTCAAAGGCGGCGACCTGACCGAAGAACTCGCCGCCGCCGGCAAAAGACATGAAATATTCGACATAAGCGGCCTGTTCGAAGACGATTTCTTCGAAACGAAAAAAGTGATCTGGCTTCCCCGATGAAAGCCACCGGGCGACAGGGCGACAGGCGGCAGGCGCAATAGTTTGTCCGGCATAGCCCCCATTTAAACCTGGTTTCCGCCGCCTTTTTAGTGCCGAAAACAAGAAAAAGCTCAAAAAAGAACGCTTAAAGCGAACTTTTAACCCCTGAAATAATGCCGGGGGTGTGGATTAATACAAAAAATTCGTATATTTCGCAGACGTTTTTTGGCGATTCGCCGTTCGCGGCAACCGCCGACCGCCAAAAAACCGGAGGGAACAACGCCCTTTATGGCGATAAGAAGGAGAAATGACCGAGTGGCTGAAGGTGCGCGCCTGGAAAGTGCGTATACTCCAAAAGGGTATCGTGGGTTCGAATCCCGCTTTCTCCGCAACAAAACGAAACATCTTAAAAACTCAAAAAATAAGTACTAATTAATCTAAACGAAAACCATGAAAAAACTTTTTATGCTTTTAGCAGTAGCCGGCTGCCTTAGCTTCGCAACTGTAAATGTTTACGCACAGGAAGCTGACGCAACAGCAACCGAAGAGGTAGTGACCGAAGAAACGGTTACCGAAGAGGCAGCCCCGGAAACCACCGCACCAGACGCAGAGCTGAATCCCGAAACACAAATCGAAGGGGATACGATGCACCAGATGCTGAAGCAGAAATTTATCGAGGGTGACGTACTCTGGATGATGCTCCCGCTGTTGTGTCTTATCTTCGGTCTGGCTATCGCTATCGAAAGGATCATCTACCTCAACCTCTCGACCACAAATACGCAGAAACTCCTTGGCCAGGTTGAAGACGCCATCAAAAAAGGCGGCCTCGAAGCAGCTAAGGAAGTATGCCGCAATACCCGCGGCCCCGTGGCAAGCATCTTCTACCAGGGCCTCGACCGCTACAACGAAGGTCTTGACGCGGTTGAAAAATCGGTTGTTTCCTATGGTTCGGTACAGATGGGCCGCATGGAAACAGGGCTTCCCTGGATCAGCCTCTTCATCGCCGTTGCGCCGATGCTCGGGTTCATGGGTACGGTAGTAGGTATGATCTTCGCTTTCGACGCCATCCAGGCGGCAGGCGACATCAGCCCGACACTCGTAGCAGGTGGTATCAAGGTGGCCCTTCTTACAACCCTTATGGGTCTTATCGCCGCTATCATCCTCCAGCTTTTCTATAACTACATCCTCTCGAAGATCGACAGCCTCGTTATCGCGATGGAAGACAGCTCGATCACGCTCATCGACATACTTACAGAGTATAACAAAAGTAAAAAGTAATAGGCCGGTATGAAAAAAATATTATCGTTAACGATATACGTCCTGCTCGCGATAAGCCTGCTGCTGACGGTATTGGTATTCACAATGCCGGATAATGCGGGGGTCAGCATAATACTGTACTGGACATATTTCCTTACGGCACTGGCTGTCCTGTCTGTCATCGTTTTCCCCGTCATGAATATCGCCCAAAACCCGAAAGCGGCCATGAGATCGCTTATCGGAGTAGGCATCGTCGTTGTGATCGTAGGTATAACGTTCGCTTTCTCAAGCGCCGAACCCATTACGCTGTCGGACAAAACAGTGTTCTCGGACGCTTTCAGCCTCAGGGTAACGGATGCGAGCCTTTACACCACCTACATAGCAATGGTCGCAACAATAGCAATAACCATTTACGGCGAAATCCGCAATAGTTTAAAATAACAGACTATGGCTGGTAATAAAAGGAAAGTACAAGAGGTCAATGCGGGTTCGATGGCGGATATCGCCTTCCTGCTGCTCATATTCTTCCTCGTTGCCACTACCATGAGCAAAGATTTCGGTATCAACAGGGTACTGCCTCCATATCAGGAGGACCAGAATAAGGAAATGGAGGTAAAACAGCGCAATGTTTTCCTCGTTTTCGTCGACAGGGAAAATCGAATCATGGCAAACTACGAGGTAATAGATCTGCCGCAGCTGGGATTTAAGGCGAAGGAATTCCTCCTGAACCGTACCCTTGACGAGAACCTGCCCGAGATTGAGGTCAAGGAGATCGAACTGCTCGGAAAGGTCGGGGTAAGCAAAGGGGTTATCTCGCTGCAGAACGACAGGGGTACCAACTACGAAACCTACATCGCGGTGCAGAACGAGCTTACGAAGGTCTACAACGAACTGAGGGATGAAGCGTCAAGGCGATATTTCCAGAAACCGTACAACGACCTTGCGATACAGGAACAGCGCGACGCTATTGCCTTGGCAGTTCCCATATCGATATCGGAAGCAGAACCGCGCGTAATAAAATAAGAGAACGATATGGCTGTAATGAAAAAGAAAGGCGGAAAGGAAGTCGGAGAGATTTCTACCGCATCGTTGCCTGACGTGATCTTCATGATCCTTTTCTTCTTCATGGTGTCGACCACCATGAGGGAAATGACCGCTAAGGTAAAGTTCACGCTTCCGGCCGCTTCGGAAGTGCAGAAACTGGAAAAGAAACAGTTGGTAAGCTACATACTCGTCGGGGAACCGTCGACGCCGGAACTCAGGGCCCAATTCGGTACCGCTCCGCGTGTACAGTTGAACGACAGCTATCAGGAACTGCCCCAGATACTCGATTTCGTGGCTTCGGAGCGCGAAAAGCTCGGTGAAGCGGGCGCATCGATGACGGTCAGCATCAGGGCGGACAAGTTTACCACTATGGGTATGATTACCGATATAAAGCAGCAGCTGAGAAAGGCCGATGCCTTGAAGATAAGCTACGCTGCCAGCAAGTCGGAATAAATACCCCGAAGCATTCATAATAAGCTCCGCGGCCTCGGGTCGCGGAGCTTATTATTTAACGCTTATCCACAAAAATACCACTGAATTTTAAACAGGTCATTATTAATCTTACGGTGTCGCATCAGCGACACCGGCAGCCTGCCGCCGCCCCCACGCGGCGGGCTGCTTTACTCGCCGTTGGCTCGTTTACACCCACCCCCGGCGGCAGACTGCACCATAGGGGCAATATTGCAGATAAGCATATATTATTTCGCAGTATTATCCTTAGGCTCGTTGCATATTCCCGGCTTCCATAGGAGCCGTCAGCCCAACGCCATCCGGCGCGGAGGGTGGAGAGGGCCGGATGGGGCGATCGCTGCCTCGACACAGACAGAGCGCAAGGTTATTTCACTCCCCAACGCTCCGGTACGAGCTAACATTCCTGCTCTCTCTGTGTGCCTGAAGACATTTGTCCACGGGTAAATACATCACATCCGCTGGCATCGGGACGAAAAGGACAGGACAAGCCTAAGGGGGGGATGGTTCTGTTATTTTATGGGGAAGAAGGTAGCTAAAACTGGAAGTAGATGAACGGCTGTATGCCCGACGATTTTATCTGCATCACGATCCAGATCATTGCGGTTGCCATGACGGCAAAGCCCCAAAGCGGCATGCGCACGACACGCCCGGCGACGGCGTTCTCGGTGCGGTTCGAAACGAAATGGAGCGCGTATCCCACGCCCAACAGCCCGAATACAGCGGCGTAACCCGAAACCACACTGGGGATCAGCGCGAAATTGAAATCCGAGAATATCTGCGACAGGACGCCTTTCGCCGTGGCCATATCCTTTGCCCTGAAGTATATCCACCCGAAGCAAACAAGGTGGAATGTCCCGATTATGCCTATCACGCGCCTCCAACGGGGCATTACGGCGCCTTCGGGCTTGAACGCCCTCGGGAATAGCGACATGGATAGCTTATGTAGGGCCAGTGAGATGCCGTGCAGCCCGCCCCACAGCACGAACTTCATCGACGCCCCGTGCCATAAGCCCCCGAGCAGCATCGTAAGCATGAGGTTTATATATGTGCGAATGTGTCCTTTGCGGTTGCCGCCCAGGGAGATATAAAGGTAATCTTTGAGCCAGCTCGACAGCGAGATATGCCACCTGCGCCAGAATTCCGTGATCGTCGCCGACTTGTACGGCGAATCGAAGTTCTTCGGGAACCGGAATCCAAGCAGCAGGGCGATCCCGATGGCCATGTCGGAATAGCCGGAAAAGTCGCAGTAGATCTGCATTGCGTATCCGTAAACCCCCATAAGGTTCTCAAAACCGGAATAAAGCGTGGGGTTATCGAATATGCGGTCGACGAAGTTGAGGCTGATATAATCGGAGATTATCGCCTTCTTGAACAACCCGGACACTATCAGGAACATGCCCGTCCCGAACATCTCCCTCGTAACCACGATAGGGTTCTGCCTTATCTGGGGGATAAAGTCGCGGGCGCGCACTATAGGCCCGGCAACGAGCTGGGGGAAAAACGAGAGGTAGAACACATAATCCAGCCAGTTACGTAACGGTTCGAACCGGCGGCGGTAAAGGTCTATCGTGTAGCTCATCGACTGGAACACGAAGAACGATATGCCCACAGGCAGGAATATTTTCCTGAAATCGAACATATGCTGCCCCGAGGCGTCGTTCACAAGCCCTATGAAGAAATTCGTGTACTTGAAATAGCACAGCAGGCCGATGTTTATGACGACACTGAGCGCCACGAGCCATCTCCGCGTATTTCGAGGCCTGTCCGGCCCGAGGGCGCGGCCTATGAAGTAGTCGGTCGCGGCCACAAATAGAAGCGCCAGGAAATATATCCCGCTCGAAAGGTAGTAGAAATAGAGCGAGAACAGCGTCACATAGACTATGCGCAGCATGGTCTGCCGGCGCATCATCACGTAGAACAGCGAGAAGCCCGCGAAAAGGAACAGGAAAAGCCCGCTGCTGAATATCAACGGGGCTTTTGGATCGTATGCAAGCACCTCTCCTAATTTTTGCCATATGTTGTCAGGCCACTGTACCATCAGTTCTGTCCCTTTTCAAATTATAACCCAGTGTCTTCGCTCCCGACGTACGCGTTGTACGACCGCATCAGGGCATCGTAGAGCATATCGGCCTGCAAAGCATAGCCTTCCTCGGTCATGTGTAGCCTGTCGGACTGCATGAGTTTGCGGCCATACCAGACGGCACTCGAATTATTGCCCCCGGCCGCCGCGTTGAGGTCCCAAACCGCGATACCGTTATCCCGGGCTATGGAAACGAGCACCTGCGCCACGTCTGCGACATTCTTATTGACCGTGTATGTACGCCGCGAGCGGCTGCACCCTTCCATCGGCGTAGTCAGCAGGATCGCCGATCCGGGATAGCTCTTCCGCACCCCGCGCACGAACCTCTCGGCCACCTCGCGGAAATTATCGCTCTTATAGTTCCCTCCGAAGCAGTTGTTCGTACCGAGAGAAATTATTATAAGGTCGGGGATCAACGCCACTGCGCCGCCCTCGGCGAAATTGGTACCGCGTTCGAAATGCTCGAATGCGGCGCTGTTCACGCCCACCGAATGGAGCAGGACTCCCGGTTGGCCGTTTTCAAGCGAGAACCCGTATACGGTGGGGTTGTTGTAGCCCTCGGCCAGCGCCCCGGTCAGGGTAAGGTTTTCCACGTCCCGGTTCAGGGCAATCCTCGTACTCCGGTCGGAATTGCCGAGCGGACAGTAAAACCCCATCGAAAGCGAGTCCGGCTCGCTGAAGTGCGGGGCATTGGCATGGTGGAGTACCGTGACCGAGTTGAACGGCGTTTTGGACCATATGTCTACAACGGGGTTGACATCTTCGATCCCGACCGCCACGCCCGTGAAACCGAGTTTCTCGACCAGACCGCGCGATGTGGCACGGCCGTATGTAAGCTTATTTTTAGTCGTGACGGCATAATCCCTGGGTTCGTTGCCGCCCGCGAGCTTATGCGGCACTATCAACCCCCGGCCGGCATTGCCGAAATCGACCTGGAACAATTCGCGAAGCCGGAAGTCCCAAAACCCGGCCTGTACGTGCGAATCGCCAAGATGCACTATCGAAACCACCTCGTCGGCGCCGCTGCGCAGGCGGAGCAACTTCTGCATGAACGCATCGAGCGCCGTCATGTCGCCGGTTATAATGTTCGAGTCCGCATCAATTATTTTAACCTGGCTTCCATCGGGATACGCGTGCCTGACGGAGTCCAGGTTGGGGACCAGCGTCCCGGCGGCATGGTCAGCGCCGTCCGAAGTTGTGGCCGAGATGCCGATCAAGGCGACAAACCCCAGCAATAACAGATATGCCAAAACCCGTTTACTCATGCCAGTTCGTGTTTTCGTTGGATATTCCTGCGGAATCCCCTTGGGCGGCATGGCTTCCGTTGCTCTGCTCTTCGGACAAAGCCTCGGCGGCACTGTTCCCCGTCACAATTTCCGGGGCGAGATCACCCGAAGCCTGGTCGTAAGACATGGGGGCCCGCTCAGAAGCCGAAGCGGCAACGCTGTCCTCCGCGTGGTGCGCTTCCGCGCCCGCTTCGGCCTGCTGCTTGGCGTACAGCAGAGCGTTGACCAACTGTTTGGCGATATATTTCCCTCCCCCGAAGCTCAAATGGGTATAATCCTTGGCGGCCCACCCTTTCTCCACAAAATCGGCCATGCTGTTTTGTCCGCCCATAGCCGTGAACGTGTCCCAGAACGCGACCCCGCACTCCTTGGCCATGGCCCGCTGTTCCTTTACCATCGACAACACGGCCGGCATGGTCACGAACTCGCCGTTCTCCATGGTACTGCGATCGCCTACGCCAAGCAGAAGTATTGCGGCGCCGGGGAAACTGCGCTTTATGTAATTCACCACACGCACCATATTTTCGCGGTAGGCCGTATAATTGGTAACGTCCGGCGACATGGCGTTAAGCCCGTACTGCATTACGATCAGGTCGTACCCGAGCATCCTTCCGATCTGCGAGTTGATCCTGGCGCTCGTTCCGAAAAGTGCCGCGCCGCTGTTGCTGCGTATGGAATAATTATCCACGCCTATGCCCGTGGGGCTGTCGAATACCACTCCATAGCCTATAAATCCGTTCGCATCCTCCACGTCCACCCTGACCTTTTTTATCGCCGTACCGCCTACCCTGATCTGCTGCACCTGTTCGCCCGGATCGGGTGTGAACCGGCGTTCTATGGAGTCGTTGACAGTAAGGTTCAGCGCGGCCGCACCCGTATTCTCGAATAGCAGGCGCACCGACCCGCTTTGGGCTATATGCTTGCGATAGGCAGTCATTTCATACTGCGTCCATGCGCCGGAAGAATCAGGCGCAGAGATAGTTCCGGAAATAAAGAACTTGTCCGCGAACTCTTCGGGGACTGTTTTTTTCTTGATGACGCTGTAATTCGTCCAGCCGCCATAGGCGTGCTTTATGGTGGGGCGGTTCTGCGCAAGGGGGGTTGAGAACGGCACGAAACCAACGCCGCTGCCACCATACAGCGACTGCAACTGGTCGCGGACATCCGCCGTGATTATATCCCCCTCGATATATGAGTCGCCGAGGAAGGCTATGCGGACGGTGCGCTTTTTTGTGGCGTCGCCGAGCAGGCGGCAGAAATCGCCTATCGAAACGCCCTCGCCGGAGAAATAATCCTCTATTGCCGTTACTTTTTCGCCGTTGACTATGGGCTGGCCGGCTTCCTGCAGGGTATCCGCCGCCTCAAAACCGCCTATTTCCCACGATTGCTCCCGTGGTCCAGAGGCTTCGGGGACCTGTGACGCGGCAAGCATGTTAGCCTCCCGCAACTCGGCCTCGCGGCGTTCCATCTCGTCCAGGAACAAACGGTCGGCACTGTCGTCGAACCCGCACCCGGCAACCGAATCGCCAGGGAAAGTCATAAGGTCGGATAGTATGTTGGTCCGCCTGAAGTGTATGCCGCCTATGGAGAAAGGCGGTATAAAGCTGAGGCCCAGCATCATCACGACCACAAAGACCGTAATCCAGAACGAATATTTGGTATAATCCTTTTCGGCAGACATTTTTTCCACACGGGCATCCATATCCCGAATAATTCGCAAAGGTAATAATAATTATGTGATATGGATCGATGCCGGCCGGCTTACTTTATCAAGCCCTCTTTCCGGAAGCTGAAGCATCCGCCCGAGGTAACGATGAGGTGGTCGAGGACAGCTATGTCGAACAGCGATGCGGCAAGTTCTATCTTGTCGGTCAGGAACTTATCGTCCTCGCTGGGTTGGGCGATGCCCGAGGGGTGGTTGTGTACGAGGATTACGGAACTCGCCAGCAGTTCGACAGCCCGTTTCACGATGAGTTTGTGGTCTACCAGCGTACCCGAAACGCCCCCCTGGCTGACCTTTGCCTTGTCCACTATCGTGTTGGCCGAGCTGAGGTACAACACCCAGAACTCCTCGTAGTTAAGGCCGGACAACTGGGGGCGGAATATCTTGAGTACGTCGTCGTTGGTGCGTACCGTTACCGGGGCGTCGGGGGTTTCACAGGCCAGCCTGCGTCCCAGTTCGAGCGATGCCGAAAGCAGCGCGGCACGTTTTACCCCAATGCCCTCGACCATGCGCAGGCGTTTTATCTCCATCTTCGAGAGCGCTGTGAGCGAATGTTCCGGGTTTTTGAGTATTTTTTCGGCAATACCTACGCTCGATCCGACGTCCAGGCTCCCGTCCTGCAATATGACCGACAACAGTTCGGCATCGGTCAGCGCCTCCGGCCCCCGCGTGACGAGTTTCTCACGAACCTCCTTATCTGTCATCACCGTGCGGATTTTCTGTCCGGGTATTTTCGTCCGCGACGTTTGGCGCGTTCTGGGGCGGCTCGTTTTCGGCTGCTTCGCCATTCACGTTGTCGCCGGTTTCCCCATGCAGGTTTTCGGCCGCGCCGTCCGTTGCGACCTTGCTTTCGGCAATTTCGGCGGCCTGTGGCTTCCGGCCCGCGGCCTTGCCGCTGCTTTGTTCCGCGACAGCTTTATCCAACATTTCCAGATAGTTGGACCTGATATTTTCCGCATTGAACTGCGATACGGACAACGCGGCGTTCTGTTCCGCCTCTTTTTTGGTCGAGCCGAAACCATACCCCATCTCCATTTTGTCTATCACCGCCACCGAACGGAACTTCGGGGAGTGAGAGGACGAACCACTGTCGTGGCGCGTATCGAAATGTATCGTATGCCGGCTTTTCTGACACCACTCTATCAGGCGGCTTTTGTAATCGGTTTCGGTGGCGGTCATCGATTCGAGGTCGAGGTATTTCTCAAACAAATCATTGATGATCAGCCTATTCGTAAAATCGTAACCTTTATCGAGATATATCGCCCCGATCATGGCTTCCAGTGCGTCGCCGTGGAGATGTTTCTGGACATACCCCGCCGACTGCGATATGATATGGTCCGAGAGCCCTATCTTGACGCACATGTCGTTGAGCGTCGAGCGGCTGACTATTTTGGATCGGAGCTGCGTGAGGAACCCCTCGTCGCTTTGCGGGAATTCGATAAAAAGGTAGTCCGATACGATGGATTCAAGCACCGCGTCGCCCAGGAATTCGAGCCGTTCGTTATTTATCGGAACGCCGTCCGGCAGGGTTACCGAAGCGGACTTATGGATCAGGGCAAGTTTATAGAGTTCGACATTGCCGGGTTTGAACCCGAAAATATCCTTTATGATACGGCAATAGCGAACGTCGCCGTCAGTTTTTTTCCGGAACGGCCTGACGAGGAAATCGAACATAATCTTAATATTTGGGATATCCTCTCTGTCTCTCAAGCAGCTTTAACCTCTCGGATGCTATGCGCACCTCGGGTCCTTAGCGGATTTTCTTGAAGACAACCGAAGAGTTGTGGCCGCCAAACCCGAAGCAGTTGCTCAGCGCGACGTTAACCTCGCGTTTTTGGGCTTTATTGAGCGTCAGGTTAAGTTTCGGGTCGATCTCCGGATCGAGTTCGAAGTTATTGATAGTCGGCGCTATAACACCTTTTGTGATAGCCATGATGCAAGCCAGCGCTTCGATCGCTCCCGCCGCACCGAGAAGGTGGCCGGTCATCGATTTCGTGGAGTTGATGTTCATCTTGTACACATGGTCGCCGAAAGCAGCCTTCAGCCCTTTGAGTTCCGCAGGGTCGCCGACCGGAGTAGATGTTCCGTGAGTATTGACGTAATCGACGTCTTCGGGTTTAAGCCCGCCGTCTTTCAAAGCGTCTATCATGGCTTTTTTAGCTCCCAACCCTTCCGGGTGCGGAGCCGTGAAGTGGTAGGCATCGGCACTCATGCCGCCGCCGGCTACCTCGGCGTAAATCTTTGCTCCGCGTGCTTTTGCGTGTTCGTACTCTTCGAGTATGAGCGCTCCGGCACCTTCGCCTATTACGAAGCCGTCACGGTCCTTATCGAACGGACGCGAAGCGGTTTTCGGGTCGTCATTACGTGTCGACAATGCCTGCATGGCGTTGAATCCGCCGACACCCGGCTGGTTCACAGCAGCTTCGGAACCTCCCGCGATCATTACGTCGACCTTGCCCATGCGGATAAGGTTGAACGCGTCGATCATGGCGTGGTTGCTCGAAGCGCAGGCCGAAACCGTACAATAATTCGGCCCCATGAAGCCATATTTGATCGAGATGTAGCCCGCAGCTATGTCCGCGATCATTTTGGGTATGAAGAAAGGGCTGTAGCGGGGAACTCCGTCGCCCTCTACGAACCCTTTAACCTCCTGGTAGAATGTTTCCAGTCCACCGATACCCGATGCCCATATCACGCCGGCCATCTGCAGATCGATCTTTTCAATGTCGAGGCCCGAGTCGGCAACTGCCTGATCGGCAGCCACGAGGGCATACTGGGTGAAAAGGTCGTATTTGCGTCCTTCCTTGCGGTCGAAAAAATTCGAGGGATCGTAATTTTTTACCTCGCACGCGAATTTTGTCTTGAACTGCGATGCGTCGAAATGTGTTATCGGGGCGGCTCCACTAACGCCTTTTTCAAGGTTTGCAAAGTATTCCTCTATCGTGTTTCCCAATGGGTTGATAGTTCCGATACCCGTTACGACTACTCTTCTGAGTTGCATAAATATAAATTCTGAGTTAGACAAAAATCCCCGGCGCGGCGTTAACCGAAGAGGCTTAAATTATTTCTTAGCTTCGATGTAGGAGATAGCGTCGCCTACGGTACCGATTTTTTCAGCGTCTTCGTCCGGGATAGAGATACCGAATTCTTTTTCGAATTCCATGATCAGTTCGACGGTGTCGAGAGAGTCAGCGCCGAGGTCGTTAGTGAAACTGGCTGCAGGAACAACTTCTGCCGCATCTACACCAAGCTTATCAACGACAATCTCGGTAACTTTTGATGAAACTTCTGACATAACTTTAAAATTTAGGTTTAACAAATGTTTCTATCTGTAAAATTGCTTTTTCTTTAGCGAATTCTGTGCAAAAATAACACTTTTTTGACAATTCCGACCATACCCGGATGATTTTCAACTTTTTTAGCGAAAACTCCCTGAATATCAGAACTCCCTTTGCAAAGATATAATTTATCCTCATATTACATCCATGGTCAGTGAAAACTTTATTCGATTCGGCAAAATATCCAACGTGATGGGCGAATGACATTTTTTTCCATTACTTTTGGCATTACAAAGGTTTTCGCGGCGCTGCCGCCGTTCCATACCTGCCAAACAGATGATTATGAAAAACATAGCCGTATTCGCATCGGGTTCCGGCACCAACGCCGAAAACATATTCCAACACTTTGAAGGTTCGCCTCTGGCGCGTCCGGTGCTGCTGGTCACCGACAACGCCGATGCCGGGGCGCTGAGGCGTGCGGAAAAGTTCGGGGTTGAAACCGCAGTATTCCCCCGCGCGGAATTCCGTTCGGGCGAGGCCGTACTCAGGCTCATGCGAGACCGGAAAGTGGACTTTATCGTCCTCGCCGGGTTCCTGTCGCTGGTGCCGCCCAGCCTCGTGAGGGCCTACGAAGGCCGCATCGTGAACATACACCCCGCCCTGCTCCCGAAATACGGCGGCAAAGGCATGTACGGGCATCATGTCCACGAAGCGGTTATCGCCAACGGGGAGAAGGAATCGGGCATAACCATCCACTTCGTGAACGAACGCTACGACGAAGGGGCGGCGCTTGCCCGGTTCAAGGTCGAAATTTCGGCCGACGACACCCCCGATTCGCTGGCGGCGAAGATCCACAAGCTCGAATACGCGCACTTCCCTGATGTTATCGAACGGGAGATCGCAAAGTTAAGATAAGGCTGCGGCAGATGGGCCTTACCCAGAAAATAGGCGGCAAAGGAGAAGAGGCGGCGGCCGCATGGCTGACGGACAACGGCTTCGCGGTACTCCACCGCAACTGGCGCTGTGGAAGGTACGAGCTTGACATAGTGGCGCAACGCGACGGCGTAATACATTTCGTCGAGGTGAAGTGCCGCAGGCACGGCGGCCTCACGACGCCGGAAGAAGCGATCACTCCCGCCAAATTCAATTCGCTGTCCAAGGCGGCCGAGGAGTATATCGCCGCATACGGCATCGACGGCGAGAGCCAGTTCGACCTCATATCGGTGGAGCATTCGGTAAGCGGATACGACATAAGGTACGTCCCGGGCGCGATGTTCGCGAGGTGGTAGGTTGCAAAAAATAATTTACCTTAAAATATATATTATGCTGTTTTACAACATAGGCATATGGCTGATGGCGCTCGGGATGAGGGCGCTGGTGTCTTTCGACGGCAAAATACGGGCAGGCGTGGCAGGCAGGCAGGGGATATTCGACCGCATCCGGAAGGCCATAGCCCCCGGCACCAAGGTCGTATGGGTGCACTGCGCGTCGCTCGGCGAGTTCGAGCAGGGCCGCCCGGTAATCGAAGCCATCAAAGCGAACCACCCGGAATATAAAATCCTGCTGACTTTCTTCTCGCCCTCCGGGTATGAGATCCGTAAGAACTACCCCGGGGCGGACTACATATTCTACCTGCCGCTCGACACGCCCGGCAACGCCCAGCGGTTCGTGGAGGCCGTAAAACCGGAGATCGCGATCTTCGTCAAATACGAGTTCTGGCTCAATTACCTCGACTGCCTGCGGACAGCCGGATGCCGGACGTTCATCATTTCGGCCATATTCCGCCGCGATTCGGTGTTTTTCAAATGGTACGGCGGCATATTCCGACGCGCCCTGCAAGGATTCGAAAAGCTGTTCGTGCAGGACGAAAACTCCAAGGAATTGCTGGCAGGCATCGGGATCGAAAATGTGGCCGTTTCGGGCGACACACGCTTTGACCGGGTGGCCGACGTGCGCAAGAGCGCCGTGCCTGTGCCGCTCGTGGCCGGGTTCGCCGAAGGACATAAAACGCTTGTCGCCGGAAGCACATGGCCGCCGGACGACGAGTTGCTGCTGGCCCTCGCCGAGCGGCATCCTGATATGCGCTTCGTCATCGCCCCCCACGAAACGGCCGAAGAGAGGATCGCGAAACTCGTGTCGCTCTGCCCCGAAGGCAAGGTGGCGAGGTACACCAAGGCCAGCGGCGGCAAAATTCCCGAAGGTGTGCAGATATTGATAATCGACACGATAGGGATACTATCCTCCATATACGCCTATGCCGACGTCGCATACATCGGCGGCGGGTTCGGGGTGGGCATCCACAACACCCTCGAAGCCACCGTCTACGGAGTTCCGGTGGCGTTCGGCCCCAATTACCAAAAATTCAAGGAAGCACGCGAGCTTATCGCCGAAGGGGCAGCTACGAGCGTCACCGACCTCGCCCAGCTCGACACATGGCTGTCGGACATGCTCGCCGACCCCGGCCTGCTGAAGTCGGCAGGCCAAAAAGCCGGGGAGTACGTCGCCTCGCACACCGGGGCTACCGGGATGATCCTAAAAGATATCATGGAGGAATAAAAAACTCACCTGCAAAATACCCCTTGCTACGCTGTCTTCCGCCGGCGGTGGGCAGAGAACCAATCAGGGCCGCGTAAATACGCGGCCCTGATTCTTAGCTTTCTGCGAAAGTCGGCAACCCACCCCTTTAGGACGAGCTGCCAAAGCGATTCACACTTATTTCTTTTCTATCTCTTTACCGAGCGACTTGAGGCTGAACGCGAGGCATATACGGAAAACACCGTAGACCAGCAGCGCCATGCCCATAAATATTACCATGAATATGCCGCCGAAGGCAGGGCTGAGCATGAACAGGAACGAGAACAGAACCATCAGGATACTAAGCGCCAGAAGCCATCCCCATCCGCGCACGCCTAACTGGTGCAGGTCGAAAGACGCCCCGATAGACCATATCGAGCGGAACAGAATCCAGAACCCGACCACGTAGACCAGTATCAACCCGACTTCTACCATAGGCGTCGCTACCAGCATAATACCCAGCAAAATCTCAAGTATACCTGCCGTGAGGCTCCAGCCCCATCCGACGAGTATTTTACGGTTCGAGACCGCAAAAACGATTTCGAGGATACCGGCAGTGATAAGGGCAGCCTCGAACAGGATGATCAACGCCGCGAACGAGGCATAGGGGGTCATAAGCGCCCAAATGCCCACGATGACGGCGAGAATGCCCACAAGCAGGGATACCCACCAATTTTTTACCGCTTCCTTGATTTCTGTTACAAAATAGTTTTTCATAGCTTATACATTATTAAAGGGTGATTGAATGCACTCAACTTTAATTGAAGCTACAAAATTCCTGCCTTAGGACGTGTTTCGGGTTTCTCTTTTGGTGTCACCCCGGGCGCAGCAGCTTCTGTTTTCGCAACAAGGCGCTCGAAGGCCGGGAAATTAAACCACCCCGCAGAAAGCTGCGGGGAATTCAACCCTTCGGGATTAAAACACCGTAACGCCCTCTTCCGTAAGCCCCCTCTCCCGTATGCCGGGCGCCGACTTCTTGTAAATCGCATCCCTTTCGTCAGGACCGTCTGCCGAACGCACCGACACCGGCCACAGGCCAGTATTTATATGGTTAACGACTTTCTGAAGCATTATCTCGGGGGTGTTTTCGAGTTCGCCGAAATCCCCTATCACGCTGTAGGAACTGAATCCCAAACCGCTGTTACCATACACATAACTTTCCTCTCCGGTCCTGTAAGTACTGACCGGAATTCCTTCCTCATAACCGGACACCCCATTCTTATTATATGCCCTCAGCGTGATCGGCCTTATTATCCAGTCGTAACTCCCGTTCGTTATCTCTTTGCTCCCGACGTTCTTGCCGTATGTTTTCTTCCCGACATGCTTCAGGTCGTCGCCGAAATAGGGCTTCAGGCAATGCAGCACCAACTCGCTGGCCGACGCCGTGTATTCGAGCGTAATTATGTAAAGCTGCCTGACATTCAGGTTGTTTTCCGCCCCGACAGCCGAAAGCGAGTAGAATCTCTGCATGTCGTACCTGTCGAAATTCTGCCCTTTATGCTTGTTGCGTTCGAGGTATGCGAAAGTTTTCCCCAAATCGCCTGTCCGCGCGATGAGGCTTGCCAGCAGCACCGCCGCTTTCAGCTCGCCGCCCCCGTTGTACCGCAGGTCGAGGATCAGGTTTTCCACGCCCTCTCTTTTGAAGCGTGCGAAAACCTTTTTCAGGTCGTTGTTAAATTTGTCGTTCGCACCCGAAGTAAAGTGGTTGTAGACAAGATACGCCGTTTTGCCCTGGTCGGTATCGTAGATACTGTCGAAGATCACGGGGTTGTCCTCGTAAGACGCCCTGGTTATTTTTACCGCTTTCGATTCGGGATAGAAGAAATGGAATGTGACGGTCCGGTTCGACAGCGCCGTTGCGAAATCACTTACAGACAGGGGTGTTTCATACACGGCCGGGCCCACCTCCATGGCGTTGTAGTTATAGCCGCGCTTTATGCCCGCCCTGTCCGCCGGAGAACCTGGGACCACATAGATTATCTGGCCGTAAACGACATCCCCCGTAGATTCGCTGGTGTACATCATGGTCACGAATCCGAAGTCGTTGGCATTATCGCCCGCATCCAGCATCTCCGCCGACCGCGCCCCCGCATCCTTACGTGTAACGGCCGAGAACCGGTCGCCATAATAATCATCCTCATAGTCAACAGTGCGGTTGCTGCGGTAACGCACCGTTTTGAAGTACTTGTCCGGCGCAAGGCTCGAAGGAGAGTACTCCCCCAGCTCGGACGACCACAGGTACTCGCTCTCCAATGTCGCGTGCACCCATCTGTTTACGCCGTTGTTGTCGGTTATTTTTTCTTTTTCGCAGCCCGCAAGCAGCACGGCCGCGGCGAGCGATAGTATCAGTTTACGCATTTTGTTCGGGCTTGGCATACTGCCCCAAATTTACATTAAAAAATATAATGCCCGCAAGATATCGGATATTAATTATTATTTCCCTATATTTATAGGGACGCCGGAAGTCGGCTTCAGGATGCCTAAAACCTAATAACTAAATTATTTCCTGATATGAAAACTTATAAGACAAGCGACATCAAGAATGTCGTACTGCTCGGCGCGCCGGGCTCCGGGAAAACTACCCTTGCAGAAGCTATGGCCTTTGAGGGTAAGGTTATAGACCGCAGGGGTAGCATAGAGAACGACAACACCCTCTCGGACAACACCGACCTTGAGCATCTTTACAAGAGGTCGATATACCCGACCATCCTTTTCACGGAATTCAAAGAGAAGAAACTCAATATCATCGACACTCCGGGATCGGACGACTTCTGCGGCGGGCTTTTCTCCGCGTTCAAGGTTGCCGACGTAGGTCTGATGCTTTTCAACGCCCAGAACGGGTTCGAGGCCGGCAGCGAGGTTCAGGCACGCTACGCCCGCCGCAACGAAAAACCCATCATCGCCGTCGTGAGCCAGCTCGACCACGAGAAGGCGAACTGGGAAATGACCATAGACTCGCTACGCGCCTCTTCGCGCGTAAAACCCGTGATCGTGCAGTACCCCGTCAATCCGGGGCCCGGCTTCAACGCATTCATCGACGTGCTGATGATGAAACTCTACAAATTCAAGGACGAGAACGGAACCCGCGAAGAGCTGGACATCCCCGAATCGGAAATGGAGCGCGCGAAAGAACTCAATAACATCCTCACCGAAGCCGCCGCCGAGAACGACGAAAACCTTATGGAGCTCTACTTCGAAAAGGGCATGCTCACTCAGGACGAAATGCGCAACGGACTGAAGATCGGCCTTGCCAAGCGCGACCTGATGCCGGTGTTCTGCACCTCGGGCAAACGGGATATCGGTACGAAGCGCCTCATGGAATTTGTAATAAACGTGGCGCCAGGCCCGCTGAAAGCGCCTGACTTCAAAACCGTGGACGGCAAAGAGATCGCGGCCGACGAGAACGGCCCGGCGGCAGCGTTCGTTTTCAAGAGCAGCGTCGAACAGCACATAGGCGAGATAAGCTACTTCCGCGTGATCCGAGGCAGGCTGGCCGAGGGCATGGAAGTGGTCAACGCCCGCACGGGGAACAAGGAAAAGATCGCGCAGTTGTTCGCCGTGGCCGGGAAGAACCGTGTGAAAGTGACCGAAATGTTCGCCGGCGACATCGGCTGCACCGTCAAACTGAAAGGCACGAAAACCAACGATACGCTTTGCGCCCCGGGCGATATAATACAGATCGCCCCAATGGCATTCCCCGACCCGCGTTACCGCGCGGCCGTGAGGGCGGTGAACTCGGCCGACGAGGAGAAACTCGGCGAAATGCTGAACAAGCTGGCGTTCGAAGATCCAACGTTCCTCGTGGAATACTCCAAGGAGCTGAAGCAGACCATCGTGCAGGGCCAGGGCGAACACCACCTGAACATTATGAAGACCACGCTCGCCAACAATTACAAGGTCGATGTCGAGTTTTTCGCTCCGCGCATCTCCTACCGCGAAACCATCACCAAGGTAGCGGCCGCGGACTACCGCCACAAGAAACAATCGGGCGGCGCCGGGCAGTTCGGCGAGGTGCACCTCGTGATCGAACCATACTATGAGGGCATGCCCGAACCGTCGAAATACAAGGTGAACGGCAAGGATATCGTGGTGAACGTCAAGGGCAAGGAGGAGATCGAGCTGGATTGGGGCGGCAAGCTGCAATTCTACTCGGCCATCGTCGGCGGCGCCATCGACGCCCGGTTCCTGCCCGCCATCCTGAAAGGTATAATGGAGAAGATCGAGGAAGGCCCGCTTACAGGGTCTTACGCCCGCGATATCCGCGTGGTGGTCTACGACGGCAAGATGCACCCTGTTGATTCGAACGAAATTTCGTTCAAACTGGCTGGCCGCAACGCGTTCCGCGAGGCATTCCGCAACGCCGGCCCTAAGATTATGGAGCCTATCTATACTGTCGAGGTTCTCGTGCCTTCGGACAAAATGGGCGACGTGATGAGCGACATGCAGAGCCGCAGGGCGATGATCGAGGGCATGACATCCGACGCCGGGTTCGATCGCCTCGTGGCTCGCGTACCCCTCGCCGAGATGTACCGCTATTCGACCACGCTCAGTTCATTGACGAGCGGCCGGGCAACCTATTCGATGAAATTCGCTTCGTTCGAGCAGGTTCCGGCAGACGTGCAGGACAAACTCCTGAAAGCTTACTCGGAACAGGAGAAAGACGAGTAAAGGCGTTCGGCCCCAAATGCGCGGTGCCGGGGTTTCTCCCCGGCACCGCGTTTATTGTTTCAGCTAACGGTTAAAAACCCGCCAATTGATTGCGGTTACTTTCAGTTTCCATAAATTTCTAATTTTTCAAGTCGGGCCTTTCTGTTGTTTTTTCTTCGCCGCCCCAAGGGGCGGCGAAGCGACTCGGCGGGAGGAATTTACTCCTCTAACTAAACTACCATGCACTTTGAGTACATGGTAGTTTAGTATAATGCTTATCTCATATTTCTACGTCAAAATCGGGTAAATGATGCCGAAATTCGCAAACAAAGCCTGTTGTCTCCCTAAAACGATAAGGCCGCCCGACACATGTCGGGCGGCCTTATCGTTTGGGTTCAGGAATTAATTATGGTTCAGGAATCACTTCCTCCAACTGGGTTACATTAACAGTATATGTCGATGCCGAGTTGTCCTCCGCAGTCACTACCACCGTAAAGGGTACTGCCACACCTGCAGTAAGCGACGCAGAACCAGACGGAGTGATCACAACAGATTTTACAAGAGCGTCTTCCGCCGTAGCCGTTACCGCAGCCATCTCAGTGCCGAAAGGAAGATCTACGCTATAAGACAACTGCGTTGCGCTAAAACCTGTAACATCAACTCCATTTACCTTGAGCGTAGCCAATTTCGAGTTTGTCGAAGCCGCCTTACGGGTTACGTTAACTGTGTAAGCCGTAGTCGATCCGTCCTGGGCCGTCACGGTAACCGTGAAAAGCGTTGCCGCACCTGCGGTAAGCGGCGTCGATCCATTCGGGCTAACCGTTACCGACCTTACAAGAAGGTTATCTTCTGCCGTAGCCGTTATCGTAGCTGTAGAGGTAGCATAAGGAAGTTCGACGTTGTAAGCCAACTGCGTTGCGCTAAAGCCCGGAACACTAACCCCGTTTACATTGAGGGCGCTTAATTTCGAGTTAGACGAAGCAGCCTGACGGGTTACGTTCACTGTGTAGACAGCGGTTGTAGTCTGGTCGGGGGCGGTCACTGTGATTGTGAAAGGTTTAGCCACTCCAACGGTAAGCGATGTTGCTACCGCCGGGCTGACAACTACCGTCGCTCCCTCGCCGGCTTTGGTCGCGGTTGCTGTTATCGTCGCGGTCGAAGTTGCATATGGAACGCTTTGGCTGTATGTCAACACTCCTGTCTGCCCAGCGACAAAACCTGTAACCGTAGCTCCGTCGATCTTGAGCGAGCTCAGTGTAACGTCGGCCGAGCGCTGGCGGGTTATATTCACCGTATAAGTTTTGACAGTCACTCCGTCCTGAGCTGTCACAACCACGGTGAAAGACTGCATTTGGTCAACCGTAAGCGGTGTCGACGCATTCGGGGTGATCACCTTGGCTGCACCGGCATGTGTAGTCGTCGCTTTTATCTGGGTCGCCGCCACGTTGTACGGCACATTGATACTGTACTCGGTCACATCCGCGCTAAATCCAGGCACAGCCACATCTGCCGTACCGTTGAAGTATGTAAGTGCACTCAATGTAGCGACATTCGACTTCACGCGGGTTACGTTAACGGTATACTCCAGCGATGAAGAACCGTCTTCCGAGGTAGTGTTTATCGTGAATGTCTGCATAACACCCAATGTCAGCGCAGTAGAGGTTGCAGGGGCGATGGTCATCGTAGCGTAGAAGTCAGCCTTTTCGGCAGTTACCAACGCCGTCGCAACATCGTCCGACACATTAATATTGTACCCTAACACCTGCGGATCGAAACCGGCAATAGATGCGCCGTTCAGTTTGATATCGCTAAGCGTAGCGTCGCTGCTCTCAGGCGTAGCGGTCCACGCGCTCCAGTTCAGTTCGCAGTTGGTGTATATATTGGTTTCGTCATTTTCGCCAGCTACCGAGGTTTCGGTTCCCGGCTCGTAGAGGTAAACGGCACGGCTCTGGTCGTATTTCGCTTTCCTCAAGCCTTTGTCGAGGTTGTACGTAATATTGGAGAACGAACAGCCTGTTACTGAGCCTGTAGCGCCTGTGCGGAATACGAAACCGTTCTGAGTCGCGTGGCCTGCGTAGGCGGCAGTCAGTTTTTCCGTCGGGGTTCCTGCTGTGGCGTTATATACGGTCTGCGCATTGTAGCTGTCGCCGACAACCGCACAGTTCGACAGGTTGGCGACAGCTCCGCCAAATACGTCTACGGCGTTCTTGTTGTACTTCTTGAACGTACACTTGTCTGCCGTAAGCGTGCTGGTCGGAAGCACTGTCACACAGCGTCCGTGCTGGCTTCCGCTCGGCCTGTAGGTAGTGCCGGTAAAGTTATTGATCCCGTCGAACACAACGCTTTCAAGTGAAACCGCCGAGGCTCCTTCGATCACAAGCCCGTCGACAACAAGCGGATACAGGGTGTTCTTGATGCTGAACGTTACGTTCTTGATATTGACGTCGGCATCCTTGATGTACAATATCGGGGCCTGGCCAAATCCTGCGGCTGTTGTTCGCAGAAGCGGGCTTTCGCCGTAAATCGTCGTTTTGCCAGCGCCTTCCACGCCTTCTATCGTTATGTCTTTGTCTATGATCACGCCTGCAGACTTGAAGCTGCCTGTGTAGAACTTGATAGTACCGCCGGCCGGCACCAAAGCCAGGGCTTCCGCAAGTACCGTTGCCGGATCGAGGAACGTACCGTCACCTGCGGCCGGAACAATAACGTTGCCGTTCGCGTCTTTAACTACCGCCAGATACTGGTGGGGGGTGCTGCTGAACGGATCGAACACATAGCGGCTCTGCTTGTTGGCAACCACCGGGAAATCGGGGACTACGCTCGTCAGTCCGGTTATTTCATTACCTTCGGAGAAGTACCTTATCGTCATCCCGGAGATTTTGGTCGCACCAGGGGTCGGGAACAGATACTCGAAAGTTATGAGTTGGAGGTCGGGCAGAGTCAAAGTTCCAAGCGTTGCGCTTTCCGCAACAGAGTGGTTTACCGCGTCAAGGTTGTGGCCGTAAACCAGATCGCCCGTATTGACAACTCCCGCAACCGTTCCGGGTGTAAGTACATTATATTGTGTCGGTACGGTTCCGGCGGGGAAGGTTACCGAAACGCTGTCCGGCACTGCGAAACCTGCCGCGGCCAGCCTGTCGGCGTCCATGTTTTTGGCATACACCGCTACACGTCCGAGCGGCCTTTTCAGCGGCATGTTTCCTGCCACAACACCGTTTATAAGGTCTATCGATTTGGTTCCGCAATACGCGTCGCGCATCATGCGGCGACCGCCATTGATAAACCAGTCTTCCTTGATGTCATAGTTAAAAGTACTCATCGTTACCTGTGACAACGAAGGAGATATCTCCCAGAAATAATTGCCTGCAGTAGCAGTCGTTCCAATATTCGCGTCGATATATCCATTGCCTATCGGAGAAGGTTCGCGCACACCGACACCATCTTCTTTAGGCGTAAAACCGGCCCAAACGGCAACCTTATATTTGTCGGCCATAAGGTTGACGCGGAAATTGGTTCCGGAATTTACGGAAAGATCCACATAGCGCTGATACCTGCCGTAAACGTGTCCGTCCAAAGTGGATACCTCCATGACATACAGGATCAGGATCGTTGCGGGGTCTACGTTGCCCACGCCGCCGACTGTCATATTGTAGCGGGAGTCGTCGAGCGAGCCGACAGACAGTTCATACACAACCTCTTCCCCTTTTTCGCGCGACCCCGAACCGCCTATCGGATCTTTGGAGCAGGATGCGAAACCCACGATGGCTGCAAATGCATAAAGAAGTAACTTTTTCATGCTTTTATATTTTTTCATTTTTTTATTTTTCCAAATTTTGACCGGCAACCGGAAGGCCCTTTAAATATATGCCTGCCGTTCCCGGATGTGAATTTACGGGACAACAACAGGGGTACCCTGATCGTCGAACGTATCGATAATGGTTATGCCGGGGTTAGCGTCGTCGCTGCCGTTTTCCCATACTTTGAAGAGGAAAGGCGCCCGTAAGAAAGTTTCCTTATTGCGTTCCAACGGAAGTCCGGTAATCATGACTCTGCGAAGCACGATATCCATCGGGCCGTAAATGGTTACCACAACGTCCTTGAGAGGAGAATTTTCGAGATCCGCAAAGGCATAGTCGAAAGTAAGGGTCAGTTCTTCCCCGTCGGGAGATATCGCCAGTACCGGTTTCTGCATCTCTGCCTGACCGTATCCGGTAAACGTCTGCAACAATGCGTCGTATACTCCGCGGAAACCGTTGGTGGCAAGGCCATCGTCAGGATCTTGCGGATCGGTTATAACCGCGAGATTGTATTCCACTTTTACCTCAAGAGGTTTCTTCGTGGCCTCGAATTCCGCGGGGGAAACGCTGCGCACATATTCTCCGTAATCGGTAGCGATCAGCGTGAATTTACCCAACGCGCGTGTTACAGGCACATCGCACGTCATGAAAACGTTAGGCTGGTCGGGATATACTGTAAGGTCGAGGTCTTTGGTGCCGCTGAGTGCTTCGTATGCCAACGGAATGGTGCCAGATCCCAATGTGTTCTGTTGCGCCGTACCCGCAAATATACTCCTCAGGTGCGAAATGTTGGGGGCGAGACCGCTGACTTGCGGATCCAGGCTGAAATAGGCATAGCCGCTGCGCCTGACATAATCCGCCAATACGACCACTTTGAACTTGCTTCTCGACAGGCGTGCGTCGGCGGAAAATACATACCTGTCTTCCTGCCCTTCGACAGGATAATGGGATGTCGTATAATAAGGTTTGGTACCATAGTACCTGTACCATACCCCTGCTTCGGGGTTGTTCGGGTCATTGGGCATTTCTTCCCAGAATTCGACGGTAAACCTCATGAGGGCCGCTGCGGGTATCTCTGGGATCCCCGTCAAAGGCTCGCTCTGCTGGTTGTAGGTTGTCGGATAATTTATGGACGGCAGGTCGTAGTTCAGGCTGTACTCGATGTTAAACGTAGTATTGATCATCCTGTCGTACCTTGAGCCGCTTTCTTCGCCACCGTCGTCGTTGCACCCGCTCAATACAAAGAGCAGGGACAGCGCCCACAAAGTTTTTCGCATCATATCAGTGTAGTAGATTTAGGTTATAAGTTTCAATTTTATGTTCGACTATGTTCTATTTGGTTTCAATATAGCCAGAATTTTCCATCATCCAATAAATTCCGCCTAAAAATTCAACATAATTTTCCCTGTGGCCTGAAAGACACGCAGGATCCATGTTCAGTTCTTGGCATATGGCGGCAGGTTTTCCGGATTAAAACTGGGTTCTTCTTCAGTAGTTTCTCATGCAACCTTTCAAATGTAAGAAAATTCATTTGGAAAACAACAACATTATTTACCTTAGAACGTAAAAATGGTTAAAACCTTATAAAATTTCCTCAATAATTACAATTTTTCGCGGCGGGCGCGCCTGGCCCCGGTGCTTTTTTGTCGTTGCCCCGAATCAAAAGGGGGAGCGACCTCCGTCGTTCCCCCTTTATATATAAGGTATGCCCCGATTGCCGGAAGCAAAAACAATTCCTTATTCTTTCGACGCAACAGGCATGCGCTTTTCCTTGATGCGCGCTTTTTTACCTGTAAGGTCGCGCAGGTAGTATATCCTCTTCCTGCGAACCACACCCGATTTGTTGAGTTCGATAGAATCGATGTGCGGAGAGTAGAGCGGGAATATGCGCTCCACGCCTACGCCGTTCGAGATTTTGCGGATCGTGAACATTTTGGTCATCCCCGAGCCTTTGATCTGGATCACGACGCCGCGGAAGCTCTGGATACGCTCCTTGTTGCCTTCGATGATTTTGTAAGATACCGTGATAGTATCGCCGCTTTTGAAAGCCGGGACCTCTTTTTTAGTCCACATCGACTCCTGCGCGATTTTGATTAAGTTGTCCATTTTTCTGAAAATGTTTGAATTATGCGCTGAACATTGCCGGCTCCTGTGTCCTGGCAAGCGGTTCTTCACGCGAGGGAACAAATGTAAGACATATTTTTGAAAAGAAAAAATGTTGATAAAAAAATGCCTGGAAAACGAGGAATATTTTGTTAGTTAAAAATTTTAGGATATCTTAGCGCCATCAAATATGCCGTCCGACAGCATTAAATACGGCGTAACTTGGTATAAAACAGACAGTTCTTAATTTTTTTTTAACTTAAACAAGTAAATGATTATGAAAAAGATTCTTCTCTCTGCAGCTATGATGGTTGCTGCAGTTTCTTTCGCAAACGCACAGTGGTTTGTTGGGGGTAACGTAGGTGTAAACAGCACATCGGGTGACCTTTATGGTGACGAAACTACAACTAACTTTAGCATTATGCCTAAAGTAGGTTACATCTTCAACGAAAACTGGGCTGCTGGTGTTCAGCTCGGCTACGCTTCTATCTCTGACGTATCTAGCCTTGATTTCCATGGTTTGAACGGTACCGGTGAAGCACAGGGCCTCGCAGCTCGCGCTTTCGCTCGCTACACTCCGTGGCAGCTCGGCCGCTTCTCTCTCGCATTCGAAGGCGGTCTTGCTTATGAATCATTGGATCTCAAAGACGAAGACGTGAAATTCAACAACTTCGGTCTTTACATCGTTCCGGTTGTTCAGTTCGACCTTACTTGCAACGTAATGCTCGAAAGCCGTTTCAACTTCGCTGCTCTTAACGCTGACTTCACAAGCGTTAAACCCGACGGTGGCGACTCAGTTAACGGCACAAGCGTTGGCTTTGGCGTAAACGCTGACGGTGCTGACCTCACTGGCGGTATCGAACTCGGTTTCATCGTGAAATTCTAAGGATAACCTATCCTAAGATACTGAAAGCCGCCCAATCGGGCGGCTTTCTCTTTTTACATAGTTGCAGCTTGTTTTTTGTGACCGCACCAAGCATGACTAAAATAAGCCGAGATATTCGATATTGGAATCCAACAACAGAAAATATGAAATTCGCCCTCTTCAGCGAAGCCGTTAAAAGTTTCGAAGCAAGATCACCCGAAACTACCGTGTAGTGAGGGAAGCTTGCGATAGAAACTTAGGCGACGGTGACGGGCGGCGAATTTTTGGTTACTTTTTGTTCGCCAAAAAGTAACGAAGAAGAACTAAAAAAACGCGCATAAAATAATTATCTTTGCATCTATGAAAAACGCAAAGAACGAAACGCCGCTTATATTCCTCACGAACGACGATGGGGTCGACGCCAAAGGGCTGAACTGCATTATAGAGTCGGTACGCGAACTGGGCCATGTCGTGGTGATCGCCCCCGAAAGACCCCACTCGGGCATGGCCCACGCCATCACCATGTACTCGCCCCTTTACCTGCGGCCAGTCCGCAAGGAACCCGGCCTTGAGATATATGCGTGCAGCGGCACGCCTGTCGATTGCGTCAAAATGGCCTACGACCACCTGCTGGCCGGGCGCCTGCCCGACCTCACCATATCCGGTATAAACCACGGCTCGAACTCGGCCATCAGCATACTCTACTCCGGAACAATGGGCGCGGCCATAGAAGCGAGTTTCTACAACGTACCGTCCATCGGGTTTTCCCTCCTCGATCCCCATGCCGACGCAGATTTCACTGCGGCCATAGATTACGCGCGCCAGATAATCGACAAGGTAATGAACGGCGATATTGCGGCTCCGCTGTGCCTGAACGTTAATATCCCGGCCGTACCCAAGGATGAGATCAAGGGGATCATGGTCTGCCGGCAGAACCATGGCTTTTGGCGCGAGGAGTTCGTAAGCAGGCAGGACCCGCGCGGCAAGGACTATTTCTGGCTTACCGGCGATTTTTACAACACCGAACCCGAGGCCACCGACACCGACGAATGGGCCCTCGCCAACAATTTCGTATCCATAGTCCCTGTGCAGGTCGACATGACCAACCACCGGCAGGTAAAAGAACTGGGACCGTTATTCTGGTCGGAGGAGTAGCATTCTGCAAAGCTCGCCTTCCATTGCCGGGGAGGAATCACATTACAACGGAAGCCCATAGTGGCAACGGTCGAGGGGCTGTGGACGACGAAAGGCCTGACTGGCAGTCGTGGTGTCGCCGAAAAAGGCTCCCGTTACAAAGGTTGCCCGGCCATTTTCTTGGCTTTCCCGCTGATGCGGTCTATCTTCATGCGTAGCACGGCCGTCCGGGGAAGCGAATTTCGGGCATATTTCGCCCCCGTTTCCGCATAATCCGGCGAATATTTCGCGACCAACAGCGCCAAAGCCTCGCGTTTAAGGCCTTCATCTTCGACAACCTCGATATCTCCGAAAACCATTACGCTCTCGTACAGAGTCGTGAATTTGTCCGGCTGCACCTGCGTCCGGCCCACCATACAGAAAGAAGCCTTGCCCGAATATCCTATCCTCCTGAGTTTCTCCCCCTCGGGAGCACAGTGAAACCACAGGCAATCCCCGTCAAACACATAGCTGAAAGGCACGCCGTAACCGCCCTGTTCTACCGGTCCGGCAAAGGCCAGGAATCCGTATTCACCCTCCCGGAGCAATTCCATCGCCCGCGGTTCGTCCAACAGGCGGTCCTGCCGCCGTACACTCGAATTATCGTATTTCATCGTTCACATATTTTAATCCATTGCCCGATATCCCCGCGATGGCTTGGATTTTGCAATGGAGCAAGGATAAACCATAGTGTTAAAGTTATGAATAAAACATTTATCAGCGATATTTCAGGCAAAAAATATCCCATATCCCAAAAAGTTTTCGGCGAATCCATCCGGTATACCATCATGGAACTGATACGCAAGGAGCATCCGGATTTCGACCACACCAAATACATATCCATAAGTGAGCTAAGCTCTTACCGCGAACAATACATATCGAGTTATTTGGCCAAATCCGTCGGACACCTGTCGAAACTGGACAAGCAGGTGATCGACGCGATAAGTCGCAACTCCATAATCTCGGACAACCTCAGCGAAACCATATACAAAAACACTTTCGGGGGCATGGTCGCCGACAAGGTCGCGAGTTTCGGCGGCAGCTGGCGGTTCATAATAATCTTCATCTGCTTTCTCCTGGGCTGGATAACCATCAATGCGTTCCTGCTGCTGAACAAGGGGTTCGATCCTCATCCGTTCATCCTCCTGAACCTCATTTTGTCGTGCCTGGCCGCCTTGCAGGCGCCTGTCATCATGATGAGCCAGAACCGCCAGGACGCCAAAGACAGGGAGCGCTCGCGAGAGGACTACATGGTAAACCTCAAATCCGAAATCGAAGTGCGGGGGCTGCACGAGAAACTCGACCACCTTATGATGTACCAGCAACAGGAGCTTATCGAGATCCAAAAGATCCAGATCGACATGCTGAACGATATATTGAAAGGGGTGGGGAAGAAATGCAGGACAAACCCCATATCGGGAAGTCCGGACAAAAAATGACCTTGGAACTGTTATTGAAAGGTTTTTTTGTATATTTGTTCTAAACACTCCAAAAACCGCATGCCTATGGATAAATAGCAGAAACCTTACCCAATTTTAACCAAACCGTCCGGGAGAGATTTCCGCGGACGTCATACATAAAAAGCGTTAGCTTTAACTCGGCTTACTGAAACTTAGGAACTTTCAAAGCTGCCATGAGTAAAGCGTAAACGCTCACGTTATCACACGTGGGCTTTACTCATTTATTTGGCAGCATGGGTTTCCTAAGACCTCAGTAGGCAGATAAAGGTATTGTCCCACGTTTTTTATGTGCCTGCCGCTATGCGGTGCCCAAACTAAACAATTTAATTGACAATTTTTCAAACCAAACTTATGAAACGCATTTTATTTACACTGCTTTTAATTTCATTTTCAATACTGTCGATATCCGCACAAGAGAAAGCCGATTTCAAAAAAAGCAATATTGGGTTAGATCTCGGCGCAGGAGTTATTAAAGACTACGACGGCTTTATTTTCGATACCGGGATACGTTACATGCGGAATTTTTCCCAATATGCAAGTTGGAATGTTTTGAATTTCAAAGCAATCGTAGATCCGTCCGATTTTGGCAATACCACGACGCAACTTATGACCGGTATACGTTTAACATCCCCCAACTTTACCCCCGACATGTCTGTTTACGGAGGTTTCAAAGCCGGTTGCGGATATAACGTAGACATAAACAACGTAGGCTTTTGCTACGAGGCTGAGGGCGGTGTAAACCTTACCCGAACCATGTTCGTTGGATTTGCATACAACTATCAGGGATTCGAATTCTACAGTAATGATCTTAATGGAATGATCAAAACCAAGCTGCATTACTTCGCCTGCCGCTTCGGGTTCAATTTTTAAAATTACGTAGACTCCAAAAGTAATGGCCGACCCGTTATGGGCCGGCCATTTTTACAATCCTGACTAAGAAGCCATAATCTATTTCTTCGCTGGCAGGTTAAAACTCCCATACTTTTGTTAACAGATCAAAGAAACGATTCATTTCCCTCCCCAGATAGTTGACCTTCGGTCTTCTTTCTTGTCGCTCAGGAGAGCTAAAGCAGGCTTTGCTTTTCGCTCATTCCTGCGTCAGTTGCGTGGCAGCGCCTGCAAGCATTCTCCGCTCCCGCCGCGAGCGGCGGTTCAGGCGCCCCTGCCCCCTCGGGGCGCCTGACGGCCTTCTTCGACGGCCGAATAAGATTTAAATGGATAATTCCGCAAAAATTAATGGTCATCCGATTTCTTGAAGAGGCCGGGCCTAAATAAAAACCCGTGACCCCCGAGCGAGCGACATTGCTCACGGCCTTATATGGGCTCAGGCTGAGAAAGTAATGGGGCCTGGCAAAAAAGTAAGGGCCCCATCTTTCGATGAGGCCCTTGAAGAAGGCGGCAACCTACTCTCCCACACGAATGCAGTACCATCGGC